>JBIOVM010000100.1:0-34502 GCA_044867785.1 Candidatus Rokuibacteriota bacterium | reverse complement strand
CAGCGCGGTCTCGATGATGGTCCAGGCGGCCGGCGGCGAATGCCAGGTCTCCCCCCAGCCGCCGAGGCCGTCGTCGCTGCGCACCTCGACCAGGAGGGCGGCGCGCCGGTCGAAGAACCGGCTCGCGTTGCCTTGCGGCTCGGGGAGCCGGCACTCGACGAGATGGAGACGGACGCTCGCGATCTTCATGGCCGGGTCCGCCCCTCAACGAGCCGTCGACAGGAGCCGCTCTTCCGCCGCGCGGCGCAACAGGAGGGCCCGCGCCCACGCCTGCTGCTGCTCGGGTGTGAGGCGCTCCTGCGCGCCCAGCATCACCCGGTGGTAGGCCTCCAGGGCGTCCTGGCAGCTCTCGGCCGCCTGCTCGACCCGCCAGGTCTGGCGCCAGATCCGCGCCAGCTCGTCGCCGGCGATCTCGACCGAGGCGTCCGCGCCCTTGACGAGCCGGCGATACTCGGCGCCGAACGACTCGTACTCGAGCCGAACGAGACGGCCGGACTGGAAGGCGGCGCGCAGCACCGCCGTCCCGTCGCCGCCGGGCAAGGGGCTCCACACGATCCACGTCGTGACGGACTCTCGCGCCGTCGCCAGCTGGCCGCCGGCCAGGCCCGCCACCTCCCGGAGGGACATCCCGGGGCTCAGCTGCCCGTAGAGCTCGTGGACGTCGACGGCACTCCGGGCCATCCGGTCAGCCGCGGTGCCCGGGCTCGCAGCGGCCGCCACGATGCCCACGACGAGCGCCAGCGTACGGAACCGCACCACCGTCTTTCCCATTGCGCCCCTCCGCCTCCGGCGAGTGCGTGCCGCCCCCATGCTGGTCGGACCCACCCCGGGTGTCAAGCGCGGCGCCGCCGAACTCCGCGATCCGTTGGCGCGACGCCTCTTGCTGGCAAAGGCGCACGGTCGCATGCTAGGGGCTCGGCCGACCGCGGGACAGAGCGGCGACCGACGGACACCACTACTCGGCCGGAACGCCCCGGGAGGACGCGCATGCGGGTCCAGGACCTCGACACTCCGGTAGTCACGATCCACCTCGACGTGATGGAGGACAACATCCGTCGCGTACAGGCGCACCTCGACCGGCACGGGATCGGGAACCGCCCGCACGTCAAGACGCACAAGGTTCCGGCGATCGCTCGCCTCCAGCTCGAGGCCGGGGCGAGCGGCATCGTGTGCCAGAAAGTCGGCGAGGTCGAGACGTTCGCCGACCACGGCGTGACGCCCGACGTCCTGCTCACCTACAACATCCTCGGTCGCCAGAAGCTGGATCGCCTGATGGCGGTCGCGCGCCGGGTCGAGCGCCTCACCGTGGTCCTCGACAACGAGGTGGTCGCGCGCGGCCTGTCGGAGGCCGGCGTTCGGAGCGGCCAGGACGTCCGCTTCCTCGTGGAGTGCGACACGGGAGGCGCGCGGAACGGGGTGCAGACCCCGGAGGCCGCGCTCGAGCTGGCCCAGACGACCATGAAGCTCCCCCGGATGGACTTCCAGGGCCTGATGACGTTCCCGAACCGCGACCCCGACACGCGGCTCTACTTCGAGCGGGCGCTCGAGCTGTTCAAGCGGGCCGGCATCCCGGTGCCGATGATCTCGGGCGGCGGCACGCCTCAGCTCTTCAGCGTCGACCGCTTCCCGATGCTGACCGAGCACCGAGCCGGCACCTGCGTCTACAACGACGTCATGGTCGTCCGCTCCGGCACCGCGACCTGGGCCAACTGCGCGATGCGCGTGCGCGCGACGGTCGTCAGCCGGCCCAACGACACTCGAGCGGTCGTCGACTGCGGCACGAAGGTCGTGACGTCGGACCAGTACGGGACGCCCGGCCACGGGCACGTCCTCGAGTATCCCGAGGCGGCGATCACCTCGCTCTCGGAGGAGCACGGCGTGGTGGACCTCAGCCGGTGCCCCGAGCGTCCTCGGGTCGGCGAGGTGGTGAACATCGTGCCGAACCACTGCTGCGTCGTGAGCAACATGGTCGACGAGGTCGTGGGCGTCCGGGGGGAACAGGTCGAGGTCGTCTGGCCGGTCGCCGCCCGCGGGAAGGTGCGCTGATGGCGCCCGGCCGGCTCGGCATCGCGCTCTTGGGCGCGGGGCGGCTCGGCGCCGCCCATGCACGGACCCTGGCGAGCCTTCCGGACGTGCACCTGGCCGTCGTCGCCGACCCGGCGCCCGCGGCACGCGAGCTGGGCGCGCGCTACGGCGCGCGGCCGGTGGCGGATCCGCGCGAGGCGATCCTCGACCGGGAGGTGGAGGCCGTCGTCATCGTCACGCCGACGGGGGCCCACGCGAGCCAGATCGAGGCGGCGGCCCGCGCGGGGAAGGCGATCTTCTGCGAGAAGCCGATCGCGCTGGACATCCCCTCGACGGAGCGGGCGCTGGCCGTGGTGAAGGAGTGCGGGGTGCCGCTCCAGATCGGCTTCCAGCGCCGGTTCGACAGCGGGTTTGCCGAGGCGCGACGCCGCATCGCCGGCGGCGAGATCGGGAAGGTCCACCTCCTCCGCTCGGTGAGCTTCGACCCGTACCCTCCGCCGCCTCACTACATCCCGACGTGCGGCGGGCAGTTCGTGGACATGACGATCCACGACCTCGACGTCGCCCGGTTCCTCACGGGCTCCGAGGTGGAGAGCGTGTCGGCGGTCGGGACCGCGCTCGGGCCCCAGGCCGGGGCGTTTCGGGCGGCAGACGACTGGGATACCACGGTGCTGGCGCTCCGGTTCGAGTCGGGAGCCCTCGGCTCGATCGTCAACTCGCGGCAGTCGGGGTACGGATACGACATCCAGACCGAGCTCCTGGGAGACCACGGCGGCCTCAAGGTGGGATACGAGCGCCACACGCCGATCACGCGCTACAACGGCGAGGGCGCGCATCACGACTACGTTCCGTATTTCCCGGAGCGCTTCGCGCAGGCCTACACGGCGGAGCTTCATGCCTTCGTGGAGGCGGTGCGCGCCGGAAAGCCCGTGACCCCGACCGGGCACGACGGGCTCATGGCGCTTCGCATCGCGCTGGCCGCGACCCGGTCCGCGCGTGACGGGGGCGCCTGGACCGCGGTCATGGCGAGCTGACCGGGCCGGACCGGCCCCGGCTCCGAATCAGCGCCCGGCCGCCGCGCGCGAGACGTCGGGGCCGCCCCGTTCTTCGACGCTCCCGGCGAGCCGCCGCCAGGGGTGAACCAGCCCAAGAGCCTCCGTCATCGTCTCCCGGATTGCGGAGGCCCGCACCGGCGCGCGGGGTGAAGCGTGCCTTGGAGGAGATTGCCATGGACTCAGTGAGCCCCCGGCCCGACGGCCCTCGCCTCGACCCCGACGCCCTTGCCGCGCTCCACCGGGGCACCCTGGCCGAGTTCCTGGGGATCCGGTTCGTCGAGGTCGACCCGGATCGAGTCGTCGCGGAGCTCCCGGTGCGGGACGCGCTGAAGACCGTCGGCGGCGCCGTTCACGGCGGCGTGCTGATGGCGCTGGCGGATACGGTGGGGGCGGCCGCGACCTTTCTCGGCCTGCCGGAAGGCGCCACCACCGCCACCCTCGAGTCCAAGACCAATTTTCTCGCCGCCGGCCGGAACGGCCCGTTGCAGGCGGAAGCGACGTGTCTCCACCGGGGCCGGAGAACGATGGTCTGGCAGACGCGAGTCACCGAGGCGGGGGGACGGCTGCTCTCGCTCACCATCCAGACACAGATGGTGCTGATGAGGTGACCGAGCGGGCCGGCGTCCTGGCCGCCGTTCTCTCCAGCGCGCTCGGCGGCGCGGCGGCCGCGGCCACGCGCTACGTGATCATCGGCACGTGACCGGCCGCGACGAGAGCCTCGCCAGCGGGCGCCTCCTGCTGGCGTTCGCCTGCTTGCTGCTCGTGACGGGGATCACCAACACGTTCCCCGTGTTCTTCCCCCCGCTCCTCGCCGAGTTCGGCGGGTCCCGGGCGGCCACCGCCTCCACCATCACGCTGATATGGTTCGGCGGCGTCCTGCTCGGTCCCTTTGCCGGGTGGGCGGTCACACGGCTCGACCCACGCGTGATCGTCATCCTGGGACTCCTGGCCGCGACGATCGGATTCGGCCTGGGCACCGTGGCCCCCTCCCTCACGATCTTCACCCTGTCGGTCGGGATCGGCGTCGGGATCGGCGTGGGGTTGACGGGGATGGTGGCCCAGGCGGCGCTGCTCGCCGACGTCTACGTCCGCCGGCGTGGGGTGGCGATGGGAATCGCGTTCTCGGGCGCGATGGCCGGCTATGGCCTGGCGCCGCCCTGCCAGTGGGCGATCACGCACTTCGGCTGGCGGGCGGCCCTCGCCGGCTACGTGGTGCTGGTCGCCGCGCTGATACCCCTGGCGTGGTGGGCGCTGCCGGCCACGCTCCACGTCGCGGCCGTCCAGCCCGCTCGCGACGCGCGGACCGTGCGGGCCGTCGTCCGCTCCGCGCCGTTCTGGCTGCTCCTCGTGGTCCTCATGATGCCGCCGTTGTTCGGGGCGCTCGCGACGACGCAGCACACGCTGTACCTGACGGAGCGCGGCTTCTCGGCGGACCGATCCTCCGCCCTGCTCGGGATCGGCGGGCTGCTGGCCGCGAGCGGCCGCGTGCTGTTCGGTCTCATGGCCGACCGGGTGGGCGCCCCGGTGGCGGGGTTCGTGTCCTTCGGCTTCACGTTCCTGGGCCTCGCCTGCCTCCTGGGACTGGAAGCGTGGTCGGTCCCGATCCTGGCGTACGGCTACGTGTTGTTCCTCTTCCTCCCGATGGGCTCGAGGGCCACGATCGGCTCCGTCCTGGTCGGGCGCATCGCGTCGCCCGCCCAGTACGGGGTCGTCTTCGGTCTGCTCGGGATGGGCAACAGCCTCGGCTCCGCGCTCGGCCCCTTGTTCGCAGGCGCGATCCACGACTGGACGGGCTCCTACGCGGCCATCTATGTCCTCGCCGTCGGCCTGCTGAGCGTGGCGGTCGTCGCCCTGGCGCTGTTCTGCCTCGTCGCCAAGGGATGATCCCCTCGACGCCTGCGAGGAGCTGACGCATGCCCGAGCTGCCGGAAGTCGAGACCGCGCGCCGGGCCGCCGCGGCCATCGCGATCGGGCGTCGAATCGTCGGCGTCGACGTGACGGACGACCCGATCGTCTTCGAGGGGCGGACGCCGGCGGGGATCCGGCGGGCGCTCATCGGCCGCCGGGTCCGTGCCGTGCGGCGTCACGGCAAGCACTTCTGGTTCGAGCTCGACCGCCGGCCCTGGCTCTGCGTTCACTTCGGCATGGCCGGCGGCCTCGCCACGACCCGTCGCGGGACCGTGCGGCTCCGATCCAGCCGTGCGCGGGCCGACTCTGGATGGCCGCCCCGGTTCACGCGGCTCGTCCTCGAGTTCGACGACGGTGGCGCCCTGGCCATCGCCGACGGGCGCCGGCTCGGCCGGATCCGGCTGCGGCGCGATCCCAGCCGCGAGCCGCCCGTCGCCGGCCTCGGCTTCGACGCGCTCCGGGGCCTGCCGACGCCCGTCCGCTTCCGGGCCCTCGCGCGGGCGCGCGTGGCGCCGGTGAAGGCGCTCCTCCTCGACCAGTCGTTCGCCGCGGGCGTCGGGAACTGGATCGCCGACGAGGCGCTCTACCAGGCGCGGATCGCGCCGCGGCGCCCGGTCCGCTCGCTGACGGACTCCGAGCTCGACCGTCTGCGCCTCCGGCTCCGCGCCGTCGTCGGCGCGGCGGTTCGCCTCCGCGCGGATGGCGAGCGGTTCCCACGGTCGTGGCTCTTCCATCGGCGCTGGGATCGCCGGCCGGGCATCACGAGCCGGGGCGAGCCCATCCGGTGGGACACGATCGCCGGGCGCACCACCGCGTGGGTGCCGGCGGTCCAGCGGTGAACTGATCGATCCACGGCCTCACTTCGACGAGGTGCTGTATCATACGGAACGCCATGCCTCCCCAGTACATCTTCACCATGCACGATCTCCGCAAGGTCGTGCCTCCGAAGCGCGAGATCCTCCGCGGCATCAACCTGGCGTTCTTCCCCGGCGCGAAGATCGGGGTGCTGGGCGCCAACGGCGCCGGGAAGTCCACGCTGCTCCGCATCATGGCCGGCGTCGATCCGGACTTCCTGGGCGAGGCCCGCCCGGCCGACGGCGTCCGGATCGGCTATCTCCCGCAGGAGCCGCGGCTGGACCCGGCCAAGACCGTCCTCGGCAACATCGAAGAGGGGGTCGCGACGACCCGGGACCTCCTCCGGCGCTTCGAGGACGTCAGCGCGCGCTTCGCCGAGCCGATGTCGGACGCCGAGATGGAGAAGCTCCTGGCCGAGCAGGCGCGGCTCCAGGACGCCATCGAGGCCGTGTCCGGCTGGGAGCTCGATCGGACGGTCGAGATGGCGATGGACGCGCTCCGCGTCCCGCCAGGCGATCAGGAAGTGCGCACGCTCTCCGGGGGCGAGGCGCGCCGGGTCGCCCTCTGCCGCCTGCTGCTCGAGCGGCCGGACATGCTGCTTCTGGACGAGCCGACCAACCACCTCGACGCGGAGTCGGTGGCGTGGCTCGAGCGTTTTCTCCAGGAGTACCCGGGCACGGTCGTCGCGGTCACCCACGACCGCTACTTCCTCGACAACGTCGCCGGGTGGATCCTCGAGCTGGACCGCGGCTACGGCATTCCCTGGCAGGGGAACTACTCGTCGTGGCTCGAGCAGAAGCAGGAGCGTCTCGCGCGCGAGGAGAAGGCGGAGGCCAGCCGCCAGCGAACCCTCGAGCGCGAGCTGGAGTGGATCCGGATGGCGCCCCGCGCGCGTCAGGCCAAGAGCAAGGCCCGCGTCACGGCGTACGAGAGCCTGCTCCAGCAGGAGGTCGAGCGGCGGACCGACGACATCGAGATCGTCATCCCCCCGGGCCCCCGGCTCGGCGACGTCGTCGTGGCGGCGGACCACCTGACAAAGGGGTACGGCGACCGGCTCCTGATCGACGACCTCTCGTTCGCGATCCCGCGCGGCGCCATCGTCGGCGTCGTCGGTCCCAACGGCGCGGGAAAGACGACGCTGTTCCGGATGATCCTCGGGGAGGAGAAGCCCGATGGGGGCGCGATCCGCGTCGGCGAGACAGTAGTGCCCGCCTACGTGGACCAGAGCCGCGACGCGCTCGACGCCCGGAAAACCGTCTGGGAGGAGATCTCGGACGGCGCCGACATGCTGGTCCTCGGCAAGCGGCAGCTCAATTCACGGAGCTACGTCGCCTCGTTCAACCTGAAGGGCGCCGACCAGCAGAAGCGCGTCGCCGACCTCTCCGGGGGCGAGCGGAACCGCGTCCACCTGGCGAAGCTCCTGAAGCGCGGCGGCAACCTCCTGCTGCTCGACGAGCCGACGAACGACCTCGACGTCGACACGCTCCGCGCGCTCGAGGAGGCGCTCCTTGGCTTCGTGGGCTGCGTGGCGGTGATCAGCCACGACCGCTGGTTCCTGGACCGCATCGCGACGCACATCCTCGCCTTCGAGGACGAGGGTCGCGTCATCTGGTCCGAGGGCAGCTACGTCGACTACGAAGCCGACCGGAAGAAGCGCCTCGGCGCCGAGGCCGATCGGCCTCACCGCCTCCGCTACAAGCGGCTCAAGTAACCCGCCCCTCGCTCTCCGCCGGCGGGACGGGGAAACCCCGTCCCGCGCATCACGGCACCTGGCTGCCGAGTCGCCATTCGCTGGACACCCGCCAGTCGGCTCTCCGCCCGACCCGGAGGGGCAGCGCCACGGTGAACACCGTCCCGTGGCCGGGCACGGTGTGGAACGCCACCGTGCCGCCGTGGTCCTCGATGATCTTGTGCGCGATGGCGAGCCCGAGCCCGGTGCCCCCCGGCTTCGTCGTGAAGAACGGGTCGAAGACGCTCGAGGTCTCCCCCGGCTTGATCCCGCTTCCGGTGTCGGCGATCTCCACGATCAGCCGGTCGTGGAGCGCGGCGCCGGCGACCGGCTCGCCGTCCTGCGGCCAGCCCAGGCGGATCGAGAGCGTGCCGGCCTCCTCGCCCTCCATGGCCTCGATGGCGTTCGCGATCAGGTTCAGGAAGGCCTGATAGAGATGCTCGGCGTCGCCGGGGACGGGCGGCACGCCGACCGTCCAGCTCCGGTGGACCCGGATTCGCCGGGCCTCGATCCGGTGCGCGTAGAGCTCGAGGGCCTGCTCGAGCAGCGGCGGCAGATGCACCGGCGCCAGCGTCAGGCGGGCCGGCCGCGCCAGCCGAAGGAGACCGTCGACGATCGCGTTGATCCGCTCGAGCTCGCGCGGCACCACGCTCTGGAACCGCTGGCGGAACCGCTCGTCGTCGAACCGCCGGCCGATGTGCCGGCTGAACGTCATGATGGACGTGAGCGGGTTCTTGATCTCGTGGGCCAGGCCCGCGGCCAGCGTACCGAGCGCCGCCAGCCGGTCGGACCGGCGGAGCTGCTCCTCCAGCTGCCGGACGGGCGTCAAGTCGCGGAGGACCGCCACCACGCCGAGCGCCTGGCCCTCCGCCCCCCGCAGGGGGGCTGTCGTCAGCTCCACCGGGACGGACGGGCCGTCGCTCGGGCCGAGGCCGATGGAGACCGGCCCCACGCCGACGCGCGTACGCAAAGTCTCCAGCAACAGGTCTCGAAGCTCGGGGAGGTGCTGGAACGCCTCCGGCGTCGGGCGGCCGGGCAGGTTGCCTGCCGCGAAGCCCATGAGCGATTCCGCGGCCGGGTTGACGGTGACCACCCGGCCGTCCAGGTCGAGGGTCACGAGGCCGCTGACGAACGATCGCAGGATGTGGTCGGTGTAGCTCTTGAGGTTCGAGAGCTCGGCGAAGCGCTGGCGTAGCTTGGCGTGCGTCGCCTCCAGCTCGGCCCGCTGGTGGCTGAGCTGCGCGGCCATCTCGTTGAACGCGACGGCCAGGCGGCCGAGCTCGTCGGAGCCGCCCGGTTCGATTCGCGGGGCCCGCTCCCCGCGCGCGATCGCCGCGACGCCATCGGCCAGCTGTCGGACCGGACGGGCGATCCGCCGGGCGCCGATCGCGGCCGCCAGACCGCCGAGCACGAGGGCGATGACGGCGAGCCCGGCCAGCTCGCGCCGCGTCACTGCGATCTGGGTGTCCATCCGGTGGCGCGACACGCCGAGCCGCACCGTGCCCCAGCGCTCGCCTTCGATCAGGATGGGCACCGCGATGTCGTAGAGCGCCTCTCCGTCGGGCCCGGCGGTCTCCTGGAGCACCGGCGCGCTCGAGAGAGCGCGGAGCGACACGGCGTCCGAGGGTGTCCGGCCCACCTCATCCGGGGACAGGCTGTGCGCCGCGATCTGACCGAACCGGTCCTGGATCAGCGCGTACGACACGTCGGTCTCTCGGGCGAAGCGCACGACGTTCTGCTCGAGGACCGTGAAGTTGTAGAGGACGAGGGCACCGGCGGACACGCTGGCCAGGCCCTCCGCCAGGGCCGTCCCCCGGCGGTGGACCTCCTCGATGATCGCCGTCCGCTGGCGGCGCTCGACCACGGCGGTCACGGCGACCATCAGCACGCCGACGATCAGGATCGTCCCGATGAGGAGCTTTGTGCGGAGCGAGACGAAGATCGGGCGCGCCATCGGGGGCCCTCAGCGGGGTCGCTCGAGCCACACCTTCCGGAAGGGGATGTACGAATCGCCCAGGCCGCTGACCTCCACGCCCTTCACGTACGGCTGGAACAGGCGCTCGTACGTGTGGTGCCAGACGGGGATTACGGGCGCGTCGTCGAGGATCATCTCTTCCACCCGGCGATAGACCTCCACTCGGCGCGGCACGTCCGACTCGGCCCGCGCCTTCTCGAGGAGGGCGTCCACCGACGGATTCGCGTACCCCATGGCGTTCCACGGGCTGCCGGAGTGGAACAGCTTCGCGAGGAAGTTCTCGGGATCCGGGACATCCGCAAACCAGCCGCGGAGGAAGGTGGGCAGCTTCCGCTCGGACATGGCCTTCGAGTAGGTCGGCCAGTCGGGGCTGTACTGGAACTCCGCCACGATCCCGACGGCTTCCAGGTCCCTCCGAATTCGCTCGTGCTCGCGAAGCATCTCGTCGGAGCGAACACTCGACCAAATCGCGACGGGGGGCAGACCCCGCCCGCCGGGATAGCCGGCCTGGGCGAGGAGCTCCCTGGCCCGGGGAGGATCGTACGGATAGCCCCGGAGCTTCGGGTTGTAGCCGAGCGTGCCGGGCGGCAGGATCCCCTTCGCGAGGGCATAGCGGCCGAGCCAGACGTCCGAGACGATGGCCTCCCGGTCGATCGCGTACACGAGCGCCTGACGCACGCGCCGGTCGTCGAGCGGCTTCATGCGGGTGTTGAGCCCGTAGTGGCGGAGGCTGAAAATCGGCCGCCGGACGTACTGGTAGGCCTGGCTGGCGATGATCTGGCGATAGTCCTTGGCCGGGATCGGGCTGTCCTCGAGGGCGCCGGCCTGGAACTCGGCGAACACCGGGTCCAGGCGCTCGCCCGGGAAGATCCGGAACACGAGACGGGCGAGCTTCGGGGGGCCGTCGAAGTAGTCCGGGTTGGCCGCGAGCACGATCTCCTTGCCGCGCTCCCAGCGAACGAACCGGAAGGGACCGGTCCCCACGGGCTGGGAACCGAACGCCTCACCTTGCTCCTCGACCAGCTCCCGCGGCACGATCTTGGCCTGACCGACCGCGAGGATCGAGACGAAGGGCACGGACGCTTCGGTGAGACTCACGCGGACGGTGTACCGGTCGACGGCCACGAGCCCGCTCACGTGCTTCGCGCGGCCCTCCCGGTACTCCGCCACGCCCTGGATCGTCAGGAAGTGGTCGGCGCCCCCCGAGCGGAGGCGCGGCTCTAGGAGGCGGGTGAACGAGTAGACAACGTCGTCCGACGTCACCTCCCGCCCGTGGTGGAACTTGACCCCCTTCCGGAGGGTGAACGTCCAGGTCAGCCAGTCGCGGGAGGCGACCCAGAACTGAGCGAGCGCGGGGGTGATGTTGAGCGTCTGGTCGAACTGAACCAGCCCGTCGTAGAGCTGCTGGCCCACCGCGAGACTGTAGATGTCCCGCAGGCGGGCCGGATCCAGCGTCGCCGGGTCGTTACCGAGGGGGCGGCGATAGACCCCACTCGGCTGGGTGGGCGGCCGCTCCTGGGCCTCGGCCCACCCCGGCCCGAGGCCCCAGGACATGCAGAGGGCGCCGAGCACCAGCCACCCCGTCCGCCGCCTCGTGCGCGGAGGGGTGACCGACGCGGCGAGACCCATCCCGTACTGCGCGGCGCTTACCAGCCTCCGCCGCCACCGCCATCGCAGGCATCCCCGACGGCCTGGAAAACGGGCATCGAGGTCTGCGTCCCCGACTCCAGGACCGGAGCCACGAGCAGGAAGGACACCATCACCGCCAAGACAGTCCATAGCTTCGCCATCATAGCCCCCAGCGCGCCGATTGGCGCTCGCCTGCGTTGAGGTTGAGAGGGAGGGGTGCGATGCGCGTCGCCTTACCAGCCGCCGCCACCGCCGCCATCACAGGCGTCGCCGATGGCCTGGAAGACGGGCAAGCGGTTCTGAGTCCCCGACTCGATCACGGGGGCGACGAGCAGGAAGGTCGCGATCAGCACGAAGACGGCGGTGAGCTTGGTCATGAGCAGGCTCCTTCTTTGCGTCCCGCAGGGGCCGCAAGTGTGTGTGTGCGGACGCCGGGGGGAGAGCAAGGCGAGGGCCACGGCGCCCCGAATCGGGTCTCCCATCGGAACTACACGGCAGGAAAAGGAAATCCCGATCAGGAGGGGGAACGACGACGCGGCCAGGTTCCAGGGTGGGTGCACTGTTTTCAGTGCACTTCGAGCCCGATCGAGACCGGAAACGGATCTATTAAGACTTAATAATCAGCATCTTACATGTCACTGCACAGTAAATTGTGCAGTCTGCACAGTCTAGTGTGCACCCTCGCCGTCCTCCAAGCCGGTGCCGGGCGTCCCCGGAGAAGGATCGATGCCCCAGGCGAGCAGTTTTCCCTTGAGCGAGTTGCGGTGGACTCCGAGCAGCCGGGCGGCTTCGGACTGGTTCCACCGCACCCGGTCCAGCACGCGGAGGATGACCTGACGCTCGAAGCGGTCCCGGGCCTCGCGGAGCGGCAGGCTGGCCGAGTGGTCGACCAGGTGCCGCACGTCGGGCAGCATCAGGTCGAGGGGCAGGTCGTCGACGTCGATCACGGGCCGGTCGACCAGCGCCACCGCGCGCTCGACGACGTTCTGCAGCTCCCGCACGTTGCCCGGCCACGCGTAGCCCCGCAGGACGTCGAGAGCCGCCGCCGAGACGGCGGTGACGCGCTTGTGCAGGAGGTGGTTCGAGCGCTGGACGAAGTGCTCCACCAGGAGCGGGATGTCCTCCCGGCGATCGCGCAGGGGGGGCACGCTGATCTGGACGACGTTGAGCCGGTAATAGAGGTCCTCCCGGAGGGTGCCCGCCTGGATCGCCCGGCGCACGTCCACGTTGGTGGCGGCGATGACCCGGACGTCGACCGGGATGCGCCGGCTCCCGCCGACCCGCTCGACCTCGCGCTCCTGCAAGACCCGCAGGATCTTGGCCTGGAGGTCCACCCGGAGGGTCGCGATCTCGTCCAGGAAGAGCGTGCCCCGGTGCGCCAGCTCGAACTTCCCGAGCTTGCGCGAAACGGCGCCGGTGAAGGCGCCCCTCTCGTGGCCGAAGAGCTCCGATTCGATCAGGGTCTCGGAGATGGCGGCGACGTTCACCGGCACGAACGGCTCGTTCAGGCGCGGGCCCTGGCGGTGGATCGCCCGCGCCACCAGCTCCTTCCCGGTCCCGCTCTCGCCCACGATCAGGACCGTCAGGGGGTTCCGCGCGACCGCGGCGATCAGGTGATAGAGTTGCAGCATCAGCGGGTGCTGACCGACCAGCTGGTCGACGTCGCGCTCGCGCGCCAGCTCGGAGCGGAGATAGACGACCTCGCGGTCCAGAGCGCGCCGCTCGAGCGCCCGACCGATCAGGGGCAGGATCTCGTCCTCGTCGAACGGCTTGGTCACGTAGTCGAGTGCCCCGAGCTTCATCGCGGCCACCGCCGCGCGAACCGTCTGGACGGCGGTCACCAAGATCACCTCGACGTGGTCGCCGATGGCCTTGATCCGCTCCAGGACCTCGATGCCGTCCATGCCCGGAAGCCGCACGTCCAGCAGGACGAGGTCGACGGGGGACCGCTGGACGTACTCGAGCGCCCGGGGCCCGTCCTCGGCCTCCAGGAGGTCGTACTGGTCCTCCAGCACGAGGCGGAACGCCTCGCGGATGCCCGGATCGTCGTCCACCACCAGGATGACGGGCCGGAACGGCCGATCCGGCGCCGAGGGAAGCGGGGGCATCCCCTCAGCGCGAGGCGCCGGCCGCGCGGCCGGGCTCCGGCTCGTAGAGGACGAAGCGCATCGGCGTCGGGCGGTGCGCGTTGGTCGGCGTGATGTCGGACGGACAGGCGGAGTTCGCGGCTACGACATCCATCTCCGCGACGAGGTCGACGTAGTCCCCCGGCTGCGAGGGCGCCGCCATGGGGCGGACCGACCCGTCGGGCTGGACCGGCCACTGCATGAAGAGGTTGAACGAGAAGGGCACGTCGTGGAGGTCGATCCCCCACGGCGCCAGCGCCTCGGCGAGATTCGAGCGGCAGCTCCGGTGGGGCGCGGCGTGGTCGAGGCGGTTCCGGTAGTACTCCTCGCTGCAGGAGCCGCAGATCAGGTCGTGGACGCCCACCGTGTCGGCGACGAGCCGCATCATGGGCCGGCCGCGGTCGGACACGAGAGCGGCTCCGATCCCGGGGTAGATCGTCCGGTTGAAGAGCACGGTGTTCTGGGGCGAGTACCGCTCCTCCAGGTCGTCGCGATTGAAGCAGACGAAGTCGCCGACCTGCTGGCCCTCGACGTCGACTACGCGCAGGACGAGCCCCCGCGGCACCTCGAGCGCCGCGCCGTGCCGTGCGGGAATCTCCACCACCCGGACCACGCGGCCCGGCACCGGATCCCGTCCCGTCGACGCTGTGCCCGCCATGCGCCCTCCCGTGCGGGGGGAGCGTACCACAGGGCGCACACGGTATCATGGCCGGCGCCTGGGGGAGGGACCGATGAAGCGGCTCGAGGGCAAGGTGGCGATGGTGACGGGAGCGGGCGGCGAGCACGGGTTCGGTCGAGCCATCGCGCGCCGGCTGGCCGCCGATGGGGCGGACCTGGTGCTGACCGATCTCATGCCGCCGGGAGTTCGAGTCGTGGCCGCGAAGCCCGGCACCGGGTGGCGAGGGCTCGACGCCGTGGCCGACGAGGTTCGGATGGCCGGCCGCCGCGCGGTGACGGCACTGGCCGACGTGCGCTCGGCCGACCAGATCCGCGCCGCGGTCGAGCTGGCGGACCGGACCTTCGGGCGGATCGATATCCTGGTCAACAACGCGGCGGCCCCGCCCGGGGCCGACCGCGTTCCGGTGATCGACCTGCCGGAGGAGGCGTGGCACGTGATCCTCGAGACCAACCTCACCGGGACGTACCTCTGCAGCAAGGCGGTCGCCGGCATGATGGTGGCCCGCGGGACGCGCGGGCGAATCGTCAACATGTCCTCGAACTGCGGCAAGGTCGGCTATCCGCGCCTGGCCGCCTACTGCGCCTCAAAGTTCGGGGTGATCGGGCTGACGCAATCGCTCGCCCTCGAGCTGGCGCCCCACGACATCACGGTGAACGCGATCTGCCCGGGCTCGGCCGACACGGACCGGCTCGACTTCCTCGGCCGGAGACCCGACGGGAGCTACGACCAGGCGCTCCGGGCGGCGGCGATCGCCGAGCGCGCCGCCCAGATCCCGCTCGGGCGCGTGGCGACCGTGGAGGACGTGGCCGAGCTGACGGCCTTCCTCGCCTCGGACGCCGCCGGGTACGTCACCGGCCAGTCGATCAACGTGGCCGGCGGGGCGATCATGCACTAGCCGCCTCTGCCCATCGCGGGCGACAACGGCCCCCGTCGGGCGGCGAAGTTCGTCGCCCAGAACTGCGGCGCCCTGCCCGAGTCTCTTCTCGAGTCCGAGCTATTCGGCCACGTGCGGGGCGCAACCACGTGGCGCTCGCGGTGGACCGCGCCGAGAGCTTCCAGACCATTGAGGAGGCCGCCCGTCCTCGGCCAGCGGCCAGCGTCACCGCCTCTTGGCCTCGAGCACCTGTCCGAGCGCATCCGCACCGCGGGGGAGCGAGGAACTACGCCCCAGACGCTCGCCGACGCCATCGAGCAGCTCAAGCGGCGCATGATCGAGGACGCGTTGCGCGAGTGCGGCTCCAAGACCCGGGCCGCCGAGCGGCTCGGCCTGACCCGCCAGAGCCTCCAGCAGATGCTGCGCCGACGCCACGGCTGAACGGCCCGTCGCCGCAGCCGCTCCGGCTCGACGGAAGGGCCACGCCGCCGCCCAGACCCTGGAAGGCGCATCGCGTTTGCGCTAGGCTGGTGCGGCGCACGTTGATCAGGCTTCCGCCGAGTCGCGGCCACATGGACTTGGGACCGACCTTCCGGCGCTTGCTGTCGACCTGCGTCCCGGAACTCCGGGCGCTGGCCCTTGGCCTGACCCTGGCGGGCTGCGGCCTGCTGGATTCGCCGGCGACGACGTTGACGCCGCGCTCCGACTTCGGCTGGGTCTCCCACCGGATCTTCCTGCAGATCCTCCGCTGGGACACGGCGATCTTCCTCGTGGTGCAAGCGCTGCTCCTGTTCGCGATCTTCCGCTTCCGAGAGCGGGATCCGGAGGCCATCCCCCGGCAGGTGCGCGGGAGCGCCAAGCTCGAGCTCCTCTGGACCGTGCTTCCCGCGGTGATCCTCATCTTCATCGCCTTCCCCACGGTGGCGGCGATCTTCCGGACTCAGGCCGCACCGCCCAAGGACGCGCTCCGCGTGAAGGTGATCGGGCACCAGTGGTGGTGGGAATTCCAGTATCCGGACCTGGGGTTCGTCACCGCGACGGACCTCCATCTCCCGGCCGGACGCCCGGTGAGCCTCGAGATCGTCGGGGCCGACGTCATTCACAGCTTCTGGGTTCCCCAGCTCGGCGGCAAGCGCGACGCGATCCCCGGCAGCACGACGCGCATCGTGCTCGCGGCCGACTCGCCGGGCGAGTACTACGGCCAGTGCGCGGAGTTCTGC
Organism: Candidatus Rokuibacteriota bacterium; assembly: GCA_044867785.1. Taxonomy (GTDB): domain Bacteria; phylum Methylomirabilota; class Methylomirabilia; order Rokubacteriales; family DASRDR01; genus DASRDR01. Next base: position 18,427 of record JBIOVM010000100.1, on the reverse strand, counting down.
GGCGCATCGCACGCCAACATGCGCCACCTGGCGGTCGTCGACACGCCGGAGGCCTTCAGGGCCTGGGTCGGGAAACAGAAGGAGCCGGCGCTGACGCCGCCCGACGGGTCCCCGGCGGCCGCAGGCCTGCAGGTCTACCGAGCCAGCACGTGCATCGGGTGCCACGCCGTGCGCGGCGTGTCGGCGGGCGGCATCGGCCCCGATCTCACGCACTTCGGCTCCCGCAAGACGATCGCCGGCGGCATCCTCCCGAACACCCCGGAGAACCTGGCGCGCTGGGTCCGGAACTCGCCGGCGCTGAAGCCCGGGTCCCTCATGCCCGAGCAGAAGCTCTCCGACGCGGAGGTGGCGGCGCTGGTCGCCTACCTCCAGAGCCTCGAGTAGCCGTGGCCGACGGGGCCGACGGTCACACCGCGTCCGTCGTGGTGGCGAGCCACGCGACGCCCCGGGTCAGGTCCTCCGGCCTCGTCTCCTGGCTCACGACCGTCGACCACAAGCGGATCGGCATCCTGTACGGCGGGAGCGCCCTCGTCTTCTTCCTCGTCGCGGGGTTGGAAGCTCTCGTGATGCGGCTGCAACTGGCCCGACCCGACGGTGAGCTCGTCGGCGCGCAGCGGTTCAACGAGCTCTTCACCATGCACGGGACCACCATGGTGTTCCTGGCGGCCATGCCGTTGTCGGCGGCCTTCTTCAACTACCTCGTCCCCCTGATGATCGGCGCCCGGGACGTGGCCTTTCCCCGTCTGAACGCCTTCTCGTACTGGGTCTTCCTCCTCGGCGGCCTCTTCCTCAACGCGAGCTGGTTCGCGGGGGCGGCCCCGGACGCCGGCTGGTTCGGTTACGCGCCGCTCACGTCCAAGCCGTTCTCGGTCGGGCCGCGCTCGGACTTCTGGCTGCTGGGTCTCCTGTTCCTCGGGACGTCGAGCATCCTGGCGTCGCTCAACTTCCTGGTGACGATCCTCAACCTGCGGGCGCCCGGGATGACGTTCCTCCGGCTGCCGCTCTTCGTCTGGACCACGCTCGTCACCAACGTCCTCATCCTCCTCGCCTTCCCGCCGATCACGGTGGCCCTCGTGTTCCTCATGTTCGACCGCTTCTTCGGGACCCCGTTCTACCTGCCCGGCGGCGGGGGGTCACCCGTGCTCTGGCAGCACTTGTTCTGGATCTTCGGCCACCCCGAGGTCTACATCCTGATCCTGCCGGCGATGGGGATCGTCTCCGAGGTGCTCCCGGCGTTCGCGCGGAAGCCCCTGTTCGGCTACCCCTCGATGGTCTATGCGACCGCCCTCATCGGCTTCCTGGGGTTCGGCGTCTGGGCCCACCACATGTTCGCCGTGGGCATGGGTCCGATCGCCGACTCCGCGTTCGCGCTGACGTCGATGCTCATCGCCATCCCGACCGGGATCAAGGTCTTCAACTGGCTGTCGACCATCTGGGGGGGCTCCCTCCGGTTCCGCACCGCGTTCTGCTTCGCGGTCGCGTTCGTCGCCATGTTTACCATCGGCGGCCTGTCGGGGATCATGCACGCGTCGCCGCCGGTCGATCTCCAGCAGACCGACACCTACTTCGTGGTGGCCCACTTCCACTACGTGCTCTTCGGCGGGACGGTGCTCGGGCTGTTCGCGGGGATCTACTACTGGTTCCCCAAGGTGACGGGCCGCCTGCTCGACGAGCGACTGGGCTTGGTTCACTTCTGGACCATGCTCGTCGGGTTCAACCTGACGTTCTTCCCCATGCACTTCCTCGGGCTGATGGGCATGCCGCGGCGGATCTACACGTACGCGCCCGGGCTCGGCTGGGACTTCTGGAACCTCGTCGCCACCGGGGGGGCGGCCGTGCAGGGCATCTCGCTCATCGTGTTCCTCGCCAACGTCGGGCGGAGCCTGCGCGCGGGGACGCCGGCCGGGCCCGACCCCTGGGACGGGCGCACGCTCGAGTGGGCCTTGCCGTCCCCCCCTCCCGTGTACAACTTCGCCGCGCTGCCCACCGTGCTCCGCCGCGACGCCCTCTGGCTCGCGAAGCACCCGGACGCCCGGGGGCCGGGCCTCGCCGACCGGCGGAGCCTGGTCGCGCCCGTCGGGGCGATCCACATGCCGGCGCCGTCCTACTGGCCGCTGCTCACGGCGCTGGCGATGGTCGTGCTGGTCAGCGGCGCGCTGCTCCACGTGGGCGTCGTGATCGCGGGCGGCCTTCTGACGGCGCTGGCCGTGCTGGCCTTCGCGACCGAGCTCGTTCCGGCGCGCGCGACCGCCGGGCACGGGGACGCACACCACGAGGACGTTCACCTCGGCGCGACCGGTCTCGACAACCGGAAGCTCGGCATCTGGGTGTTCATCGGCTCCGAGTGCCTGTTCTTCGCGACCCTCATCTCGACGTACATGGTCTACCGGGGCCGGAGCCTCCAGGGCCCCTACCCCCAGGACATCCTGAACGTGCCCCTCATCACGGGGAGCACCTTCGTCCTGCTCATGTCGAGCCTCACGATGGTGCTCGGCGTGGCGGCGATCCAGGCGCGCGACGTCCGCGCCGCGCGCCGCTGGCTCCTCGCGACGGCCGCGCTGGGCGGCGTCTTCCTGGCCGGGCAGGTGTACGAGTTCAATCACTTCGTCCACGAGGGCCTGGGGCTCACCACGAACCTCTTTGCGGCGACCTTCTACGTCATGGTCGGCTTCCACGGCGCCCACGTCACCGTGGGCGTGATCTGGCTCCTAGCGCTCTGGCGCCTCCTGTCGCGCGGCCGCCTGGGCCCGCGCGACGAGGCGCTCGTGGACATGGCGGGGCTCTACTGGCACTTCGTCGACGTCGTGTGGATCGCGATCTTCACCCTGGTCTACCTGATCCAGTAAGATCGGGACGATCCCCGGGAGGCGCACGAGCGTGAGCGAGCATCCCACTCCTGGCCACGGCGGCCGCGCGGACTCGAGCCGGTCGGCGAGCGCGCACGCGGGGGCCGGACCGCGCACGTACCTCGTGGTGGCGGCGTTCCTCCTGGCCATCACGGTGATGGAGGTCTGGATCTTCTACGTTCCGGCGCTCGCTCGCGTCCTGGTCCCGATCCTGCTGATCCTCTCGACACTGAAATTCGTGCTAGTCGCGATGTTCTACATGCACCTCAAGTTCGACCATGCCTGGTTCTCGTACGTGTTCATCGGCCCCCTCGTCATCGCGATCGGCCTCGCCGTCGCGCTCCTGTGGCTCTTCGGCCGCGTCGGCACGACCGGGGCCGTCGGAGCCGGATGAGCGCCGTGTCCGGCTTCCACTGGCATCCGGAGGTGGCGCTGGGCCTGGAGGCTCTCCTGGTGGGCTACCTCCTGGTCATCGGGCCGTTGCGCCGCCGTCGGGGCTGGGGACCGCCCCCCTCGCGGGCCCAAGTCGCCGCATTCGTCGGCGGCACGGCGCTCCTCGCGGGCGCATTGCTCGGGCCCCTGGCCGAATGGGCCGAGCACGTGGCGCTCTCCGCTCACATGGCGCAGCACCTCCTGCTGATCCTCGTCGTGCCGGTGCTCTGGCTCCTCGGATTGCCGCCGTGGCTGCTCGCGCCGGCGGCCGAAGCTCCCGTCCTGGGGCGGCTCGGCTTCTGGCTGACCCGGCCGGTGGCGGCGCTCGCCCTGGCGTCGGCGGTCCAGGTCGCCTGGCATCTGCCGGCCGCGTTCGACGCCGCCCTCCGGGTCGAGCGGCTCCACGCCCTCGAGCACGTGTCGTTCCTCGCCACCGGGCTCCTGCTCTGGTGGCCCGTGGTGGGACCGGCGCCCGCGTGGCCCCGGCCGGCGCCGCCCGCGCAGCTCCTCTACCTGTTCCTCGCCACCATCCCGATGATGGCGATCGCGGCGCCCATTACGCTGGCCGAGGAGCCGCTCTACCCGTCCTACGCCGCGGCCGGCAGACCCTGGCCGCTCGCTCCGCGGGCGGACCAGGAGCTCGCGGGCATCCTCATGTGGGTGGGCGGGATGTTCGGCTACCTGGTCGCCGGCACGGTGGTCTTCTTCCGCTGGGCCGGGCCCGAAGCTCGCGAGGACGGCGAGGTCTTCCCGCCGACCGCCCCGGTGCCGGGGGCCACCGCGCATGGCGCCTGACGCGCGGCTGGTCCGGGAAGGCGTCGCGGCCGGGCTCCTCGGCGCGGCGGCGGTGGCGCTGGTCATTCTGGTCTTCGACATCGCCAACGGCGCGCCGCTCCAGACTCCGGCGATCCTCGGCTCGGTCATCTTCAAGGGCATCCGCGACCCGAACTTGGTGACGGTGTCGGCCGGGCCCATCCTCGCGTACACGATCGTGCACGCCCTCGCCTTCGTCGGCGTCGGGCTGGTCGCGGCCTTCCTGGTCGGCGCCGCCGAGCGCGAGCCGCCGATGGTCCTGGCGCTCCTCATCTTCTTCGCGGCCTTCGAGGTGTTCTTCCTCGCGCTGATCGCGTTCTGGGCCCTGCCGGTGCTGGGAGTGCTCGCCTGGTGGGAGATCCTCGCGGGCAACCTGGTCGCGTCCCTCGCGATGCTCTACTACTTCCATCGCCGCCATTCGGGCCTCGCGCGAGGCCTGATCGGCCGGTGGGTCGAGGTGGTGCGCGAGGGGGTCGTCGCCGGGGTCCTCGGCGGCGCGGTGGTGGCCGTCTGGTTCCTCCTCTTCGACGCCGTCCGCCTCCGGCCGCTCCACACGCCGGCGCTCCTCGGCGCTGCCGTGCTGCAGGGGCTCCGGGACCCGGAGCAGCTGATCCCCCGGCTGGACGTCGTGGTCGGGTACACGATCTTCCACTTCGCCGTCTTCGCCTTCTTCGGCATCGCGGTCGCGGCGTTCCTCCTGGCGGCCGAGCGCGAGCCGCGCATCCTGCTCGGGCTGTTCATCCTGTTCCTGTGCTTCCAGGTCTTCTTCTTCGGGTTCCTCCAGGCCCTCGACGCCCACCTGGCCGGCGCGCTCCCCTGGTGGAACGTGGCGATCGGGAACCTCCTCGCCTCGATCGCCATGATCACGTACTTCTTCCTCGGGCACCGGTCCCTGGGTGCCCGCCTCCTGGAGCGCTGGACGGACGACTGACCCGCCCATCGACCGGGCTCGCCCTGGTATTCTGGAGTGCGTGTGGCCCGCCGCCGCTTGGATCCGCACGCCCGCCGAGGCCGAAGCGCTCGCCCGCGAGCTCGAGCGCCTCCCGGCCGTCGCCGTCGACACCGAGGCCGACAGCCTGCACCACTATCCGGAGCGCCTCTGCCTCGTCCAGCTGGCGCACCCGGGCGGCCAGGTCTACTTTCTCGACGCACTGGCCCTGTTGGATCTCGAGCCGCTCCGACGGCTCTTCGCCGATCCGGCGACGGTCAAGGTCTTCCACAGCGGGGACAACGACGTCGTCTACCTGAAGCGCCGGTTCGGCCTGACGTTCGCCGGCCTGTCCGACACCATGCTCGCGGCGCGATTCCTCGGGGTGCGGGAGCTGGGGCTCGAGCGTCTGCTCCTCAAGTACCTGGACGTGCAGCCCGTGCGGTCGCAGCAGAAGACGGACTGGGCTCGCCGACCGCTCACGCCCACCCAGGAGATCTACGCCGCGGAGGACGTCCGCCATCTGATCGCGCTCCAGGAGCGCCTCCTGGCCGAGCTTCGCGCCATGGGCCGCGAGGCCTGGCTCGACGAGGAGTGCGAGGCGCTGGCCGCCCTGCCCGTCCCCGATCGCCCCTCGGACGAGGACGGCTACCGGCGGATCCGGGGCGCCTCGCGCTTGCCGCCCCGCGGACTCGCCGTTCTTCGCGCGCTCTACCTTCAGCGCGAGGCCTGGGCGCGAGCGGAGCACCGGCCGCCCTTCAAGGTCCTGAGCCCGGAGACGCTGGTCGCGCTGGCGGAGCGCCAGTCGGCCGACCCGGGGGCCCTGGCGGGCGTGCCCGGCCTGAGTCTCCGCCTGGTGGAGCGCTACGGCGAGGGACTCCTGGCGGCGGTCAGGCGAGGCCTGACCGAGCGGTTGCCGGAGCCTCCCCGGGGACCCCGACCCGCGCGCCCGGTCGTCACGGCGGCCAGTCGCCAGCGGGCCGACGCGCTCCGGAAGTGGCGAGCCGAGGCGGCCGAGGGATCGGGCCTGGACCCGGGCGTCCTTCTCCCGCAGCGACTCATCGACGCGCTGGCGCTCGATCCCCCGAGCGATCTCGACGGCCTGCGGGCCGTCCCGGGGCTCCGCCGCTGGCGCGTGGAGGCCTTCGGTCGCCCGATTCTGGCCGCGCTCCACGCGCACTGAACCCACCCGCTCTCGGAGGGCTTCTCGCATGACCGCACGGCTTCGCGTCGGCGTGATCGGCACCGGCTTCGGCGCGCTCGTCCAGATCCCCGCGTTCCGGGCGAATCCACGCACGGAGGTCGTGGCGGTGGCGAGCGGAACGCCGGGCAAGGCGCGACGGACCGCCGAGACGCTCGGCGTCCCCCACGGCTTCGACGACTGGACCCAGCTGGTGGCCGCCGATCTCGACCTGGTGAGCATCACCACGCCGCCGGCGCTCCATCACCCGATGGCGCTCGCCGCTCTGGGCGCCGGGCGTCACGTGCTCTGCGAGAAGCCGATGGCCATGTCGGCGGCCGAGGCCGAGGCGATGCTGGCGACGGGCGAGCGGGCGCGCCGCATCCACGTGATCGACCACGAGCTGCGCTTCAACCCGAACCGCCGGAAGGCCCGGGCGCTCATCCGAGCCGGCTTCGTCGGGGCGCCGCGCCATGCCCTCCTGACGGCGGTGAACGCGAGCCGGCTCGATCCGACGAGACCCTGGGGCTGGTGGTTCGACGAGGCCCGCGGCGGGGGCCTCCTCGGCGCGGTCGGATCGCACCAGGTCGACCTCCTCCGCTACTGGCTGGGCGACATCGCCGCGGTCTCGGGGACCGCCGATCCGGTCGTCCCGGAGCGCCCCCTGCCGGACGGCCACGGGCGCCGCCGCGTCACGGCGGACGAGTTCACGACGTTCTCGCTCCGCTTCCGCTCGGGCGCGGTGGGCACCGTGTTCCTGAGCTGCGTCGCGGCGCACGGCGTCGGCCCCCGGGCGGAGGTCTGGGGCGACGAGGGGTACCTCCTCCTCGACGCGGAGGACCGGCTCTGGGGCGCCCAGCGCGGCCAGGCGCTCGCGGAGCTGACGGAGGCGGAAACGCTGAAGCCGCCGCCCGGCATGGAGTACGTGTCGCTCTGGGGCGTGTCGTTCGTCCGGCTGGTGGACCACCTCGTCGGAGCCACGCTCGACGGCGCGCCGGTGGCTCCCGCCGCCACGTTCGCCGACGGGCTCGCGGTCCAGCGGGTGCTGGACGCCGTCCGAGAGACCACGCGGACCGGATGGGTGTCGGTCTGACGTAGCCCGGCGCGCGAGATCCTCGGTCGGAGCCTCGCGCCACCTTGACCGCCGCGGGCGACGCGTGGTCTCCTGCCTCCGGTTGACAATGCTGCGGATTCTCCGAGTGGTCCGGGCGCGGTGGGCCACGGTGACCGGACACGCGGCGCTCTTCCCTTCCCCTCGCTGGCTTTCCATCGGCGCCCGGTTCGGATTGCTGGCGGGCTTGGCGGTGGGCTCGGTGACGGTCCGGCCCGGTGACGCGCCGGCGGATGATGCGACGCGTCGGATCCGGGTCGCGTTCTCGTCGACCGTCGACCTCGGAGACCTTCCGTCGCTGATGGCGCACGCGCTCCTCGCGACGCAGGGCTACGACGTCGTGCCGACGTTCTTCGCCCACGCGCAGCTGGCCGCCGATGCGCTCGCCCGCGGCCAGATGGACATCGGCAACGGCTCGACGCGGACCTACTGGGCGGCGATCGCCAAGGGCGCCGACATCGCCACGATCATGGAGCAGGTCGGGAACGGATGGGCGATCATGGCGGCCACCGAGATCCGGACCTGCGCGGATCTCCACGGGCGCCCCTTCGCAGTCAGCGGCGAGGGATCAGTGAGCGCCGCTCTCTCCCGAGCGTACATCGCGAGCCGCTGCCCGGGCACCGAGCCGCGCGTCATGTCGATCCCGGGCTCGGAGCACCGCGCGGCCGCCCTGCTCGCCGGACGGCTCCAGGCCGCACCGGTGGAGCTGGCGGAGTCGGTGTATCTGGCCGCGCGCGCGCCCGGACGGTTCCGCACCCTCGTGAGCTTCGCGGAAGAGCTGCCGTCCGTCGTGACGACGGGTGTGCACGTGAATTGGAGCTGGGCGACGCGGAACCCCCGGGCCGTGCAGGACTACCTGAAGGCGCTCCTGACGATCCACCGCCAGATCCGCGCCGAGCACGGTCTGCTCGTCGCCGAGGCGCGCGCCCGGCTCCGGATCGATCCGGCCGTCCTGGCGGACGTCGTGGAAGCGCACTTCCGCACCAACGCCTGGGACGCCAACGGGCGCCTGACCCCCGCCGTCGTGCGCGACAGCGTCGCGTTCTTCGTCGGCGCCGCGAGCCTTCTCCCGGGGGTGACGCCCGAGCGCGTGGCCGACCTGAGCCACCTCGAGAAGACGCTGGACGAGATCGGCCGCCGCTGACCCGGCGGCCCGTTGACCGGGTGGAGGGACCGAACGTGGACGCGACGCTCGCTCCCCCAGCCGTCCATGCCACGGACCGCGACACGCGCTGGATGTGGGCGGCCCGCGTGGGACTGCTGGTGGGGGGGGTCGCCGCCTGGGAGGGGCTGGCGCGCACGCTGGGCAGCCTCATGCTTCCGAGCGCGTCCGCGACGCTCGTCACCCTCGTCCGCCTCGTGTCCAGCGGAGAGATGTGGCGGGCGCTGTGGATCAGCAATCAGGCGCTCGTGCTCGGCTATCTCCTGGCGGCCGTCGTCGGCGTTCCGCTGGGGTTGCTCCTGGGGAGGGCCCCCCCGCTCGGTGCGGTCGGAAACGTGGCGCTCGACGTCGTGCTCTTCACGCCGATGCCGGCGGTGCTTCCGATCCTGGTGATGGCGACCGGGCTCGGCCTCGAGACACGCGTGCTCGTCGTCTTCCTGTTCGCAGTGGCGATCATCGCCGTGCATGCCTCGGCCGGCGCCCGAAGCGTCGACGCGGACGTGATGGACATGGCCCGGGCGTTCGGGGCCGGCCGGGTGCAGCTGTGCCGGCGGATCATCTGGCCGGGCGCCCTTCCCGCGGTGCTCGTCGGCCTCCGGGTGGGACTGTCGCGGGCCGTCAGCGGCATGGTGGCGGTGGAGCTGCTCCTGGTCGCGGTCGGCGTTGGCCGGCTCATCGAGCGCTACCAGGGGAACTTCGACGCCCCCGCGATCTACGCCGTCGTGCTCGTCGTCGTGGCCGAGGCCGTCATGCTCTCGGGCCTCCTGCGCCGAGTGGAGCGGCGGCTCGCGGGCCGGCGGGCCGAGGTGGTGCTCGCATGATCGAGTTCCGCGGCTGCGCGAAGGTGTACCCCGCCAGCGACGGACGCCCGCCGGTCGCCGCCCTCGCCGGCATCGATCTGGTGGTGAAGGATCGGGAGATCGTGTGCTTCCTGGGTCCGAGCGGCTGCGGGAAGACCACCTTGCTCAGGGTCGTCAGCGGCCTGGTCACCTTGAGCGAAGGCGAAGTGCGCATCGACGGCCGGCCGGTCACCGGCCCAGGACCGGACCGGGCGATGGTCTTCCAGCACTTCGCCCTCCTGCCCTGGGCCGACGTCCTGACCAACGTCGGCTTCGGCCTCGAGCTCAAGGGCGTCGCGCGGGCGGCGCGCGAGCGCGTGGCCGCCGAGCTGATCGAGGCGGTCGGCCTCGCCGGCTTCGAGCGCCACATGCCGTGGCAGCTGTCCGGCGGCATGCAGCAGCGCGTGGGCCTGGCGCGGGCGCTGGCCATCAGCCCGAAGACGCTTCTGATGGACGAGCCGTTCAGCGCCGTCGACGCGCAGACGCGGCGCGAGCTCCAGGAAGACCTGCTCCGCCTCCAGGCCAAGCAGGCGCAGACCGTGCTGTTCGTCACTCACAGCATGGACGAGGCCGTTCGCCTGGGAGACCGGGTCGTCCTGCTGACGCCACGCCCGGGCCGGATACGGGAAGTGCTCGACGTCGCCCTGCCTCGCCCGCGGCCGCCCGATCTCGAGCGGCACCCGACGTTCATCGACCTGAAGGAGTACCTGTGGAACCAGCTTCGGGCGAAGCGCGACTGAGCCCACGCGCCGTGACCCGCGGGACGCTGGGCCGGCCCGTCCCGTCGGGGGAACTCCCGCGTCGCGCGGTGGCGCTCCTCCTGATGGCTCTCGCCTGGGAAGCGGCGGCGACCCTCCTGCGCTTCCCCTTCCTGCCGCCCTTCTCGTCCGTGCTCGCCGCCCTGTGGGAGCTCACCGTCGAGGGCGAGATCCTCGGACACCTCCTGCCGAGCCTCACCAGCCTGCTGCTCGGGTACGGGCTGGCCGCCGGCCTCGGCCTGGCGCTCGGCGCGCTGCTGGCGCGACATCCCCTGCTCGATCGCGTGCTCGACCCGTACGTGAGCGCGATGCTGGCGGCGCCCAATCTCGTCTTCGTCCCGATCCTCGCCGCCGTGCTCGGTGTGGGGCGTCCGACGCAGGTGGCCGTGATCTTCCTCTACGCGTTCTTCCTGGTGGCCGCCACGACCGCGGCGGCCATCCGCATGGCGGATGGCGCCCTCGTCGCGATGGCCCGCTCGTTCGGGGCCGGCGACCGCCAGCTCTTCTGGAAGATCCTGCTGCCGAGCTCGGCGCCGATGATCCTCGGGGGCCTGCGGATCGGGCTGGTGCGGGGCGTGAAGGGCATGATCGGCGGGGAGATGCTGGTCGCCATGACGGGGCTCGGGGCGTTGGCCCGCACCTACGGCAACCGGTTCGACGCCGAGCGCGCGCTGGCGATCCTGCTGGTCATCATGGCGATCGCACTGGTCGGCGCCGGGCTGATCGAGGCGCTCGAATGGCGCTGGGCGGGGTGGCGATCCCGCCGAGCCTGAGGTTCTCGCGCCGGCGCGAAGACGGATCCTCGATCAGGCGCGCGGCTACCGCTCCTGATGGAGGTGGAGGATCTTGCCGGCGGACGTGTGGATCGGCGGGCGGCGCTCGACCTGGAGCACGCCCGCTTCCTCCCAGAGCAGTCCCATGAGGCGCTCGACGCCCGTCCCGGGTCCGATCTCGGACAGAAAGGTCGAGGCGATCGACCGGGCGTCGACAGGGCCGACCGCGGGATCGACCAGCAAGCGCAGACGCGAGCGCCCGTCGCCGGCCACGTCTTCGACGAGCTGATAGTCGGTCGGGCCTCCCCCGAAGCGTCTCGGGAGCACGCCTTCCAGGACGCGCTCGACGTCGGTATCCAGAAAGGTCATCCCGGCCGCCGTGAGCTTCTCGGGGCTCCGGAGCGACTGGAGGTGCGTGGTCCAGCCGAGCCGGGCCATCGGGCATCCGCAGTCGCGGGAGCTCAGCCGCCCCTCGTCGCCGAGCGACGCGTTCAGCAGGATCATCCGGGCCGACGGACGCAGCGCGGTGACCAGGAGGGTCCGCGGGGTCAGCCCGTCGAGCGACGCCTCGCCCGGTTGAATCACCGCGTTCAGGTCGTGGAAGACGTGGAGCTCGTCCGCTACCTCGGGATCGAGGCAGCCGCTGCCGATGAGCCCCGCCTCGCTGGTCCCGCACCGGGGCGTGGCCTGCGCGCCGGTCCGACGGACTGCCGCCACCCGGGCCTCCGTCACCGGCTCCCCCGTCACCGTGAACTGGACGCCCGTGAGGTCCACGCCGCGCGCGAGCGCGGCCTGGCAGAGCCGCGCCGCCGAGCTCGCGTACGTCTTGAGGTGGGGCGTGTGGCCCCGGCGGCGCGCATCGAGCATCCACTCGATGATCGGCCAGGGATCGTTCAGCGACACGTACCGCGGCGGCGGGAGGCTCACGCCGCCCAGCGCGGCGGCCCAGCACATCAGGCGGGCGCTCCACCGATACCGCGGGTGGAGGCCGGGCGTGGCGGGATCGACCTGCGAGAACCAGCACGCGGGCGGACCCTGGAATGGATGGCATTCGAGCACGTGCGTCATGGAGGCCCCGCCCGGCACCTCCCAGTAGGCATGCTGCCAGTCCATGCCCCCCCGGGCGTCGTAGCTCAGGCACAGGTTCACCGTCCGTTCACGGAGCGAGGCGATCCCGACCGGCACCGGCGGCCCCGAGCCACGGCTGGCGCTGCGGTGCCGGAGCAGGTCGGCTCGGACGAGCGGGTTCCGGAGGCCGTCGGGACGCAGCTCGATCGACTTGCCGCCGCGGACGACGGGGCGGCGCCCCTTGAGCTCGTCGACGGTGAGGTAGACCCCCTCCCGGAGCAGCGCGGCCAGCGCCGCCTCCAGGCCTTGCCGCCCGACGAGGCGCTCGAGGTCGCCGTACTCGCACCCCGCGCGCTGAAGGAGCTGGCGGTACAAGCTCGCCGGCCGCTCGTAGACACCGTGCCTGACGAGCGTCAGGAAGTCGTCGCCGCGACGCTCCAAGCGCCGGCGAAGGATCCGGCGGGCCTCCGGCACGTCGACCCGATACCGGAGGAACAGCGGCAGGCGGGTGAGGAATCGCGCCCCGACCCAGATCTCGGACAGCGGTAGGACCGACGACACGCGAGTCAACGGCTCCTCGCGTGGGCGCGACTTGCCGGAGCGTCGATCCCCGTCACGACGTCGCGCGGACGCCCGGCGCTCGTCACGCCCGGTGGCGGCGCGACGGCCTAGTCCGCGCGGGCGGCGCGGGCAATGGTCGCGACACGCTCCGGATCGACGGGCGCGGTGGTCCGGCCGCCCTGCTTGACCGACGTGCCGACGATCGCGCCGTCGGCCACCCGGAGCAGCTCCCCGACCGTGTCCGGCGCGACGCCCGAACCCACGAGGATCGGCCGATCCGGTACCGCGGCGCGCACGCGCTTCACGTCGCCGACCGGCGTCGGCTCTCCGGTGGCGACGCCGGACACGACCAGCGCGTCCGCGAGCCCCCGGTAGGCCGCGTCGCGCGCGACCTGGTCCAGCTCGACCGGCGCCAGCGGCACCGCGTGCTTGCCGCCCACGTCGACGAAGAGGCGCGTCGTCGTCCCGAGGAGCCGCCGGTAGCGCAGCGTCCCGTAGGCGTCGCCCTGGATCACGCCCTGATCCGCCACGACGGCGCCGACGTGAATGTTCACCCGCACGAAGGCCGCCCCGACCGCCGCCGCCAGCCCCAGCGCCGCGCGGGCGTCGTTCTTCAGCACGTTGACGCCGATCGGCATCCGCACCGCGCGCCGCACCTCGGTCGCCGCTACCGCCATCGCGGCGACGGTGGCTGGATCGGCCCGATCCGGGCTGAAGGGCGCGTCCCCGAAGTTCTCCACGAGACACGCGTGGAACCCGCCGGCCTCGAGCGCCCGCGCGTCGGCCACCGCTCGGTCGACCACGGCGTCGAGCGACCCGCCCCAGCGGGGGCTGCCCGGCAGCGGAAGCAGGTGGACCATCCCGATCAAGACGCGGCGGAGCCCGGGAATCGCCTCGAGGCTCATCGGCGCGGGCGCCCCGGTCGCCCGGCCCGGTCCCCGGCGACGACGTCGTCGCGCGCCATCTGCGGACCGAACACCTCCGCCCGCCCCGCGACGAGGGACAGCGCCAGCCGCCAGGCCGCGGCCTCGCGCTCGGTGAAGCGCGGCGTAGTGCGGTGGTCGTGCTTGTCGACGAACCGCCGGAGGTCGTCCGCCAGCGTCCGGAGCTTCTCGCGGGTGCGGGCGACGAGGCGCGCGGCGTGGGGGCCGCCGGCGGCCCGGTCGAGCGCCAGCTCGAGGTGCGGGAGACAGAGGCCGTCGGACGCCGCGTACGCCGCGTCGAGCTCGGTCTCCCCGAGGCCGGCCAGGAGCCCGTCGACGTGGGCCCGCTCGGCGGCGGCCAGCTCGAGGCAGACCGGACACCGCTCGCGGGGAGGCCGCCCGGCCGCACGGGCGTGCCGCGTCCGGCCGACGAGCGCGCGCCAGCCACCGCGTCGCGCGGGCGTCGCGAGACTGCCCGCGGTCGCGTCGAGCCAGCGGCACGCCTGCTCGAGGAGCGCCTGATAGACGATCGCCGTCCCGAGCGCGGCGTCGGGCATCTTGCGCAGCGCCGCGGCGTGGGCGGCGCAGAAGCCGCCGGCCTTCGCGATGCGCGCCCGGCTCAGGGGATCCGTCACGTGCTCGGACAAGACGGCGCCGAGGTGGCGGACCGCCAGCTCCCGCAAGCAGCCGCAGAGCGGGCACCCCGGCCGCGCGCAGGCCTCGACGAGCCGGTGGTGGCCGTTTCCCCTCACGGCCCGAGCCGGGTGGCGAGGTACTGCACGATGAGCGGCCGCGTCTCCGGCGTGATGGGGGCGCCGTAGCCGATCATGCGGTCGACGATCGCCTCCCACGTCGACCGGTCGAGCCGTTGCTGAGCGACCATCTCGGCGCTGTGGCACGGAATGCAGGCGCCCAGGACAAGGGGCATGTGCTCGTCGGGCGGCAGCGGATTCCCGCCCGTCTGCCCTCCCGCGAGCCCGGCGCCGAAGCCGACGGCCAGCACGGCCGGGAGCACCGTCGCCAGGGAGGCGCGCACGCTACGCCGCATTCACCCGGACGGCGTGGATCACGTTCCAGCGATAGCCTTGGGGGTCGCGCGGGCGGCTGGCCGGCTGGTGGCGCCCGAGCGAGTCGCTCGCCCGGGCCATGAGCGTGTGGGCGCCCGGCGCCGCGGTCCAGGCGAGCTCCCACCGTCGCCACGCGTACCGGTGTTCCGGGCCCACCAGGCTCGCGGCCTTCCAGGTCTGGCCGCCGTCGGTCGAGACGTCGACGGCGACCACCGTCCCCTCGCCCGCCCAGGCGAATCCGGTGATGGTCTGCGGGCCGGCCGTCAGCTGCGCGCCGTCGGACGGCGCGACCACGACCGACTTGCACTCGACGGACTGGAGGGAGTAGGTCAGGCTCGGATCGTCCACGCGTGGCGATCGGTAACTTCGCGCCATGAAGGGCCCGCCCCACTCCTTGTCCGCCAAGGTCAGCTTGGTCAGCCACTTGATCGAGGCCGAGCCGACCCAGCCGGGCACGAGGAGCCGCACGGGCCCCCCGTGAAGATGCGGCACGGGCTGGCCGTTCATCTCCAGGGCGATCATCGTGTGAGGCTCCATGGCTTTCGAGATCGGATGGCTCCGGATGAAGTCCGGCGCCTGCGGCGTCGGCGGGGCGTCGTTCCCGTCGGGGACGACGTGGCGCGCGGTGGCCTTCGGCCGCGCCAGGCGCAGCACGTCGGCGAGCCGCACTCCGCGCCAGACCGCCGTCCCGACGGCGCCATGCTCCCACTGGAGCCCCGCGGCCGGCGGCTTGTGGAAGCTGCGCCCGTTGCCGGCGCACTCGAGGGTGACGGTCTGGGTCACCGCCTCGAGCCGCCGGAGATCGTCCAGCCGGAGCGTGATCGGATTCTCGACCTCTCCGTCGACCACGAGGACATACGCCGACGGGTCGATGACGGGCCCGTCGTAGTTGTTCCGGACGAAGAAGAGGTCGTTCGGCGTGACGTCCGTGGTCAGCTCCCGGAGGGGCGTCTCCAGGTTGATCGGCCGAGGGCTCCGCACGATCAGCTTTTCCTTGCCGGGCACCGGGCTCGGCGCGGCGGCCCCCGTTTGGGCCCGGGCGGGCAGGCCGCCGCCCAGCAGCGTCGCGGCGGCGCCCACCTGAACGACGAAGGCGCGCCGGGAGAGCTCTCGCAGCGCGCGTGACCGGTCATTCACCGCAATCCCTCCCGGGCTGGATCGACGTCGGGGCCTTCATCGCGCGTGCGGCGATCTCGGCGCACGTCGGACGCTGCTGCTGCATCAACTTCAGACCACCGGGTCCGGAGTGTCAAGCCCGGTCGGAACAGGGCTCGACCGATTCCGCGCTCCGATCGGAGGGCGGGGGGAATCAGGGGCTGGGGACCGACCCGCAACCTTCGTCCCTTCGACGAGGGCGGGTATACTCCGAGCGTGCGTCTCGTCGGCCGGCTCGCCGTTGCCAGCCTGCTGGCCGTGGCGGCGGTCGTCGGATCGGGATGCCAGGGGCCCGGCGCGCCGAAGGCGGGGGCGCCCTCTCATCATCTCGAGCGCGGCTTCCGCAACCTCAACCCGGACTACGCGCGTCCGGACCTGTGGACGCGGTGGCGGTTCGTCATCCCGCGGCTTCTGAGCTCCAGCTTCTCGCCCCGGGCGGCGTTTCCCACGGTCCCGGGCGACGGCCGCGCGCTTCGGGCGGGCGGCGGAGGGGGCGCTCTGACCTGGGTCGGGCACGCGACGCTGCTCGTCCAACTCGACGGGGTCAATCTCCTGACCGATCCCATGTGGTCCGAGCGCGCGAGCCCCGTATCGTTCGCCGGCCCTCGCCGCGTCATGCCGCCCGCCGTCCGGTTCGAGGACCTGCCGCCGATCGACCTCGTCGTCATCTCGCACGACCACTACGACCACCTCGACGTCCCCACGGTGATGAGGCTCTGGGCGGCGCACCGGCCGCGCTTCCTCGCGCCGCTCGGCTTCAAGGCGTGGTTCGCCGAGCTGGGGATCGACGCGGTGGACGAGCTCGACTGGTGGGAGAGCCGGACGATCAAGGGCGTCACCGTCGTCTGCACGCCCGTCCAGCACTGGAGCGCGCGCGGCCTGCGCGACGAGAACCGGCGCCTCTGGGCCGGCTGGGCGGTGCTCGGACGGGAGCGGCGCCTGTACTTCGCGGGGGACACGGGGTACTACGCGCCGATCTTCCAGGAGATCGGCCGACGCCTGGGACCCTTCGACGTCGGGGCCATTCCGATCGGCGCCTACATGCCCCGGGCCATGATGCGCTTCTCTCACCTCACCCCCGACGAGGCGCTTCAGGTCCAGGAGGACATCGGGGCGCGGCGACTCCTCGCCATCCACTGGGGGACCTTCAACCTGGGGCAGGAGCCGGTCGACGAGCCTCCGGTCCGGATCGAGGCGGAAGGACGGCGGCGCGGCGTGGACCCGGAGCGGATCTGGGTCCTGCAACACGGCGAGACCCGCGCCTGGTGAGGCCCGGATCGCGCGGACGCCCTAGCGGCGGAGCGCCGGCCGCTCGCGGTCGGTGATGATCACGACACGGCCTCGGTCGCTCACGAAGCCGTTCGCGGCCCAGCTCAGCGCGCTCACCAGGAGCGCCGCCCAGAAGGCCGGCCAGAACCCTCGCACGTCGAAGCCCGGCACGATCGCCGAGGTGAGCCAGAGGCAGAGGGCGTTCAGCACGAAGAGGAAGAGGCCGAGCGTGACCAGGGTCAGCGGCAGGGTGAGGACGAGGAGGATCGGGCGCACGATGGCGTTGATCACGCCGAGCACGAGCGCGGCCCCCACGACCCTCGTCGCGCCGCGCGCCTCGATGCCGGGGACGATGACGGTGGCCAGCCAGATGGCGAGGGCATTGACCAGGACCCGGATCAGGAAGCCCACGTGCGATCCTCCTCCCCCTGGGCGGCCGGCGGCCGCGCACCCGGTCTCAGTATGCACCGGGCGGGGCTTGACCTCGCCGGACGCCGCGGCTAGCGTCGGGCGCCAGGAGCGCGCCGCGTGCTAATCCTGTTCGGCGTCACGATCTTCGTCGGTGCGGGCCTCCTCTTCCTCGTCCAGCCGATGTTCGCGCGCATGGCGCTGCCGCTCCTGGGCGGCGCGCCGGGGGTGTGGAACACCGCGATGGTGTTCTACCAGGCGGTCCTGCTCGGCGGGTACGCCTACGCCCACGTCAGCACTCGCTGGCTCGGCGCGCGCCGCCAGGCGGCGCTCCATCTCGGGATCCTCGCGCTGCCACTGGTGGTCCTCCCGATCGCGCTGCCCGCGGGCTGGACACCGCCCGGGGACACGAGCCCGATTCCCTGGCTGCTCGGGCTGCTGGCGGTGGCGGTCGGGCTGCCGTTCTTCGCCGTCAGCGCGACGAGCCCGGTGCTCCAGGCATGGCTCGCCGCGACGGGTCACCCGGCCGCGCGCGACCCCTACGTCCTCTACGCCGCGAGCAACCTCGGGAGCATGCTGGCGCTGCTCGCCTACCCGGTGCTCGTCGAGCGCTACCTGCGGCTCGACACGCAGAGCCATCTGTGGACCTGGGGGTACGGAGCGCTCCTCGTGCTGGCCTCGGGCTGCGCGGTCGTCCTGTGGCGGGCCCGCGGCGCCGCGGCGCCCGGGTCCGCGGCGCCCGTCCTGGGGCCGCGCGACCCCGCCGCCCTGCCGATCGCGCCGGCCCGCCGAGCCCGCTGGGTTCTCCTGGCGGCCGTCCCGTCGAGCCTGATGCTCAGCGTGACGACCTACCTTTCCACCGACATCGCCGCGATCCCGCTGCTCTGGATCGTCCCGCTCGCTCTCTACCTTCTGACGTTCACGCTCGTGTTCGGGCGTCGTCGGATCGTGCCGCACCGCTTCTGGGTCGAGGTCCTGCCGGTGGCGCTGCTGCCGCTGGTCCTCGTGCTGGTGGCCCGGGCGAACGAGCCGCTCGCGCTGGTCATCCCGACGCACCTCGTCGTCTTCTTCGTCGCCGCGATGGTCTGCCACGGTGAGCTCGCCCAGGATAGGCCCGACCCGCGTCACTTGACG
>JBIOVM010000099.1:0-6132 GCA_044867785.1 Candidatus Rokuibacteriota bacterium | reverse complement strand
AGGGGTGCTTCGTGCCGAGCACGGGGCGGTACGGATCGTTGTAGATGGAGACGTAATGCTGCCCCCACCAGAGGAGGAGAGGAAAGCGGTTCGCCAGGAGAAACCGCACCATCATCCGGAGCGCGGGTGACCACGAGTCGATGGACCCGATCGGAGTCTTGGACCAGTCCATCGCGCGGATCAGCGCGCCCATCTCCCCGCCGCCCGCCAAGAAGTCGGATCCGAGCGGGCGACGAGCGGCGCCACGGCCCCGCGCCACCGGGCGATCGTCACGTCGACGCCTCATCGGCCGAACCCTCGCCGACGGTCGGAGGTCACGCTTGCCCGCCATGCCTGGCCTCTCGCGACCCGGCGCTCACGGGACGCCGGGCACAGGGGATCCTTCGGTGACTCGAATAATTCGACCGCCTGAAAGCAAGGGGAGTGCCGGGCCGGCGACCGCGCGCCGGGCACACAGGTCGCTACTCCGGAACCACGGGCCGACTGCGGAGCGACAGTATGACGCCACCACGACAAGGCGCCGCAGCCGCGCTCCCGTGGAATGACAACCCGGCTAGTCGAACGTGGTGAGCTGGGCGGCGGCCTGGCGGTCGTAGCCGAGGCTCGCCTGGAGGAGCTGGCGCGTGTACGGCTCGGCGGGCGCCGCAGCGCGCAGCTGTGCCTGGGTCAGCTCCTCGACGACCCGACCGGCGTTCATGACGAGCAGCCGCTCGCAGAGGTGCGCCACGATCGCGAGATTGTGGCTCACCAGGACGTAGGTGAGGCCGCGCTCGCGCCGGAGCCGAGCTAGCAGATTCAGGATCTCCGCCTGCACCGACACGTCGAGCGCCGAGGTGGGCTCGTCGAGCAGGAGGATGCGGGGCTCGAGGATTAGCGCCCGGGCGATCGACACGCGCTGGCGCTGGCCTCCGGAGAGCTGGTGCGGGTAGCGGAACCGGAAGGCTGGGCCGAGCCCGACCTCCCCGAGCGCCCGCTCGATCCGCCGGTCGGTCTCACCGCGTCCCGCGAGCCCGTGGATGGCCAGCGGCTCGCTCAGCACCCGGTCCACCGTGTGGCGGGGATGCAGCGACCCGTAGGGGTCCTGGAACACCATCTGGCAGACGCGCGCGAACGCCCGCTCGCGATGCGCGCCCTGGGTTCGACCGGCGACCGCGATCCGCCCGGCCGCGGGTGCGACCAGGCCCGCGATCGTGCGCAGCACGGTGGTCTTTCCGGAGCCGGACTCGCCGACGAGGCCGAACGCGGCGCCTTCGGCGACCCGGAAGGAGACGTCACGCACCGCGTGGACGCCGTCGCTCCCCAGCCCGAAGACCACGTGGAGGCCGTCGACCTCGAGGATCGCCGGCGCCATCCGAGCGAGGCTCACGCCGTCGGCCCGTCCCGCCACGCCGGGTCCCGCTCGAGGACGGCCAGCTCGGCGACCGGCCGGTCGATGCGAGGCAGCGAGCGCAGGAGCCCCTGGGTGTAGGGGTGGCGCGCGGCCGCGAGGTCGCGGGCCCGGCACGTCTCGACGATCCGCCCCGCGTACATGATCAGCACGCGGTCGCAGAACGAGGCGACCAGGTTCAGATCGTGGCTGATGAAGACGAGCCCCATGCCGCGCTCGGTGACGAGGTCGTCCAGGATCGCCAGAACCTGGTTCTGCACCGTGACGTCCAGCGCGGAGGTGGGCTCGTCGGCGATCAGGAGGTCGGGCCCGGCCGCGAGCATCATCGCGATCATGACGCGTTGGCCCATTCCGCCCGAGACCTCGTGGGGATACACCTCGTAGACGCGCTCCGGGTTCCGGATCCGGACCGCTTCCAGCATCTCGAGCGCCCGACGGCGGCACTCGTCCCAGGACGCGTTCGAGTGCACCCGCCACGCCTCGGCGACCTGGTCGCCCACGGGCATCACCGGGTTCAGGGAGAACTTCGGGTCCTGGAGGACCATCGCGATGCGCTGACCCCGGATCGCCCGCATCTCCGCCTCGGTGGCGGCCTGGAGGTCGATCCCCTCGAACTCGAGGCGTCGCGCCGTGACTTGTCCCGGATGCGGCACCAGGCGCAGGATCGCGCGACCCGTCATGGACTTCCCGGAGCCCGACTCGCCGACGATCCCCAGCTTCTCGCGGCCGACCTGGAAGCTCACGCCCCGAACGGCCTCGACGGTGGCCGCGCGCCCCGGGAAGCGGACCCGGAGGTCCTCCACAGTGAGGATCGGCGGCGCGCTCATCCAAGCTTCGGATCGAGGACGTCGCGGAGCCCGTCCCCGAGCAGGTTGAACCCCAGGCTCACGACGAGGATCGCGATCCCGGGGATCGTCGCCACCCACCACTGGTCGAGGAGGAACTGTCGGCCCGACGCGATCATGGCGCCCCACTCGGGCGCGGGCGGCTGGGCGCCGAGGCCGAGGAAGCCGAGGCCGGCGGCGGTCAGGATGATCCCGGCCATGTCGTGGCCGACGCGGACGATGAGCGACGACGTGCAGAGCGGGATCACGTGCCCCAGCACGATGCGGAGCGGCCCCGCGCCCTGGAGCTGGATCGCCGCGATGAAGTCGCTCCGACGGATCGTCAGGGTCTCCGCCCGCGCCACCCGCGCGTACGGCGGCCACGCCGTGAACGCGATGGCGATGACGGCGTTCTCGATGCCCGGGCCGAGGGCGGAGACGAAGGCCAGCGCCAGGATGAGCCGAGGAAACGCGAGGAACACGTCGGTCACCCGCATGAGGACCGTGTCGACCCACCCGCCGAGGTAGCCGGCGAGCGTGCCGATGAGGAGCCCGGTGGGGGCGACCATCACGACCACCAGCCCCACGATCACCAGCGTGATGCGCGACCCGTAGAGAACGCGCGTGTAGATGTCCCGTCCGAGCTGGTCCGTCCCGAACCAGTGCTCGGCGCTCGGTGGCCGGAGGCGCTGGCCCAGATCCTGGGCGACCGGCGAGCGATCAGTCAGGGCCGGGGCGAGCACAGCCACCAGGACCAGGGCGACCAGGACCGCGAGGCCAGCCATCGCGAGCGGGTTCCGGCGGAAGCCGAGCCAGCCGACGTAGGCTTGGCCGAGCCGAGCCTGGCCCCGCGAGGCCGGCGTCTCGGCGAGGAGCCAGCTCCGGAGCGTCGCGGCGCGGCCGGCCGGCGTCATCGGGCGCGCGGGTCCACGAGGCGGTACAGGAGGTCCGAGAGGAGGTTCAGGCCGATGAAGATGGTCCCAACCACGATCGTCCCGCCGAGGACGGCGTTCATGTCGGCGTTCAGGAGCGAGCTCGTGATGTACTGCCCCAGGCCCGGCCACGCGAAGACCGTCTCGGTCAGCACCGAGCCCTCGAGGAGGTTCGCGTAGGCCAGCGCGATCACCGTGATGAGGGGGACCAGCACGTTGCCGAACGCGTGGCGCCACACGACGCGCCGCTCGGAGAGCCCCTTGATCCGGGCCGTGGTGACGTACTCCTGCCCGAGCTCGGCCAGCATGAAGCTCCGGGTCATCCGGGCGATGTAGGCGAGCGAGAAGTAGCCCAGGATCGACGCCGGCAGGATCACGTGGCTGAGCGCGTTCCAGAAGACCTCCCATTCGCCCGCCAGCACCGAGTCGAGCAGGATCACGCCGCTCCACACGGGAACCAGGTCGTCGAACGCCACGTCGAGCCGTCCCGGCCCCGCAACCCAGCCGAGCCGCGCGTAGAACAGCAGGAGACCCATGAGCCCGAGCCAGAAGACGGGCACCGAGTAGCCGAGGAGGCTCACCACCCGGACGACCTGGTCCGCCAGCCGCCCGCGGGCCACCGCGGCCACGACGCCCATGGGGATGCCCAGCGCCACGCCGATCAGCGTCGCCACCGTGGCCAGCTCGAGCGTGGCCGGGAAGACCCGGCGAATGTCGACGAGGACCGGGTTCGAGGTCAGGACCGACCGCCCGAAGTCCCCGGTGAGCACCTTCTTCAGGTAGAACCAGAACTGCTGCCAGAGCGGCAGGTGGAGGCCGAGCTCGTGCTTGACCCGCTCGTAGACCTCCGCCGGCGCGCGGTCCCCGACCGCGGCGAGGACCGGGTCGATCGGGACCACGCGGGCAATCAGGAAGGTGACCAGGAGGAGGCCGAGGAAGGTCAGGGCGACCGTCCCCAGGAGCCGCCCCATCGGCCAGAGGACGCGCGCCGGGAGTGAGGTCGGCCTCACTCCCGGCGGAGGCGTCGAAGCCGGCGGACCGGTCACCGCAGCGCGGCCGTCCGCGCCGTCAGCTACTTCTTGATGGCGTGGTAGAGGTTGTTCTCGAAGCTCGGTCCGATGACGAGCCCATCGACGCCCTTGTGGTGCGCGACGACCTCGGTCTCCTGGAACATGATGATGAACGGCGACGTCTTCTGGTGCTCCCGCTGGAGCTGCTGGTACGTCGCCTCACGCTTCTTCGCGTCCTTCTCGCGGACGGCGGCCTGGGTCACCTTGGTCATGTCGGGGATGTCCCAGCTGTTCCGCCAGGCGAGGGTCTTGGACTTGGTGGCGTCGGTGTTGTCCACGTTCATCGCGAAGGTCTCGGCGTTGGTGTGGGGGTCCTGGTAGTCCGGCCCCCAGGAGCCGATGTAGATGTCGTGGTTCCGCGCCCGGTATTTCGTCAGCACCTGCTTGCCGTCGCCGGGCAGGAGCTCCACCTTCACGCCCGCCTTCGCCCAGCTCGCCTGGATCGCCTGGGCGATGTCGGTGGTGGGCGCGTTGTTGCGGACGTCCATGGTCACGCTGAAGCCATCGGGCACACCGGCCTTGGTCAGGAGCGCCTTGGCCTTGGCCAGGTCGAACTTGTAGGGCTTGTCGTCGATCGCGCCGAGGAAGCCGGTCGGCAGGAACGCCTGGTGGACCGAGTAGCGGCCGCGGACGATGTTCTCCTCGATCCCCGCGTAGTCGACCAGGTACTTGAGCGCCTCGCGCACCTCGGGCTTGGCCAGGGTCGGGTTCTTCTGATTGAGCGAGACGTAGTAGATGGACCCCTTGGGTCCCTGCTTCGTCACGATGTTCTTATTGCCCTTGATCGCGTCCAGCTGGTCCTTGGTCAGGTTCCGCGCGTAGTCGACGTCGCCCTTCTCCAGAAGGAGCCGCTGGGTGGCGGGCTCGGGCACGTGGCGCACGACGACCCGACGCGGAATCGCCTTGGTCCCGTGGTAGCCGTCCCAGCGCTCGAGGGTGTACGACTCGCTCGCCTTCCAGCTCACCACCTTGAACGGGCCGCTGGCGGCGGAGTTCGTCTTGAGCCACTCGTTCCCGAAGTCCCCGCCCTTGTCGTGTCCCTGGACGACCTTGCTGTCCACGATCGAGCCGACGGTGGCGGTGAGGCAGTAGTAGAAGAACGTCGGCGCCACCGCGTCGGCGGTCTCGACCACCAGCGTCTGGTCGTCGGTCGCCCGGATCTTCTCCTTCACGTTGTCCTTGGTGAAGCCGAACTGGGTCAGGATGAACCCCGGCGACTTGTTGAGGATGACGGCACGCTGGAGGGAGTAGGCGGCGTCGTGGGCCGTGACCGGGTTTCCGGAGTGGAACTTGATGCCCTTCTTCATCTTGAAGGTGTACGTCTTGCCGTCGGCGCCGACCGACCAGCTCTCGGCCAGCTCGCCCTTGAGCTTGCTGACGTCCTTGAAGTCGTACGCGATGAGCCGCTCGTAGACGTTGCCCACCGCCTCGCTGCCCGAGAACTCGAACGACTCCGCGGGATCGAGCGAGATGATGTCGTCGATCTGCTTGGCCATGACGACCGTGTCCTTGGGCGTCGCCGCCAGGGCCGGGCCGGCGATCAGGACTGCGGCCGCGAGAAGCGAGAGGATCCTCTTCATGAGGAGCTCCTTTCCGTGGGCCCGCCGCCGGGTCGCGAGCCATCGCTCCACCGGGATGAGGCGTCGGGCGTTTGACGCATGATCGGCGCGGGTGGTCGGCCTGTCAAGCAGGCGCGCGATGGCGGGCGCGCAATGGCGGGCACGCAAAAGCGGGCGCGCGAACGCGAATCCCTCGCCAGGTCGCGGGCTCGGGACCGATTATCCCTCGCTGCCTGGCTGGCCGGGGTGCGGGTGGCTCAGTCCAGGAGGTCCCGGGGCACGTTGCCGCCGTTGGCGGCGATGCGCGCGAGCACGGTCTTGTGGAGCCACATGTTCATCTTCGCCGAATCCCCCATCAGC
>JBIOVM010000098.1:0-96179 GCA_044867785.1 Candidatus Rokuibacteriota bacterium | reverse complement strand
CGTCGGTGCGCCGGCCCCGCTCGCGGAACGGCACGCCCGCCGCCTCGAACTCGCGCGGCTGGTCGACGCCGATCCCGAAGGCCGGCAGCATGCGGCCGTTGGAGAGGTAGTCCACCATGGCGATCTCCCGGGCCGCCATCACCGGCGTCCGGAACGGCGCGACGAACACGCTCGGCCCGAACTTGAGCCGCGTCGTCCGCGCCGCGACCGCCGCCATCGCGGTCATCGGCTCCGGGACGGGGAGGGGCGACGAGAGGCGCTCGGAGAACCAGATCGAGTCGATCTCGCTCTTCTCGCAGAGGTCGACGAGCTGCCAGAAGAAGTCCCGCCCGCCCGGACCGGCCGGCCACGGCCCCGGCATCACGCCGACGCGGTACTTGATGCGCACGGCCGCGACTCTACCATGGCGCGGCGACGCCGCCCGCGGGACGAGAGGGGCGGGAGCGATTCAACCCGCCGGGGCGGACGGGCGATGCGTGCCGACGTTGACGCACAGCGCGGGGAAGACATAGCCGTCGCCCGATCGGAACGGCTGCGCCATCTCGTCGATCCGAGCACGGACCTGCCTCTGCGCGTCTCTGGCGAGGCTCTGCAGGATTGGCGAGATGGCCCCGGCCATCTCCGTCAGGAACCACCAGTAGCGATCGGCGGGAAACTGCCAGGTGAGCGGCATCTCCCGCGTCTCCGGCGTGGCGAAGCCGGCCCGCGAGAGCAGCTCGTGGATGCGCTTCGGGTCACTCAGCGCGAAGATCCCGGGGGCAGTGGGCGCCGGCGGAGCCATGTGGCCCTCGGCGACCAGGATGCGACCGACGACCGAGGCCCAGGGGTTGCGCTCCGGAGCGCCGAACACCGAGAAGGCCAGCCGCCCGCCCGGGCGGAGCACGCGGTACGTCTCGGCGAAGGCCGCGCCCGGGTCGGGCATCAGCATGTAACCCCAGCGGCACACGACGCCATGAACGCTTCCGGACTCGAGCCCCATCCGCTCGGCGTCCATCTCGCGGAACTCCACGTTGGTGACGCCGAGCTCCGCCGCGCGCCGCCGAGCCGCGGCCACCATGCGGGGGGCGAAATCGGTGACGAGGACGCGGCCCGTCTCGCCGACGAGCCGCGCGGCCAGGAGGCCGGTGTCGCCGACGCCGGCGGCCAGATCCAGGATGGTCTGCCCCGGGCGCGGGTCGATCCGGTCGACCAGCCATTCGCTCACCGGGCGCGAGAACTGCCAGAGATCCTCGCGGCTGGCCTCCCAGCCGGCAGCCATCGAGTCCCAGACGGTCCGACTACGCTCGCGGACGTCGTCGAGCTTTGGCTCCATGCTTCCTCCTGAGGCTCGGGTCTCGCCGCGCGCCGATGGAACCGGAAGAGCCCTCCTTTCCACCGTACCTGTGAGGAGGTGTCCCGTCGATCCATGGCGGAGAGATCCCCGGGACGAGGCCAGGTCGCTTCCAATGCGCCGAACGGGAGCTCGTCGCTCACCGAGCCCGATCTCCCGGCGACGCACCGTCGTTCGGACCACCCGGGCGCCGGCCGCGACGGGCGGCACCGCGCGATCTCCTCACCACGCCCGGTCGCCTGCGCCCGACCCGTCGGGGATGGGGGTGGTCCGGGCCTCGTCAGCGGACCGGCTGGGCCCGGTCCACCGCCGCGCCGCGCAGGATCACCGCCGCGATGCGCCGCGTGTTCGTGATGTCGTCCAGGGGGTTCGCGTCGAGCACGAAGAAGTCGGCGCTCTTGCCGGTCTCCAGGGTCCCGGTGTCGGCGAGCCGCAGGAACTCGGCCGAGTTGCGGGTCGCCGCCACGATGACCTGCATCGGGGTCATCCCGGCCAGCACCATGTCCAGCATCTCCTCGTGCGGCCCCCACGGCCGGTTGCCGTCGGTGCCGAGCGTCAGGCGAACGCCCGCCGCGTTCATTCTCGCCAGGTTGCGCGCCTGGATCGCGTGGGCGGCCTGCGCCGCCGGCTGGTCGACGTTGGCCGCCTCGAGCTTCGCGAAGTCCTCGGCCGGCAGACCGGCCCGCAGCCAGTCGAGGTCCACCTTCACGCCCCGGTCGGGCAGGTTCGGCGTGACGACCAGCTCCGGCCGCTGCCGGAGCATCGCCATCAGCTCGTCGTCGACGTCCCGGTCCCGCACGCCGTGGGCGAACGCGTCGACTCCGGCGCGGACCAGCCCCTTGGCGTCCGCGAGCTCGAAGATGTGCGCGGTGACCCGGAGCCCCCGCTTGTGCGCCTCGTCGATGATCGCGCCGTAGAGCTCCGGGGTGAGCTTCTGGTACTTGCCGTCCCGCGTGTCGACCCAGATCTTCACGATGTCGACCTTGTTGCTCGCGAGCTCCTCCACCGCCTTCCGGGCTCCCGCCTCGCTCGTGATCCAGTACGGCACCGTCGAGCGGCCCTGCTCGGGCATGGTGATCCCCCGGCCGGCGCTCAGATACCGCGCAGCGCCCGGAATCGCCTGGGCGCGCAGGCCGAGCAGCTCGAAGGTGTCCGTGCCGAGGCTCAGCGCGGCGCCGACGCCGTAGTAGGCGCGCAGGCGCAAGTCCCGCACGAGGCCATCCCGCGTGGGGCTCAGGTGGGCGTGGGTGTCGATCAGCATCGGCATCACCGTCTTGCCCGCAAGGCTCACCCGCGCGGCGCCCGCGGGCACGCGCACGTCGGCGGCCGGGCCGGCCTGGGCGATCCGTGCGCCGTCCACGACGAGCGTCCCGTTCTCGACCACGCGCCCGTCGCCCACGATGAGCCGCGCGCCCTCGTACGCCGTGACGGTCTGGGCGGATACCGGGTTCGCGAATCCGGCCAGGACACACGTGACGGTCAGGGCGACGGCTGCGACTGCCTTCACTCGACGCATGGGAGCCTCCTCGTTGAAGCCCTCGGGGCCACGGACGGGCATCGGCTCAGCGCGGGGTCCGCGCCACCAGGCTCATGTAGGCACTATGACCGAAGTGCTCGCCGCTGGCCACCCGTGGCCGGGCCTCGGCCTTCAGCGCCGCCACCTCTTCTGGGTTACCGGCGACGGATCGACGCCGATCGTGTCGGCCACCCCCGGCCACGTGGCCGGCACGCGCGTCACGGCCCCGGCGCCGCCACCCACCTCGAGCACCCGCGCGCCGCGCGGGAGAGTCGCGTCCATCGGGTCTCGTGGCCGCATCGCGCGCCGCTGCGGGTCGGCCGCGCGAAGTTCCAGCGCGGCCATCAGGCCGTGGAGCGTAGGCGCCGGCGCGCGTGCCTGATCCTGGTGTGGATGTCGGGTATGAAGACGCCGCTCTCGTCTCGACGGGATGCCGGCCGCGCAGATCCGCTCGTCCGGCGCGGGTCGCGGGTCGATCGCGCGCTATCCGGTCGACTCCCGAGTGGCCGGCAGCCGCGCGGCGACGCCGTCGGGGACGGGATAGCGCCGGGTGGCGGGGCCGGCCTTGACGAGCTGGCCCGGCAGGACGCGGCCCACGACCTCCTGCACGCGCCGCGAGACGGCGAGCAGGCGGTCGAGGTCGATGCCGGTCTCGACGCCCATGGCGTGGAGGCCGTGGACCAGGTCCTCGGTGCAGACGTTGCCGGAGGCGCCGGGGGCGAAGGGGCAGCCGCCCAGCCCGCCGATCGAGCTGTCGAAGTGCGTCACCCCGCACGCCATCGCGGCCAGGATGTTCGGGATCGCCAAGGCGCGGGTGTCGTGGGTGTGGAGCGTCCATTCGACGCCGGGGAAGCGCGGAACGAAGCGCTCGAGGATCTCCGTCACCTGCCGCGGGTTCGCCATCC
The DNA here is from genome assembly GCA_044867785.1 of Candidatus Rokuibacteriota bacterium. Classification (GTDB taxonomy): domain Bacteria; phylum Methylomirabilota; class Methylomirabilia; order Rokubacteriales; family DASRDR01; genus DASRDR01. The sequence goes on along the minus strand of JBIOVM010000098.1, from coordinate 92,428 downwards.
CCGTCGTGTCGGCGAGCGCGATGCCCGGGGCGCCCATCTCGACGAGCGACCGTACGACCCGCTCCAGGCGCTCCACCGGCACGTCCCCCTCGAACGGGCAGCCGAACGAGGTCGAGATCGCGCAGTTCACGGGCACCTTCGCGCGTGCGGCGACCTCGAGGACGGCGCGAAGCTTCACCAGCGACTCGGCGACCGTCATGTTGACGTTGGCGAGGTTGTGGCTCTCGCTCGCCGACACGACGGTGTGGATCGCGTCGACGCCCGCGTCGACGGCGCGCACGGCGCCCTTGTCGTTCGGCACGAGCGCGACGTACTTGGTGCCCGACCGCCGGCGGATGCGCGCCATGACCTCTTCCGCGTCCCGCATCTGGGGCACGACCTTCGGGTGGACGAAGGACGTCACCTCGATCCGCGGAAGCCCGGTCTCCGACAGGCGGTCGATCACCTCGACCTTCGTCTCGGTGGGGATCCACTCGGGCTCGATCTGGAAGCCGTCGCGCGGCCCCACCTCGCAGATCGTGACACGCTCGGGCAGCTGCATCATGCCTTCACCCCCAGCGCCTCGGCCATGGCGCGCAGGTGCTCGGGCGCGCTCCCGCAGCAGCCGCCCACGATGCGCGCGCCGCCGGCCGTCATGAGGCAGGCGTACTCGGCCATCTCGGCGGGGCTGCCGCGATACACGGCGCGCCCGTCCTCGAGCTCGGGGAGCCCCGCGTTCGGCTTGGCGACGAGGGCCGCGCCGGGCACGGTCGCCCGCATCCTCGTGATCGCCTGGAGCAGCTCCGCCGGCCCGAGGCCGCAGTTGCCGCCGACGGCGGCCGCCCCCAGCCCGGTGAGGGCCGTCGCCGCGTGCTCGGGGCTCACGCCCATCATCGTGTGGCCGTGCGTGTCGAAGCTCATCGTGACGATCACCGGCACGTCCGGCGCCGTGCGGCGCACCCCGCGAAGCGCCGCCTCCACCTCCTCGAGCGCCGACATCGTCTCGATCCACATCACGTCGACGCCCCCCGCCCGGAGCGCGGCCGCCTGCTCGGCAAACCCCTCGACGGCCTCCTCCGGCGAGAGCTCGCCGAGCGGCGCCAGGATACCCCCGCTCGGGCCGATGTCGCCCGCGACCACGGCGCCGTCGCCGGCGGCCTCGGCAGCGAGCCGCGCGCCCGCCACGTTCAGCTCGGCGACCCGCTTGTCGAGCCCATGGAGCGCGAGCCGGAAGCGATTCCCGCCGAACGTGTTGGTCAGGAGGATACGCGAGCCCGCGGCGCGGTAGGCCCGGTGGACCTCCCGGACGATGGTCGGCCGCTCCAGGTTCCAGCGCTCGGGCGAGTCCCCGGACGAGAGGCCGGCCTCGAAGAGCATGGTGCCCATCGCCCCGTCGGCCAGGATCGCGCCCGGCACGGCTCGGAGGAGCGTCCGCCAGCGCGCGCGGTCACGCACGGGGCGTGCCGTTCTTCTCGGCCATGAGCCGTTTCGCCGTTTCCACCGCCTTGGCGGCGTCGCGGCAGTACGCGTCGGCCCCGATCGACTTCGCGAAGTCGGCGTTGAGGGGGGCGCCGCCGACGAGGACGATCAGCTTCTCCCGAAGTCCCGACTCCTTGAGGGCCTGGATGACCACCCGCATGTACGGCATGGTCGTCGTCAGGAGCGCGCTCATCCCGAGGATGTCGGCCGCGTGCTCGCGCACGGCGTGGAGGAACTTCTCGACGTCGGTGTTGATGCCGAGGTTCACCACCTGGAAGCCGGCGCCTTCCATCATCATCCCGACCAGGTTCTTCCCGATGTCGTGGATGTCGCCCTTGACAGTGCCGATGACGAGGGTGCCGATGCGCGGCGCGCCCGTCTCGGCCAAGAGCGGTCGCAGCACCTCCATCCCGCCCTTCATCGCCTTCGCCGCCATCAGGACCTGGGGGACGAAGAGCTTGCCGGTGCGGAAGTCCTCGCCGACCACGTCCATGCCGGCGATGAGCCCCTGCGTGAGGGCGTCGTAGGGCGTGAGCCCCCGCCGGAGCAGCTCGTGGACGCCGGCGACGACCGGCTCGACGTTCCCGCCGTAGAGATTGTCCTGGATCTGCTCGAGGAGCTCCTCGAGCGGGAGCGCGGCGAGGTCGCTGCTCACGCTTCGGCCTGCTGGGCGAGCCGGCGACGCCGTCGCTCGGCCCGGTCGGACAGGGCCTCGTCCGGCGGGCGCGACCAGCCCTCGGGCGGCGCGAACTCGGCGGCGACCATGCCGGCGAACTCGCGGCGGAGGTGCGCGTCCACGTCAGGCGAGAACAGGCTCGGCGCGTCCCGGGTCAGGATGTCGCGGACCCGGAGCATGGCCCGTCCCTGGGCATCGAGGCCGCCCTTCTCGATCCAGCCCTGGCGCGGGTCGCGATCGGCGATCTCGGGCAGGAAGCCCGTGGTCCGCATGCGCTCGAGGGTGTGGAGGTGGTCGGCGAACATCCCGCCCGGCCCGACCTCCCGGATCACGTCGAGGGCGAAGCTCTCCTCGCTCAGCTCGAGGCCGCGCTGGAGGCGGCGCAGCATCGCCACGATCTCGTCGTCGATGACCGCCTTCGCGAAGTCGAACGACATGAGCGCGTCCAGGAGCCCGGCCATGTTGAAGAGGTGATTGCCCGACAGGAGCGCCGCCACCCCCGACATGCCGGTCTCGAAGCCCGACTGGGCGTCGTTGACCTTGGCGTTCGAGAGCCCGATGTACCCGCCGCACGGCACCCCGTAGAAGCGCGCCATCTGGGCGACGCCCATGAACAGCATCCCGGTCTCGATCGCGCCGGGCGCGTAGGCGCCGGTCCGCATGTCGGCGACCGTCGGCAGGCTCGAGTAGATCGTCGCCTTCCCCGGCCGGACCATCTGCTCCAGGACCACCGCCGCCAGGAACTCGGCGTTTCCCTGGACGAGCGTCCCGGCGAGCGTCAGGGGCGACGTCAGCCCGGCGTTCGGCACGAGGGTCGGATGGCCGGGCAGCCCGCGCTCGGCGTAGTAGATGAGGGTCGCGGTGGAATCGTAGTCCATCGTGAGCGGCGACACGCACGGGCAGTAGTGGTGCGTGATGAACGGCCGCTCCATGTACGCGGCCTCGCCACCGGCGATGATGTGGGCGAACTTCAGGATGGCGTCGAGCTCTTCGGGGGGCCCGCTGATGCGCACCGGCTTCCGGCAGTACTTGAGCGCCGCGTAGAGCCGGGTCACCGAGAAGAAGGCCGGCGGGGCGTCGTCGGCCAGCGTCGAGACCGAGAAGACGTCGTAGTTCGGCAGCTGGTCCACGAGCCGCGCGATCCGCGCGATGTCGGCGGCCAGCGCGCGCCGCGCGACGCCGGTGGCCGGGTCGACCATGTCCGGGGCCGAGCTGCCCGAGATGACGACCGGCGCGTCGTCGGGCACCGTCCGGTCGAGCGCCGGGTCGCGGGCCCGAAACGTGAACTTCGGCGGGATGCCCGCGCGGTACCGCTCGACGACGGCCCGCGGGAAGCGCACGTTTTCCCCGCCCGCCTCGACCCGGCACCCGTGGCGCGCGAAGATCTCCCGAGCCTCCGCGTTGCGGACGAGGAGCCCCACCTGCTCGAGGATCTCGAGCGAGGCTTCGTGGACCCGACGGACCTCGCCCTCCGTCAGGAACGCGGCGGGTGTGCGGATCATGGCGGCTCTCCCCGACGCGGCCGGCGGGCCGCGCTGGCTCTCCAGCCTACCAGAGGCTCACACCGCTCCCAAGCGGACGGCCGGCGATTCCGAGGTGCGGGACCCCAGCCCCGGGCGGCGCCACCGAGCCGATCCGACCTCCTCCGGGCGGGTCCTGCTACACTGAAAGCCGCCTTTCGGAGGGAGGAAGCGTCCATGCCCGCAGGCCTGGCCCAGTCCGCCGCGGCGATGTCGCCGTCCGAGCAGGAATCCTTCTACCGGACGCACGGCTATCTCGTCTTCCCGGAGATGCTCGACGCCCACGAGGTCGGGACGCTCCGCGCGGCTCTCGACGAGGTGCTCGAGGAGGCGCGCGGCCTCACCGAGACCAACGAGAAGTTCTCCATCACCCGGGGCCACGACGGCCGGCATCACGTCCGCCGCATCTTCAACCCGATCAAGCACCACAAGGCGTTCTACGAGGCGGCGTTCCACCCACGGATCCTCGACGCCGTCGAGAACCTGATCGGGCCCGACATCCAGATCCACCACACGAAGCTGAACCTCAAGCCGCCGTCGAGCCCGGAGGCGCGCTTCGAGTGGCATCAGGACTATCCGTTCTTCCCCCACACCAACTACGATCTCCTCGCCGTGCTGGTGCATCTCGACGAGGCGACCGTGGAGAACGGCTGCATCCGACTGATTCCCGGAAGCCACCACTTGGGCCCGCGGCTCCACCGGTTCGCCCGGGACGGCGCCTTCTCCTCGCAGCTCGAGGACCAGAGCGTCGTCGCCGACGAGACTCGCGTGATCCACGTGCCGTGCCCGGCGGGCTCGGTCGAACTCCACCACTGCAACATGCTCCATAGCTCGACCGCCAACCGCGGCGTTCGGCCCCGGAGCGCCCTCATCATCCAGTACCGGGCCGCCGACAACGTGGCGCTCGGCGGCTCCACGGGGCACTTCGGGTTCGGCCTGATGGTGCGCGGCGCCCCCTCGTATCAGGCCCGGCTCCTCGACGGGACCCGCATCGCGCTGCCCGGCGAGATCAAGGACCCGCTCCAGCGGGACGGGTAGGCCCGGCGCGACCCTCAGGGCGAGCCGGGGCCGGCCAGCTCGGCGGCGAGGAACTCGCGGGTCCCGGGCGGGCCGCTCAGCTCCAGCCACACCGGGCCGCCGCCCGGGTCGACCGTGAGCCGGAACGCGAGGAACGCGCAGCACCGGCGCTCCAGGTCGATGAAGGTCGCGAGCATCGCGAGCCGCTCGGGATCCGGGGCGAAGCGGAGCCGGACGCCGTCCGGCAGCCACTGCGCCTCCTCGTAGCTCCGCCGGACGCCGGCGAGCACGCCCGCCCGCCGCGCCGCGAGCTCCGGCTCGGTCAGCGTGCAGGCGACGGGCAGCCCGGCCATGGCCCGCGCCGCCCTACCCGCCGAAGGTGAAGGTCGAGCCCGTGGAGCTCACGACCAGCGCCGGCCCCACGCGCTGGGCGAGCTCGACGAGCGCCTCGGTGCCCGTGCAGTGCTGGGGTACCAGGTAGTCCACCTCGAACCCTCGGAGCGCCTCCACCACCCGGTCGATCCGCTCGGCGTCGAGGCCCGACAGGTGGAAGCCGCCGACGACGGCATGGATCTTCGTCACCCCGGCGATCCGCGTCGCGTTCCGGCAGATGCCGACGATCCCCCGGTGGGAGCAGGAGGTCACGACGACGAGGCCGCGGTCGCGGACGTGGGCGACGAGCGTCTGCTCGCCGATGAACGTGTCCGGGACGAGGGCGCCACCGTCTCCCTCCATGCGCATGGAGGGGGGAATCTGCTCATAGGGTTCGGACGCGTGCATCTCCCCCGAGAGCAAGACGCCCTCGGCGAGCACCGCCGGCTCCGGCACGTCGACCACGTCCACGTCCCAGCGCGCGACGTCGCCACGGTCGAGTCGACCGAGCGACACCCGGTCCCCGTCCCGCTCGAAGAAGCGGGCGACGTAGTGATTGGGGTGCCCGTAGAAGCGGAGCTTCGGCCGCATCCGACGCCGGTGGGCGGAGAGGAAGCCGAGGAGGCCGCCGAAATGGTCGGAGTGGCCGTGGCTCAGCGCGAGCGCGTCGATCGCGCCGGCGTCGAGCCCGAGCTCTCGGAAGTTGTGAGTCATGGCCTCCGTGGTCAGGCCGAAGTCGAAGGCGATTCGCGCCGTCTCGCGTCCCCGCGTCACCTCGACGTGGTGGGCGAGGCCATGCTCGGCCCGGAGGTCGGCGATCTTCCGCGCGCGCGGCACGCTCCAGCGCCGTGCCACCTTCTCGTCGGGTCGGAGGATGTCGACGGAGTTGTCGACGACGGTCGTCACGCTGACGCGGTCGACGGCCGGGAGGGCCGGATGCGCGCGGTCGGCGCTCGCGGGCGCCACGGTCAGTACGACCGCGGGAGGCGGAGGACGTGCTCGGCGACGTAAGCCATCACGAGGTTTTGGTTGACGGGCGCGGTCTTGTAGAGGCGCGCCTCGCGGAACTTCCGCTCGACGTCGTACTCCTCGGCAAAGCCATAGCCCCCGTGGCAGTCGACGCAGGCGTGGGCGGCCTCCCAGGCCGCCTCGGCAGCGAGGAACTTCGCCATGTTCGCCTCGGGCCCGCACGGCTCCGCGGCGTCGAAGAGGGCGGCGGCCTTGTTCCGCATGAGCTCCGCCGCCTCGACCGCCATGTGCGCCTTCGCGATCGGGAACTGCACGCCCTGGTTCGCGCCGATGGGCCGCCCGAAGACCACGCGCTGGTTCGAGTACGCCACCGCCCGCTCGACGAACCACCGCCCGTCGCCGATCGAGTCCGACGCGACCAGGATCCGCTCGGCGTTCATGCCATCCAGGATGTAGGCGAAGCCGCGCCCTTCCTCGCCGATCAGGCTGTCGGCCGGGATCTCCATGTTGTCGAAGAACAGGGCGTTCGTGGAGTGGTTCATCATCATCCGGAGCGGCCGGACCTCGAGCCCCGGCGCCTGCCGGATGTCGAACAGGAAGACCGAGAGCCCGTCGGTTTTCCGCTTCACCTGGTCGACGGGCGTGGTGCGCGCGAGGAGCAGCATCAGGTCCGACTGCAGCACGCGCGAGATGAACATCTTCTGGCCGTTGACCACGTAGCGGTCGCCCCGCCGAACCGCCGTCGTCTGGAGCTTGGTCGTGTCCGACCCGGAGTTCGGCTCGGTGACCCCGAAGGCCTGGAGCCGGAGCTCCCCGGTCGCGATCTTCGGAAGATAGCGGCGCTTCTGGGCCTCGGAGCCGTGCCGGAGCACCGTCCCCATGATGTACATCTGGGCGTGGCACGCCCCGGCGTTGCCGCCGCACGCGTTGATCGTCTCGAGGATGAGCCCGCCCTCGAGAATCCCCAGGCCGGCCCCCCCGTACTCCGGCGGGATCAGCGCCGCCAGGTAGCCGGCCCGCGTGAGCTCGGTGACGAAGGCCTCGGGGTAGGCACGCTCCTGGTCGAGCTGCCGCCAGTACTCCCCGGGGTAGCGCTTGCAGATCTCGGCCACACCGGCCTTGAGCGCCCGCTGCTCGTCGGTCAGGGTCGTCGACATGGACGCCATGGCTTCGCCCTCAGCGCCCCTGGAAGCGGGGCTTCCGCCGCTCGTTGAACGCCCGCACCCCCTCGACCCGGTCCTCGGTCACGACGGTGGCGTTGTAGGCCTCGATGGCCAGCACCATGCCCGTCTCGAGGTCGGTCTCGCTCCCCCAGGCGATCGCCTTCTTCGCCTGGCGCACGGCCACCGGCCCGTTCTCCGCGATCGTGGTCGCGAGCTCGGCCGCCTTCGCCCGGGCGTGCCCGCGCGGAACGACGTGGTTCACGAGGCCCGCCGCGCGCGCCTCCGCGGCCTCCACGCGGCGGCCGGTGAAGATCAGCTCCTTCGCCAGGGGCGCGCCGACGATGCGGGGGAGGAGCTGCGTCCCACCGACGCCGGGAAAGATCCCGCGGGTGACCTCCGGCAGCGCGAAGGCGGCGCTCTCGCTCGCGACGATGAAGTCCGCCAGGAGCGCGAGCTCGCAGCCGCCCCCGAAGGCGAACCCCTCGACGGCGGCGATGACGGGAACGGGGCAGCGGAGGACCGCCATCGCGGCCTGCTCGAAGATCACGTGCTGAGCGCGCCAAGCATCGTCCGACATCCCTTCGCGCTCCTTGAGGTCTCCGCCGACACAGAAGGCGCGGTCCCCCGACCCGGCGAACACGACGGCTCGCACCTCGGGCGCGACGGCCGGGCCCCGGAAGCAGGCGAGCAGGTCCTCGCCCATCGCGGTGTTCATCGCGTTCAGCACCTCCGGCCGGTCGAGGAGGACGGTGAGGACGTGCCCGTCCGCCGAGCGCTCGAGCCGAAGGGTGCGGAACGAGGCGCCGGTCACTCTCGTCTCAGGCCGGTTCCGGCCAGTCGACGACGCTCTGCGCCCGGAGCTCGCCCATCTCCGCCGCGCCGAATCCGAGCTCCCCCAGGACGTCGATCGTGTGCTCGCCCACGCGGGGCGGCGGCCGGCGGGGCGCCGGTCGCGCATCGCCGAAGCGCACGGGCAGCGCGACGGTCGCCAGGTCGGGAATGTCGGGGCGCGGCGTGGACACGAGCATCTCGCTGGCCTTCGTCTGGGGATCGCTCACCACCTGGTCGACGGTCTGCACGGGCGCCGCGGTGACACCCGCCGCGCGCAAGCGCTCGAGGAGGGTGGCGCTCGAGAGCGGCCGCGTCAGCGCCTCCAGCTGTGGCACGAGGGTCGCCCGGTGACGGACCCGGTCGGGGTTGGTCCGGTAGCGCGGATCGGCGGCCAGCTCGGGGCGGCCCAGCGCCTCGCAGAGCCGGCCGAACAGCGCGTCCGTCGGCGTGGTGATCATGAGCCAGCCCTCCGCCGTCGGGAACGCCTGGTAGGGCACGATCATCGCGGCGCCCGAGCCCTGCGGCTGCGGAACCTCGCCCGTCGCCATGTAGCCCATCAACTGGTACGGAATCCACGCCAGTGCCGTGTCGAAGAGGGCGGTCGTGACCTCGCCCCCGACCCCCGTCCGGCCACGGTCCGCGAGGGCGGCGAGGATCGCCAGGGCCGCCCACATGCCCGTGCCCATATCGACCAGCGAGGTGCCGGCCCGGGCCGGCGGCTGGCCCGGGTGGCCCGTGAGCCGCATGAAGCCGGTGTACCCCTGCATCATCGGGTCGTAGCCCGGATGCTCGCGCAGAGGGCCTCGAGTACCGAACGCGGTCACCGAGCAGTAGACGAGACGGGGATTGAGAGCCCGCGCGTGGCTGGCGCCGAAGCCCAGTGCCTCGGCGTTCCCGGGCCGGAAGCTCTGGACCAGGACGTCCGACCGCCGGACGAGCCGTTCCAGGACCGGCCGCGCCGCCGGCACCTTGACGTCGAGCGCGAGGCTGCGCTTGTTGCGGTTGAACGACAGGAAGAGGGCGCCCTCCGGCCCCCACATCGGCGGGGCCCACGCGCGCGTCTCGTCGCCGCGACCCGGCCGCTCGACCTTGACGACGTCGGCCCCCAGGTCGCCGAGGATCTGGGTGCAGTAGGGCCCGGCGACGTTCTGCGTCAGGTCCAGGACGGTCAGCCCGGCGAGCGGCGTCACGCCGCCCAGTATAGCCTCGCCCCGGCGGGCGCGGGCCGGCGCCTCGCGGGGGACACCTCGCGGGGGACGGCTTGACGCCCGCGCGCGCCGAGCCCAGAATGCGCCCGATGATAGATTGGGCGACCAACCAAATTAACGAGGGCCGGCGCCGCGAGGCGCGCCGGCCAGGCGGGCGCGCGTGAGCCCCCGGCCCCCGGTCGCCCCGGAGCGGCGCGCGGCCATCGTCCGGGCGACGATCCGCTGCCTGGCGCGGGACGGGTACGCCGGGCTCACCATGAAGCGGATCGCGGCGGAAGCGGGTCTGAGCCCCGGGATCCTGCACTACTACTTCCGGGACAAGCGCGCGATCCTCGCGCGCGCGGCCGCCAGCGTGATCGCCGATCTCGACCGCCGTGTGGCCACCGAATCCCGGGGGGCTCGCGACGCCCGCGGCCGACTGCGGGCGCTGCTGCGCGCCTGCCTCCGGATCGCCCTGGAGAGCCGGGACTTCTGGGCGGTGTTCATCGAGCTCTGGGGCGAGGCCCTCCACGACCGCAACCTCGGGCGGCTGAATCGCCGCGCCTACGCGCGGGCGCGGCGGCTCCTGGCTCGGAGCGTCGCGCGCGGCACGGCCGCGGGGGCCTTCCGGCAGGTTCCGCCCGACGAGGCGGCCGCGGTCATCCTGGCCCTGACCGACGGGCTCTCGCTTCAGCTCACCTTCGACCCCGACCTGATGCCGGTCGGTCGCGCCGTGCGGCTGGCCGAGGAAGCGCTCGTCGCCTTTCTCGCTCCGCCGGCGCCGCCGGACGAGGGAGAGTCCCGCCATGGCTGACCCCGCGCAGACCGAACGGACCCGGCTCGTCGAGTACATTCGCACGCGCGCCGCCGGCCTCGACGGCCCGCGCCTGCAGGCGCGCGTGCGGGCGGCGGCCGCCGAGTTCGAGGCGGCGCTGGCCGGCCTCGACGAGGATGCGGCTCGCCGGACGGCTCTTTCGGGCGAGTGGACGGTGGCCGAGGTCGTCGACCACGTGGCCCAGTCCACCGTGCGCGCGGCGGAGGAGCTCCGCCACCTCCGCGACGGCCGCCGCCCGCCGGGACCCCCCGTCTACGAGGCGCTCGTCTCCGGCGCCGCCCATCGCGTCCCGTGGACGGAGCTCGTCGACGGGCTCCGCGAGGCCATCGCCGCCCTGGCGGCAGCCTTGGGGAATGGGGCGCCCGCCCCCGGAGGTGGGAGCGCCGTCACCGTGCCGGCGGTCCTCGTGGTGAGCGGAGCGGCGACCGCGCCCGAGATCTTCACGGCCGAGCTCACGTGGCCGGAGTACGCGCTGGTGCAGCGGCTGCACTTCCTCGACCACCGGGCGCAGGTCCGCCGGCTTCGCGCGGCGCTGACGCCCCCCGCGTGACGCGCTACCGCACCATCACCTCGCCGCGCATGGACGGGTGGCGCGCACAGAAATAGGGATAGGTCCCGGGCTCGGGGAAGACCGCGCTCCCCTGCGTGCCCTTGCCCGGAAGGTGGAGGTCGAAGCGCCCGTCCGGGCGATCCACCGCTCCCGACGTCACCGTGTGCGTGATGTCGTCCTCGTTCCGCCAGGTGACGCGGCTCCCCGCGCGTACCTCGAGGGTCCCGGGCTGGAACTGGAACACCCGGATCGCCGCCGGCACGCCCGGCTGGGACGACACCGGCCCCGCGATCCCGAGCGCCAGCACGAGTCCTGCCCCGATCCTCCCCAGATCTCGCCGTCTCATGGGCTCCTCCCCGCCGGCTCGACGGCCGGCCTCCTTCACCCGATGTCTCTCCTACGAGGTCGGCAAAGGGGCGGATTTCCGGGGACCAATGCCTTCCGGTCCGAACGCGAACAGCGTTCCAAAGTTTGCGTCCCCGAAACGCCTCTGATACCATGCGCGCATCCCGAAATCAGGTACTTCGACGGCTGGCCTCGCCACGCGGGACCAGGCGGCGTGCCACCTCGTCGATGGGGAGGTCCGTGCCCGAGAAGCGCGTGATCTGGCTCGTGCTCGCATGGCTTGTCCTCCTTCCCACCGCCTCCTGGGGCCAGGAGCGCCAGCGGCTCACCATCGAGGCCGGAACCCCCGTCACCGTGTACGCCGACCGACTCGAAAACCTGGAGCGCGAGCGGCTGCTCCTCGCCGAGGGCAACGTCCAGGTCGAGCAGGGCGACGTGCGCCTCGAGGCCGACCGCCTGGAGATCAACACCGAAACGGGTGAGGCCGTCGCCACCGGTCGCGTGGTCATGTTCGACGGCCGGGACCGGCTGACCGGCGAGCGCATCGAGTACAGCCTCCGATCCGGGACCGGCATCGTCTACCGAGCCCAAGGCATGGCCGAGCCCCACTTTTTCTTCAGCGGCAACAGCATGGAGCGGTTCGGCGACAAGGCGTATCGCATCGGCAAGGGCGTCTTCACGACGTGCGAGGACGAGACGCCGGCCTGGTCGGTCAGGCTCGGGTCCGCCACCGCCTATCTCGACGACTGGATGTGGGGGACGAACGCGTCGTTCTGGGTCTGGCGGGTTCCCCTGGTCCCCTTCATTCCCTTCTTCGCCACCAGTCTGCGCAAGGACCGGCACAGCGGGCTCCTCATGCCGACCTTCGGGACCAGTGACGACAAGGGCTTCATGTTCCGCCAGCCGATCTACCTCGTGCTGGGCGACAGCCAGGACCTGACGCTCTCGCCCGTGTTCTTCGAGAAGCGCGGATTCGGAATCGGCGCGACGTACCGGTACGTCCGTCGGGAAACCTCGCGCGGCGAGATGGACGGCTTCTACATCCACGACACCGAGGAATCGCCGGACCACGGCGCCGACCGCTGGGTGGCCAGCCTCCGGCACGAGGAGATCATCACGCCGCGGCTGGTCTTCAAGGCCGACGTCGCGCGCGTCAGTGACATCGAGTTCCTCAGCGAGTTCGCCGACTCGCTCGACGAGCGCAGCACCCAGCGGCTCGATTCGAACATCTCGCTCACCCAGCGCTGGGAGAAGTGGAACTTCGTCGGGCGGCTCTTCTTTTACCAGGACCTCACGACCGAGGAGCCGATCGAGCTGCAGCGCCTGCCCGAGCTCCGGCTCAACGCGTTCCAGCAGCCCGTGCCGGGCCTGCCCGATCTGCTGTTCGAGCTGGACACCCAGTACGTCAACTTCGTGCGAGACATCGGGTCCGATGGGCAGCGGTTCGACATCATCCCGCGGCTCTTCTACCCTCTGTCGCCGGGTGGGTTCTTCACGATCACCCCGCGCGTGGGTATCCGCGAAACCCTCTACGACACGCGGGTCGTGGGCTTCAAGGACGACCGCGGCTTCACCGTCGAGGACACCCGCAAGGAGCTGACCCCGCGGACCCTCTTCGAGGCCGGCGCCGACTTCGAGGCGCGCGCCTACCGGGTGTTCAACCTGAACGGCGCCCTCGGCATCGAGAAGCTGCAGCACGTGATCGAGCCGCGCGTGAGCTACGAGTTCCTCGACGGCGACGACTCGGACGATCTGCCCCAGTGGGACGGCATCGACACCATCCGGCCGGGGCACACGGTCCTTTACTCCCTGACGAACCGGCTGAAGGCCCGGTCGGTGGGAGCGGAGGATCGGCCCGGCCGCGTCTGGGAGCTCGTGCGCTTCACGCTCAGCCAGACCTACACCATCGACGTGGACCCCGGTGTGAAGCGGCTCTCGGACGTTTTCGGGGACCTGATCTTCGAGCCGGTGTACGGCCTGCGGTTCCGGGGCACGGTCTCCTGGGATCCGTACGAGCACCGCGTCACCACCGCCACGACGGACTTCTACTACGAGGCCACCCGCTGGCGGGCGGCCTTCGGGACGCGCCACGCCGAGAACGGCGACCTCGCGTACATCCAGGCCTCGCTGGAGGCCAAGGTCGGGTCGCGCTGGACGTTCCGCCTGGCGACGAACTACAACGTCGACAGCGACACGGTCATCGAGAACCGCCTCGAGATCGAGTTCCGTGAGCAGTGCTGGGCCATCGCGGCGACGTTCATCGACCGCAACGACGAGGACGAGTTCCGGATCACCGTGAACCTGCTGGAGCTGGGCCAGTACGGCTTCGGGCGGGTGTTCGCCGGCACGCAATGAAAATTCCCCAGCTCGATCTGACGCGCCAGTACGGGCTCATCGAGGCCGAGATGGACTCGGCGATCCACCGCGTGCTGCGCAGCGGGCGCTTCATCCTGGGCCCGGAGGGCGAGGCCTTCGAGGACGAGTGCGCCCAGTACCTGGGCGTGCGGCACGCGATCGGCATCGCGTCGGGCTCCGACGCGCTCAAGCTCCTGCTGCAGGCGCTCGAGGTCGGCCCCGACACCGAGGTCGTGACCCCGGCCTTTTCCTTCGTGGCCTCCGCCACCGCGGCGCTCCAAGTGGGCGCCCGCCCGGTCTTCGCCGACGTGGACCCCGCGACACTCACGCTCGACCCCGATCGCGCCGCCGCCGCCATCACGCCGCGGACCCGGGCGATTCTGGCCGTCCATCTCTACGGCCTGCCGGCGGACATGGGGCCGCTCCGCGCGCTGGCGGACGCCCACGGGGTGCCGCTCGTGGAGGACGCCGCCCAGGCGTTCGGCGCGACGCTCGGCGGGCGACGCGTCGGCAGCCACGGCCGCGCGGCCGCCTTCAGCTTTTACCCGACGAAGAACCTCGGGGCGTACGGGGACGCCGGCCTGGTGACGACGACCGACCCGGGCCTGGCCGCGGACCTCCGCCTGGCGCGCAACCACGGCGAGACGCAGAAGTACAGTCACGCTCGTCTCGGGTGGACCGGCCGGCTCGACGAGCTCCAGGCCGCGATCCTGCGGGTGAAGCTCCGGCATCTGCCGGAGTGGACCAAGGCGCGCCAGACGCTCGCCCTGCGCTACACCGCGGGCCTCACCGGACTGCCGCTCGTGCTGCCCGCCGAGCGGCCGGGCGCGACGCACGTCTTCCACCAGTACACGGTGCGCACCCCCCGGCGGGACGCCCTCGTCACGCACCTGGCGGCCGCCGGGATCGGGACCGCCTGCCACTACCCTTTGCCCATTCCGGCCCAACCCCTGTTCAGCGACCTCGGGTACGATGCAACCGCCTTCCCGGCGGCGTGGGCCGCCGCGCGCGAGGTGCTCTCGCTGCCATGCTTCCCCGAACTTCGGACCGACGAGATTGACGCGGTGATCGCCGCCGTCCGGGCCTTTTTCGAAGGAGATTCGTGACATGCGCGTGCTCATCACCGGATTCACCGGCTTCGTCGGCAGCCACCTGGCGGACTACCTGGTCGCCCGGGGAGACGTCGAGGTCTTCGGCACGCATCGTTGGCGCAGCCGCATGGACAACGTCGAGCACCTTCGCGATCGGGTGCGGTTCGTCGAGTGCGATCTGAGGGACGCCGGGGCTATCCGTCGCGTGCTCCGCGAGGTGCGCCCGGATCGCATCTTCCACCTGGCCGCCCAGAGCTACGTGCCGACCTCGTGGCTCGCCCCCGCCGAGACGCTCAGCGGTAACGTGCTCGGCCAGCTGCACCTGTTCGAAGCGATCCGGGAGCTCGACTTGCCCGCCCGCGTCCACGTCGCCGGGTCCAGCGAGGAATACGGCCTGGTCCTCCCCGACGAGATCCCGATCCGGGAAGAGAGCCCGTTGCGGCCGCTGTCCCCCTACGCCGTCTCCAAGGTGACGCAGGACCTGCTGGCCTACCAGTACTGGCAGAGCTACCGCCTCCACGCCGTCCGTACGCGGGGTTTCAACCACACCGGCCCGCGGCGGGGCGAAGTCTTCGTCACCTCCAACTTCGCTCGGCAGATCGCGCAGATCGAGAAGGGCCTGCGCGAGCCCGTCGTCTGGGTAGGCAACCTCGACTCGGTCCGCGACTTCACGGACGTCCGCGACATGGTGCGGGCCTACTGGCTGGCCCTCGAGCGCGGCGCGCCGGGCGACGTGTACAACGTCTGCTCGGGCCGCGGCTACACCGCCCGCCAGGTCCTGGACATCCTGCTCGGCCTCGCGCAGGTGAAGGTCACCGTCCAGGAGGATCCGGCCCGGATGCGGCCCTCCGACGTCACGCTCCTCGTCGGCGACTGCTCGAAGTTCCGGGACGCCACCGGCTGGCACCCCACCATCCCCTTCGAGGTGACGCTCAAGGACCTGCTCGAGCACTGGCGGAGCCGCGTCTAGGGCCGGGGCCGGCCGTGAAGGTCCTGATCACCGGCATCGCCGGCTTCGCCGGCAGTCACCTCGCCGAGCTGGCGCTGCGCGAGGGCGCCGACGTGGTGGGGACCGTGCTGCCCGGCGCGTCCACCGAGAACCTCGCGCACCTGGAAAAGAAGCTGGCGACCCTCGCCTGCGACCTGACGGAGGCGGGGGCGGCGGCGGCCGTGCTGCGGACCACGCGACCGGACCGCGTGTTTCACCTGGCGGGCGCCTCCGTGGTCGGGACGTCCTGGGCGCTGCGGGCGGACGTCCTGCGGACGAACCTCGAGGCCACCTACCAGCTCTGCGAGGCCCTGCGGCAGCACCCGGTCCCGTGCCTCGTCGTCTCGTCCGCCGAGATCTACGGGCACGTGCCGGAAAGCGAGCAGCCGATCCGGGAGAGCCGGCCGGCGGCTCCGCTGTCCCCGTATGCTCTGTCGAAGGCGTCCCAAGAGCTCTACGTCGGATACTACGCGCGCTGCGAGGCGCTGCCTCTTGTCGTCGTCCGGGCCTTCAATCATGTCGGTCCTCGGCAGGGGCTCGGCTTCGTGTGGAGCGACGTCGCCCGGCAGATCGTCGAGATCGAGCGGGGCCGCATCCCCCCGATCCTCGAGGTCGGCACCACGAGCACGCGCCGGGACTTCACGGACGTCCGCGACATGGTCCGGGCCTACTGGCTCCTCCTCGCGAAAGCCCAGCCCGGCAGCACATACAACGCCGGCTCGGGCCGGGCGGTGTCGATCCGGGAAGTCATCGACGGATTCCTCGAGCAAGCCGCCTGCCCGATCGAGGTGCGCCGGGTCTCCCAGCGCGTTCGCCCCCTCGACATTCCGCTGATGGTGGGGGATGCGACCGAGCTGCGAACGCTCACCGGGTGGCTCCCCGGCATCTCGCTCCGGCAGAGCCTCGCCGACGTGCTGGACGACTGGCGCCATCGCGTGTGAGCGAGGCCCGGTGCTCCGGTCACGGCGGCGGTAGGCAGCGGTAGGATGAAGACTCATGGTCGAGCACCTCGCTGATCTGTACCGCTACCGCATCCTGATCGGAACGCTCGTGCTGCGCGAGCTGCGGGCGCGATACCGGGGCTCCTTCCTGGGCTTCCTCTGGTCCTTCCTCAATCCCCTGCTCTTGATGCTCGTCTATGCGCTCGTCTTCTCGATCTACCTCCGGGTGCCGATGGAGGGATACGCGGTCTTCCTCTTCTCGGGCCTCCTGCCCTGGCTCTGGTTCTCCTCCTCCCTCGGGCACGCGGCCGGCGTCATCGTGGGATCCGGCGCGCTGGTCAAGCGCGTCCTCTTCCCGGCGGAGATCCTGCCGCTGGTCTCCGTGCTGGCGAACCTGATCAACATGCTCCTCTCGCTCCCGCTGCTCTTCGTGTTCCTGCTGGCGTTCGGAGTTCGGCCCCACGCCGTGCTCGCGTTCCTCCCGCTCCTCCTGCTGCTCCAGTTCCTGCTGACCACCGGGCTGGCCCTGGCGCTGGCGGCGCTCAACGTGCATCTCCGCGACGTCGAGCAGATCCTGACGAACGGGCTCACGCTGCTCTTCTTCCTCTCGCCGATCCTCTACCCGGTCTCCACGGTCCCGACGACCCTCCGCCTGGGCGAGACGCTCGCCGTGCCGCTTCGCCCGCTCTACTTCCTGAACCCGGTCGCCGGCCTGGTGCAGAGCTACCAGAACATCTTCTTCTTCGGCCGGGAGCCCCACTGGATCCATCTGGGAATGGTGACGATCGCGGCCGTCATCGCGCTCGTCCTCGGCTGGCGCGTCTTCGATCGCCTGCGCGACAGCCTCGCCGAGGAGGTCTAGGGCCGTGGACGTCGCGTCCCTCTCGCCGGATGCCGCCGTCGTCCTCCGCGACGTCAGCAAGCGCTTCCGGCTGCACCGGGGACGACAGGTCTCGACCGTCAAGGACCTGTTCGTGCGACTGTTCCGGGGAAGCCCCGGCTCCGGATTGCTGTCGGGGGAGGATTTCTGGGCGCTCCGCGACGTGAGCCTCGACCTCGTGCGCGGCCGCATGGTCGGGATCATCGGCTCGAACGGCTCCGGCAAGTCCACCCTGCTCAAGGTCCTCGGCGGGATACTCAAGCCCACCACCGGCCACGTGTCGGTCCGTGGCCGCGTCTCCGCTCTGATCGAGCTCGGCGCCGGGTTCCACCCGGAGTTCACCGGCCGCGAGAACATCTACGTGAACGGCGTGCTCCTGGGGCTCACGCGGGCGGAGATCCGCGCGCGGTTCGACGAGATCGTGGCGTTCGCCGGGCTCGAGACGTTCGTCGACAACCCGGTGAAGACCTACTCCTCGGGCATGTACATGCGGCTCGGGTTCGCGATCGCGGTCACCGTCGATCCCGACATCCTCCTGATCGACGAGGTGCTGGCGGTCGGCGACGAGGCGTTCCAGCACCGCTGCGTGAGCAAGATCCAGGAGTTCAAGGCGCGGGGGAAGACGATCGTCCTGGTGTCGCACGATCTCGGCAGCATCGAGCGGCTCTGCGACGAGGCGCTGTGGCTCGACGGGGGGCGGCTCCACGCCCGCGGCGGCACGCGGGAGGTGATCGGCCAGTATCTCGAGCACGTGGCGCGCGAGGAGACGCGCGCCCTCGGGATCGAGCACGCGGAAGCCGAGGCGGCCGCCCGCGCGGGCACCGCCGCGCGGTGGGGAACGCGGGAAGTGGAGCTGACGCGCGTCGAGCTTCGGGACAAGGCGGGAACGGAGCGCTATCTCTTCGAGACGGGCGAGCCTTGCACGCTCCGTCTCGCGTACCGGGCCCACCGTCCGATCGAGGATCCCGTGTTCGGCATCGGCGTCTTCCGCAAGGACGGCGTCTGCTGCTACGGCACGAACACCGGCGTCGAGGGGCTCCATCTGGGCAAGGTCGAGGGCGAGGGCGAGATCTTGCTCGACTTCGAGCGCCTCGACCTGGTGGAGGGCGAGTACCTCCTCGACGTCGCCGTCCACGCCCGCGACGGCCACCCGTACGATTACCACAGCCGCCTCTACGCGCTGGCCATGCGGTCGCGCGTGCGTGACACGGGCGTGGCGCGCCTGGCCCACCGTTGGCGGCTTCGGCACGGCGGCGACGCGGCGTGATCCCGCCGATCGCGAGTCGGGCGCCACACGCCGGCGGCGGGTCCTTCGGCTCCCGCCCCCTTCGGGTGGCCTCGTGACCGACGGTCCCGGCACCCCGCCGGCCGTGGACGTCGCCCGCCTGATGGACGAGATCAAGGACCGCGTCCGCGAGCGGAAGGCCTCCGGCTTCTACTCCGAGGAGGAGGTGCGGCGCATCGTCCAGATGGAGCTCGAGCTCACCGAGAGCGCCCCCACGTTCTCGGACGAGATCGAGGACCACCTGGTGCGCCTGAACGATGGCTGGGACACCGCCGCCGACCCGGCCATCACCTCCCACCGGGTCGGCATCGGAGGCCTCATCGTCGCGACCAAGAAGCTTCTCCGGCGGATCACGCGACCGTACATCACCATGATCCTCGCGCGCCAGGTCGAGTGGAACGCGACCTTGCTCCAGCTCCTGAACAGCTTCGTCCTGCCGATGCGCGACCAGGTTCGGGGAGGACTCAGCGGGCTGAGCCAGCGCGTCGAGGATCTCGCCTTGAGCGTTCACGAGCGCCTAGCCGTCGAGCACGGGGAGCGGCAACGGGGCCAGCGCGACCTCGTGGACCGGCTCGGCGCCCTCAGCGACGGGGTCGAGGCCCTCCGCGCCGAGATCGAGCGCGCCCGGGTGCCGGCCCCGTGGACCGGAACCCCGCCCGGCCCGGTGGTGCCGGCGGGAATGGGCGCGCTGCCGGCCGCCGCCTACGTGCGCTTCGAGGATCGGCACCGGGGGACGCGCGAGGACATCCTGCACCGCCAGCGGGCGTATCTCGATCTCTTCGGCCAGGCCTCGCCGGTGCTCGACGTCGGCTGTGGCCGGGGCGAGTTCCTGGAGCTGTGCCGGTCCAGCGGGATCGAAGCTCGGGGCGTCGACCTCGACGGCGGCATGGTGGCGCGCTGCCGGGAGGCCGGCCTCGCCGCCGAACAGGGTGACGCCCTGTCCGCGCTCGCCGCGCTGCCGGACGGCGCGCTCGGGGGGATCTTCTGCGCCCAGGTGATCGAGCACCTGACGCCCGATGCGCTCATCGCCCTCGTGCGGCTCGCGCACCGGACGCTCCGCCCCGGGGGCGTGCTGCTCTGCGAAACGCCGAACCCGGCGTGCCTCACCGTGTTCTCGGGCGCGTTCTACGTCGACCTCACCCACGTCAAGCCCATCCACCCCGAAGCGGCGCGCTTCGTCCTGGAAGCCGCCGGCTTCCGACAGGTGGAGGTGCGCTACGTGAACCCGGTGCCGCCCGAGGGCAAGCTCCAGCCGATCGAGCCCCTTTGGTACATGCGGCGCTACGAGGAAGCCTTCCTCGGCCAGATCAACGACAACCTCGAGCGGCTGAACCAGCTCCTCTGGGGCGCCCAGGACTACGCGGTGATCGGGCGACGGCCGTGACGCCTCCCCGCCCGTGATCTCGCGTGCCCTTCGGGTGGCGTTCGTCGTCCCGCGCTACGGCGCCGAGATCGTGGGCGGCGCCGAGACCCTCGTCCGTGGGCTCGCCGAGCATCTCGCCTCGGACGGCGCCGCCGTCGAGGTGTTGACGACGTGCGCGCGCGACCACCTCACCTGGCGCAACGCGTTCCGAGCCGGCGTCGGGCGGACGCGCGACGTGACGGTGCGCCGCTTCCCCGTCCAGCCCCGGGACGAGCGTCGACACGCCTGGTTGCACCAGCGGATCCTGCGGGGCGGGCGGCTCCGGCCCGAAGAGGAGCGGCGCTGGGTGGAGGCGTCGGTCAACTGTCCGGACCTCTTCGCCCATCTCGCCCGGCACGGGCGGGACCACGATCTCGTGTGCTTCGCGCCCTATCTGTTCGGGACGACCCTGCGCGGCGCGCCCCTCGTGGCCGAGCGGGCGGTGCTGGTCCCGTGCCTGCACGACGAGCCCTTCGCTCACCTCGGCGTGGTCCGGAACGTGTTCCAGGCGTGCCGCGGCTTCATCTTCAACTCCTCGCCCGAGGCCGCGCTGGCCGACAAGCTCTACGGGATCGGCGACCGCCCGGCCGGCGTCGTG
Source organism: Candidatus Rokuibacteriota bacterium (assembly GCA_044867785.1). Lineage (GTDB taxonomy): Bacteria > Methylomirabilota > Methylomirabilia > Rokubacteriales > DASRDR01 > DASRDR01. The sequence continues at coordinate 71,965 of JBIOVM010000098.1, read as the reverse complement.
GGGCTCGGCTTCGATCCCGGCCCGCCCGCCGACGCGGACGCCTTCCGGCGGCGCCACGGGCTCGAGGGCCCGCTCCTCGTCTACCTAGGGCGGAAGGAGGCCGGCAAGAACCTCCCCCTGCTGATCCAGTACGCCCTCCGATACCGCGCCGTGCGCCGCGCGGAGCTCACGCTCGTCCTGGCCGGAGACGGTCCGGTCACCGCGCCCCCCGACACGCCGGGAGTCCGGGACGTCGGGTACCTCGACCCCGCGGCAAAAGCGGCTGCCTACGCCGCGGCGACGGTCGTGTGCCAGCCCTCGGTGAACGAGTCGTTCTCGATCGTCCTGATGGAGGCCTGGCTCGCGGGAACGCCCGTGCTCGTCCACGCCCGGTGCCCCGTCACCACCCACCACGTCGTCCAAGCGGGCGGCGGGCTCGCCTTCGAGGACTTCTACGAGTTCGCCGAGGCCATGGACCTCCTGCTGGAGGACCGGGAGCGCCGAGACCAGCTGGGGCGCCAAGGGCGCGCCTACGTCGAGGCGGAGTACAGCTGGCCGGCGGTCACCGCGCGCCTCCACGAGACGCTGGAGCGGCTCGTTGCCTGACACGCTCGCCTTCGTGGTCCCCTGGTACGGGCCAGCCATCCCGGGCGGCGCCGAGGCCGAGTGCCGCGCCACCGCGCGGGCCCTCCGCGCGCGCGGGCTGGCCGTCGAAATCCTCACGACGTGCGCGCGCGATCACGGCTCGCCGTGGATCGACCACCACCCCGACGGGGTGACCGAGGAGGACGGCTTCGTGGTCCGGCGGTTCAAGGTGCGTCCGCGCGATCCCGACCGCTACGCCCGCCTCCAGTGGCGCCTGGAGCTCGGCGGCGCGCTCACGTCCTTCGAGGAGGAGGACTTCGTCCGCGAGTCCATCCACTCGAACGACCTCTACGCCTACCTGGCCGCCGAACGGCACCGGTACTGGTACGCGTTCATCCCCTACTGCTTCGGGACGACGTGGGAGGGCGCCCTCATCGCCCCCGAGCGCTCGGTCCTGATCCCGTGCCTGCACGAGGAGCCCTTCGCGGCGCTCAAGTGGACGCGGCGCGTGCTTCGCGCGGTGCGGGCCGCGTGCTTTCACGTGCCCGCCGAGCGCGACCTGGCCGAATCTCTCGCCGGGCCGGATGCGGAGCGCTTTCACCTGGTGGGCGAAGGCGTGGATCCGCCGCCCCCGGGCGATCCCCAGGGGTTCCGCGCCCGGCACCGGATCTTCGAGCCGTTCCTCCTCTACGTGGGCCGCAAGGCGCCGGAGAAGAACACGCCGCTCCTCGTCGAGTACTTCGCCCGGTACAAGCTCACGCATCCGGCGAGCCGGCTCAAGCTCGTCCTGATCGGGCCGGGCGGCGTGCGCATCCCGGGACGCCTGTCGGCCGACGTCCTGGACCTCGGGTTCGTGCCGCCGCAGGAGAAGGCCGACGCCTACGCAGGCGCCCTCGCTCTCTGCCAGCCGTCCCTGCTGGAAAGCTTCTCCCTCGTCATGATGGAAGCCTGGCTGGCGGGCACACCCGCCCTCGTCCACGGGCGATGCCGGGTGACGCGGGACCACTGCCTCGCCTCCGACGGGGGTCTCTACTTCGACGACTACTTCGAGTTCGTGGAGGCGGTGGAGGCCCTGGCGGGAGACGCGGCGCTCCGGGAGCGGATGGCCGCGGCGGGGCGTGCGTACGTGCGCGCAAACTACACCTGGGACCGGGTGACCGACAACTACCTGGCGGTCTTCCGGCGGCTCGGAGCCGGGCTCGGGTGACCGGTCTGCCGTTCCGGGCGGTCCACCAGCTCGTCTCGAACTTCGACGTGGGCGACGCCATCGGGAACCACGTGCGCGCGCTCCGGCGCCTGCTCCGCGGCTGGGGCTACGCCTCCGAGGTCTACGCCCAGTACCGCCACATGAGCCTCATGAAGGACGCTCACTTCTACACGCGCTACCGGGAGATCTCGTCGCCCGAGACGGTCGTGCTCTTCCACTTCTCCATCGGGTCGGAGGTCACGAGCTTCTTCGCGAGCCTCCGCGACCGGCGTGCCCTCGTCTACCACAACATCACGCCGCCCGAGTACTTCGTCGGCGTGAACGCCCGCGTGGCCGATCGCTGCCGGCGCGGGCGCTGGGAGCTGGCGCGGCTTCGGAACGTGACGGAGCTCGCGCTCGGCGTCTCCGAGTTCAATCGGCGGGAGCTCGAGACGGCGGGCTTCCCGCGCACCGGCGTCCTGCCCATCCTGGTCGACTGGGATCAGTACGCCCACCCGCCCGTCCCCGCGCTCGAGGAGGCGTACGGCCGCGGGACGACCCTGCTCGCCGTCGGCCGCATCGCCCCGAACAAGCGGGTGGAGGACCTCATCAAGGCCTACTACTTTTACCGGCGGCTGGATCCGGACAGCCGGCTGATCGTCGTCGGCTCCACCGTCGACACCGAACCCTACCTGGCCGGTTGCCAGAAGCTCTGCGCGGAGCTCGGGCTCCTCGACCACGTGGTGTTCGCGGGCCGCGTGTCCCAGGCCGAGCTGTGCACGTACTACCGCTTGGCGTCGGCCTACCTCTGCCTCTCCGAGCACGAGGGCTTCTGCGTCCCGCTCCTCGAGGCCATGCACTTCGACGTGCCGGTCGTCGCGTACGCCGCCGCCGGCGTGCCGGGCACCCTGGGCGACGCCGGACTCCTGGTCCAGGACAAGGACTTCCCGGCGATCGCCGAGCTGCTGCACCGCGTGGTTCACGAGCCCGCGCTTCGTACCGCCGTCGTCGCCGGCCAGCGCGCGCGGCTGCGGGCCTTCGACGCCGAGACCATCGGAGCGCAGCTCCGCGAGCACCTCGAGACCCTGGCCGCCACCGAGGCGTTCCGGTGACCTCGCCATATCGGCCGTATCGGGCGTGGCAACCGGAGGACACATGGAAACGCGTCTTCGCGTTTCCGATCCTCGTGACCGGATTCGGAGTCGGCCTGTATACCTTCCGAAGGTCGGGGCCGAGACCCTTGCCTGTCGCTAACACCATGGAGTGGATCGCCTTTAGCCTCCTCTTTCTGTGCGGACAGGTTGCCTATTGCCGACGCTTCCGGGTCGGCTTCGACTGGTTCAACTCCCGGTGGAGTGTGTTTGGGAGCGCCTGGATCCTCTGGACGATTGTGTTCCCCTTTGTCTGGCTCGTGGGGTTCAAGTGGCTTCCGCCCAACCCCGTTGGGTTCACCGAATACGTGGTCAACGGGACGTGCCTTTCCGCCATCTGCATCGGTGCCGCGGCCCTGTGGGGCATTGACCTGGAGCAGGAATGACGCGGCTCCGGCTGGCCTTCGTGGTGCAGCGCTACGGCCCGGAGATCGACGGAGGCGCCGAGTACGAGTGCCGCCGCGTGGCCGAGGCGCTCCTTCCGCATCACGACGTCGAGGTGCTGACCACCTGCGCGCGGGACTACCTCACCTGGCGGAACGTCTACCGGCCGGGCGTCGAGACGGTGAACGGGGTGCGCGTGCGGCGGTTCCTCGTGGACCGCCCCCGCCGCGTGCGCGCGTTCGGCCGCTACGCGGACTGGCTCTACGCCACGCCCCACACGTTCTTCGACGAGGTGGAGTGGATCCGCCGGCAAGGGCCGCTCGCGTCGGGCCTGATCGAGTGGATCCGGGCCCACGCGGCCGACCACGACGGGTTCCTCTTCTACACCTACCTCTACCTCCCGACGACGCTCGGCCTGCCGCTGGTCGCCCACAAGGCCGTGCTGGTGCCGACCGCCCACGACGAGCGGCCGATCTACCTCGATCTCTTCCGCAGCCTCTTCCGGGCGCCCCGCGGGCTCGTCTTCCAGGTGGAGGAAGAGCGCGCCTTCGTCGAGGCGCGCTTTCACACCGGGCATCTCCCGTCCGCGGTCATCGGCGCCGGCATCGATCCGGTGGAGCACGCCGACCCCGCGCGGTTCCGGCACCGGCACGGCGTCGAGGGCCCCTACCTCCTCTACGTGGGCCGCGTCGACGTCGAGAAGGGCTGCCGCGCCCTGGTCGAGGCGTTTCTCGCCTGGCGCGCGCGCGCGGCCGAGCCGGTCACCCTGGTCCTCATGGGCACGGTCGCGATGAAGCTCCCGCGGCATGCCGCCGTGCGGGCGCTCGGCTTCCGGCCCGCGGGCGAGAAGGCCGACGCGATCGCCGGGGCCACGGCCCTGGTCATGCCCTCCCCCCACGAGAGCTTTTCGTTCGTCGTCCTCGAAGCCTGGTCCCAGGGCATCCCGGTCCTGGCGACGGCGCGCTCGGCCGTCCTGCGAGGCCACGTGGAGCGCTCGGACGCCGGCCGTCTGTTCGACCGGACGCCGGGCGACTTCGGCGACGCCGCCGCCGCGCTGCTCGCCGACGAAGGGCTCCGGAAGACTTTGGGTGAGCGGGGACGCGCGTACGTCGAGGCGCGCTACCGCTGGCCCCGCATCACCGACCAGTACCTGGACTTCCTGGCGCGGGTCTTCGGCGGCGCGGCGTAGCGATGGACACCCGGGTCTTCAGCGAGCACTTCGAGCTCGAGGACACGCACTGGTGGTTTCAGTCGAAGCGTCGCCTGGTGCTCGCGCTGCTCCGGCGCTACGGCGCGCTCGCCGGGCCGGGCCTCGACGTGGGGTCCGGCGCGGGCGGCACGCTGGCGAGCCTGGCCGCGCAGGGCGCGTGGTTCGGCGTCGACGCCGACCCGGCGGCGCTCGCGCTCTCCCGGCGACGCGGCCTCGCGCGGCTCGCCGGCGGGAGCGCCGAGGCGCTGCCGTTTCGCGGGGGCACGTTCGCGGCCTGCCTCTGCCTCGATCTGCTGTATCACCGAAACGTGCGCTCGGAGGCCGGCGCGCTGCGGGAGTGTCACCGCGTGCTGCGCCCCGGGGGGCTGCTCCTCGTGACGGACTCCGCGTTCAAGTGGCTCCGGTCGGCGCACGACCAGGCGGTGCACGGCGCGCGCCGGTACACGCGGGGCGAGCTGGTCGAGCGGGTCCGCACGGCGGGCTTCACGCCGCTGCTGGCGTCCTATGCCTACTGTCTCGTCTTCCCGGCGGTGGCGGCCGTCCGCCTGGCGCGGCGCGGCGCCGCCGGCGGCTCGGACGTCTTCCCGCTGCCGCGCCCCCTCAACGCGGCGCTCCTCGGCGTGCAGGCGATCGAGCGCGCGCTCCTGCGCGTGGCTCCGCTTCCGTTCGGCAGCTCGGTGGTCCTGGTCGCCCGGAAGGGGCCGGCGTGACCGCGTCGGTCGTGCTGCCCACCTACAACGAGCGCGACGTCATCAGCGGCGTGGTCCGCGAGATCCTGGACGCGGTGGGGGACGTCGAGGTGCTCGTCGTCGACGACGACTCGCCCGACCGGACCTGGGAGGTGGTGGGCCAGGACTTCGCCGGCGACGGGCGGGCGCGCGCGCTCCGCCGCGTGGGCCGCCGAGGGCTGGCGTCGGCGATCGCCGAGGGCATCGACGTCACGCGCGGTGAGGTCGTGGTCTGGCTCGACGCCGACGGCTCGATGCCCGCCGAGGTCATCCCGCGGCTCGTCGCTGCCACCGCCAGCGCGGACGTGGCCGTGGCCTCACGCTACGCCCCGGGTGGGCGCGACGCACGCGACTCCACCGCGCGGGTCCTGGCGTCGCGCGCGATCAACGCGTTCGGCACCCTCTGGCTCGGCGGGCCCGTTCGCGACTGGACGTCGGGCTTCGTGGCGGCGCGCCGGACGGCGCTCCGGCGCGTGCCCATCCGATCGGATCACGCGTACGGCGACTACTGCATCGACTTTCTCCACCGGGCTTGCCGGGCGGGGTGCCGCGTGGTCGAGGTGCCCTACGCGTGCGTCGAGCGCCGCGCGGGGACGACCAAGACCAGCCCGAGCCTCCGCCGGTTCGCCGCGCTCGGGCTCATCTACGCCCGCACCATTCTGCGGCTTCGCTGGGGAAGCCGCGCCGAGGAGGGCCGGCCGTGATCGAAGAGACCCGACTGCCGGACGACGTCATGGCCGAGATCGCCCGCATCGTTCCCGGCCCGGAGCCCGCGCTGGAGGTGCGCCTCCCCCGCATCCCCGTCGTGGAGGAGGCGCTCTCGCGCCGGATCATTCCGGTGTCCGACCCGCGCCTGGACGGCAACGAGCTGCGGTATCTCACCCAGTGCGTCCAGTCCAACTGGATCTCCTCGGCCGGCCGGTTCGTCCGGGAGTTCGAGGAGACCTTCGCCCAGCGAATGGGCTGCCGGTACGGCGTGGCGTGCTCGAACGGGACCACGTCGCTCCACCTCGCCCTGGTGACCCTGGGGCTCGAGCCCGGCGACGAGGTCGTGCTGCCCACGTTCACGATGATCGCGACGGCGAACGCGGTCCGGTACACGGGCGCCATGCCCGTCCTGGTCGACGCCGAGCGCGACACCTGGAACCCCGACGTGACGCGCCTGGCCGACGCCATCACGCCCCGGACCCGCGGCATCATGGTGGTGCACACCTATGGACACCCGGTGGACATGGATCCGGTCCTGGAGCTGGCCGAGCGGCGAGGCCTGTGGGTCCTGGAGGACGCCGCCGAGGCGCACGGCGCGACCTACCGCGGTCGGCCGGTCGGGAGCCTCGGCCGCGCCGCCTCCTTCTCGTTCTACGCGAACAAGATCATCACCACCGGCGAGGGCGGCATGGTGACCACCAACGACCGGGAGGTCGCGAGCCTCGGTCGCCGACTCCGGGACCACGCGTTCTCGGACGAGCGGCACTTCTGGCACAAGTACCTCGGGTTCAACTACCGGATGACCAACATGCAGGCCGCGGTGGGACTCGCCCAAACCGAGCGCCTGGACGAGTTCGTCGCCATCCGCCGGGAGAACGCCCACCGCTATTCGGCGCGGCTCAAGGGCATCCCCGGGCTCACCCTGCCCGTCGAGCGGCCCTGGGCCAGGAACGTCTACTGGATGTACGGGGTCGTCGTCGAGGACGCCTTCGGGATCTCGAGGGACGAGCTGCGGCAACGACTCGCGCGGCGCGGGATCGAAACCCGCACCTTCTTCATTCCCATCCACCTGCAGCCGATCTACTATGAAGCGTTCCGCGGGCAGCGGTTCCCGGTGGCGGAGGACCTCTGCCGGCGCGGTCTCTACTTGCCGTCGGGAGCGACTCTCACGGAAGCGGAGATCGCCTACGTGTGCGACGCCGTGGCCGAGGTGCGAGAGGAGCAAGAATGATCCCGGTCTTCGCCCCTTGGCTGTCCGACAGCGTCCGGCGCTACGTCCTCGACTGCGTCGAGTCGGGATGGATCTCCTCGCTCGGCGAGTACGTCGGGCGGTTCGAGCGCGACTTCGCCGCGTTCTGCGAGGCCGGCCACGGGGTGGCCACGTCGAACGGCACGACGGCGCTCCATCTCTGCCTGGTCACCCTCGGGATCGGGCCGGGCGACGAGGTCCTGGTGCCCGACATGACCTTCGTGTCGACGGCCAACGTCGTTCGCTATACCGGCGCGACGCCCGTGCTGGTCGACGCCGACCCGCGCACGTGGGGCATGGATCCGGAAGATGCCCGGCGCAAGCTCACCGGGCGGACCCGGGCGATCATTCCCGTGCACCTGTACGGGCATCCCGTCGACATGGACCCGATCCTCGCGCTGGGAGCCGCGCACGGGGTCGACGTGGTCGAGGACGCGGCGGAAGCCCACGGCGCCCGCTACAAGGGCCGGCGGGTGGGCGCCCTCGGCCGCATCGGAGCCTTCTCGTTCTACGGGAACAAGATCATCACGACCGGCGAGGGCGGCATGGTCGTGACGAACGACCCGAAGCTGGCCGAGCGCGCGGCATTCCTGCGCGACCACGCCATGGATCCCCGACGCCGCTACTACCATCCGGAGATCGGCTTCAACTACCGCATGACGAACATCCAGGCGGCGATCGGCTGCGCGCAGCTCGAGCAGGCCGACCGGATCCTGGCGCGACGGAAGGAGATCGCCGCCGCCTACGCGAGCGGTCTGGCCGGGATCGCCGGTCTCACGCCGCCGCCGGCCGAGGCCTGGGCCGAGAGCGTCCACTGGATGTACTCCGTCCTCGTCGAACCGGCGTTCGGGCTCGACCGCGAAGCCGTGCGGACGGCGCTTCGCGCCCGCGGCATCGACTCGCGACCCTTCTTCGTGCCGCTTCACGAGCTGCCCCCCTACCACGTGGAGGCGAGGTTCCCGGTCGCGACCGCCCTCGGAAAGACGGGCATGAACCTCCCCTCGGGCACGGGACTCCTGCCTCACGAGATCGCGACGGTATGCGACGCCGTGCGGGAGCTCGGCCGGGGCTGAGGGAGCGCAGCCCTGATCGATCCGCGCCCGGCTGAGGTGAGGCGAGCCTCGATGGTCTCTGTCATCCTGCCCACGTACAACGAGCGCGAGGGAATCGCCGAGATCGTCGGCGAGGTCCTGACCGTCGCCCGGCGGGCGGGCCTCACCGTCGAGGTCCTCGTGGTCGACGACGCTTCGCCGGACGGCACGGCCGAGCACGTCGAGGCGACGTTCCGGACCGAGCCCGCGGTGCGCGTTCACGTCCGCCGGGGCGAGCGCGGCCTGGCGAGCGCGATCCATCGGGGCATCCGGGAGGCGCGCGGGGACGTGGTCGCGATCATGGACTCCGACGGCAACCACGATCCCGCCCTGCTGCCGCTCATGGTCCGCTGCGTGGAGGACTTCGACGTGGTGATCGGCTCCCGGTACGTCCTCGGGGGCGACATGGTCACGTCGCGGTCCCGCTACTGGGGGTCGTACGCGTTCAACATCCTGATCCGGATCGTGCTCGGGCTGCGCATCCACGACAACCTGTCCGGGTATCTCGTGTTCCGGCCGACGCTGCTCCACGGCATCGACCCCGACGCCGTTTTCTACGGCTACGGCGACTACGCCATCCGCCTCCTGGACCATGTGGTCCGCCGAGGCGCCCGGGTGCTGGAGATCCCGACGGTCTACCGGATCCGGAAGGGCGGCGAGTCCAAGACGCGCTTCCTCACGTATTTCTGGACCTACCTCGCGTCGGTGCTCCGCCTGCGGCTCATCCGGCGATGAGCGCCGCCGCGCCGCCGCCGGGCGGGGCGCGCGTCCGGGCCTCCCGCGACTGGCGCTTCTGGGCGCTCCTCGGCCTCCTCGCCCTCCTCCTCGGGTTGCCCCTCGCCTTCCCCCGCCTCGACGCCGATCAGGCGGTGACCGGGCTGATGGGCGCCTACGTGCTGCGCGGGGAGTTCCCCGTCTTCTTCTGGATGCAGGACCACGCCGGTGTGCCCGAGGTGTACGTCGCCGCTCCCCTCTTCGCTCTCTTCGGCGTATCACGGTGGGCGCTGGTCCTGGCCCCGGCCCTCGCGACCGTCGCGCTCGTCCTGGCCGTCTACCGCACGGGCCGGGTGCTCTTCGGTCACGAGGCCGGCCTCCTCGCGATGCTCTTCACGATCTGGGTCTCCGCCTACACGGCGGCGAACTACACGCTGGCCCGGTCGTACTACGTCGAGCACCTGCTCGTGGGTCAGCTGGTCCTCCTCGGCGCGGCGCTCTGGCTCGCTCGTCCCCTTGCCGAGCCCGCGCGCTGCCGGGTGGCGATCGCCATGGGTCTCGCCGGGGGGCTCGGCCTCTACTTCAACTTCCAGATCGTCGACGCCCTGATCCCGGCCGCGCTCGCCCTGCTCCTGGTCGAGCCACGGCTGCCGCTCCAACGCGCCGCCTGGCTCGGCATCGGCGCGTTCTTCGTCGGAAGCCTCCCGTTCTGGGCGTACAACCTGACGCACGACTGGGCGACCTTCAGCACCGGCGTCCGCTATCAGGGACAGTTTCCCGGGATCGGGGCCACCCGGATCCTCTTCCTCGAGCGCCTGCCGGTGCTCCTCGGCGTGCAGGCGGGCGGCAGCGATCCACCCCATCTGCCGGGCGTGCTCGCCTGGACGATCCCGGTGATCCTCGGCGCGGCGGTCGCGCTCCTCCTCGGGCGTGTCCTCGTGGGAGTCGCGCGCCTGCGAGGCGACCCCGGCCGCGCCGGCGAAGCCCTGCTGCTCGTCGCCATCGCCGTCACGCTCGGAGTGGTCTGGTACGGGGGGTACGTCCGGGTGCCGCGCTACCTGCTGCCGCTCGTCCCCTTCCTCGCGCTGGTGCTGGCGCGGGCGGCCCAGCTCACGTGGCGCCGGTCGCGCGTCGGCGCGGTCGTCGCGGTGACCCTATATCTCGCCGCGGTCGGCGTCGATCTGCTCCCGGACATCACGGCGCTCTGGCCGCAAGCGCGCCGCCAGTACCGGCAGGAGCGCGAGGCCGACGAGCGCCTCCTCGCCTTCCTGCGAGCGAACGACCTCCCGCGCGCGTACGCCTTCACGTACTGGGTCGCTCCCCGGCTCACCTTCGACAGCGGCGGGGACGTCATCGTCGCCCAGCCGTTCAACGACCGCTACCCGCCGCATACGCGCGCCGTCGACGACTCGCCGCGACCGGCCTACGTGGTGCAGGCCGGCGTCGAGTACTTCCGCCACTGGCTGGCCGCGGCGGAGATCGGGGCCCGGGAGCGTCGGATCGGCGACTACTGGGTGTTCGACCAGTTCACGCCGCCGTCGGACGTCTCGCCCCTGCCACGCTCGGGGTGGGCCGTCCGCGCGAGTGACGGACGCGGCGACGCCTCGAGCCTGGTGGACGCTCGACTCGACACCGGCTGGTCGAGCGCGGCGGGCCCCAGCGGATCCGCCTGGGTCGAGGTGGACCTCGGCGCCATGCGCACGCTCGGCGGAGTGGTGCTCATCAACGACCGCGCCGAGCGAGCGCCGGAGCACCTCCTCGTCATGATCGACGCCGGGCGCGGTTGGGAGCAGGTGGCCCAGCTCCTCCCTCTGGCCGTCGCGACCCGCTGGGAGAACGGCGCCGCGCGGATCGGGCCCAGCCGAACCCTGACCGTGCGCTTCGCGCCGGTGACGACACGGCGCGTGCGGCTGATGGACGCGGGTCCCGGCGGGCGATGGAGCGTGGCCGAGCTCTTCTTGGTAGGACCGAGCCCGCCCGGCGCCTCACCCGAAGTGGCCGCCGGCCTCGTGCGTGAGGGCCGCCAGCTGGAAGCCACCGGGCACGCGGCCGCCGCCCTCCCTCGCTATCGCGACGCGATGCGCGTCGCCCCCGACGACCCGAGCGGCTACGGCGCCTATTCGCGGCTGACGACCGCGCTCCGGGCGAGGACCCGGTCGCCGGTCGATTACGCCGCACGGCTCGCGAAGGTCGGCCTCGTGGAGGAGGCGCGCGCCGCCTATGCGGACATCGCGCGCGGGTTCGCCCCCGAGCGCGTGCACGCGGAGCTCTGGCGCCTCCGCGCCCGTCTCGCCGCCGCCGACGGCGACGTCCCGGAGGCGGCCAGGCTCACCGCCGAGGCCGACGCGTCACTCGCCCCGTCGACGACCATCGGCGCGGTGCTCGGCGGGGTCGTCGAGCTCCGGGGATACGACATCGCGCCCCAGCCTCTCCGAGCCGGGGAGGCGGTCGACCTCACGACGCACTGGCGCGTGCTCGCGGACACCTCGTCCCCGCTGATGGTCTGGGTGCACTTCCGCGCCGTCGGGCAGCCCGAGGGCCCGGAAACGCACTTCGGGGACGACTTCCCGCTGCCCGGCCTCCTGTCCGGGCTCGGTTCGGGTCCCCAGCACGTGAGCGTCCGGCGGCGCCTCGCGGTGCCCCCCGACCTCGCGCCGGGGCGGTACCGGGTGGTGGCCGGCGTCTGGAACCCGCGGTCGGGATGGCGCTTGCACCGTTGGTGGCGCGGCCTCGCCCCGACCCTGGAGACGACGCTCGCGCTGAGCCGGGTCGAGGTCGTGCGTCCCGGCCAGTGACCGGTCCCGACTGCGCGCGGCCGCGCAACCTCCGTCTGCTATACTCGGGCGAGTGGACCGGCGACACCTTCGCCATGTAGCGCGTCTGGCGCGCATCCTTTGGGCCTACCGGAGCGGCGCGAGCAAGGTCGGCCAGCTCCCTGTTCGGCTCTGGATCGAGTCCACGAGCCGCTGCAACCTCAAGTGCGGCTACTGCCCGAACAAAGACGTGGTCAAGGAAGACCACGGCTTCATGGACTACGCGCTCTACACGTCGATCATCGACCAGGTCGCCGACCACGCCTACGACGTGAACCTCTTCCACCGCGGCGAGCCACTCATGCATCCCCGCCTCGCCGACATGGTCGCCTATGCCCGGCAGAAGGGCCTGTACACGCGGGTCCACACGAACATCACCCTGCTCAACGAGAAGAAGGGCCGGGCGCTGATCGAATCCGGGCTCGACTTCCTCTCGTGCTCCTTCGACGGCTACGAGAAGGACATGTACGAGAAGAACCGGGTCGGCGCGAAGTTCGAGTGGGCGCTGGGCCACCTGACGGACTTCCTTCGGCTCAAGAAGGACCTGGGGGCGAAGCATCCCCTCACCGTGCTCCAGGTCATGGAGATCGGCGGGCCGCCCAAGCACGAGCTGAAGCGCCTCCGGCGAGCGTTCCTCGACAACTTCAAGGGGCTACCGCTCGATCGCGTCGTCCTGCGTACGCCGCACAACTGGGCGGGCGACATCTTCGTGCCCGATCTCTCGCGCGAAGCCCTGCTTGCGGATGGGCGGCGGTTCACGCCGTGCACGTTCCTCTGGTACTCCACGTCGGTGTACTGGGACGGCACCGTCGTCGCCTGCCCCCAGGACTTCTTCGGCAAGCTCGGGATGGGCGACCTGAAGACGAAGCCCTTGCGGGAGATCTGGAACGACTCCCGGCTGGTGACCCTGCGCGCCCAGATGGCCAAGGGTGACATCCCGAAAGAGCTGCCGTGTTACACGTGCGATCGCATCTGGCGTCACCAGGTGATGAGGGTACCGACGGACTATCTCAAGACCTTCCTGTCCGACCACTTGATGTCCTACGGCTGGCTCCGTCGGCTCGCACGCGTCTAGTCTGCCGCCGCGGCGGGCGCGCAGCCGCCCGCGACGGTTTCACGGGGGACTTCTCCGGACGGGCGTGCCGACCGACTATCGCCGGCCCGACCAGGTGATCTCCCACCGCGGGCTCGCTCGGCTCGCCGGCAGTTAGTTAGTCCGCCGCCGGACGGGCAGGCCCCGCCGCCGATGGGCGTCCCCGCGGCAGCCGGGCCGAGGACCGTGCCGGCCGACCCTCGCCTGCCGGCCGCCGGGCGCCCTACGACCCGCTTCGCCCGGCTCCCTCGCGTCTCGCTCGCCGCCGCCGCCGCTGTCAGGTAAACCCCTGATGCGTTTTCAGCCTGTGTTTGCGTAGAGTTTCGCCAGCGAAGTGCTTGTTTGCGTCGCCACCCGAGCCGTGGCCGGCGGCCGTTCACGCTCACCAAGGGGATGGTCGGATGATCGACGGGGTCAAGGTGGTCGACCTGGTCACGCACGAGGACGATCGCGGCTATCTGACCGAGATCGCCCGGCACGCCCTGGACCCTTCCCCGCACGCGGTCGTTCACCAGTTCGGACAAGTCTATCTGGTGGGCAACCCGGCCCGCGGGACCATCCGCGCGTTCCACAAGCACGAGGAGCTCTGGGACTGGTTCTTCATCAGCCACGGCAGCGCGAAGTTCGTGCTGCAGGACGATCGGCCGGCAAGCCGGACGCACGGCGCCCTGATGACCGTCATCGCCAGCGCTCGGAAGCCCCGGCTCATCGTCGTGCCTCCCGGCGTCTACCACGGGTGGATGTCCCTCGAGGACGACACGCAGATGGTGAGTACCGCGAGCCACGTCTACAACCACGCGAAGCCCGACGAGGTTCGGATCCCTCCGGACGCCTTCGGCGACGTGTGGACAGTCCGAGGGCGCTAGAGTGCGGCGGGTCCTCGTCGTCGGCGGCGCCGGCTACGTCGGGTCGGTCCTGACCGAGGAACTGGTGCACCGCGGCTACGCGGTGCGCGTGCTCGACCGCCTGTACTTCGGGGACGGCGGGCTCCGCGCCGTGCGTGACCGCGTCGAGCTGGTGGATGCCGACATGCGGGCGGCCCCGGCCCGGGCGTTCGAGGACGTGGACACCGTGTTCAACGTCGCGGGTCTCTCGAACGACCCCACCGCGGAATTCAACCCGCGCGCCAACTACGAGATCAACACCCGGGCGACGGTGGCGCTGGCGCAACAGTGCAAGGCCCAAGGCGTGCGGCGCTACGTACTGGCCTCGTCGTGCTCGGTCTACGACTGCGGGGTCACGGACGAGCGGGCGGATGTCCTCCAGGATGAAACGTCCTCCGTCGCGCCGCGAGCGCCCTATTCCACCTCCAAGTACGAGGCCGAGCGGGGGCTGCTCCCGCTCACCGACCGCCACTTCTGCCCGGTCATCCTTCGGAAGGGCACGGTGTACGGTTACTCGCCGCGGATGCGCTACGACCTCGTGGTCAACACGTTCGTCCGCGACGCCCTGACCCATGGCATGCTCACGCTCCACCACGGCGGGGAGATGTGGCGCCCGCTCGTCGACATCCGAGACGCGGTCCAGGCGTACATCCTCGTGGCCGAGGCCGACCAGGCTCTCGTGCAGGGCCAGATCTTCAACCTCTGCTACCAGAATCTGCGCATCTCGGAGCTCGCGCTCCGGGTGCGGGAGGCTCTCCGGGGGCTCGGGATCGCGGCCGACCTCCGTCCCGACTACCAGCGTGGCAGCGTCAGAAACTACCGCGTGTCGGGCGAAAAGATCGCCCGCATCCTGAACTTCCGCCCGAAGGTCTCGATCGAGGAGTCGGTCGGCGACCTCGTGCAGCGCATTCGCAGGGAGAGCCGGGTCGAGTTCGAGAACCCCCGGTACTACAACATCCGCTGGCTGGAGCATCTGGACGCCGCCTGGGTGGGGGCCGGCCGGCCCGGCTCCGTCCTCGACGCCTCCACCGAGCCGCTTCCGCAGTAGCATGGGGGCGTGGCGCGCATTCTCCTCATCGGAGCCGGCGGGCAGCTCGGCACCGATCTCCGGTCCGTCCTCCCCCCGGATGCGCTCGTCCCGCTGACGCGGGCCGACCTCGACCTCACCGACCGGGAGGCCATCGAGCAGATCCTCGCCCGACACCGTCCCGCCTGGGTGATCAACACGGCGGCGTTTCACCGCGTCGACGACATCGAGAAGGACGAGCGCGGCGAAGCGCAGCTCGCGTTCTCCGTGAACGCGGTCGCGGCCCGCCACCTGGCGATCGCCTGCGAACGGCGGGGGGCGCGGCTCCTTCAGCTCAGCACGGACTACGTTTTCGGGGGCGGGCCGCCGGGCCCATACGCCGAGGACGCCAGCCCGGCGCCGCTGAGCGTGTACGGCGCCTCGAAGCTCGCCGGGGAGCTTCTCGTCCGGCAGGCGGGCTCTCGCCACGTGATCGTCCGGTCCTCGGGGCTCTACGGTGTCGCCGGCTCCGCCGGCAAGGGCGGGAACTTCGTCGAGACGATGCTGAAGCTGGCAGATGCGGGCAAGCCCATTCGGGTCGTGGACGACCAGGTGCTCACCCCGACGTACACCGCGGACCTGGCGAGGGCGATCGCCGGCCTCATCGCGTCGAATCCCCCGGGCGGGATCTTCCACCTCACGAACTCCGGCCAATGCTCGTGGTACGAGTTCGCGCGCGCGATCTTCGAGCTCTGCCGACGAACACCCGAGCTCGAGCCGACAACGAGCGCCGAGTTCGACGCGCCGGCGCGCCGGCCGCCGCAGTCGGTGCTCCGGAACACCCGCGCCGCGTCGCTCGGGGTGCCGCTCCTCCCGCCGTGGCGGGAGGCCCTGGAGGCATACCTCCGCGTCAAGAAGCACCGCGTCGACTGACGCCGGTCCGCCGACGCGCGACGCCCCTCTGCTACAATGAGGCGTCAATGCGCGTGCTGATGGTCGCCCCGACGCCGTTCTTCGGGGACCGCGGGTGCCACATCCGCATCCTCGAGGAGGTCCGGGCGCTTCGGGGCCTCGGGATCGAAACGCTCGTCGCCACGTACGCGGTGGGGCGCGAGCACCCTGAGGTCACGACGGTCCGCTCGCCCCGCGTGCCGTGGGTGCGGAGCCTCCCCGTCGGCTTCTCGCCGCATCGCCCGTACCTGGACGCGATGCTCCTCGCGACCACGTGGCGGGCGGCGAGACGATTTCGGCCGGACATCCTGCACGGGCACCTCCACGAAGGCGCCGCGATCGCCGCCGTCGTCGGCCGGCTGGTCCGGCGGCCGGCGGTGGGGGATCTCCAGGGCAGCGTGGCCGACGAGATGATCGCGCACGGCCACCTGCCCGCGCGGGGACCGCTTCCGGCATCGGTGCGCCGCCTGGAACGATGGGTCCTGCGCGGGCCCGCCCGGCTCCTACCATCCTCCGAGAACTTCGCGCGAGAGCTGGTCGAGGTCCAGGGAATTGCGGCGCGGCGGGTGGCGCTGCTCCCGGACGGCATCGACCCGGACTTCCTCCGACCCGGCCCGGCGCCCGACGACCTGCGCGAGCGGCTGGGGCTGGTCGGAAAGCGCGTCGTCGTCTACCTGGGCGTCCTCACCGAGTATCAGGGCATCGACGACCTGTTCGCCGCCTGGCCGGCCGTCATGGCCGCGGTCCCGGACGCGCATCTCCTCCTCATGGGGCATCCGAACGTGGAGGCCTATCGGGCTCGCGTAGTCGAGCGAGGCCTGGCGGCCTCGGTGACGCTGACGGGTCGGATCGCCTACCCGGAATCGCCGCGCTACCTGGCACTCGGGGAGGTCGCGGTGAGCGCAAAGCGCGTCAGCACCGAGGCCAACGGGAAGCTCCTGAGCTACATGGCCATGGGCCTCCCCTCCGTCGCCTACGACGGCCCCGTCTCCCGGGAGCTCCTCGGGGAGGCGGGCGTCTACGCCCCGATGCGGGATGTCCGGGCGCTCGGGGCGGCCATCGCCGGGCTCCTTCGGGATTCACAAGAGCAGAAGCTTCGAGGTCAGGCGCTTCGGGAGCGCGCCGTCGCCCGCTTCGGGTGGCCCGCGCTGGGCAGGCGGCTCGTCGATGTCTACCGGACCTGCCTCGAGGAGCGATAGCCGCCCGGGTGTCGGGCGCGGCGCCGCGCTCGGTCTGTTCGTCGCGTTCCTGCTCCTCGGCATCGTCTTCACGATCCCGCTGGTCCGGCACGTCGACGAGGCGTTGCCGTTCACCGCCGTGCCCGGCCCGGGCCGTGAGCTCGGCTTCAGCGTTCCCGGCGACTACCTGCAGTTCTACTATTACCTGTGGCTGGTCCGGGAGCGGACCCTGACGGGCACCTCGTTCCTGCGTGACCCCTTTCAGTTCGCCATCGACGGACCCCGACCGAACCTCCCGAACATCTTCCTGCCCGCCGCCCTCCTCTTCGTGCCGCTCTCCGCCCTGGGGCCGCTCTTCGCCTACAACGCCCTCGTCATGCTCTCCTTTCCGTTCGCCGGCCTGGCGACGGCGCTCCTGGCGCGGCGCTACGGCATCTCGTGGACCGGCGCGTTCATTGCCGGCGTGGTCTTCGCCTGCGCGCCGTATCGGGTGGGAGCCTTGCTCGGAGGCCATCCGGCGGGCGTCGCCTATCCTCTGGTTCCGCTGCTCTTGTGGGGCCTGGAAGGCGCGCTGGCCGGCTCGGTGTGGAGCGGGCTCGTCGCCGGCGGCGCGGCTCTGGGACTTGCCATCATGGAGCCCCACTTCGCCTACTTCGCTGCGCTCGGCGTCCCGCTCTATGCCCTGGCGCGAATCGGGCTGCCGGCCTGGCGATCCGAGCTCCTGGCCGTGGGGCCGTGGGCGGGGCTCCTGGCCAGCCTGGTGGCCCTCGCCCCGGCCGGAGGCGCCCTCGCCGCCCTGGCTCGCCAGAACTGGGTCGCGCCCGTACCCGTCCGCCTGGCGGTCGGGGCCGTCGTCGCCCTGCTGGCCCTCACGGTCTGGCAGCTTCTGGCGGCATGGCTCCTCGCCGC
Organism: Candidatus Rokuibacteriota bacterium; assembly: GCA_044867785.1. GTDB lineage: Bacteria > Methylomirabilota > Methylomirabilia > Rokubacteriales > DASRDR01 > DASRDR01. The sequence continues at coordinate 54,146 of JBIOVM010000098.1, read as the reverse complement.
CGGAGTGACGGCGGATCCGCGCGTGGCCGCGCGGCGGAGTCTCGCGGCCTGCCTCCCGTGGCTCCTCACGGTCGGAGCCGTGTCGCCGCGTGGAGGGAGGATCGCCGTCGCCGCGCTGGCGGCGCCGCTCCTGGTGCACGGCGTCTGGATGCTGGCGCGGTGGCGGCGGTGGTGGCATCCCCGCCTGCCCCTGCTTCCGGTCGCGCTCGCCGCGGCGGGAGCGATCGCGGGCGCCGGGTTCCTGCTCCTGCTGCAGCGACTGCTGCTGCGTCGGTCCGTGTCGGGCGGCGGCCGCACCCTGCACGAGGTGCTCCTCTTCTCGCCGACGCCGGCCGACCTCTTCACCCGGGCGAACCCGCTCGCGGCGCGGCTCGTCTATCCGGGTGTCGTCGCCCTCGTCCTGGCGGCACTCGCCGTCGTCGTGCTCGCCCGACAACGCCCCACGGGCACGCGCCGCCTGCTCTGGATCTTCGTGCCCCTCCTGGTGACGGGCGTGATCGTGTCCCTGGGCCCGCGCCTCGAGGCCCTCCCGCTGTTCGAGGTCGCGTTTCGGCTCGTGCCCTCATGGAACTTCATTCGGCAGCCCGCCAAGGCCCAGGTCCTGGCCGGGCTCGGACTCGCCATCCTCGCCGGGGTGGGCGCCGACGCGCTCGCTCGTCGCCGCGGATCCGCTGCCCGAGCCGCCGTGGCGCTCACGCTGGGTCTTCTGGTGGCGGCGGACAGCCATTCCTGGCGTCCCGCCGGGATCAGCATCCTGCCGACAGGAGGCGCCGCGTTCGACACGATCCGCGCCGAGGGTCCGCGCGCGCTCTGGATCCCTCTCTGGCCGGGGGACAGCGCCCTTTCGGGACTCTACCTGTACGCCACGACGCTTACCGAGATCTCGATGCTCAACGGGTACTCCGCATGGCTCGGTCGCTCGTACCTCACGGACGTCTACCGTCCGCTCGAGCCCGTTAACCTCGGCGTCGTCGGCGAGGCGGAGGCCGAGGTGCTGCGCCGGTACGGCGTGCGCCAGGTGATCCTGGCCCAGGACGCCTTCCCGCTGAAGGTGAGCGCGTTCGGTCCGGCGCTCGCGCGCGCGTATCTCGAGGCGTCCCCCTATCTGGATCCGGTCGAGGCACCGTCCGGCGAGTGGCGGCTCCGGGTGTTCCGCGTGCGCCGGACGCCGCGCCCGGTCGCCCCGGCCCGTTTCACCAGTCCGCTCGGCATCTTCTGGGAGGCCGAGTCCCTCGGGCGCGACACCGGGCGAGTGACGGCCGACGCCGACGCGTCGAACGGCCGGGTGACTCTCGCCCGGAGCGAGGAAGACCGGCCGGGGTTCCTGACGTCCGGTCCGTACCGGCTGCTCCCGCCGGGTGACTACCGCGCCCGGTTCCGGCTGAAAGGCGTGGGCAGCACGGTGGAGCTCCAGGTGACCACGCAGGGCGGACGCGAGGTCCTGGGCCGGGCTCGGATTCACCTGGCCGACGGGGTCTTCGTCGAGGTGGCGGTGCCGTTCGCCTTGGCCGCCGCCGCGCCCGTGGAGTACCGGACGCGGTGGGACGGTCAGGGCTGGGTGGCCGTGGATACGGTGCGCGGCGGGTTCACGGCCGAGCCCGACCCGGCGCAGACCTTCGAGGTGGAGATCCTGGGACACGAGCTGCAGGAACGCCCCGACCCCTTCGCGTCCGGGGGCGTCGCCGGTCATGCGGTGCCCGACCGCACGGCGCGCGATGCGGTTTGGAGCGGACCCCTCCGCGGCTATTCGCCTGGCCGCTATCAGCTCTGGGTCCGGCTCAAGCTCGACCGGGCCGTCGCCGGCGCGTTCGCGCGCTGCGCCGTCGAGCTCGCGTCCCGGGCCGGCGAGCTGGGCGGACGGGAGCTGCTCGGAGCGGACGTGCCCGAAGCTGGGCGCTACGTCGAGCTGGCCGTTCCGTTCACCGTGTCGCGCCCGTCGGTGCTCGAGTTCCCGTGCACCTACCGCGGTGGAGTCGGCGTCTGGTTCGACCGTCTTCGCGTCGAGCGGCTCGGGGATTGAGAGTCCGCCCCCGCGCCGCCTGGGTTCTCGCCGGCCTCTGTCTCGCGGCCGGCCTGATCGTCTCGCGTCCGCTGCCCTGGGAGCTGACACGGGGCCTTCCGGTCAGCGCCCGACAGCCCGTCGACGTGCCCGTCCTGTCCCGCACGCCGAGCGACACGCTCCAGCTCTACTACCAGATGTGGCTCGTCCGGGACGGCCTACTCGGGCCGACGCCGCTCTTCACCGATCCGTACCAGTTCCGGATCAACGGCGCTCGCTGGAATCTCACCCAGGCCTTTCTGCCGTTGTCCCTGCCGTTCACCTTGCTCTCGGGGTTCGGGCTCCACGCCGCCTACAACCTGGTGCTCCTGCTCTCCTTCCCGGCGAGCGGACTCGCCGCCTACGGGCTCGCGCGCCACCTCACCGGCTCGACGAGCGCCGCGTTGATCGCCGCCGTGGGCTTCGCCGTGCTGCCGGCGCGGCTCGACCCCCTGTTCGGCGGCCATCCCGCGGGGTTCGCCCTGGCTCTCGTGCCGGCGGTGCTCTGGGGCGTCGATGTGGCCTTCGTGGCTGGACGTGTCGCCGGCGGCGTGGGCGGGGGGCTGGCCTTTCTGATGCTCGCGATGCTCGAGCCTCAGTACACCTACTTGACGGTCGGGCTGATCGTCGCGCACGTCCTGGTCCGGTGGTGGCTGGATCGAGGGAGGGCCCGGGCGTGGCGCTCCCTCACCGCGTTCGGCGCGCTCTTCGTCGCCGGAGTCGGGTGGGTCCTGATGCTGCGCCAGGCATTCGTCGCGGACTCGATCGCCAGCGTCGGCCGGCGCATCAACGAGGTCCGCCTGTTCGCCCCCGGCCCCGACGTGCTCACGGATCCGGCCACGTACGGGGGACTCGTCCTCGCCGGGTTGGCGCTGATCGGCCTCGCGGCCCGCACGTCACGCGGCGATGGCGGGCTGCGGCTCCTCTACGGCGGGATCCTGGCGCTGGGTCTCCTCTTGACGCCGGGGCCGACGCTCCCGGGGATCCCGCTCTACGAGGCGCTCCACCGCTGGCTCCCGCTCTTCGCGATGATCCGGAACCCGCGGAAGCTCGAGCTCCTCACGGCCGTCGGGATGCTCGTCCTGGCGGCCTTCGGCGCGCGTGCGGTCCTGGCTCGCGTCCCGGCCGCGGATGGGTGGCGTCTCCGGCTGGTCGCCGGCGGGCTCGCCGGACTGGTGCTCCTCACGACGGCGTCCTGGCACGGCATCGCCGTCGCGCGGCTCGACGACAATCCCGTGTTCGAAGCGCTCCGTACCGGCGCCGGGCGGGTGCTCTATCTGCCGATCTGGCCGGGGGACAGCGCCCACTCGTCCCTCTATCTCTATGCGATCACGCGCACCCGCACGCCGACGGTGAACGGCTACTCGCCTCTGGTCGCTCGCCACTACGTGCGCGACGTCTTCAAGGCCTTGGAGCCGCTCAACACGGGCGATCTCGGGCAGGGAGAAGCGGACGAGCTGGCGCGGCTCGGCGTGTCCCACGTGGTCGTCGATCGCTCCGTCTTCCCGTCCCAGGTGTCGGCATACCCGTCGGCGTTCACGATCCAACGCCTCGGGTCCTCCTCCGCGCTGACGCTCGAGCTCGCCGCGGACCCGCTCTGGCTCTTCCGCGTGACCGGCCGCCAGCCTTCGGCGCCGGACAGTCGCACGTCTCCGGTGGGCACCTTCTACGAGGCCGAGTGGCAGAGTCGCATGACCGGCACCGCCGGCGAGGCGGCCGGCGCCTCCGGCGGGCGCGTCGTGGCGGCACGTCCCGGCCGGAATGCCCCGGGATTCCTCACGTTCGGCCCCTACCGGCCGTTTCCCAGCGGCGCCTACACCGCTCGGTTCCGGATCCGTGGTCGCGGGCTCACCCTCGATGTCGCCGCGGATCGTGGCCGTCGCGTCATCGCCGCCCGCGCCGTCGACGAGGAGGCCGACTGGACGACTGTCGACGTTCCGTTCGTTCTGGAGCGCGGGCAGCCGCTCGAGTTCCGCGTCGCCTGGAGCGGCGCCGGGGCCGCGGAGGTCGACTGGGTCCTCGTCGTCGCTGCGGACCGGCCCGACCCCGAATGGACGTACGAGGTGGAGGCGCTCCCGCACCGACTCGGGGAGCGCCGGGATCCCCTCGCCTCGGGCGGCTGGGCCGGCTACGCGGACCCGGGCGTGAGCCAACGGGCAGGGCTCGTGTCCGGACCGGTCCGTCTCTTCCCGCCCGGGCGCTATCGGCTGTCTGTCCGGTTGCGCGCTTTGCCAGGGGCCCACGGTCCGCTCGTCGGGCTCCAGGTGGCCGAACCCGTGGGCGCGGTGCTTGCGGCCCGGACCGTCGACGCGAGCGAGGTGCCGGCCGACGCGTACGGCGAGGCGACGCTCGATTTCGAGTTGAGCCGACCGACCGTCCTGGAGTTCCCGGTGCTCTACCTGGGCGGGACGGGTGTGTTCTTCGACCGGCTCACGGTCAGTCCCCGGTAACCCGGACGAGCCGGCCGCGGTCAGCGGCCCGGCGGCGCCTCCAGCGAAAACTCGACCAGCTCGAGCCCGAGCCCGGCATCGGGGATCCCCACCTGCACCTCGACCGCGTGCGGACCCAAGGCCTCGATGGCCGACCCGGGCGGAGCGCCCTTGACACCGATGAAGGCGTGGGACTCCCGGTACCGGCCGCGCAGGTCACCGCGGACACCGAGCGTCGACAGCGCTCCAACCGCCTGTGGCGACAACTGTCCCGAGGCCTCGTCCTTGACGGCTCCGAAGACGATCGTGCCGGCCGGAAGGTCGTGCACCCACGCGACGAGTCGTCCGCTGTTCGCCCGGTTCCCCAGCGTGTCGAACGCGGCACGGCTCCGGACCTCGCCCGCGGGACCGACGGCCACCAGATTGTAGCCGCGCCGGTTCGGGGCGAGCTCGCGGACCCCGATCCGGATCGACGCCACGTCACCGTGCGGCTGGCCTCCGCTCCGAACGACAGCGTCCACGGGGCTCGCCACTCCGGAGGTCCCGATCCAGTGTTTCGGGCCCCGCGCCGCGGCCGTCCGGCGGTAGTCGTGCCTGAGCTCGAACACGTTCGGGAGCGTCCGGTGGAAAGGCCGGGTCACGGTCGCGGTCGCCGCCCGGGCCTGATCGAGGGGCACGCGGGTCAGCGGGACGGCGTTCAGCGCGATGTCCACCCACTGCTCGATTCCGGCATCGGTCCGCTGCGGCCGGACGCTCACGCGCAGGACCGGCCGCGACCGGAGCAGGTCGTACGACACGCGACGCTCCAGCACGTGGCCCCGCTCCGGCAGCGACACGATCTCGTAGAGATCGTCGGGCCCGTGAGCGCCACGGAAGTGCAGGAAGCCGCCGGACACCTGGGCCAGGGCCTCGCCCGCCGGCCAGCCGGGCGGACGCTGAGCGCGGTCCCGCAAGACCAGATAGCGCAAGGGATAGATCCCCGCGAGGGCGGTGCGGGCCTCCGGGGTCGCGAACGGCGGCATGGAGCTCGACAGGAGCCCCGACAGCTCGCGCTCGAAATCGAGAGCGAACCCGGCGAAGCCGTTGACGACGCGCTTGCCATGCCCGATGGAGCGGAGCATGGCGTCCACGTCGGTGGCACTGCGGTTCAGCGGCCACTCGAGCACGGCGACGTCCGCCGGGTCCGCGCGGAGGGCCGCGTCGACGGGCCGTGTCCAGCTGGCGATCCGGTCGTAGGGTTGCCGGACGTGAGCGTAATCGAGCGCCAGCACCAGGAGGACCGCCGCCATCGCGTAGGGGCGGGCCCTTCCCGAGAGCCGTCCCCAGAGCCAGGCCGCGCCGAGGCCGGCCAGGAGGGCCACGACGAGCAGCACCAAGAGGCCGAAGCGCGTCGTCCCGCGGATGGCTCGCAGCGGCAGCGCGTAGGGATGGAGCCAGGCATAGAGGCCCGCGCCGAGCGGGCTTCCGGCCATCTTGACGACCGGCCCGAAGGACAGCAGCCACGCGAACAGACCGACGGTGCCGAGCGTGGAGACCCACTCCCCCGCGGTAAGCCGCCGATCCGTCCGTCCAGCTCGCCAGCGACGCCAGCCGGCGAGCGCGTCACGCAGGAGCAGACTCAGAAGGAGCGCCACGCCGCTGACGGTGAGAAAGGGCACCCGGGTCCAGGCCTTGTCTCGAGCGATCCAGCCGCTTCCCGCGATCGTCAGCACGCCCGCAAGGGCGCTGGCGACCATCGCCAGCGTGACGAGCCGCTCCGGCCATCCGGTCGCCGGCGGCGTTGCCCGGTCGGCCCGGAGCCAGGCGATCGACAGGAGCGCGAGCCCCACGGCGACGAGACCCGGCAAGAGCGTCGTCTCGTGCCCGTAGCTCACATGCACCAGCTGGCCGAGCCAGTTGCCCTCCGTCGAGACGTAGCTCAGGACATCGGCCGACCGGCCCAGGGCATCGTCGAGGGATCGCTCGAGGCGAAGCTCGCGACGTGTCATGAAGAACGGCCACGCGATCGGACCGAGCGCGGCGGCCAGCGCCACGCCGCCGGCTCCCGCCACCAGCACGGCCCGCGGCCGCCAGCCCGACCAGTGCCGGAGCGTGTACGAGAGCGCGAGGACGACGAGACCAGAGCCCAGGATGACGGCGAAGTACCACACGGCGATGGCCTGGAGCCAGAAGGCGACGAGAAACGCCAGCAAAGGGCGGACCCGCTGGGTCTCGAGGTAGCGGACCAGGGCGTACACGGCGAGCGGCAGCCCGAACATCATCTCCATCTGGAACTCGACGGCGTATTGGATCCGGGGTGCCGCCAGCGTAAAGACGAGCATCGCGGCGGCCGCCGCGGGGTGGCAGCGCGTGATCCCGTAGGTGACGGCGTAGGCCGCCCATCCGGAGACCGCCCAGAACACGAGCAGGGTCAGGTTGTAGGCGAGGTAGGGATTGCCGGTCAGCGCGTACAGGGGGCCGGCCAGGAGAGCGGGCGTCACCAGCGGCTCGGCGAACGTCAGGCTCGCGCCGTGAGGATAGAAGGCACTCCCGTGCAGCAGCAGGTGCGGTCGCGTCAGGAGATTCCAGAACACCGAGAGCATCACCCAGCTGAAGAGGCGGGGATCCGTGTTGTCGGGGACCAGGTGGGCCGGATCCCGGGCGAGCGGCCATGTCCACAGGGCGATGAGACCCAGACACACCAGGAAGACGCCGAGATGGGCGCGCAGCCTCACGACATCGCCTAGACGAGGGCCAGCGTCAGGAGAACGGCGAAGACACCGATGGACACCAGCAGGAAGACCGGACGGCGGTAGAGGTGCTCCGGATCGATGAGCGGGCTGGCCGGCTCGAAGGTCATCTTGAACGCCCAGGCCAGGAGCCCGGCCACCAGGGGAAGCCCGGGCAGCACCTGCGGCCGCTCGGCGGCGATCAGCCAGGCCAGCGTCCCCAGCCCGGCCAGGGCGTAGCCGAGCTGGACGACCAGCAGCCCGGCCACGGAGTATGCGCCGAAGGTGGGACGATAGTGCGCGGCGCGGTCGCCGAGGAGCCGGAGCTCCCCGAGGCGCTTGCCCGTCATGAGGAACGCGCCGAACGTCCACACGGTCAGCAGGAGATGTGGGGGCGGCGGCGTGGTGGACACGGCGTACCAGCCGATCGCGATCCGGATCGGGTTCGTCAGGGACTCGGCGACCACGTCGAGGTACGGCCGGTCCTTCAGCCGGATCGGGGCGATGTTGTAGGCCAGGCCCGCCAGGAAGAGGGCGCCGCAGCCTCCGAGGACGGCGGGCGGCAGGAGCCACCACCCGAGGCCGAGCGCGAGCAGCGCCACCGCCGCCGTCAGGACGAGCAATGGACGCACGCGAACGCGGCCCGACGGGATCGGACGCTCCCGCTTCGTCGGATGCCGTGCGTCGAACGGCGCGTCGAGGACTTCGTTCACCGCGTAGTTGATCGACGACACGAGACCGGAGACGACGAAGGTGAGCAGAATCGTGTCCACGGCGCCCCAGCCGCCGCGGAACCGCGTGGCGGTCAGACCGAGGAGGCTCCCGACCGGGACGACGAGGTTCTTGATCCAGTGGTCGAAGCGAAGCGGTCGCAGATAGTCGCGCCACGCCATGGGAGGCGGCCGCGCCGCCGGGCGGACCTCGGAGCATCGATCCACGGTGGGCTCCCCTGGCGCGCAGTCGCGACGTCACGCGTCCGCGGCGCGCCCCGGACGTCGGAGCGCCGGCTTCCCGCGGCTCGTCATCCGGCCCCGGATCCGGCCGACAGGGACCCAGCCCTTGTCGAGTCCGGTGACAGCGTCTCGGCCTGTCCAAGTCTAGCAGCTAACGACGGTCCGGGACCGACGTCGCCGGGGTCCCGACGCCGCAGCGTGCAAGCCCATCGCTCGCATCGGACGGACCGGTCACCCCGCGTCGTTCTTCGGGACGCGCTCCCCCGGAGGCGCCGGCCGCCGGGTCATGATCCACATCCACGCGACGAGTCCCAAGGCGTAGTCGTGCACTTGCGACAGGCCATGGAACGCCGTCGCGGCGAGGGTCGCCAGCTCTCCGGGCAGGCCGAGCCAGAAGGCGAAGCCGGCGGCACCGGCCGCTTCGTACGGCCCCAGGCTCATGAGGGTCGGCAGCGGCAGGGAGGCAGCCACCTCCGCCCCGGCCACCGAGAGGAACACGTGCAGGAAGTTCAAGCTTCCCCACGACGCGCCCTGCGAGACCAGGAGCGCCTGCAGGAGGCAGTAGTAGGCGCCGTACTTCGCGAGCCGCAGGAGCAGCGAGAGCCCCAGCGCCGGCACGAGGACGCGCGTCCGCTCGCGCGACTCGACCTCGGCCGCTGCCGCGCCGAGCACCGAGGCCAGGCGGACGGCCGGCCCGGGGAGCCGCCGTGCGACGGACGCGCCCAGCCGGAGCAGCGGGGCCAGAACCCAGAGGGCCGCGATCGATCCGACCAGGATCAGGAGGCTCCCGACGAGCAGCACGGACAAGGGTCCCGGTGCGTCGCCGACCACGAGCAGGGCCAGGACGAGCAGCGGCGCCACGGCCAGGGTGTCGAGGATGAACGAGAGCGCGAAGGACGCCACACCGGCTTCGAGCGGGAGCCCCAGTCGAGCCGTGACGAGATAGAGATAGCTCGCCGCCGCCCCCGCCCGCGCCGGGACGAGGTCGACCGCCATGTTGCGAACGGCGGTCACGAGCACGAGGGACCCGAGCGGGACGGATCCGCCGAGGAGGAGTCGATAGCGAAGCGCGCGCAACACCAGCCCGGCCGCCGACACCGCCACGTACGCGGCCAACCCCGGCAACGAGATGGCCTGCACGAGAGGAACAAGCGCCCAGGGATCGACCCCCTGAGCCGCGAAGAGGTACACGAGGATCGCGCCGGAGACCAGGAAAGGGAGCAGCCAGCGCACCAGCAGGCAACGCGCGGCGGCCGGGCGCCCGGAGGAGCCGGGCCGGGCGGCGGGCGCGGCGCCCGTCGCCGACACGCTCATGCCGGCTGTCGCCGGTCCCGGACCACGCGAGCCGGCGCGCCCGCGGCGATCGCGAAGGCGGGAACATCCTGCGCCACCACGGCATGCGCGCCCACGATGGCGCTCGCCCCGACGGTCACCCCGTCCAGCACGACCGCCCCGGCTCCCAGCCAGCCTCCGGGACCCACGGTGATCCCGCGGGACGGGCGCGCCTGCTGCACGACGGGCAGGTCGACGCGGTCGAAGTCGTGGCCGCCCCCGACCACGTAAACGTAGGCGGCCAGCAGCGTCTCCGCGCCGATCCGGACGGACGACGCCGAGAAGATGGTGCAGTTGTAGGAGACGTTGACGCCGTCCTCGAGAACGATGTCGCCGTCCTTGCACGCGAGGAACGTGTTCCGCCCCAGGAACACCCGGGAGCCGATCCGGATCCCATCGTTGCTCGTGCCCTTGGCGTCGAGCACGCAGCCGTCGTCGATGGCGACGTCGTCGGCGATCCGGATCTTCCGCGGATGCCGCAGCACGACGTTCGTGCCGAACGAGACGTTCCGGCCGCAGACGCCCAGGAGCCAGGGGTACAGCCACCCGCGCAGCGCCAGGCCGAGCGCGCCCGGCACCCAGGACGCCACGAGCATCACGAGCTCGTGGCGGACGAGCGGCCACCACCCGCGCTCGCCGACCACGAGATCGGCGTACCGCTCGACCTTCGATCGCCGCGCGTCGAAGAGCGCGCCCGGAACGTCGGTGAGCCGGTCGCTGATCGCACGGTGAGGATCGGTCTCCCCTCGATCGGGAGCGGTCAGCGGTAGCCGCCCGTCGGCCGCCGGCGGAGGCGGTGGCGCGCTCACGGCAGCCGCTCGCGCGGGGCCGGCCGGACGGCGGGCGCCGGGATCAGGTAGATCAGGGCGCCGGGAATCAGCGCGGTCAGGTACAGTGCCGTCGCCAAACCGGCGATCGCGAAGGCGTCTGTCCAGCCCACGCCGAGCATGCCCGCCAGCGAGACGAAGGAGAGCTCGAGGAAGCCGAGCCCGCCGATGCTCACGGGCAGCCGCGCCACCAGGTAGACCAGCGGCACCGTGGCGATGTAGAAGGTCCAGCCCGGATCGAGGCCGAGGGCCCGGCCCGACGTGTAGTGGATCACGACCGGCACCGCGCCCTCGACCAGCGTCAAGGCGAAGAAGAGACAGAGCAGGCGCGTCGAGGCGCCGTACCCGGCGTATTGCTCGGCCATCGCCCGGAGGGCCCCGCGCCACCCGCCCCGCGAGCCGAGCCGGATGGCGAGCCACCGGGCGGCCGGGAAGGTGAACGGGAACGCGAGAAACGCCAGCGCGACGGGCGCCGCCAGCACCCAGCGCTCACCCGGCCCCATCTCCGCCCCCAGCCCCAGGCTCACCAGCGTCGCCACCGAGAGGCCCGCCAGCACGGCCTGGGCGAGCGCCCCGATCACCCGCTCGAGCACCACGGACGCCACCAAAACGGCGGTGCGGCCGGCGCGGGCGAGCGCGCCCACCCGGATGGCGTCGGCCCCCACGGTCATGGGGAGGAAGTAGCCGACGAACGACGCCAGGTAGTACGCGCGGATCGCCGCCCAGAGCCCGAGCGTCACGTCCCGGCCTCGCACGAGGAGCCACCACTTCCACGCCATGAGGAGCCGATCCGCGGTGGCGAGGGCCACGACGGCCAGCATGAGGAGAGGATTGGCGGCGGCCAGGCGGGCGCCGAGGCGATCCCAGTCCACGAACAGCGCGAGCAGGAGAAGAAGGGCGAGGCTGACCGCGAAACGGAGGCGGAACCCGCGGCGGCTGGCCTCCCGGCGGGGGCGCTCAGGCTCCCTCAATGAACCGACGGTGCCACAGGGTCAGGTTGATGAGCGCCCAGAGCGTGTGATTGTGGTTGGCGCGGCGGCTCATGTGCTCGGCGACCAGCGCCTCGACCCCGGCCGGGTCGAGGTACGCGCGGACCACCTCGGAGCCCCGGAACAGCTGGACCATGTAGTCGCGCAGCTCGTGCCGCAGCCACTGCTTGAGCGGCAGGCTGTATCCCTGCTTGCCCCGCTGCAGGATCTTCGGCGGCAGCACGCCCTCGAGCGCCCGCCGGTAGATCGCCCGCCGCCGGAACCCCGGGAACTTGAGGCGCGGCGGGATCGACGCCGCCAGCTCGATGAGATGGTGGTCGAGAAGCGGCACTCGGATCTCGAGCGCGTGCGCCATCGACATCTTGTCGACTTTCATCAGCACCGAGTCGGGCATCGTGAACCGGGTGTCGACGAAGATCTCCCGGTCGAGCTGTCGCGACGAGTTGCACCGCGCGACGGCGCGCCGGATGGGCGCGAAGCGGTCGCGGTCGACCGATCGGAGCACCGTCTCCCGGAACAGGCGCGCGTCGAGCGCGTCCGACCCGAAGTACTGCCACCGCATGTGGAGCCCGGCGGGATCGAGCCGCGCGCCCTCCACGAAGCGGCGCAGAACCACCAGCGGGCCCTTCTTCTGCTCCTGGTCGGGAAGCCGCGTGGCCAGGGGCTCGATCACCCCGCGGCGGAGGGCGCGCGGCAGCAGGCGGTAGAGCCGATCGGCCTTCGAGGCGATGAAGCGGTCGTACCCGATGAAGACCTCGTCGCCCCCCTCCCCCGACATGCAGACCGTCACGTCCCGGCGGGCTTCCCGGCACAGAAGGAACAGCGGGAGGGCCGACAGGTCGGTCATCGGCTCGTCCAGATGCCACACCGTCTGCTCGATGACCTCGGGCGTGACAGGCGGGACGCGGATCTCCCGGTGCTCGGTCCCGTAGTAGCGGGCGGCCTCGCGCGCGTACTCCCACTCGCTGAACGACGGGTCGTCGTAGCCGAGGGTGAACGTCGGGAGCGGGCCCACCGTCGCCTCGCGCGTGAAGGCCAGGACCGCCGTCGAGTCGAGCCCGCCGGAGAGGAAAACGCCCTCGGGGACGTCCGACATCATCCACGCATGCACCGACTCGCGGAGGGTCTCGCGGACCCGGCGCGCCAGGGTCGGCGCGTCCTCGGGCGCGTCCTCGAAGCTCAGCTCCCAGTACGGCTCGACTTCGAGCCGGCCGTTCCGGACGCGCGCGTACGTGCCGGCCGGCAGCTTCTGGATTCCCTGGAACATGGTCGCCGGGCCCGGCGCGAACTCGTAGCCGAGGTAGTGGTACATCGACTGGAGGTCCATCGCGCGGGGCACGTCGGGGTGCTCCAGGATGGCCTTGATCTCCGAGCCGAACACCAATCGCTCGTCCGACCACGCGTAGTACAACGGCTTGATCCCGATGCGGTCGCGGGCGAGCAGGAGCTCGCCGCGGGCCCCATCCCAGAGCGCGAACGCGAAGAACCCGCGGAACCGCTCCACGCAGCGCGGGCCCCACGCCTCGTACGCGTGGACCACCACCTCCGAGTCGCAGCGGCCCCGGAACCGGTGCCCGAGGGCCTGGAGCTCGCGCCGGAGGGCGTCGTGGTTGAACATCTCGCCGTTGTAGACGAGCTGGATCGTGCCGTCCTCGTTGGGAACGGGCTGAGAGCCGGCCGGGGACAGGTCGATGATCTTGAGGCGGCGCGCTGCGAGGCCCACCGGGCCGTCCTGGAAGATCCCGCCCTGATCGGGTCCCCGGTGCTCGATCACCTTTCCCATCGCCTCGAGGACGTGGGGGGACACCGCACGGCCCGGTCGCAGCTCGAGGACCCCGGCGATTCCGCACATGGCCTAGCGGAGGTATCCGTGCTCGCGGTACCACGCCGCCGTCCGGCGTAGGCCCTCGGCGAGCGGCACGCGGGGGACGAAGCCCAGCTCTCGCACGGCCTTGTCCACGGTGAAGGCACGCGTCTGGCGGAACCAGTCCGCCCGGCGCCGGAACAGCGGCGGCTCGATCCCGAGCGGCATCAGCACCGACTCGCACACGGCGGAGACGACCCACAGCGGGCCGAAGGGCAGGTAGACGATCCGCGCCGGCTTCCCCAGGCTCTCGCCCACCGTCCGGACGAGCTCGTTCAGCGACACGTACCGATCGTCGCCGATCAGGTACGTCTCCCCGACGGCTTTCGGATGCTCGGCGGCGAGTTCGAACGCGTCGACCAGGTTGTCGATGTAGCAAGGATGGTAGAAGGTCTCACCGTCCCCGAACATCAGGAAGCGCCCGCGCTGGACGGCGCGGAAGAGCATCAGGAATCGGCCGGGGTCGCCGGGACCGTAGATCCCCATCGGGCGGACCACGCACGCCTCGAGCCCGTTCCGGGCGATCTCCCACACCGCGAGCTCCCCATCGTACTTGGTCTGCTGGTAGTAGTCTTCGGGCGCGATCGGGGAGGTCTCGTCGCCCGGCGGCCGGGCGACGTGCCCGTGCACCCCCTGCGTCGAGCAGTAGACCAGCCGGCGCACCTGGTGTCGGAGGCACGACTCGGCCACATGGCGCGTCCCCTGGCAGTTCACCTCCCAATACTCTCGCTTCGGCAGATTGATCTTCCGGAAAGCCGCCGCCAGGTGGAAGGCGACGTCGGTGCCGGCGACTTGCCGGTCGACGAGCGCCGCGTCGGTCACGCTCCCGAGGGTGACCTGCGCGCCGAGGGCCTGGAGCTCGTCGCGGAACAGCCCCGGCGCGGCGTCGAGGACCCGCACTTGATCACCTCTCGCCAGGAGGCGCCGCACGAGGTGACTCCCGGTGAAGCCCGTGCCCCCGGTGACCAGCGCGCGCATGCGCCGAGTATAGCAGGGGCCCCTCGGCGGGCGCCACGACGGCGGTGCCCGAGCCCGTCGGGAAAGAGCGCGAGCGCGGCGGCGCGCGTGCGCCGCTCAGTCGCCGCCGTAGACGGCGAGCTCGTGGATCGACCAGTCGAACGTGGGATCGCCGTCCCGGAGCACGATCCGGAGCGCGCCGACGGCGGCCGGCGGAAAGTCGAGCCGCGCGGCGACCGCCCCGTCGTCGAGCAGCCCGAAGCCGCCCCACCGGTAGCGGCGCTCGAGCCGGAAGGTCGCGGCGAGGGGCTGCCAGTGGGCGCCGTCGGACGAGCTCTCCAGCGCCATCGCGAGCGGGAGATCGGCAGGATTCTCCGACGTCATGCTGAGGCCGCGGACCACCGGTCGCGTCGGAAGGTCGATCCGGAACCAGTCGCCCGCCGCCCGCGGCCCGGCCGTCGTCCAGCGCGTGACCGGATCGCCGTCGACGGCTCGCGCCGCGCTCCGAGGGTGCCGCGACCCCGTGACCGTGAGCGCGCTCGGGGGAAGGGCCGTCCCCGCGTCGCGCGGCGGCGCGTGGACGAACAGCGTGAGCCCGCCGAGCCGTCGCACCTCGAAGGCCAGCCCGACGGCGCGGGCCGTTGCCTCGAATCCCTCGGCGTCGGCCGGCTCCAGCAGAACGCCGGTGCCGGGCGTCCATCGAAACGGCGGGAACAGCATCGCCCCCGGGCCCTTCCAGCCGTAGTCGTCGACCTGGAGGTTGGCCGGCGGGACGTGGATGGACGGGTCGGCGAGGGCCACCCGGCTGGCCCAGCCGTGATCGGCGTAGAGCCGCCGGACGCCCGCGCGTCGAACGGCCCCGGCAAGCTCGGCGCCGTCCGCGTCGAGAGACGGAGCCGGCGCCGGCCCCGTGGCCGCGTACACGTAGAGCTCCCGGATCGTCCACGCCCAGGTCTCGTCGACTCCGGTCTGGGTGATGCGCAGGTGGCGGGCGGGAACGGACGGCACGCGCAGCTCCACCCGGCCGCTCCGCACGCGCGCCATCGGACGTCCCGCCGACCAATAGAGCGGTCCGAGATACCGGGGCAGATCCAGGAGCGTGTGCCAGGCAGCGCCGTCGCTCGAGGCCTCGAGCCGGAGGCCGCGGGGCATCTCCTGAAAGGTGCCGGGCAGCCAGCGGACCAAGGCGACCGGCTGGACCCGGCCGAGATCGATCTCGAGCCATTCCCCGCCGCGCTGGGTCCGCCCGGCACTCCAGATCGTGGCGCCCACCCGGTCGGTCACATGCGCGGCCGTGCCGGTGCTCGCGCTGGCCCGAAGGGTGGCGGGCTCCAGCTCCCGAATCGACGGCGCCCTGAGCGCGAAGCCCCGGTACGCCCCGCCGAGGCCGGGCAGGCGCTGGTACGTGAACTGGATCCCGAGCGCGGCGAAGTTCCGCTCCAGCGCCGGGGAGTGCCGGCCCGTCCACCAGGCGGACTCGGCCGCGCCGTCCACCGCCCGCGCGAACGACGGTCGAATCTCCTCGTAGGGATTGGAGAAGATGACGCGGCCGGCCGACAGGAACGTGATCGTCCGGCTCGAAA
This sequence comes from Candidatus Rokuibacteriota bacterium, assembly GCA_044867785.1. Lineage (GTDB taxonomy): Bacteria > Methylomirabilota > Methylomirabilia > Rokubacteriales > DASRDR01 > DASRDR01. The sequence continues at coordinate 38,466 of JBIOVM010000098.1, read as the reverse complement.
ACTCGCGATCGTAGAGTCGATGGAGGCCGGCCTGCTCGAAGGTCTGGACGGCCTCGCGATGCGCGATGAACTCCGCGCGCTCAGCCGCGGCGACCTCCGGCCGGAGATCTCGAAAGGTGCCACCGAGCGCGCCCGCGACATGCAGTGCGAGGACCGCAGCCGTCCCGGCCAGCATCCCGCGCGGCGCCAGTGCCGCCAGGAACCGGCCCAGGAGCGGCGGGAGCGCCGTGTAGAGGGGGAGGAGGTAGTGGGGGTCGCGGTCGCCCAGGCCGCGCCCATACTCCGTCCCCGCGGCCACGCCCACGGTGGTGGCAACGAGAACGACCAGGGCCCGGCCGGTCCAACCGGACGGCGACGCGGCGAGGCGGACGCCGCCCAGGGCTGCACCGGCCGCGATGACGTAGAGCGCCCCCATCAGACCGGCGAGCGCCGCACCCGTCGAGCTCCCGCGGAGCGCCGCCGGCAGCCCGGCCACGATCGGCCATCCCGTCTCCGCGAAGAGGCCGAGGTGAGCCACGACACCCGCGATGCCGATCGGTCGGCCCGGCGGCGGGATCGCCGTGCCGTGCGGCACGCCGTAGAGCCAGTGGGGCAGGCTGCCGAGGGCGAACGCCGGCAGCGCGGCGAGGAGACTCGGCGCCAGCGGTCGGAAACCCCGCCTCAGCAGCAGCACCGCGACGGCGGGCCAATAGACCAGGGAGAGGAAGTTGGTCCAGAGCGCGAGCCCGAGCGTGCCCCCGAGCAGCAGGCAGAGGAACGCCCGACGGCGGCCCGCGGCGACCGGCACCCGGAGGGCGAGGAGGAGCGCGAGGGTGCCGAGCACGAGCGTGAGCGGGTAGTGGTTGCGGGCTTCGTGAGACCAGTAGAGGAGGAAGTCGGGCGGCAGGGCCAGCAGCACGGCGGTGAGGAGCGCCGCGCGCGGCCCGAACGCGTCGCTCGCCAACCGGATCGTCAGCCCGACGACGACAAGCGCCAGCAACACCGGCACCAGCTCAAGCGTCCGCGCCGAGATGCCGAGACTCCAGTAGATGGGGGCGGCGAGATACCCGTCGAGCGCGCCCATGAAAGGCTGGCCGAAGAAGTAGATGGGCAAGTCACCCTGGAGCACGGCCAAGCCGAGGAGGCCCGTCGTCGCCTCGTCGTACCAGAGGCGTGGCCACCGGAGCAGGAGGAGCCGCACGACCACACCCACCGCCAGCGCGACGACGAGCCCGCTCCGCAAACGCCGGAGGCCCATCCCGCGCTCCGTTGCCCTCACCGCTGGTGGTCGGAGGTCGACGTCGAGGAGATCTGTTCGGGCTTCATGCTCGGTCACGCCCACCACTGGACGATGCTCGACACGATCGCGTGGCTGCCCGCGATCTCGCCTGCCTCGTGCAGGCCGACGCAACCGAACGACGGCGCTGGGGAGCGATCGGCGGACCGGCGCTGGGCATCGCGTCTCTCGCCCCGGGCATCCACAGCTCTTCTACCACGTCGCGCTCGTCACCGTCGCGCTTGGTCTCACGCTCGTCGGGCGCCGCGCGACGACGCGCCTGCTGGTTCCACTCGTCGCGGCGGGCGCCTCGGCCGTGCAGCTCATCCCCACCTGGGAGCTCGCGGTCTCCTCTCACCGCGCGGGGCTCGGCTACGACTGGAAGACGACGGGACGGTGACGGCAATGCCGCTTCGGGCGGGAGTCGAGACGGTGGAGTGGGCGATCGATCGTCCCGGTGGCCCGGTCCGTCACGGCCGGCCGGCCGGGGCGCGGCCGTGGCCGGTCTCTGCGGGCTACCAGGGCCACACGGACCGGGCGATGTTGGATCTTCCCCGAGGCGCTCGGATCGTCGAGCTTGTCCTCCAGGGGGCTCGGGCGAGCGAGATGCGCCGGCTCCGGGGGTCCTCGTCGTGGAGCGGCTGACCGTGGAATCCGGATGTGGTGGCGGCGGCGGGAGGACTCCCCGCCCGCGTGACGGGAGCCGGGCCCCCGAGCCCCGCCCCGAGCCATCCATTCGCTAAGGGCGGAAGCCTCGGGCGGAATCGAAAGCCGGAGGGTGGGCCTTGTTATAATGCCGCGGTGACACCGGTCCCTTCCTCGCGGCTCTCCGTCGTGGTTCCGGTCTATAACGAGCGGCTCACGCTTCCCGAGATCCTCGAGCGCATTCAGGCCGTGGCGCTGCCGAAGGAGATCGTCATCGTCGACGACTGCTCCACGGACGGCACCCGCGACTACCTGCGCCGGCTGGAAGCCGAGCTGGCCGAGGCGCGCCAGCTGGGGACCGCCGACGAGAAGAACGAGATCCGGATCTACTATCAGGAGCCGAATCAGGGGAAGGGCGCCGCCCTCCGGCGTGGCTTCGCCGAGGCCACTGGAGACATCATCCTGGTCCAGGACGCCGATCTCGAGTACGATCCGCGCGACTACCCGAAGCTGCTCGCGCCGATCCTCGAGGGGAAGGCGGACGTGGTCTACGGCTCGCGCTTCACGGGCACCCCCCGGCGCGTCCTCTACTTCTGGCACCACATCGCCAACAAGACGCTCACGCTCGTCTCCAACATGGTCACGAACCTGAATCTCACCGACATGGAGACGGGGTACAAGGTCTTCCGCGCCGACATCATCAAGAGCATCCCCATCCGCTCGAACCGCTTCGGGGTGGAGCCGGAACTCACGGCCAAGCTCGCGAAGGTACACGCGCGGATCTACGAGGTGCCGATCTCGTACGCCGGCCGCGCCTACTGGGAGGGCAAGAAGATCCGCTGGACGGACGGGATCGTCGCCCTCTGGACGATCCTCCGCTACGCGTTCGTCGACGACCAGGAAAACGCCGACCCCGGCTACAAGACCCTCCTGCGGCTGTCTCGGGCGGAGCGCTACAACCAGTGGATGTTCCAGCAGCTCTCGCCCTGGCTGGGGCAGCGGGTCCTCGAGATCGGCTCTGGCATCGGGAGCTTCACTCGCTACCTCATGGGGCGCGAGCTGGTGGTGGCCACCGACCTCAACCCTCGGTACCTCCGGATCCTCTCGAACACGTTCGAGCGCCACACCCGGGTGGAGGTCGTGCCACTCGACCTCACGAGCTTCGATCCCGCGCCCTTCGCCGCGATGGGCATCGATACGGTCCTGTGCCTGAACGTCCTCGAGCACGTCGAGGACGACCGCGAGGCGCTCCGCCGTGTGCACGACGCCCTCGTCCCCGGTGGACGGTTGCTCCTGCTCGTCCCGGCCCATCAGCGGCTGTACGGCGCCATCGACCGCGCGATTGACCATCATCGGCGCTACGACCGGACCGGGCTCGTCTCGCGCCTGACGGAGGCCGGATTCCAGGTCGAGCACATGGCGTTCTTCAACCGGGTCGGGGTCCTCGGGTGGTATCTGAACAGCGTCCTGCTGCGGCGCTCGCGGGTCCCCGCCCTTCAGCTGCGCCTGCAGAACCTCCTCGTGCCCATTCTCCGGGTCGAGTCGGCTCTGCCCCTGCCCTTCGGACTGTCACTGATCGCCATCGCCCGCCGGACCTGAGCGTCGGCTCCTGGAGAGCCGGTCCCCGCGAGCGAGGCGGGCCAGGCTCCAGTCGACGCCGCCCCCAGGACCGGTCGGTTGCCGGAATCCGAGGTCGGGGGGTATACTGCCCGGTCTGATGACGCACCCGGGGGGCCAAGCACGTTCGAGGCTCGAGCCGGCGCCCCCGGGAGGGCGCCTCGGGGCGAACGACCGCCGGTACCGAGCCGCCTGAGCGATGCGCGGCAAGGTCTGGATCGGGGTCGCAGTCAGCGCGGTCCTCCTCTGGGTGGCCGTCCGGGGGGTCAGCTTCGAGGAAGTGCTCGAACAGCTCCGCCAGGTGCGGCCCCTGTGGCTCGTGCCGCTCCTCGCTTCGATCTTCGTCCGGTTCTGGCTCACCGCCATCCGCTGGCAGCTCCTGCTTCGGCCGATCAAGCGGATCGGCGTCCATCGCCTCTTCGCCGTCACGATGATCGGCTTCATGGCCAACAACGTCCTTCCCGCGCGCCTGGGCGAGTTCGTCCGGGCCTATGCCCTCGGGCGCTCCGAACAGCTGCCCCCGTCGCTGCCGTTCGCGACGATCGTGATCGAGCGGATCTTCGACGGTTTCACGCTCCTGCTGTTCCTGCTGGGCGGGCTGGCGTTCCTACGCCCGGGCCGCACCCTGCTCTGGGCGGCGGGCCTCACGTGCGCGCTCTACGTGGCGGTCCTCGTCGGCCTGGTGGTCCTGCGCACGGGGCGGGGCATGGGCCTCCTGACCGCGATGCTCGGGCGCCTGCCCGCCCGCCTGGCCGGTCCGGCCCGACGGCTGGTTGATTCGTTCCGCGCCGGCCTGGACGTCCTGAGCGACGGTCGCGCGCTCGTCTCCACCGCTGCCCTGTCGCTCTTGATCTGGCTCGTCAACGCCGCCGGCGTCGAGGCGACCTTCTACGCCTTCGGGCTGGATCTGCCCGTCTACGCGTCGTTCCTCCTCCTCGGCACGATCGCGGTGGCGCTCGTCCTGCCGTCGGCGCCCGGCTACGTCGGGCCGTTCCAGGTGGGCACCGTCGAGGGCCTCGCGCTCGTCGGGGTGGCGCGCGACACGGCTCTGTCGCTGTCGATCGTCTATCACCTGGCCAATTACGTCCCGATCACGCTCGTGGGTCTGGCCTATCTGAGCGTCCTCAACCTGACCCTGGGCGATCTTCGCGTGGCGAGCGAGAAACCCACGTGAGCCCGCCGAAGGACGGACGCGAGCGGGCGGAGGACCCGTCCGCGCCCCCGAGCGTGGCCCTCTCGGTCGTCATCCCCGTCTACAACGAGGAGGACAACGTTGGCCCCGTGCTGACGAGCCTGCGGGACGTCATGGACAGCCTCGGGCGTCCCTACGAGGTGATCGTCGTCGACGACGGGTCGCGGGACGGGACGTGGCCCCGGCTGCGCGAGCTGACCGCCGGGTTCCCCGCGCTCCGGGTCGTCCGGCTCCGGGCGAACTTCGGCCAGACCGCGGCCTTGGCCGCCGGCTTCGACCTAGCCCGGGGCGAGCTGGTTGCCACCCTGGACGGCGACGGCCAAAATGACCCGGCCGACATTCCCCGGCTGGTCGACAAGCTCAAGGAAGGGTATGACGTCGTGAGCGGATGGCGCCATGATCGCCGGGATCCCTTCTGGTCACGCCGACTCCCGTCCCAGATCGCCAATGGGCTCATCTCTTGCATTACCGGGGTCCACCTCCACGACTATGGGTGCGCCCTTAAGGTCTACCGCAGGGAAATTCTCCAGGATGTGGCTCTGTATGGGGAAATGCACCGCTTTCTGCCCGCCCTGTGCCACTGGGTCGGCGCCACCGTCGGAGAGCTGCCGGTCGGCCACGCGCGGCGCCAGCGCGGGGTGTCGAAGTACGGTCTCGGCCGCACGGTGCGGGTTCTCCTGGACCTCCTCACGGTCAAGTTCCTCATGAGCTACTGGACCCGGCCGATCCAGATTTTCGGGCTCCTCGGCTTGGTGCTGGGCGGTGCCGGTCTCGTGCTCGGCGGGGTACTCTCGTACCAGAAGATCGTCCTCGGGCTCGGACTCGCCAACCGCCCCATTCTTCTGCTCAGCGTTCTTCTCGTGCTGGTCGGCTTTCAGTTCGTGTCAATCGGCCTTTTGGGCGAGATGCTCGTGCGCACCTACCACGAGTCCCAGCGCAAGCCCATCTACACGATTCGAGAGATCGTCTCGGAGAGGCTCACATGATCCGGATCGTCCGCCCGGTCGGCGCCGTCTGCCTTGGTCTGGCCCTCCTCGCCGCCACCGGCTGCGGGGGGGGAAGCAGCAGCTCGACGAGCGCGTCGAGCTCGATCGACTTCGGTGCGAACAACCCGCTCAAGGTGACCGCGTTCGGCGACAGCATCACCCAGGGCGTCCTCGAGCTACAGCGCCGGGACTTCGGGCTGAGCACCTCCAACAACTATCCAGCGGTCCTGCAGGGCAAGCTGAAAGCTCTCAATCCCGCCTGGGTCGTCGTCAACCGCGGCGTCGGCGGTGAAGAGACCCGCGGGGGGGTGGCTCGGCTGCCCGGCGTGTTGGCGTTGGATCACCCCGGCTTCGTGCTCATCATGGAAGGAGCCAACGACGCCACCGACTGTCTGGACGCGACCTCCACCGCCGCCAACCTTCGTGGGATGGTTCAGATCGCCAAGGCCAACAAGACCGTCCCGATCATCGGCACGGTTACGCCGAACTTCCGGAACGATCCCTGCGCGCAGGATGTCGTGAGCAAGATCAACGTCGAGGTCCGCAACATCGCCTCGTCCGAGAACATCGTGCTCGCGGAGATCTTCGAGGGCATGAACGACCGGTCGCTCTTCGGTCAGAGCCCGAGTCGCGACCCGCTTCACCCGAACGATCGCGGCTACGCCGTCATGGCGGACATCTGGTTTCAGGCGATGCTGAAGGTCATTCCCCCGCCGGTCGCCACCGCGCCGCCGGTCGCCGCCGCGCCGCCGGTCACCGCCGCGCCACCGGTCACCGCCGCGCAGCGCCGGCGTCGCTAAGACCAACGCGGGGGCGTCGTCGACCCGGAGGCCTGGTTCTCGCGATCCGACCGATGGCCCCGGGCAGGACTGGACGCACGTGGGCGCCCTCGGGCGCCGGACAAGGGGTGGCGATCATGCTCGAGCGGGTAACCCTGGCAGAGATCCAGGCGATCTTCGGCGTGACGGACGCGCTCGGCATCTCGCGCGAGGCGCTGGTCATCCCCCTCGGCCCCGGGCGACCGGGCCGGGTGCGCCGCCTTCCCAGCGGCAAGCTCGAGATCGTCGTCGACGCCGACCAGCCGCTCGCCGAGTGGCTCGAGCGGCTGCCGGAGCTCATCGCCGCCGCGAAGGCGTGATAGGCTGGCGGCAAATCCTCGAACCGGTGACCCGCCGCAGCCCCGGGAGGCGACGATGACGCGATCCCTCATCCAGTCGAGCGTGCTCTACCGCGACCTCGGACGCGCCTATCCGACGATCGTCCGCGGCGAGGGCGTCTACCTCTGGGACGCCGAGGGCCGGCGCTACATCGACGGCTCGGGCGGCTCGTCCGCCGTGACGTCCATCGGCCACGGGGTCCCGGAGATCGCCGACGCGATGGCGGCGCAGGCCCGCAAGGTGGCGTTCGTGCCGATGCACCTCTTCACGAGCGAGCCCCTCGAGGCCCTGGCCGAGGCCGTCGCCAAGTTCGCCCCCGGAGACCTGAATCGCGTGTGGTTCGTGTCGGGCGGGTCGGAAGCGACCGAGAACGCCGCCAAGCTCGCCCGCCAGTACTGGCTCGAGCGCGGCAAGCCTTCGAAGTCCATCGTGGTCGGGCGCTGGCAGTCCTTCCACGGCAATACCCTGGGCTCGATGGCGTTCGGCGGGCACACGATCCGCCGCCGCAAGTACGTCCCGATGTTCAACGAGGCGAGCCACCTGCCGCCGATGTACTGCTACCGCTGCCACTTCCGGCAAACCTACCCCGCCTGCGACACATACTGCGCCGACTACCTGGAGCGACTCTTGCGGATGCAGGGACCGGAGAACGTGGCGGCGTTCATCGCCGAGCCGGTGGTCGGCGCGACGCTGGGGGCGGTTCCGCCCGTCCCGGAATACTTCCCGAAGATCCGCGAGATTTGCGATCGCTACGAGGTGCTGTTCATCGCCGACGAGGTGATGACCGGCTTCGGCCGGACCGGGGCGAACTTCGCGGTAGATCACTGGGGAGTGATCCCCGACTTGATCGCCACCGCCAAGGGCGTTTCCGGCGGCTACATCCCGCTCGGCGCAGTCATCGTTCGGGACGAGCTGATCCAAGCCTTCGAGCGCAACAACTCGAACTTCGTGGGCGGCCACACCTACACCGGCCATCCCGTCGCCGCCGCCGTCGGCCTGGCCGTCCTCCGGTACATCCAGGAGCACGACCTGGTGCGCAACGCCCGCGAGGTCGGCACGCACTTGCTGGCCGGGCTGCGCGGCCTGATGGCGCGCCATCCCATCGTCGGGGACGTGCGCGGCCTCGGCATGATGGTCGGGCTCGAGTTCGTGGCCGACCGCGGCACGCGGGCGCCGTTTCCCCCGGAGCGCGAGGTGGCTCGCGCCGTGGCGCTCGAGGCCCTCCCGCGCGGGCTCGTGACCTACCCCGGCACGGGCTCGGTGGACGGCGTCATGGGCGATCACATCAAGCTGACTCCCCCGCTCATCCTCACCCGCGCGCAGGCGGACGAGATCGTGTCGATCCTGGACGCCGCGATCGGCGGTGTCGAGGCGCGGCTCTAGCCGCGCCCGAGGGCCCGAGGTGACCTGTCCGAGCTGCCAGGCGGAGGTTCCCGACCGGAGCGCGTTCTGCCTGGCATGCGGCGCCCGGCTCGCGCCGAAGCCGAGCCCGGAGAGCAGCAACGGCGCCGGCGGGGCGCACCTGCCCTCCGCGGAGCCGGCGGTGGCATCGCCGGGAACCAAGCAGGCGTATGCGCTCTCCTTCGGGCCCCTGGTCGACGAGCGGCTGCGGTACCGCGTGGCGCGCTGGGTCGTCGACAGGGCGCCGGCCTACGAGCTGGTCGAAGTCCAACACGAGCTCCAGCACGGGACCTTCCTCACGTTCCTGGCGCTCACGTCGGGGGAGGCGGATGTGGCCCGTCAGGGCATCGAAGGCCTCGGGGTCAACCCCGCGCTGCTGCGGCTCGCCCCCGCGACGACCGCCCAGATGCTGCTGCCCGAACGCCGGCCCCGGCGGGAGGCGTCGCCGAAGCAAGCCGGAGGGTTCGGGAACTGGCGCACGCTCGTGGCGGCGGCCGTGGGGCTGCTCGTCTTCGGCCTGGTGGTCGTCCGATTCATGGGAGGCCGGGCCTTCTGACTCGCCGAATCTCACGGCGTCCACCCGTCGTGTGCAGAGGAGGACCGCAATGAGCTCACAGGCCGAAGCCCGTCCCCACCAGCCGGCGCGGAGCGAGAGCGCGTCCGTGAGCGAGGTGTCCCGTCGGACGTTCCTCGGCGGAGCGGCCACGGCCGCCGCCGCGACGCTCGCGGCCGAAGCCGCCGCGCAGACCCCGGAGCGGGTCAACGTCGAGGCCTTCATCAGCGGGGTCCGCGCCGCCCGAGTCTTCGATCTCGGCTTCACCTGGGATCAGTCCGCTCCCGTCCTGTCGCTCAACCCGCCGTACGCGATGGCGCTCAACGCGACGCATCGGCAGACCCACGAGATCTTCGGCTCGGCTCCGGGCAGCCAAGTCTCCTGGGCCTCGGAGATCCTGTACTTCTCCGGTCAGCATGGGGCCCCGACCATCGACGCCATCGGCCACATCGGTCGGAACATGAAGCTCCACGGCGGCGTCGACGCGGCGCAGGCGACCGGGCGGCCCGACGGAATCGGGAACGATCTCGGCATCGAAGCCTTCCCGCGCGACCTTCTCTTCTCCCGGGCGGTCCTCCTCGACGTCGCCCGCGTCGTGGCGGGCGGCCGGGCCGATCCCCTGCCGCCGGGCCTCGAGATCACCGCCAAGCATCTCGAGGACGCCGCGCAGGCGCACGGGGTGCGCGTCGGCCGCGGCGACTCGGTCCTGATCCGCACCGGGTGGGGCCAGTACTTCGGCAAGGAGAACGCCCGCTATCTCGGCGAGAAGTCGCCGGGCCCGGGCGTGGACGCCGCGCGTTGGCTCGTCGCCCAGGGCGTACGGCTCACCGGGACGGACACCGCGACGTACGAGGTTCGGCCCGCCGTCCACGGCAAGGAGCTCTTTCCGGTCCACATGCTCCTGATCGCCGACAACGGGATCTACCTCGTCGAGAACGCGAACCTGGAAGAGCTGGGCACGGCGGGCGTCCACCTGTTCTGCCTCGTCGTCCCCCCGCTGCGGATCCGCGGCGCCTCGGGATCGCCGCTCCGCATGCTGGCGCTCACGCCCCGCCAGAGCTGACGGCGCGTGCGGGCCGGCCGGGCGACCCGCGCTAGAATGGAACGCGCATGACCGAGTCCTCCTTCCGCGAGTTCGAGGCGCAGAGCCTCTTCTGTCCGCGCTGCCGCCGCGCGGTGGCGGTCCGCAAGAAGCTGCTCCTGGTCTTGCCGACCGGCAACCAGTACGACTACGTCTGTCAGGACTGTGGCACGGCCGTCGGCGGCAAGGTCGACCGCGACGCCACGGCCTTCAACGAGACCTCGCGCGCGGCGGCGGCCGCCGCGCGTCCGCGCCCGCGGGGCGACGGCGCCGCGACGCCGCGCCCGCGGCGCCGCAGGTGACCGGCCCGGCCGCACCGCTCACACCCGCCGCCGGTCCGGGCGACGCCCGGGCCTACCACGACTCGACGAAGCACTCGTGGGCCAGCGTCCGGGCGGACCCGCACGTGCTCGACTGGGGAAACAAGCCCTTCCTGTTCAAGGTGTACCCCGACGCGCCGGCCCGGCCCCTGCCGCGCGAGCTGCCGCCGCCGTCGCTCCCCGTGCTGGAGGCGGTGGCACGCGGCGTCGCTCGCCCTGGCCGGAGCCCGGTGGACGTGCTCGCCCTGGCGCAGCTGCTCTTCTTCTCCGCGGGACTGACGAAGCGGCGGGTTTACCCGGGCGGGGAGACCCAGCACTTCCGGGCCTCGCCATCGACCGGCGCTCTCTATCAGACCGAGGTCTACGTCGTGGCCGGAGCGGTCGACGGGCTCGCCCCCGGCGTGTACCACTTCTGTCCGGGGGACTTCACGCTGCGCCTCTTGCGTCCGGGCGACCATCGCGCCGCCCTCGCGACGGCGGCGGGCCGCGGCGACCTCGTCGGCGACGCACCCGCCACCGTGGTGCTCACGGCGATCCACTGGCGCAACACCTGGAAGTATCGAGCCCGGGCGTTCCGGCATTTCTTCTGGGATGCGGGCACGCTCCTCGCGACGATGCTGGCGACGGCGACGGCCATCGACGTCCCCGCCCGGGTCCTCCTCGGCTTCGCCGACCCCCTGGTGAACGGCCTCGTCGGTGTCGACCCCGCCCACGAGGGGAGCCTCGCGCTGGTCCCTCTCGGACGCAGCGCCGGCCCGGCGCCGCCCAGCCCTGCCGCTCCACCCCTCGATCCCCGCTGGGTGCCGCTCTCGGCCCACGAGGTCCCTTGTCCGCTGGTGCGCTCAGCCTACGAAGCCTCGACGCTTCCGGACGGCCCGGCCGCGCGCGCCTGGGTCGCGCGAGGCGCCGAGGACGGCCGCGATCTCGAGCCAGCGGCGCCGTCGGCGACCGACGCCTTCGGGAGGGACCCCGGCCTCCCGCCGGCGTCGCGGCCACTCGGCGAGACGATCCTCCGCCGAGGGTCGACGCGCGAGTTTCGCCGGGACCCGATCGCCGGCGCCTCGTTCGCCGCGATCCTGGACGCCGCGCTGCGCCCGCTCCCCCTCGACCTCGATCCCGGCGCCTCGCGGCTTGTTGAAACCTATCTCCTCATCCACGCGGTCGACGGCCGGCCGTCCGGCGCGTACGTCTGGGATCCGGCCGCTCGGGCGCCGCGCCTGCTGCGGCCCGGGGCGTTCCGCGAGGCGGGCGGCCACCTCTGCCTCGGACAGCCACTGGGTGCCGATGCGGCGGCCGTCGCGTTCTTCCTCTCGGACCTCGACGCGATCGTGAAGCGATGGGGGAACCGGGGCTATCGGGCAGCCAATCTCGCTGCCGGGCTCTTGGGCGGGCGGCTCTACCTCGGCGCGTACGGCCTGGGCCTCGGGGCGTCCGGCCTCACCTTCTTCGACGACGACGTGGTGCAGTTCTTCGCACCGGCGGCCGCCGGTCAGGACGCGATCTTCGTCACCGCGCTCGGCCTCGCCGCGCGACAGCGGACCCCGGGGGGACTGGCGCCCGCTCCGGCGGCGCTCGAGTCGCTTCGGCCCGGCGAGGCCTGACGGCGGCAGCTGTCGCGGGCGGCGTTAGCCAGCGAGGGCGGCCGCAAGCGCCGCGAGGTCGCCCACCTCGAGGTCGGGAACCACGCCCAGCTCCTCGAGCGGCGCCCGATGGCGGTTCACCCAGACGACGCGGAACCCGAACGCCTTGGCGCCGGCGACGTCCCAGCCGTTCGCGGACACGAAGCCGACCTTCTCTCGGGGCAGTCCGAGCCGGGCGGCGCCGAGGGCATACACGGCCGGATGCGGCTTGAAGGTCCGCACCGCGTCGACGCTGATCACCGCGCGGAAATGCGCGCCCAGCCGGTTGTGGGCGACCACGGCGTCGAGCATGCGCGGGGCGCCGTTCGACAGGATGGCGGACGGCCGGTCGCCGAGCCGGGCCAGCACACCCGGGACCTCGGGGAACGCGTCGAGCGTCAGGTAGGCCTCCATGAGGCGCTGCCGCGCGGCGGCGTCGGCGTCGAGCCCGAGCTGCCGGCACGCGAAGGCGAGGGCCGCTTCCGTGACGGCCCAGAAGTCCTCGTAGCGCCCCATGAGGCTGCGGAGCCAGGTGTACTCGAGCTGCTTTTGGCGCCATAGGGCCGACAGTCGCAATGGATCGGCGGTGACGGCTCGCCCCGCCTCCACCACCGAGTGGACGTCGAACAGCGTCCCGTACGCATCGAACAGGAGCCCGCTCACTTCCACGTCGTCTCCTCCCTCCTTCCGCGAGTCGCCGGCGTTCTCGCCCCGCCGGCGCCCTTGCCGTGCCCGCGGCCGCGCCCGTACAATGACGAGGCCATGGCGCGTGCTCGCCTTCTGCTCCTCGCCGCCGCGCTGGCGCTCGGCGCGTGCGCCGAGTTCGCGCCGGTGCGGGAGCCGCCGCTCGACCCGTCCGAGGACGTGAACCGGGTGGAGACGCGCGAGGAGGCGATCCGGCTCTTCGGTCCGCCGCACGAGATCCGCTCGTCGGACCTCGGCACGGTGCTGGTCTACCGGCGAGCCGTTGTCATCGACAAGACCCCGAACCACTACTACGGCGCGGATCGGGGCGACACCTTCAACCAGTACGAGCGGATCCTGTTCTACCTGGACGGAGAGGGGCGGATCGTCCGCCGCGCCATCGAGCGGGAATAGGGGCGTCTACTGCGGCGTGCCGCGCCGCCAGCGCCGCTGGCGCGTCGGCGAGGTCGGCGGCTCGCCGAACCCGAACCGCAGCAGTCGCCCCGCATCGATGAAGGACATGCCGCGCGTCTCGGCGCCGAGCACGACGCACAGCAATCGCTGCCCGGCCCGGCCGGCGGCCACCGCGATGTTGTAGCCCGCCTCCAGGGTGAAGCCGGTCTTGAGCGCGGTCACACCGCCCGGATCGCGGAACAGCGGAATGCGGCGCTGGTACACGCGACCCCGCCACTTGAAGTCCGTATCGCCCAGGAGCACGCGGCTCTCGGGAAAGTCCCGGAGGAGCTGCTCCGCGAGCGTCGCCATGTCTCGCGCGGTCGTCCGCTGGCGCGGATCGGGCAATCCGTGAGGGTTGGCGAACACCGTGTGCGCGAGCTTCATGCGCTCGCCTTCGGCGTTCATCCGTTCCACGAACCGCTCCTCGTTCTCGGCCAGGTGCTCGGCCACCGCGGTGGCGGCGTCATTGGCCGACGCGATCGCGACGCCCGCGAGCAGCGTCTCGAACGGCACCACCTGTCCGGCCATGAGCCCCATCCGGAAGCGCGGCGTCCGCATCGTGTTGACGCTGATGGTGACCGGATCGCCTCGGGTCACGCGGCCCGTCCGGAGGTCGTCGTAGGCCAGGTAGAGGGTCATCAGCTTGACCAGGCTGGCGGGCGCCCGATCCTCTTCGGGATTCTTCTCGAAGAGCACCTTCCCGCTCTCGAGATCGATCAACACCACGGCCTCGGCCGACACGGGGACCGTGCCGTTGCTCCCGGCGGCGGCGGCGGACGGCGCCGGGAGGATCCCCGCTTCCAGCAGGAGCCCGAGTCCGATGGCCACGGCGAGGCTCGAGACGGGCCGGCGGCGGCCGCGAGGGGGACGGCCGGTCACCGCGCGGCCTCGGCGTGGGGAGTCATACGAGGCGTCATTGTAGCAGCGGAGGCGTGGAGGTCGGCACGAAATGGCGCCGGTCCCGACGCGCCTGCCCCCCGTGGTACCGTAGGCGCCGGAGGGATGGGCATGCCTGCGATCCGGGGCGGGCGCGGTCGGCGGCCCGCCCACCGGCTCGGCGTGACGCTGGCGCTCGGGGCCGCGCTGATCCTCGGCCTCGCGCGGACGATCGCCGCGGAAAGCGTCGAGCCGTCGCCCGACGCGCCGGTACCGCGGGTGACCCTCGACGCCCTGCCCCTGGGCGTCCCCCTCGCCCGGCTGGACGAGCCGGCCCGGAGTCGCGCGGAGGCCGTGCTCGGGACGAGCGTCTTCGCGCACCGGGTGAGCGGGCTCCGGGCGCGCAGTCGGGAGCCCGTGTTTCGTTTCCTCGTCGACCATCCGCATTTCGCGGCGGCCCTCGCCCGCGCGCTGCGCCTCGGGCAGTATCGGGTGACCCTGCACGAGGATGGGTACTGGGGCGACGACCGCCGGGGCGCGCGGGGCCACATCCGGACCCTCTACGCCGACGACGAGCGGCGCCTCTTCCACCTCGACGGGTTGTACGAGGCGCGCGGGATGCCGACGATGAAGGGCCAGATGCTCGTGCTCCTCGAGTTTCGCCACGAGGCGAGCCCCGAGGGAGAGACCCAGGTCGACGTGAGCGTGAGCGGTCATCTCCGGCTGGACACGCCGCTCGTGGGCGCGGTCGCGCAGCTCGCGACGGCCGTGGCCCGGCCCGTGGTGGAGCGAGCCGTGGAGCGGAAGGTCCGTCGATTCTTCGGCACCGTCGCGCGGGTCTCCCGGTGGGCGTACGACGAGCCGGAGCAGATGTGGGCCGCGATCGAGGGCCACCCCGAGGTGCCGCAGGATGCGACGCTGGCCGCGTTCCGGCAGATCCTGCTGGCCGACCGCCCGCCGGCCTGGCTGGACGACGGGTTCCGCCTGCTTCCTCCGGAGGAGGAGGCGCGCCGCGAGCCCGCGGCGGTCGGGGTTACATCCCCATGAAGTCGCGCGCCTGATCCATCACCTGGGCGTCGACCGCCGTGTGACCGCGCTCGCGCGCGAACCGCTCGATCGCCTGCCGGGCCATGGGGCGGATGAAGGTCGGGATGCGCTCGAGCCGGCTCTCGGCCTCGGCCGTCCAGGGGACGGCCACCGCGTCCGTCCCCGCGCTCCCGATCATCGCGGCGAAGGGGCAGCCCGGCCCTTCGGTCGCGGTGGCGGCGGACGGGGCGGCGGCCTCGCGATCGGATCCGGCGGGGCCGGCCTCGAGCGCCGCGTCGCGCTGGCGAGCGAGGCCCGCGCGCACCGAGGCGAACGGCGCGGGCGCCTCGGCGGAGGCGCTGCCCACTTTCACCCCGAGCGTCCGCACCAGCTGCGTCTCCCAGGGGTTCGTCAACATGGCGATCCGATGCCCGCATCCCGGACAGCTGAAGGTGACGGTGAGCGAGTCCGCGCTCGGTCCCGCCGTCCCGGCGAGCCGCATGGCTTGATCGCAGGCGATGCAGAGAAACTTCATGACGCTCGTCTCCTGGGATCCGTCACTTGGCGGCTGCCCCCAGCTCGCCCGCGCTCCCATGCGGAAGCCGCGGGGGCGCTGCCGTGCCCGCCGACAGGATGATGCGAATCCCGTCCTCGATGGAGAGGCCCGTCGCCACGACCGCGCCCCGCGGGACGAGGACGACGTCGCCCAGGTACAAGTGGTTCGTCGGCACGTACACGGACACGAACGCCTCGGGCTTGGCGCCCTCGACGATCACGTCCCCGGTGAGGAATCCGTACGCGTACACCCCTTCGCGCGGGTGCTCGATGACGACGAACTCCCGGAACCCGGAGCGCCGGTTCGGCGAGAACGCGTCGACGAAGTCCTTCACCGTCGGGTAGACCCGGCGCACGAGCGGAACGTAGAGGATCAGGCGCTCGGCCCACTGCAGGACGCGACGCCCCACGACGTTGGTGGCGAACACGCCGATCAGGAGGATGAGGAGGACCGCGGTCAGGAATCCCAGGCCGGGCAGGTGGCGCCCGAGGAACTGCTCGTAGAGAGGCGCCATGAAGTTGTCGACCGAGGCGTAGAAGAGCCAGAAGACCCAGGCGGTCAGGACCACCGGCAAGGTGACGAAGAAGCCGGTGAAGAACCGCACCTTGAACCACGATCGGATCCGCCCCTGCACGCGCCGCCTCCCGTCGAACGGAGGCATTATACCCGCTGTCACTGCTGCCAGCGATCACGCGCCAGCGGAGGCCGCGCCTCCGCGCCGGAGAACTGCACGGTAAGAACGATCTCGACCGACGAGTTGAGCGCCAGACCCTGGCAGCCGATCGCCGCCCGGGTGGGCTTCCCACGCTCGCCGTAGAGCTCGACGAGAAGGTCTGCTGCCCCGTTGATCACCCGGGGCTGGTCCGCGAACCCCGGGGCCGAGTTCACGTAGCCGATCATCTGGATGGCGGCCTCCACGCGGTCCAGGTCACCGAGGGCGTAGCGCACCGCCGTGAGCGTGGGAATCAGGGCCCAGCGCGCGGCCTCGTATCCCTGGGCCACGGTGAGATCGCGGCCGACAAGGCCGGGAAGGTAGGCCGCTCCGTCCCGGATCGGCACCGTCCCGGACAGGTAGAGGAGGGACCCCACCGCCCGATGCGACACGAAGTGCGCGCCGGACGTGTTCCGCCGGTACTCGGCCTCGAGGTCGGGCAGCGGGAATCCCAGGCTCGCCAGCTTGGCTTCGACGTTCATGCGCGCCTCCGCGATGCGATCGGGTGACGGGGAAGCCGCCGGACCGTCGGCGGCGTGGCGCTTCTTCTCTACCGCGCCGGCCGGCCGGCGTCCACTCCCGCCGGCGGGGCGCGTCGCCCGAGCGGCGCCGGTTGTCTTCGCCCGGCCCCTCGCCTATCCTCCGCGATCATGGCGCCGACGCGATCGGTTCCGCCACGCCCCCCGCCGCGCCCGCGGGCGCGCGCCCATCGCGTCTCGCCGCTGGCGACCTGGTTCCCCGGCGACCGCGGAGTCCGGCGGTTCCGGAGGGGGAGCCTCGGTCGGGCGCCGATCGTGCTGCCGCCGCGGGACCGCGCGTGGCGCGCCGTCGTGCCCGGCTTCGCCGAGTGCGTCGCAATGGCGGGCGAAGGGCTCCCGTTCCAGGTGGTCGCCGAGCGCGAGGTCGACCGGTCCGGGAACCCGCGACGCCTGGCGGCGGCGCTCGCGACCGGGGTCACCGTCTACCTTCCGCAGGTGCATCAGGTCCTGCCGCGCCTCATGCGGCTCATGGTGGCGCTTCGCGTCGCCTTCTTCGGGCCGGACCGCGACGAGTCCTCCTTCTTGTTCGTCGTGGACGGCACGGGACGGCCGGGGATGGGGCTCCACCACGACGGCGAGGTCGACGCCTTCTGGCTCCAGCTCGAGGGCCGCCGCACGGTCACGGTCGGCCCCCGAGTGCCGCGCGGCACTCCGGAGGACCTCGACGACCGACTGGCCCAGGGCGGCCCGCGCGCGGGGTGGCGCACGTTCGACCTCGTGCCGGGAAGCCTGTTCCACTTGCCGGCGCGCACGCCGCATGCGGTGGTCTGCCGGCGCCGCTCGCTGGCCGTCACGCTCACGTGGGGCCAGGCGCGCCGGACCGCCGGCGAACGGCGTGGTGCGGGACTCCTTCGATGGGACGTCGCGTCGGGCTTCGCGGAGCCGATTCCGCCCGCCAGCCCCACGTTCTTGTGGACCCAGGTGCCCACGCGCGTGGCCGGCCTCGGTCTCATGCCGCGGTTGTCGCGGGCGCGCGCCCGTCGCGAGGGACTCTCGCCGCTCGTCGACGCGGGGATCCTCGGCAGCCGCGATCTCCCCCGGCGGATTCGGCCGGACAGGCCGGCCACGCTCGACGGCTGGCGCTTCGCCTGATAGAGTCCGGACGACGATGTCACGGCCGTGGACGTACCTGCCCTCGACGCCGGACGGGCCCCTGGCGGTGGACCGCGCCTTCTATGACCGCCTCGCGCAGGACACGGCGCGCACCCTCGTCGAGCGCTTCGTCGTGCCGATCCGATCGGGGCGCGCGTGGCCGGTCCGAGCCGGGCAGCTCTGCCGCATCGTGACCGTCGAGGGCCCGCAGGTGGCCGACTTCAACGCCTGGCACCTCCACAACCCGCGCGAGCGCTTCTGGGCCTCCCGGACGAAGCAGCTCCACCGCGCTCACGTCACGACCGGCGACCGGCTGTGGTCGACCCTCCCGTACCTGCGTCCGATGGCGACCATCACGAACGACACGCTTCGGTACGGGATCGACGCCGACGGCGGGCGCTGCCACGACCTCCTCGGCACGCGCTGTGACCCGTACGTCACCAAGCTCCTCACCGGGGAAGAATTCGACTTCTGCTGTCACTCGAACCTGGTGCGGGCGATCGCGCCGTGGCGACTGACCGAGCTCGACGTGCACGACGTCCTCAACATCTTCCAGGTGACCGGGCTCCAGGACGACCGCTACTTCATGAAGGCGAGCCCCGCGCGGAAGGGCGACTTCTTCGAGATCTTCGCCGAGATCGACCTCCTCTGCGCGATCTCGACGTGCCCCGGCGGCGACCTCTCCATCCCGCTGTGGGGCCCGGACGCGCGCGACCCGATCGAGGTGTGCCGGCCCCTCGGCGTCGAGGTCTGGCAGCCGGCGGCCGGGCTGCTCGCCGGATGGCGCTCGCCCGAGCCGGCGAGCTACCGGGGCAATCACGGGATGCCGCTCCCGGCCCCCTCGGAGCGCCCGGCCTGATGGGACAGGACGTGTCCGCCCCCACGCTCTCGGAGATTCGCGCGGCCCGAGAGCGGCTCGGGGACCTGGTGGTCGAGACGCCGGTCTGGCGCTGGCGCGGGCGCGAGATCACCGACCACCTGGACCCCAAGACCGAGGTCGTCCTGAAGCTGGAGCTCTTCCAGCACACGGGGACCTTCAAGCCGCGAGGCGCGCTGACGGTGATGCTGGCGCTCGACCGCGCCGCCCTCGCCCGCGGCGTGACGGCCGTCAGCGCGGGTAACCACGCCATCGCGGTGGGATACGCCGCACGGGTGCTCGGCACGACTGCCAAGGTCGTGATGCCGCGCTCCGCCAACCCGGCCCGCGTGGCCGCCTGCCGGTGGTGGGGCGCCGAGGTCGACCTGGTCGAAGACGTGCACCGGGCGTTCGAGCGGGTGCGGGAGATCGAGGCCGCCGAAGGGCGCACCTTCGTCCACCCGTTCGAGGGACCGCGCACCGCCCTCGGCACCGCCACGCTCGGCCTCGAGCTCTGCGAGCAGGCGCCGGATCTCGAGGCCGTGATCGTGCCGATCGGCGGCGGCGGGCTGTGCGCCGGTGTGGCGACGGCGGTCAAGCTCGCCCTGCCCCACTGTCAGGTCTTCGGCGTGGAGCCCACCGGCGCGGACTCGATGCGGCGGAGTCTCGCCGCCGGCAAGCCCGAGGCGATCGACGCGGTCCGGACCATCGCCGACAGCCTGGGCGCGCCGCATGCCGCGGCCTACAGCTTCGAGCTGTGCCGGCGGGCGCTCGACGACCTGGTCCTGGTGCAGGACGACGCGCTGCGGCGCGCGATGGGGCTCCTCTTCCGCGGCGTGAAGCTCGCCGTCGAGCCGGCCGGAGCCGCGGCCACCGCGGCCCTGTTGGGGCCGCTTCGCGAGCGCCTGGGCGGCCGCCGGGTCGGCGTGATCGTGTGCGGCACGAACATCGACGCGGCGACGTTTTCGCGGCTCGTGACGGAGCCGTAGGGACCCGGTTCACGGCTTGCCCCGACCGTCCGCCCGCCGGCTCGGCGGGAGCCGCCGATCGCCTGCGGGGCCCGGTCGCCGTCCTGCTCACGGCCGTGGTGGCGATCGGCTCGCTGTCCATCGACATGGCGTTGCCGTCGCTGCCGGCCGCTGCCGACGACCTGGGCGCCCGACCCGAGAGCATGCAGCTCACGGTCACGCTGTTCCTCGCCACGTTCGCGCTGGCGCAACTCGTCCACGGCCCGCTCTCCGATCGAGTCGGTCGGCGCCGCGTGCTCTTGGGCGGCCTCGCCGTCTACGCCCTCGGAGGCCTCGCCTGCTGGGCCGCCCCGACGGCGCGGCTGCTCGTGGCCGGCCGGCTTCTGCAGGCGCTCGGCGCCGGGAGCGGCCCGGTCGTCGGACGCGCGGTGGTACGCGACCTCTACGAGCCTTCGGAGGCCGCGCGCATCCTCGGCTACATGGGCACCGCCATGGCGCTCACGCCGATCCTGGCGCCGATCGTCGGGGGCCTGGTGCACGTCGCCTTCGGCTGGCGGGCCGTGTACCTCGTCCTGGCGGCGTGCGGCGCGGTGTTTCTAGGCGTCGCGGCGCTGCTCGTCCCGGAGACGAACCGACAGCGCGATCGTGGACGCCTCGCGACGAGCACCGCGGAGCTGCTCACCGACCGCGGCTTCCTCGGGTACACCCTGGTCGTCGCGCTCATGTTCGGAGGGCAGTTCGCGTTCATCTCGGGCTCGTCGTTCGTCCTGATCGAGGTGCTCGGCGTCACGCCGGATGTCTACGGGCTCTGTTTCGGGCTGGTGGCGTTCGGCATCATGACCGGCAGCTTCCTGGCCGCCCGGTTCGTCCCCCGCGTGGGCATCGACGGTCTGATCCGCGCGGCAACCTGCCTCGGCGCGGCGGCGGGCGGCCTGATGGCGGGCCTGGCGTGGGCTCGCATCTGGACGGTGCCCGCAGTCATCGGGCCGATGTACGCCTTCGCCGTCGGCGTCGGGGTCGTGCTCCCAACCGCCGTGGCGGGCGCCATCGGGCCGTTCCCGCGGACCGCGGGCCTGGCCTCGGCAGTGCTCGGATTCCTGCAGCTGACCGCCGCCGCCGGCTACGGAATCCTGATCGGCCGCTTCTACGACGGCACGCCGGTGCCGATGGCCGTGGCCGTCGCGGCCGCGGGGGTGGCGGCGGCGGGAGCCACCCGCCTGCGCGGTGGGAGCCGCGCCCGCTAGCTTGGACCTGGATCGGGCCTCCGGCCCAGGAGGAAGGACATGCCGGATCGCGCGCTGATGGAGAAGGCCCGCCGCACCGCGCGCCGTCTCTTCCGGACGGTCCGCGGCGGCGTGGGCTACGACACGTGGAGGACACTGGACCCGGCGCTGGCGCGCGAGCTGAGCGTCTTCTTCGCCGGGCGGCTCTACAGCCGCACGGTGCTCTCCCAGCGGCAGCGCGAGCTCTGTGCGGTCGCCGCCTTGACGGTGTTGGCGCGGTCGAACGAGCTCTACGCTCACGTGCATGCCGCCCTCAACGTCGGCGCGACGCGGCGGGAAGTCGCCGAGGCGATCTTCCAGCAGGTGACCTACGGCGGCATGCCGGTCGTGGCCGAGGGGCTGGCCGTGCTGCGCCGCGTCCTCGAGGAGCGGGGCGAGTGGCCCGCGCGCCCGAGGACCCGGCGCGACCGACCCGGCGGAGCGGCGCGCCGCGGACGGCGGCGGCGGCGCGGCGGGCGCACCATCCCGGCCGCGTCACCCGACCGCCGGCGGCCCTGAGCCATTGACCCTCTCTCGACGCCGATGCTAGCGTCACCGCGCGGAACCCGGTGAGATGACGCGAGGCCTCGCGCGCTACGCGGCGAAGCGACTCGGATTCGCGGCGCTGATGCTCGCCGGCGTCTCCGTCGTCCTCTTCACCCTCATGCGCCTGGCGCCGGGCGGTCCCGAGGCCGTCCTCATCGGCGGGGAATTCTCGCAGGACGTCGCGGCCCAGGTGCGCGAGCGCCTCGGCCTCGACCGCCCGCTCCTCGCCCAGTACGGGAGCTGGGTCCTGGCCGCGCTCCAGGGCGACCTCGGCCGCTCCTTCAAGACCGGTGACCCGGTCCTCACCCTGATCCTCGATCGGCTCGGCCCCACGCTCCAGCTGACGGGTGGCGCGCTCGCCCTCGCGTTCCTCGTTGCCGTGCCGCTGGGCGTGCTCGCCGCCGTTCGCCGCGACACGATCTGGGACACGGTCGCGTCCGCGGTGTCGCTGTTCGGGGTCTCCTTTCCGAGCTTCTGGCTCGGCATCATGCTGATCCTGCTGTTCTCCGAGGCGTTCCACCTACTCCCGCCCTCGGGGCTGAGCGAGTACGGCCGCGAAGGCGACCTGGGGGCGCGCCTACGTCACGCCGTCTTGCCCACACTCACGCTCGGCTTGATCCAGATGGCCGCGCTCATGCGCTTCACCCGGTCGAGCCTGCTCGAGGCGCTGCGCCAGGACTACGTCCGGACGGCGCGCGCGAAGGGGGTGCCGGCTGGGCAGGTAATCTGGCGCCACGCGCTCCGCAACGCCCTGATCCCCGTGGTGACCGTCGTGGGGCTCTCCCTCCCGACCCTGGTCGGCGGCGCCGTGCTCACAGAGACCGTGTTCGCCTGGCCCGGGATCGGACGGCTCGCCGTGGGCGCCGTCTTCGAGCGTGACTACCCGGTCATCATGGGCGTGAACCTGCTGGTGGCGGCGGTCGTCATCACCGCGAACCTCCTCACCGATCTGGCCTACTGCCTGATCGACCCACGCATCTCCTACTCCTGAGCCGGCCATGGGCAGCGTGAAGCGACTCGTCCGAAACCGGCGCGGGCTCCTCGGCGGCGTCCTGGTCGCCCTGATCCTCGTCGCCGGGATCCTGGCGCCGGCCGTGGCGCCCTACAGCTATTCGACCCAGTCGCTCCTCCAGCGCTTGAAGCCGCCGACGCCGGCCCACTGGCTCGGGACCGACGGGTTCGGGCGGGACATCCTGACCCGCATCATCTGGGGCGCCCGCGTCTCGCTCCAGATCGGCTTCCTGGCCACCGGCCTGGCCATCCTCGTCGGAACCGCGGTCGGCGGCACCGCCGGCTACTTCGGGGCGGGCGTGGACACCGCGATCATGCGCGTGGCCGACGTCTTCATGTCCGTGCCCGCGCTCTTTCTCATCCTCGTGGTCGTCGCGCTGTTCGGGGCGAGCCTGCTCAACACCGCCCTCGTGGTCGGGCTGGTGACCTGGGCGCCGGTGGCCCGCATCGTCCGGGGCGAGTGCCTGTCTCTCCGGGCCCGGGACTTCGTCGAGGCCGCCCGCGCGCTCGGCGCGAGCCACGGACGGATCCTGGCGCGGCACGTGCTCGTGAACGCCGTACCCGCCATCATCGTGCAGGGCACGCTGCTCCTCGGCCAGACGATCCTGATCGAGTCGGGCCTGTCGTATCTCGGCCTGGGCACGCAGCCCCCGACCCCCAGCTGGGGCAACATGGTCGTCGAAGGTCGCCAGTTCCTCGCCTCGGCCTGGTGGGTCTCGACCTTCCCGGGCGTGGCCATCTTCGTGACCGTCCTCGGCTTCAACCTCTTCGGCGACGGCCTCCGCGACGCGCTCGACCCGGCGCTGCGCTCGGGGGCCCCTTAGGCTATGGTGAACGGACCACCGCTACGTCACACGAAGGAGAGTCCCATGCGCTACCGGCTCGTGCTCGTGATGGTCCTGTCGCTGGCGTTCGCCGCCGGGCTGGGTGCCCCGTCGGACACGGCCGCCGTCGGGAAGGACTTCGTGATCGGGTTCCACGGCGACGCGACCAGCCTCAATCCCGTGATCGCCACCGACGGCCAGTCCTACATCGCGGAGTGGCCGATCTACGACAGCCTGGTCGAGCTCGACGAGAAGCTCGGGGTGAAGCCGCTGCTGGCGGAGTCCTGGGAAGTCTCTCGGGACGCGCTCACCTACACGTTCAAGCTGAAGAAGGGCGTGAAGTGGCACGACGGCAAGCCGTTCACCGCGCGGGACGTGGCCTTCACGTTCTACTCCGTGCTCGATCCGAAGGTCACGACGCCGCATCGGGGCTACTTCGACGCGCTGGTCGGGTTCCCCGAGCTGACCAACAAGGACCATCCGAAGAAGCCGGAGGAGCTCGCGCAGAAGCCGATCGAGGTCCTCGACGACCACACCATCCGCTTCCGCCTTCGCTATCCCTACGGCGCGTTCCTCGCGGTGCTCGTCAACCCGCGGGCGGGCATCGTCCCCGAGCACATCCTGAAAGGCCAGGACCTCAACACGACGGAATTCAACCGGAAGCCGATCGGGACCGGGCCCTTCAAGTTCGTCGAGTGGAGGCGGGGCGAGCGGATCGTCCTCGAGGCCAATCCCGACTACCATGCGGGACGGCCGGCGCTGGATCGGCTGATCTACCGCGTCATCCCCGACACGGTCGTGCTGCTGCAGGAGCTGCGCGCCGGCGGTGTGGACTTCATCGAGCGGCCGCCCCTCACCGAGATGGCGCGGCTCAAGCAGACGCCCGGGTTCAAGGTCCTCACCGCCGACAACACCTCGTACACGTACTTCGGCTTCCGCCAGGACCTCGCCCCGTTCGACGACCTGCAGGTCCGCCGGGCGCTCTACCACGCGATCGACATTCCGGCCATCGTCCGGGAGGTGCTGCAGGGCTACGGCACCGTCGCCACCGGACAGTTTCCGCCCGGCAGCTGGGCGTTCGATCCCTCGGTCAAGCCGTACCCCTACGACCCGAATCGGGCCAAGGCCCTGCTCGCCGAGGCCGGCTGGAAGCCGGGGTCCGATGGCGTCCTCCAGAAGGACGGCAAGCGCCTCGCCTTCTCGCTCAAGCACGACCAGGCCGACCAGACCGTCAAGGACACGTCGATCATAATCCAGGAGTTCCTGAAGAAGGTCGGCGTGGAGGCGCGCATCGAACCGCTCGACTGGCCGACCTTCGTGAAGAAGCTCTTCGCGTCGGACTTCGAGGGCATCGTGGTGGGCTGGACGAACTTCCACGATCCGGACCCCTTCGCGTACTCGATCTGGCACTCGGGTCAGTGGAAGGGACGGAACTTCGCCCACTACAAGAATCCACGCGCCGACACCGCCCTCGAGGCGGCGCGCCGCGCCGGTGACCAGGCGGAGCGGAAGCGGCAGTACGCCGAGTTCTCGAAGATCCTGATGGAGGACGCGCCCTACGTCTTCCTCTACTTCCCCCAGCAGGTCTACGTGACGCGCCAGAGCTACGACGGGTTCGTGCCCATCCCGGCGTACGGAGGGATCTACCAGTCCCTGAAGAGCGTGAAGCTGACGGGCCGGTAGGGCGGGCGTGGAGCTCCGGGTCAACGGAACGACCCTCCACGCCGAGGTCGTGGGGGACGGGTCGCCGTGCCTCGTCCCTCACGGCGGCCCCGGCACGGACTCGGGTGGCCTCGTCCGCTCGCTGGGCCCGATGGCCGGGCCGCTCGGGCTTCGCATGGTCTTCTGGGACCACCGTGGGCATGGCCGGTCCGAGTGGGGGCCGGTCGAGCAGTGCACGCAGGACCAGCTCGTCCGGGACATGGAAGGGATCCGGCAGGCGCTCGATCTCGGTTCCGTCCATGTCCTGGGCATCAGCTGGGGCGGCTTTCTCGCGCTCATGTACGCCGCCCGCCATCCCGCGGCGATGCGGACGCTCGCCGTCGTGGGCGCCTCGGCGAGCCACGCGTTCATGCCCCGCGCGGAAGCCAACGCCCGGCGCCAGGCGACGCCCGAGCAGTGGGCCGCCTACCGGTCCCTCTGGGACGGCTCGCTTCCCGACGACGCGAGCTTCCGGCGCGCGTTCGAGACGATCCGGCCGCTCTACTTCCACGACAAGGCGCTGGCCGCGGCGGCGAACCAGGCGCGGGCGGACACGCGCTATCGCATCGCCGTCCGGAAGTTCGTGATCGAGCACGAGTACCCGACGTACGACTGCCGGGCTGAGCTCGCCGCCATCGCCGGCCCCACCCTGGTCATGGTGGGGCGCCACGACTGGATCTGCCCTGTCGACCAGGCGGAGGAGATCCACACGCTCGTCCCGCACTCGGAGCTCACGATCTTCGAGGCGAGCGGCCACTCGCCCCAGGTCGAGGAGCGCGACGCGTTCACGCGCCGGCTCGGCGCGTTTCTCCGTCGCTGAAGTGGGCTCCGCGACGGCGCGCGCTCAGTGCGCGGCCGGCTGGAAGAGCTCGATCAGGTTGCCGGACGGGTCCTCGAGGAGGATCTGCGCGCCCCCCGGTCCCCGCACGATCTCGTTGCGGAATCGCAGCCCGGCCTGGCGCAGGCGGTCCACCTCGGCGGCGATGTCCTCGACGACCACCTGAAAGCGGTTCCAGCCGCCGGGCACCGGCTGCCGGCCATCGGGCATGGCACGGCCGGCCGAGCTGGTCCGCCCGCTCAGCAGGAGCCGGAGGTCCCCTCGCGTGACGTCGGCGAAGGCGGGCGCCGCCCGGGTGAGCAGCTTGAAGCCGAGGTGGGTCGTGTAGAAGGCGATCGCGGCATCGACGTCCTCGACCATGTAGCGGACGTTGACCGTGCTCATAGACGCGTCACCTTACATCGCGGGCGCACGCCGCGTCAGACGCGCTCCAGCAACACGGCGATCCCCTGGCCGACGCCGATGCACATCGCGCAGACGGCGTAGCGGCCGCCGCGGGCCTGGAGCTCGAAGGTCGCCGTCGCCGCGAGGCGCGCGCCGCTCATCCCGAGGGGATGGCCGAGGGCAATCGCCCCCCCGTTCGGGTTCACGTGCTCGGCGTCGTCGGGCAGCCCGAGGTCGCGGAGAACGGCCAGGGCCTGGGCGGCGAAGGCCTCGTTGAGCTCCACGACGTCGATCCGCGACAGGTCGAGCCCGGCGCGCGCCAGGAGCTTTCGCGTCGCCGGCACCGGACCGATCCCCATGATGCGCGGCGGCACGCCCGCCGTCGCGCCCGCCGCGACCCGCGCCCGGGGCGTGAGCCCGTAGGCGGCGGCGGCGCGCTCGGACGCGACGAGCAAGGCGCAGGCGCCGTCGTTCACACCGGAGGCGTTGCCGGCCGTCACGCTGCCGCCGGCCCGGAAGGCGGGCTTGAGCCGGGCGAGCGCCTCCAGCGTCGTGTCCCGCGGGTGCTCGTCCTCGGCCACCTGCACGGTGTCCTTCCCGCGAGTGACGGGAACGGGGACGATCTCCTGGGCGAGGCGCCCGCGCTTCTGTGCCGCGCGCGCCCGGAGCTGGCTGCGCACCGCGAAGGCGTCCTGGTCGGCGCGGTCGATCTTCCACTCCTCGGCCACGTTCTCGGCCGTCTCCCCCATGGCATCGGTGCCGAAGAGCTCCTGCATCCGCGGGTTGACGAAGCGCCACCCGATCGTCGTGTCGTAGAGTCTCGCGTCGCGCGCGAACGGCACGTCGGCCTTGCCCATGACGAACGGGGCCCGCGACATGCTCTCCACGCCGCCGGCGAGCACCAAATCGGCCTCACCCGCGCGAATCAACCGGGCCGCCGTCGCCACCGCGTCGAGTCCCGAGCCGCAGAGACGGTTGACGGTCGCTCCGGAGATCTCCACCGGCAGGCCGGCCAGGAGGGTCGCCATGCGCGCGACGTTGCGGTTGTCCTCACCCGCCTGGTTGGCACAGCCCAGGATGACGTCGTCGATGCGCGCCCAGTCGACGCGCGAGTGACGGGCGACCAGGGCCCGGATCGGGATCGCGGCCAGATCGTCGGCGCGGACCGGCGCCAGCGCACCCCCGTACCGGCCGATGGGTGTCCGAACGGCGTCGCAGATGAAAGCATCCGGCATGGCGCGATCCTCCCCTCGCCATTATAGGATGCGGCGCCACCGGCCGACCGGGCCCCTTGCCGCCGCCCGGGGCGGTACACTGTCGCGCGTCATGGGGTTTCCCCGCGGATTCCGGGCGCTGGATCACACCGCGTTCCGCTCCTTCTTCCTGGCTCAGCTCGTCGCGCTGGTGGGCGCCTGGATGCAGACGGTGTCACAGTCGTGGCTCGTCCTCCAGCTCACGGACTCGCCGTTCAAGCTGGGTCTCCTCGGCACCTTGCAGTTCGGGCCCATCCTCCTGCTCTCGCCGATCGCCGGTGTGATCGCCGATCGGTGGCCGCGGCGCCGCTTGCTGATCGCCAGCCAGAGCGCGCTGGCGTGCCAGGCGTGGGCGCTGGCCGTGCTCGTCGCGAGCGGCCGCGCTCGCTACTGGCACATCGCCCTCCTCGCCCTGGTCACTGGCCTCGCGAACACCGTCGACGCGCCCACCCGGCAGTCCTTCGTCTTGGGGCTCGTGGGTCGCGCGGATCTCGGCAACGCGGTCGCGCTCCACTCGGCGTCCTTCAACGCCGCCCGGATCGTGGGACCGGCGGTCGCCGGCGTCGTGATCGCGCGCTTCGGCGTCGTCCCCGCGTTCGCGGTGAACGGGCTCGGCTTCGCGGTCGTCCTGCTCACGCTCCTCGGTCTGCCCGCCGAAAGCGCCGGCCGGCCGCGGCGAGGCACCTCGATCCGCCACGACATCGCCGAGGGGATCCGCTACGTGACGAAGACGCCGCGACTCCGCGCGGCGCTGAGCATCCTCTTCGTCGTGAGCCTCTGCGTCTTCAATTTCACCGTCTACGTGCCCCTTCTGGTTCGCGATGTGCTCGACCTCGGGCCGGAGGGGTTCGGGTTCCTGATGGCCGCGCTCGGGGTGGGCGCGGTCGCGGGCGCGCTGGCGCTCGGGGCGCGGGCCAACCCCGAGCCCGGCCTCGGCCTGCTGCTCGGCGCCGCCGGAGTGGCCTGCACTGGGCTGCTGGTGCTCGCCATGGTCCGAGACTTCTGGACGGCGGTCCCCGTCCTGCTCGTGACGGGATTCTCGGGGCTTGTCACGGTCACGGGATGCAACACGACCCTCCAGCTCGGCGCCCCGGACGCGCTTCGCGGGCGATTGACGAGCCTCTACACCTGGGTGTTCCACGGCGTGTTCCCGATCGGGTCTTTTCTCGTCGGGGCGACGTCGGAGCGCCACGGCGTCTCCGGCGCGCTGCTCCTCACTGGCTCTCTCGGGCTCGGTCTGCTCGCGCTCTTGGCGAGCACCCGCCCGTGGCGGCCAGCCGGCGGGTCGACGGGGTCAGCGGCGTGAGGCCGCGCCGCCGCTGGGAGGCGATCGAGCGATCAGCAGACGGGGCGGTGGAGGACGGCGGGGTCGATCCGCCGGGCGACCAGCTGGCCGTCGCCTGGCGCGCCGAGCACGCGGCCGCGATCCGCGATCACGCGACCGCGCAGGAGGGTCGTGACCGGCCACCCCGACACCGCCCACCCCTCCCACGGGCTGTAGTCGCTCACGTGGAAGTCGTCGCGCGCCAACGTCTTGCGGATCGCCGGATCGATGAGGACGAGGTCCGCGTCGCTGCCGGTCGCGATCGCGCCCTTCCGCGGGAATAGACCGAAGATCCGCGCCGCGTTGGTCGCGGTGATGGCGGCGAACCGCTCGAGCGACATCCCGCGCTTGACGACGCCTTCGGTGAACGCGATGCCGAGACGCGCCTCGGCACCGACGTTCCCGCCCGTCACGTCCTCGATCGTGCGCCCGCGGAGCTTCTGCGCGAGGCTGGTCGGGTACTCGTCCGTCGCCAAGGTCGAGACGCGGCCATCCACCAGCCCGCGCCACAGCGCCTCTCGATCCTCCGGCAGCTTGAGCGACGGGTAGGTGTGGGCGCAGAACCCGCGTGGGGTCTTGTAGTGCTCGGCGTCGAAGCACGCGTACTGGTGGAGCGTCTCCGCGTAGACGGGCTGGCCGGTCGCGCGCGCCGCTTCCACCGCCTCCACGCCTTCGCGGGCCGAGGTGTGGACGAAGTAGATCCCGGCGCCGGTCGCGCGGGCCAGCCCGATCGTACGGCCGAAGGCGAGCTGCTCGGACAGCTTCGTGTGCACCAGGTGCATGTTCGCCCCGTCCAGCCGGCCTTCGGCCCGGAAGCGCTCGTACGCCGTCTGCACGAGCTCGTCGTCCTCGGCGTGAACCGTCACCAGGCCGCCGTGCCGCGCCGCCTCGGCCATGGCGAGCTGGATCCGCCCGAAGTCCAGCCGGAACGAGGGGCGCTTCGGGTGCGGCGGGAGGATGTCGGTCGTGAACACCTTGAAGCTGGGGAAGCCCGCCGCGATCGCGTCCCGCATCTCGGCGAAGATGCCGAGCGGGAGCGCGCCGCAGAGGGTCACGTGAAAGCTGTAGTCGACGTGAGAGTGCCCGGCCCAGCGGGCCCGGCGCTGCTCCAGGGTCTCGGCGATCCCCGCCCCCGGCCGGACGAAGGCGAAGTCGATGTGGGTGGTCGTGCCGCCGCACGCCATCCCCCGCGTGTCGTCCTCGGGTCCGAGGGTGAGGCCCGGCTCGTCCGGATGCGTCCGGATCGCGTGGGCCAGGTGCGTGTGGGGCTCGACCCCGCCCGGCGCCACGATCCGTCCCGACGCGTCGAGCACCCTCGCGCCGTCCGTCGGCAGCGTCCCCGGCAGCGCCAGCACGGCGATCCGCTCGCCCTGGATGCCGACATCCCATGAGCCGACGCCGTCGGGGGTGATTACGGTCCCGCCGCGAATCACGAGGTCGAGGGCCACGCGCCGAGCGTAGCCCGGTTCCTCGGAGGGATCAACGCGCGCCGGGCAGCTGGTCTACCCCGGGCCGCGGCTCGCGGTAGGATGTGATGCCGATGCTGAAGGGTCTCGACCCCGTGCTGGGCCCGGATCTCCTCCACGTCCTCGCGGCGATGGGCCACGGGGACGAGCTCGTGGTCGCAGACGGGAACTTCCCGGCCGCTAGCGTCGCGCGCCGGCTCGTCCGCCTGGACGGGGTCGACGCGCCACGGGCCTTGCGCGCGATCCTCTCGGTGCTGCCGCTCGACACCTTCACGCCACGGCCGGCCGCGGTCATGGCCGTCGTGGGAGACCCGGCGGCGGTGCCCGAGCCCGTCCGGGAGTTCCAAGCGCTCGTCGACGCCGCCGCCGGGCGTTCGGTGGCGCTCGAGGCGCTGGAGCGCTTCGCGTTCTACGAGCGCGCGAGGGCCGCCTTCGCGGTGGTCGCCACCGGCGAACGTCGACCGTACGGGAACATTCTCCTGGTGAAGGGCGTCGTCTCCGCCGCGTGAGCACGCGCCCGATCGACCCCGGGGACCGGCGGCCGCTCGGCCGGACAGCCGTGCAGGTCACGCGACTCGGGTTCGGCGGCGCGCCTCTCGGCAATCTCTTCCGACCGCTCGACGAGCCGCAGGCCGCCGCCACCGTGCGCCGCGCGTGGACCGCGGGGCTCCGCTACTTCGACACCGCGCCGCTCTACGGGTCCGGCTTGAGCGAGCGGCGGATTGGGGCCGCGCTCCACGGCGAGCCCCGCGACGCGTTCGCTCTGTCGACGAAGGTGGGTCGGCGTCTCGTGCCGCGATCCGCCGAGGCGCCCCGGGGCGGGAGCCCGTACGTGGACATCCCGCCACTCACCCCGGTGTTCGACTACACGGCCGAGGCCACGCGGGCCTCGCTCGACGGCAGCCTCGAGCGGCTCAGGCTCGACCGCGTGGACGTCGTCCTGATCCACGATCTCGGCGCCGTGACCCACGGCGCCGAGGACGACCTGCGATACGCCCAGGCCATGGAGGGCGCCTACCGGATCCTGCACGACCTGCGCGCCGCGGGCACGATCCGGGCCATCGGCGTGGGCGCCAACGAGTGGCAGATCCTGGAGCGCTGCGCGCGAGACGGCGATTTCGACTGCTTCCTCCTGGCCGGACGGTACTCGCTCCTCGAGCAGACCGCGCTCGACAGCTTCCTGCCGATGTGCGAGCGCCGCCGGATCGGCGTGATCGTGGGCGGACCGTACAACTCCGGCATTCTCGCGACGGGCGCCCGGCCCGGCACGACGTACAACTACGAGCCGGCGCCGCCCGCCGTGCTCGACCGGGTCGGGACCCTCGAGCGGGTGGTCGCCGCCCACGGCGTCCCGCTCGCCGCCGCGGCGCTGCAGTTTCCGTTCCACCATCCGGCCGTGGCGGCGGTCATCCCCGGGACGCGATCGCCCGACGAGGTGGAGGCGAACCTGCGGCTGCTGCGCCACCCGATCCCGCCGACCCTCTGGGGCGATCTGAAGACCGAAGGGCTCCTTCGCGCCGACGCGCCCACGCCCGGATGACCGCCGACCGGCCCCGCCGTATCGACGCGCACCAGCACTTCTGGCGTCTGGCCCGCGGCGACTACGGCTGGCTGACCCCCGGCCTGGCGCCCATCTACCGCGACTTCGAGCCGACCGATCTCGCGCCGCTGCTCGCACGGGCCGGCATCGACGGGACCGTGCTCGTCCAGGCCGCTCCGACGGTGGCGGAGACGCGCTTCCTGCTCCAGCTGGCGGCCGTCGCCCCGTTCGTCGCGGGGGTCGTCGGCTGGGCACCCCTCGACGCGCCGGACGCGGCCGAGGTCGTGGCCGAGCTCGCCGCCGATCCTCGCCTGCGGGGCCTCCGGCCCATGCTCCACGACGTGCCCGACTTGGACTGGATGCTCCGGCCCGCGCTCGCCGCGGGGCTTCGGGCGATCGCGTCGCACGATCTGGTCTTCGACGCGCTGGTCCGGCCGGCCCATCTCCCGAATCTACGGCGCCTCCTCGCCTCCCATCCGGACCTGCGCGTGGTGATCGACCACGGCGCCAAGCCCGACATCGCCGGCGGACGCTCCGGCGCGTGGGCGGAGGACATGGCGCATCTCGCGCGCGACACGCGCGCCTGGGTCAAGCTGTCGGGCCTGGTCACCGAGGACGGGCCGGCCTGGTCCGTCGAGCGCCTGCGGCCGTACGTGGACCACCTGCTCCACCACTTCGGACCGGACCGCATGATCTTCGGGAGCGATTGGCCCGTGGTGACCCTGCGCGCGGGCTATGCGGAGTGGCTGGCCGCCGCCGAGGCCTTGCTGGGCGGGCTGGAACGGGCGGCGCGCGACCGCGTCCTCGGCCTGAACGCGGTCGCGTGCTACCGGCTCTGACGGAAGGCCGGCGGGCCGGCCCGGCGAGGGTTATGGCAGCGTGATCCGGCCGCCCCCCATCGCGCGGAGGAACTCGCCGAGGCCCATCTGAAGGAACGGGTTCTCGCGCTTCTCGACGCCCAGCGTGGACTGGCGCCCGCCGTAGTTGTGGCCCGGCAGCAGGACGGTGTCGTCGGGAAGCCGGCCGAGCCGCTCGGTGAGGCTCCGGTGCATCTCGCTCGGGTCCCCGCCCGGCAGGTCCGTGCGGCCGCACGCCTGGATGAACAGCGTGTCGCCCGACACGAGCCGCCCGTCGACGAGGAAGCACTGGGAGCCCGGCGTGTGACCGGGCGTGTGGATGAACACGATCGGGAAGCGCCCCACGGGGAGCTCGGTCGCGCTCTCCACCTGCACCAGATCGGAGCCGAAGCCGCGTAGGAACTCGCGCTCGGCCCGATGGACGTAGACCTTGGCCCGCACCCGGCCGAGCAGCTCCTCGACCCCGGGGATCCGCCCCGGCATGCCCCAGTCCGCCAGGCTCCCGCCCACGTGGTCCTGGTGCGTATGCGTCACGAGGGCGCCCGTGATGCGGAGCCCGTCGGCCTCGGCCGTCCGCACGATGGTGTCGATCTCCCAGGCCGGATCGACGACGACGCACTCGCCCGCCTCGCGGTCTCCCACGAGGTAGACGAAGTTCTGCATCGGCCCGAGCTCCATCTGCCGGAGGTAGAGCGCGCTCGCCTCGCCGGCCACGGTGTCCGTCACCGGCCGAGGAACCGCGGGGCGCGACGCTCCCGGGCGGCGGCGAGGCCCTCCCGGAGGTCCTCGCTCCCGAACGTGATGGCCTGGCAGAAGGCCTCGTACTCGACGGCGGCCGTGACGGCGCCTTCCAGGCCCTGGTAGACGGCGCGCTTGAGCATCCGCACGACGAGGGGCGCGCCGGCGGCGATCGCCCGCGCCGTCTCGAGCGCGGCCGCCATCAGCTCCGCGCGCGGCACGGCGCGGTTCACCAGACCGAGCGCCTCCGCCTCGCGTCCGGACACCACGCGCCCCGTGTAGAAGAGCTCGAGCGCGCGCGCCGCTCCGATCGCGCGCGGCAGCGTGAGGGTGGACGCCATGCCCGGATGGAGGCCCAGGCGGGCGAAATTCACGCTGAGCCGCGCGTCCTCCGCTGCGTACCGAAGGTCGCAGGCCAGCGCCAGCGCCAGCCCGCCGCCGACGGCGTGGCCGTGGAGGGCGGCGATCGTGGGGATCTCGAGACGCAGGAGCGAGAGATAGCGGTCGTAGTACGCCCGCATCACCTGCCGGCGCGTCTCGACGCTCCGCTCGGTGTTCGCCTCGATGAGAGCCATGTCGCCCCCGGCGCAGAAGGACTCCCCCGCCCCCGCCAGGACCAGGACGCGGACGTCCTCGCGGGCGGCGAGGTCGCGGAGCGCGTCGGCCAGCTCCTCCCCCATGCGCTCGCTCATGGGATTGCGCCGGGCGGGCTGGTTCAGCGTGAGCAGCGCGACACCGTCCGTCACGTCCAGGAGGATCGTCTCTGGCATCACGTCCTCGGCCGGGCGGACCTAGGCGAGCAGCTCCTCGGGCGCCGTCGGCAGATCCCCCAGGGTCGTCGACTCGATCGCGTAGAGCGCCGGCTGCCCGGGAATCCGGACGTACGTCAGGCCGCCCTCGTGCTTGCCGACCACGAGCGCGGCGATCGCCTGGCCATCCTTGCCGGAGAGCGTGATCGTCGTGGCGCCCGCGTCGAGGCCGTAGCGCCCCGGCTCCCAGCCCTGCTCGGCGACGAGGGTCTTCCACTTGAGATTGCGGAGCGTCCAGAGGAGCTCGCTCACCCGCCCGCCGCGGGCCTTGCCCCGCTTCGGCGCGGCCAGCTGCCAGTCCTCCTCGCCCGTCCCTGTTCGCTCGAGGGTCAAGGTGACGCTCGGGCGCTGGATCGTGATCCGCGTGACGTCCTTCGTGTCGAAGGTCTCGGCGAGCGACCGGTCGCGGAGCTCCGCGACGCCGCGGGCCAGCTCGTCGAGCGCCTTCGCGTCGACGGTCACGACCCGCGTGGCGCCGAGGCCGAGGGTCGTCGCGTACGCCCGCTCCTTCTCCTTCGCCGGAGCGAGGAGCAGGACCTTCGGCTCCTTGGCGTCCTTCTCCCAGATCGCAAGGCGGATCTGCGGCCGGTCGAGCCCGTAGGGGGCGAGACGCTTGCCGTCCTCCGCCACGAACTCCCGCGCCCGCAGGTCCCGCGCCTTGAAGAGCCACTCGCTCACCGCGCCGTCGTCGCCCCGGAGGGCGCTGGGCGCGGTGATGCGCCACTTGCCGTCCTGGAGCGCGAGCGTGACCTTCCCCTTGGGGCTCTCGATCTCGACCCGCTCGAGCTTCCCGCGGTCGTAGGCGAAGACGGACTTGTCCCGAAGCGCCGTCGCGGACGTGGGCACCGCCGTCCAGAGCTCCTCCTCGACCACGAGGACGCCGGGCTCGCCTTCCCGTTGGGCGTAGACGCCCTTCTTGTCCGGGAGCGCCTTGCCGAAGCGCAAGGAGCGCGTCGTCCGGGTCGCCGCCTCGCCCATCTCGAGCGTGAGACGCGTGGGGCGATCGAGACCGTACTCGGCGGGCGCCTTCCCATCGGCCACGAATTCCTTGATCCGGGCCGCCCGCAGCTTCTCGAGCAGCGCGGTGATCGCCTCGCGGTCCGCGGGCGCCGCGAGGGGCGCCGTGAGCGCCCACTCGTCCGCGCCCTTGGCCGCGACGGCGGCGAGGACCTGCCCTCCGGGGCCGCGGACCTCGACGCCCTTGACGTCCTTCCGGTCGAAGGCGAGGAGCGTGCGGTCCCGAAAGTCGCCGGTCGGCTTCTGCGCGTCCCGCAGGAGGCCCTCCGGCACCAGCAGCACCGCCGGCTTGCCGCCCTCCTGAGCGTAGACCCAGATCCCGGTCGGATTCTTCGACCCCAGCTTGACGCTCCGCTCCTGGCCCTTGGCCTTGAAGGTGATCTCCGCGGCGGGCGGCGCCAGACCGAAGTCCGCGGGCTGCTGCGGATTGGCCTCGATCTCCCGCTCCACCCGGAGCGTCGCCAGGGACGAGGCCAGGGCGTCGGCCGCCTGCCGGTCGGCCGGGGCGGCGACCGGGGCCGTCAGGCTCCACGTCTCTCCGGTCTTCTTCAGCTGGAGCGTCTCGCCGCCCTTGCGGACGACGATCTCCTCGACGTCCTTGGCCTCGACGCCCTTCCAGAGGTGATCCTTGACCGCGGCCGCCTTCTCCCGATCGGGCGCCTGGCGGATCTCGTAGACGTAGTAGAAGGTCGCGAGCCCCGCCAGGAGGACGGCCAGGACCACCGTCGTCGTCCAGCGCATCGCCAGCGGCCTCGCGCTACCGCCCGCGGCGGCGGGCGACCGCCACCCCGCCGGCCACGATCACCGCCAGCGGGATGACCACCACGGGCACCAGGAACAGGACCTGTCCCTGGGCGGCGGTGAGGAACACGGGCGCCGGGCGCGACGCTTCCTTCGGGCGCACCGCGATCAGATTCTCCTCCTCGGCGAGCCACGAGAGCGTGTTCAGGAAGAAGTCGCGGTTGCCCGAGAGGTTCACGAAGCCGTTCGACGCGAAGTCGGAGTCGCCGATCAGGACGATCCGCGCCTTCGCGTCCTTCCGCTCGGCCGGCACGTCCTTGGCGTCGACGGTCGAGACCGCGGCGATCGTGAGCGGCCCGCGCGCCTCGCCCGGGTCCGGCTTGACCTGGCCCGTCCGGATCTGGTCCTGGTTGGTCTCCGCCCAGCTCTCGCCGGAGGTCCGGGCGAGCCCCTGTGCCTGCACGCCCTCGGGCCCCTTGTCCTTGGGGGACACCGAGCGCGCGACCGGAAAGAACGTCGCGAACCGGAAGTCGCGGGTGATGGGATGGGCGAGGTAGTCCCCGACGACGGGGACCTCCGGCCCGGCGCCGGCCAGTCGCCCCTGGGGGTTGATGTCGATGATCACGTCATTGCCCAGGACCAGGCCCCACCGGTCCAGGAGGGGCCCCAGGCCGGCGTTCTGGAACGGGTCGACCAGGAAGAGCACCTTGCCCGCGCGGCCGACGTATCCCGTGAGGGCGTCGAGCTCGTTCGGCAGGAGGTCCCGCTGGGGGCCGGCCACGACGACGATGGCCGCGTCGTCGGGGATCTTGGTCTCGCGGGCGAGGAGCAGGTCCTTGACGTCGTAGTTGAGCGTCTCGATGGCCGACTTCATCTGGTTGTAGCCGGTCCGGTCGCTCGAGCTCGGATCCTTCTCGCCGTGCCCCTTGAGGAAGTAGACCGTGCGCTTGCCGGGGCGCGTCACCCGGATGAGCGCGTTGGTGAGCTTCTCCTCCTCCAGCTCGGTGAGCTTCTCCTGCTTCTTCTGGCCATCCTTCAGGGTCGTCTCCAGGATGACCGTGCCGTAGCTCTCGACGTTGTACTGGCGCGCCGCCAGCGGGTTCCGGTCCGCGTCGATGACTTCCCAGGTGAACTTTCCATCCGACCGGCCCGCGTACTGCTTGAGGAGGTCCTCGGCCGTCCGCTTGCCCGGCTGGTCCGGCCGGTAGAAGGCCACGGCCTTGACCGCCACCGGCAGCTCGCCGACGACCTTGATCGTCTGGGGCGACAGGCTCCAGCGCTTGTTCTCGGTCAGGTCCCAGCGGTGGCTGTGCCGGTAGGACACCGCCTCCACCAGCGCGATGACGCCCAGGATGAGAACGACCAGCACCGCCGCGTTGAGCCCGTACCGGGTTGCGCGTCCCGCCAGCGCCCGCCGCACGTTGGCCGCGAAGAGCGCGTAGAGCCCGAGGAGCAGCACGAGGCCGCCCACGATCAGGAGGGCCGGCCACACCTTCGTCCACGACGGCCGGTACATCCGGAGGACGAAGCCGGCGATCACGCCGGCCAGGCCGAGGAAGAGCGCAGGTGTTCCGAGTCGCTGCATGACGGTCAGCCTCTCCACCGCTTGGAATCGAGCGAGCGCAGGGTCAGGAACAGGGCGAGGATGATCAGGTTCACGTAGTAGATCAGGTCCTTCGTCTCGATCACGCCCTTGGCGAAGGAGTCGGCGTGCTCGGTGAGGGACAGGTGCGAGAGCACGCGCCCGAGGACGCCGCCCGCCGAGTCCGAGGCCCAGGCGATCACCCAGAAGATCAGGAGCGTGCCGAACGTCGCCACCGCGGCCACGATCTGATTCTCCGTGAGGGACGAGATCAGGATGCCGATCGCGATGAAGGCGGCCCCCTGCAGGAAGAGCCCCAGGTACCCGGTCGCGAGCGGCCCCCACTCCACCCGGGTGACCCACGCCACGATGAGCGGGTAGGCCAGCGTCAGGACGAGCATGGCGGCGAAGACGGTGAGCGCCGCCAGATACTTCCCGAGGAGGACCTCGCCGTCCCGCACGGGGTAGGTCAGGAGCAGCTCGATCGTCCCGCTCTTCTTCTCCTCGGCGAACAGCCGCATCGTCAGGATCGGCATCATCAGCAGCATGATGACGCTGATGTTCTGGAACAGCGGGCGGAGGACGCCGTCGACGATCGTGAGGTCGCGGGCCATCATGGGGTTCATCGCGGCCTGCATGCTCGCCAGCACGTAGAAGGCGAACACGTTGTAGAAGAACCAGCCGGCGATCAGCGCGAAGATCGCCAGCACGGCGTAGGCGATCGGGGAGCTGAAGTACAGCTTGAGCTCCTTCTTGTAGATGGCCCAGGCCCTCACGACGGCACCTCCTCGGTCGAGGTCGGCGCGGCGTTCTCCGCCATCGCCTCCTCGTGCTCCTCGCCGGCGACCACGCGGATGAACAGGTCCTCGAGCGACAGCCCGAGCGGCCGCAGCTCGAGCAGCGGCCAGCGCTGCTGCGCCGTCAGCTGCGAGATGTCCCGCCGCACGTCGCGGCCGCGGCCCGACTCCAGGATGAAGGTCGC
>JBIOVM010000097.1:0-19149 GCA_044867785.1 Candidatus Rokuibacteriota bacterium | reverse complement strand
GCGTCCGGCGTGGATGGGCCACCGCCGGTTGTCGAGGTCGAAGGCCGGCGTCTCGCCCAGGAGATCCATGTGCGCGCTCCAGTAGGCGTCGAGCTCGCCCACGTCGCGCCAGTACCCCGGCTCCTCGTAGGGCTTGATCCCGGGCACCACGTTGTTCTGGAAGTCGTAGGCGAAGACGCGAGCGGTGGGCACGAGCGTCGGGATGATGCTCTTGCCGAAGTCGTGGTCGGTGCTCTGGCGCGCGTCGGCCAGGAGGGCGTCCACCAGGACCCGCCGCGAGAAGAGGTAGTTGCCCATCGACACCAGCGCCTGCCGAGGGTTCCCGGGGATCGGCCGGGGCGCCGGCGGCTTCTCGACGAAATCGACGACGCGGCCGGTCGCGTCCACGGCCAGGTTCCCGAAGCTCGAGGCCTCGGACACCGGCACCGGACGCGCGGCGACCGTCACGTCGGCCTCGTGCTCCCGGTGGAAGGCCACCATCTGGTTCACGTCCATGCGGTAGATGTGATCCGCCCCGAACACGGCGACCAGATCCGGATCGAAGTCGTCGATCAGGTTCAGGTTCTGGAGCACGGCGTCCGCGTTCCCCCGGAACCACATCTCGCCGATCCGCATCTGCGGGGGCACGACGGCGATGAAGTGGTCGGGTACCAGGCCGCTCGTCTGCCAGGCGATGCGGAGGTGCTCGATCAAGGACTGCGACTTGTACTGGACGAGGACGTAGAGCGAGAGGATCCGCGAGTTCACGAAGTTCGAGAGGACGAAGTCGACGATGCGGTACCGCCCGCCGAACGGGACCGCGGGCTTGCTGCGCTCGTGCGTCAGCGGCTCCAGACGCGCGCCCTTGCCTCCGGCGAGGATCAGGGCGAGGACGCGGTCTCGCGACATCGGTTCCTCCGGGTCCCTCGTGTCCGGGCGGCCTCCCGGCGGTGCGCCCCGGAGTATATCAAGCCGGCTCGGGCTTGAGCATGAGCACCCCGAGCGGAGGCAGAGTGAGGGTCACCGACCAGGGCTGGCCGCTCCACCGGCGGGGCTCGGCCGCGACGCCGCCCGCATTGCCGACGTTGGTGCCGCCGTAGGTCTCGGCGTCCGTGTTCAGAATCTCGCGGTAGAAGCCGCCGGACGGGACGCCGATGCGGTACCCGTGCCGGGGCACCGGGGTGAAGTTGCAGGCGAGCAGCACGAAGTCCCGGGGGTTCCGCGCCCGCCGGACGAAGGCGACCACGCTCTGCTCGGCATCCGAGCAATCCATCCACTGGAACCCGGCCGGCTCGAAGTCCACCTGGTGGAGGGCCGGCTCGGCCCGGTAGACGCGGTTCAGGTCCCGAACGAGCGCCTGGAGCCCGCGGTGGTACGGCCCCATTCCCAGGAGGTGCCAGTCGAGGCTCGAGTCGTGGCTCCACTCGCGCGCCTGTCCGAACTCGCCCCCCATGAACAGAAGCTTCTTGCCGGGGTGCCCGTACATGAACCCGTAGAGCGCCCGGAGGTTGGCGAAGCGCTGCCAGTCGTCGCCGGGCATCTTGCCCAGCAGGGAGCCCTTGCCGTGGACCACCTCGTCGTGGGACAGGGGAAGGACGAAGTTCTCGTGCCAAGCGTAGAGCAGGCCGAACGTGAGCCGCCCGTGATGGAACCGGCGATACACGGGGTCCTGCCGCATGTAGTCCAGCATGTCGTGCATCCACCCCATGTTCCACTTGAAGCCGAACCCGAGCCCTCCCACGTACGTCGGGCGCGAGACCATCGGCCAGGAGGTCGACTCCTCGGCGATCGTCGCCGCCCCCGGGTGATAGCGGTAGACCACCTCGTTGAACCGCCGGAGGAACGCGATCGCCTCCAGGTTCTGGTTGCCTCCGTGCACGTTCGGCCGCCATTCGCCCGGGCGCTTCGAGTAGTCGAGGTAGAGCATCGAGGCGACCGCGTCGACCCGGAGCCCGTCGACGTGATAGCGCTCCAGCCAGTAGAGCGCGTTGCCGATCAGGTAGTTGGCGACCTCGTGGCGGCCGTAGTTGAAGACCAACGTCCCCCAATCGCTCTGCTCGCGCTGGCGCGGGTCCTCGTGCTCGTAGAGGTGAGTGCCGTCGAAGTAGCCCAGGCCGTGGGGGTCTCGCGGGAAATGCGCCGGCACCCAGTCGAGGATCACGCCGAGGCCGCGCCGATGGAGCGCGTCGACGAACGCCATGAAGTCCCGCGCGGTGCCGTGCCGCCGCGTCGGTGCGAATGCGCCGATCTGCTGGTACCCCCACGAGCCGTAAAAGGGGTGCTCGCCGACCGGCAGCAGCTCGACGTGGGTGTAGCCCAGATCGCGGACGTAGTCCCCCAGCGTCTCGCCCAGCTCCCGGTACGTGAGGAGCCGGTTTCCCTCCTCCGGCACGCGCCGCCACGACCCGAGGTGAACTTCGTAGACGGCGATGGGCGCGTCGAGCGCGTTGCGACGTCCCTGCTCGGCGATCCACGCCCCGTCGGCCCACGCGTGATCCTCGAGCGACGTCACCACCGACGCGGTGCGCGGCTCCTCGACCTCGAACCCGAAGGCATAGGGATCCGCCTTGAGCGCGAGGAGCTTGCCGTCTCGCCCGAGCACCTCGAACTTGTAGCGAGCGCCCTCGGACAGTCCCGGCACGAACAGCTCCCAGACGCCCGGGCCCGGGTGATGCCGCATGGGATGCCGCCGGCCGTCCCAGTCGTTGAAGTCGCCCACGACGCTGACCCGGCGCGCGTTCGGCGCCCAGACGGCCAGGACCACGCCGGCCACGCCGTCCAGGACCGTCGGGTGCGCGCCCAGCCGTTCGTATGCTCGGTAGTGCGTGCCCTCGGCGAGAAGGAGGCGGTCGAAATCGGACAGGGTCGACGGGAACCGGTACGGGTCCTCGATCTCGCGCGTGTGGCCCGGGGCGTCCGCCACGACCAGACGATAGCGGAATGGGGCGGCCCGCTCCGGGAAGACGGCCTCGAAGAGGCCGTCGGCGTGCAGCCGACGCATCCCCCGCGGGGCCAGGCCGGGCTCGTCCGGATGGACCTCGACGGTCGCCGCGCCGGGAAGGAAGGCTCGGATCGCGAGGGCCGTGGCCCCGTCCTCCCCGCACACGTGGGGTCCGAGCACGGCGAACGGATCCGGATGGCGGCCCCGGACCAGGGCTTCCACATCGGCGAGCGGCAGCAAGCTTTGGACGGTCGAAGAGCTCATCAAGACGATTGTACGCGGCTCGGTGACGCGGGGCGGCGGGTATACTACGTGCGATGAGCCACTGGCCGTTCGTGGCCGGCGCGTACGTCCTCGTGTTCGGCGTCCTGCTCGTGTACTGGTGGCGGGTCGAGCGCGGCATCCGCGCGCTCACGCGCCGGGCGGAGAGCCCCTCCGCCCGCGGACCGTCGTGATGCGGCGCCGGCGCCTCCTCGTGGGCGCCGCCGTGATCGCGGTGACGCTGGGAGCGCTCATCTTCACCGGCGTCCGGCAGTCGGTCGTCTACTTCGTGACCCCGTCCGAGCTGATGGCCGAGGACCGGAGCGTCCGGCGCGCATATCGCCTGGGCGGCATGGTGGTCCAGGGATCGCTGAAGCAGGACGCGGGGTCGCGGGAGCGCAGATTCCTCCTCACCGACGGCAAGGCCTCAGTGCCCGTCTACCACCGCGGCATCCCGCCGGACCTCTTCGGGGAGGGACGGGGCGCCGTGGTGGAAGGTACGCTCGGCGCCGACGGCACGTTCCACGCCAGCACGATCATGGCGAAGCATTCCGAGGAGTACCGCGCTCCGGAGGGCGCGGCACCCGGGCACGAGGAGCTCCTCCGGACGCTCCGGTCCGACTCCGGTCCCGGAGGGAGCGCCGCGCCCCGGTGAAGGTTCGCGCGCGCTGGCTCATTCCGCTGGCCGCGCTGCCGGTCGTGGGGCTGCTCGCTTACGGATTCCGCGCGGATCCGCGCGCGGTCCCGTCACCTCTGGTGGGCCGGCCGGCTCCGGCTTTCACCCTCACGACCTTCGACGGAACGCCGGTCAGCCTCGAGCGACACCGCGGGCAGGTCGTCGTCGTGAACTTCTGGGCGTCGTGGTGCTATCCCGCCTGCTACGAGGAGGCGCCCGTTCTCGAGGCGGGCTGGCGTCGGCTGCGGGAGCAGGGCGTGGTCGTGCTCGGCGTCGCGATTCAGGACAAGGA
Organism: Candidatus Rokuibacteriota bacterium; assembly: GCA_044867785.1. Taxonomy (GTDB): domain Bacteria; phylum Methylomirabilota; class Methylomirabilia; order Rokubacteriales; family DASRDR01; genus DASRDR01. The sequence continues at coordinate 15,000 of JBIOVM010000097.1, read as the reverse complement.
GCCCGCCTCGCGCGAGTTCATCCAGCGCTTCGGGCTCACCTTCCCCAACGCGCCCGATCCCGCGGGGCGGACCTCCATCGACTACGGCGTCTACGGAGTGCCCGAGACCTTCGTGGTCGACCGACGCGGCATGATTCGGCGGAAGCACGTCGGCGCCGTCACCGAGGCCGTCTTCCGGGAGTGGGTCGAGCCGCTCCTCCGGGAGAGCGCCGGATGAGCGCGGCGACCGCCAGGGCGGCTCGCGTGATCGCCGGGTTCCTCTGCCTGGGGGCAGCAGCCGTGGTCCCCCTCGCCGACGCGGCCGGCCCGGCGGTCAGCGAGGAGGCCGTCCAAGCGATCGCCGCTCAGCTTCGCTGCGTCGTGTGCCAGAACCTCTCCGTCGCCGACTCGCCCTCCGAGATGGCGAGCCAGATGCGGGACCTGATTCGCGAGCGGCTCGCGGCGGGGGATCGGCCGGAGCAGGTGATGGCCTACTTCGTCCAGCGCTACGGCGACTGGGTGCTCCTCGCTCCTCCCGCCCGGGGCCTGAACCTGGTCCTGTGGCTCGCTCCCTTCGGCGCCGTGGTGGGCGGCCTCGCCATCGCCCTCACGCTCGCCTACCGGTGGCGGCGGCGGCCGGCGCCGGCCCCGGCCGTGCCGCCGATGGGACCGCGGGATCGCGAACGGCTCGCCGCCGAGCTCGAGCGCCTCGGCGACTAGCGGGGCGGCGAGGTGTCGACGCTCGTCTTGACGCTGGTCCTCGCGCTGCCCGCGCTGGCCTTGACCGCCTGGCCCCTCCTGCGGCATCGGGCCGTTCCGGGGGACCCCGTGGCCGACGACGAGCGGGCGGGGCTCGAGACGGAGAAGACGACGGCGTTGCGGGCGATCCGGGAGCTCGAGCTCGATCGGGTGGCCGGCCACGTCGAGGAGGAGGATTACCGCGACCTCCGGATGCGCTACGAGGCGAGCGCGCTCGACGTGCTCCGCCGTCTCGACGCGCTGGGCCCGGCGGCCATCCCCACTCGCGCCGTCCCGGCGCCGGCACCGACCCCGTGGACCCGCCAGCCCGTCGTCCTCGGCGGGATGGGTGCCGGGCTCCTCGTCTTCGGCGTCATCCTGGGGCTCCTGGTCTCGCGCTACTCGACGCCCGCGCCGCTGGAGCCGGGTATGGCGACCGCGCCCCTCGAGGCACCGCCGGCGGGGCCTCCGGGTACCACGGGCGGCGGCGCGCCCCGGCCGATCCCCCGGGAGATGCTGGAGGGCATGCTGAAGGCGGCCCACCAGAGCCTCGATGCCGGCCGCTACCAGGAGGCGATCGCCGCGTACACGGCCGTCCTCCGGCGCGAGCCGCGGAACGTGGACGCCATCACGCATCTGGGGGTGATCCTCGCGCTGGCCGGGCACCACACCGAAGCCCTCGAGGCCTTCGACCGCGCCCTGGCGATCCAGCCCGACTACGCGCACGCGCTGTGGGACAAGGCGGGCGTCCAGGATACCCTCCAGGATCACGGGGGCGCGCTGGCGACGCTCGAGCGCTTCGTCCGCGTCGCTCCGCCCGGGGCGGATCGAGACCGCGCCCAGGAACGCATCCGCGACGCGCGAGCCCGGCTGGCGGTCGACCCGAAGGCCGTCCCCCCGGGACCGCCCGCGAAGACGCCGTGACGTCGTGAGCCTCGTCCCCGAGCTCGGTGCCGCGGCGCTCCTCGCGGCCCTCATGGTCGCCAGCCTCGGCGCGCTTGCGGGAGTGCGCGCAAGCCGCACCGTGGCACCGGGATGGCTCCCGATCGCCCGCCGCGCCGCCGCCGTGCAGCTCGTGCTGGTGAGCCTGGCCGTCGTCGCGCTGGAATACCTCCTGATCACGAGCGACTTCAGCGTGCGGTACGTCGCCAACACCAGCGTGTCGACGAGCCCGCTGCGCTACCGCATCGCCGGGCTCTGGGGGGCGCTCGAAGGCTCGATCCTGCTCTGGGAATGGCTTCAGGCGCTCTTCGTCTTCCTGGTCGCCCGGCGGGCGGCCGCGCTCCGGCGGGAGCTCTCCGGCTACGCGCTCGCGGTGCTCTTCGTCGTCTCCGGAGTGTTTCTCGTCATGATGACCGCGATCGCCAGCCCGTTCTCGCGGCTGGCCGAGCCCGCCCTCGAGGGTCGGGGCCTCAATCCCCTCCTCGAGGTCACCGACATGCTGGTGCATCCGCTCCTGCTCTACACGGGGTACGTCGGGTTCGTCGTGCCGTTCGCCTTCGCGATCGCCGCGCTCGTCGCCGGCCGGCTCGACGCCACATGGCTCACGCTCACGCGCCGCTGGACGATCACGGCCTGGCTCTTCCTCACTGCGGGGGTTCTGTACGGCGGCTGGTGGTCGTACCGGACGCTCGGGTGGGGCGGGTACTGGGCCTGGGACCCGGTGGAGAACGCGTCGTTCATGCCCTGGCTGATGGGGACGGCGTTCGTTCACTCGGTCATGGTCCAAGAGCGGCGGCCGATGCTGAAGATCTGGAACCTCACCCTGATCACGCTCACCTTCGCGCTGACGATCTTCGGGACCTTCCTGACACGGAGCGGCGTGATCTCGTCGGTCCACGCGTTCGCGAGCGGCGCGATCGGCCCCTTCCTCTTGGCGTATCTGGCAGCGATCCTGCTGACGTCGCTCGGGCTCCTCGTGTGGCGGTGGGACCGCCTGGGCGAGCGGGCGGAGCTCGACGCGCTCCTCTCCCGCGAGTCGGTCTTCCTCGTGAACAACGTGCTGCTCGTCGCCTTCTGCTTCACCGTGTTCATCGGTACGATCTTCCCGCTCCTCGCCGAGGCCGTGACCGGAGCCAAGGTGTCGGTCGGGACGCCGTACTTCAACTGGGTGAGCGCGCCGATCCTGCTGGTCACCTTCCTGCTCATGGGGGCGGGCCCGCTGGTGCCCTGGCGGCGCGGATCGTGGACGGTGCTCGGGCGCCTCCTCCGCGGTCCGGCGGCGGTCGCGATCGTCGCCAGCGCGCTCACGTGGCTCGTCGGCGGCCTGCCGTTCGGGCTGGTCGGCCTGGGCTACACGCTCCCGTACTTCGTGGCGGCCGTCGTGCTGGGCGAGCTCTGGCGAGCGTCGCGGGGGCGCCGCCGCGCGACCGGCGAGTCGTGGCCGACGGCGCTCGGCCGCCTGCTGGCGCAGAATCACCGGCGCTACGGCGGGCTCGTCGTCCACCTGGGCGTGGTCCTCGTGGCGATCGGCGTCGCCACGTCGACGGTGGGAAAGATCGAGCGCGAGCAGACCCTCAAGCGAGGCGAGACGCTCGAGATCGGGCGATACGCCGTGCGCTTCACCGGGCTCTCGGCGGCCGAGCAGCCCACGCATCTCCTGGTCCAGGCGGGACTCGACGTGAGCGAGCACGGACGGCCGGTGGCCACGCTCCGGCCGGGCCAGCGCCTCTATCCGGGATCGAACTCCCCGTTCGCGTCGGTCGCGGTCCGGTACGGCTTGTTCCGCGACTTCTACGTGATCCTCGGCAGCTTCGACCGCGACGGGCAGTGGGCGCAGATCAAGGCCCAGGTCCACCCGATGGTCGCGTGGATCTGGCTCGGCGGCGCGGTCGTCTTGCTCGGCGGGGCGCTCGCGCTCTGGCCGTCGGGCCGCCGCGCGACGGTTCCGGTGCCGGGCGCGGCGCCGGCGCCCATCGCCGGCGGAGCCGGATCGGGATCATCGCGCGATTGACTGTCGCCGGGCGCGAATGCTGTAATCCGGCCCGGTGGCGTCCTCCCGCCTCGTCCGCAACCTGCTGATCGCGATCGCCCTCGGAGCCGTCGTGGCGCTCGCGCTCGCGGCCACCGCCAGCGTGCGGGACACGCTCGACGCGCTGGCGCGCTTCCGCTGGCGGCTCGGCCCGGCGATCGTCTTGGCCGTCGGCGCCAGCTGGGCCCTACGCTTCGCCAAGTGGCACTTTTACCTGCGTTGCCTCGAGATCCCGCTCGCATGGTGGCCGAGCCTCCAGGTCTTCCTCGCCGGGTTCACGATGGCGATCTCCCCCGGCAAGCTGGGGGAGGTCCTCAAGGCGATCCTCGTGCGCGAGCGGGTCGGCACCCCCGTGGTTCGCACCGCGTCCGCCGTCATGGCCGAGCGTTTGACCGACGTGGCCGGGTTGGTCTTGCTGGGCGGGCTCGGCGTGACGGCGCTTCCGCACGGCCCGCTCCTGCTGGGCGGCCTCGCCCTTGCGCTCGTCGTCGCGGTCGTCGCCCTCCAGGCGCCGACGGTCAGCCGCCCGGCCCAGCGCCTCCTGCCCGGACGCCTCGTCGAGCCCGTGCGGCTCTTCGTGCACGGCGGTCGCGCGCTGCTCGCGCCTCGGGCCTTGGCGGTGGCGCTCGCGCTCTCGATCGTGGCCTGGTTCCTGGAGTGTCTGGCCTTCGCCCTCATCCTGGACGGGCTCGCCGTGCCCCTGCCGCTTCGCTCGGCGACCTTCGTCTACGCGTTCGCCTCGCTCGCCGGGGCGATCTCCATGCTCCCGGGCGGTCTCGGCGTGGCCGAGGGCAGCCTGACGGCGCTGCTCGCCGGTCTCGGGACTCCGCTCCCCGAAGCGGCGGCCGGCACGCTGCTCGTGCGCGCGGCGACGCTCTGGCTGGCGGTGGCCCTCGGCGTCGTCACCGTGGCCGCGGCCTTTCGGCGAAGCGCGGCCCCTCAGCGCGCCGGCGTGTAGCGCCACCTCGGCCCACGTCGATGGGCCGGGGTGGGGCGCTGACCAGGTCCGCCCGCGCCAGAAACGACGGGGGAACACTCGATCCGAGCGCCTTCGTGGTCTTCAGGTCGATGACCATCTCGACCTCGTCGGCTGCTCATGAAGCTCCGCGGAGGAGGGCCGACGCGCCGGAGATCGATCCGATGGACCTTGCCCGCCGGCTGCGCAGCGACGGCGCGCGACACGGCCAGCGCGCCGCCGGCCACGGTCGCAAACGAAGGCTCTGCGTGCGATCATCGGCTTCCCGTGCCCCCTGACTGAGCGGCGCGCTGCCAACGCTCCCGCCGGTCCACGGACTGGCGACCCGCCGGCGCACCTTGCGTAGCTCACGCCAGCACGACCGGCTCTTGCTCCGGCCGGAGGGGAGGATAGTTCAACCGAGACGCTCCAGCAACGCGGTGGGCGGGACGCGCGGCGGCTAGACGCGCGGCGCTGGACTGCGGCCGGCCAAGGAACGCAGCGCGGCGGCCCGGTGGGAGGGGGCGTGCTATCCTCGATTTTGTGGCGGCGCCTCAGGCGGCCCGGACTCGCGTCGACGAGCTTCGTAGAGAGATCGCGCGCCACGACCACCTCTACTACGCGCTGGACCGGCCCGAGGCCAGCGACGCCGAGTACGACGCCCTGGTCCGTGAGCTGCGCGAGCTGGAGTCGCGGCACCCGGAGCTCGTCACGCCCGACTCCCCCACCCAGCGGGTCGCGGGCCAGGTGTCCGACGCCTTCGCCACCGTCGAGCACCTCGCGCCGATGCTGTCGCTCGAGAACGCCGCCGGCGAGGCCGACCTGCGCGAGTTCGAGGCGCGGATCAAGCGCGCGCTGCCCGGCGTGTCGTTCACCTACGTCTGCGAGCCCAAGGTGGACGGTCTCGGCGTGGCGCTGCTCTACGAGAACGGGGCGCTCGCTCGCGGCGCCACCCGCGGCGACGGCCGGTTCGGCGAAGACGTGACGCCCAACCTCCGGACCATTCGGTCGATCCCTCTCCGCCTGGGTGGCGCGCTGGCACGGTGCCGGCGCGTGGAGATCCGGGGTGAGGTGTACATGAGCCACGCGGCGTTCGAGCGGCTCAACCGCGACCTGGAGGCCCAGGGTGAGACGCCCTTCGCGAACCCTCGCAACGCCGCCGCCGGAGGTGTCCGTCAAAAGGACCCGGGGTTGACGGCCCGGCGCGACCTCCGGATCTTCGTCTACCAGCTGAGTCACGCCGAGCCGTTCCCCTTCGAGACCCACGCCCAGGTGCTCGACGCGCTGCGGGAGAGCGGGCTTCCGACGAACCCGCGCGGCGCGCCGTGCGCGACGATGGACGACGTCTGGCGCTACTGCCAGGCCCTCGAGGCGGACCGGGACCAACTCGGCTACGACGCGGACGGCGCGGTCGTCAAGGTGGACAGCCTCGGCCATCAGCGGCGGCTGGGCTCGACCGCGCACCATCCGCGCTGGGCGATCGCCTACAAGTTCCCCGCTCAGGAGGCGACGACGCGCATCGTCGCGATCGACGTCAACGTCGGCCGAACCGGCGCCCTCACGCCCGCCGCCCGCCTCGAGCCCGTCCGGATCGCGGGCGCCACGATCAGCCGGGCCACCCTCCACAACGTCGACGAGATCGAGCGGCTCGACGTCCGGGTCGGCGACAGCGTGGTCGTCGAGCGGGCCGGCGACGTCATCCCGCACATCACCAAGGTCCTCCTCGACCGCCGGCCGTCGGACGCGGCGCCCTTCGTCTTTCCCGACCGCTGTCCCGTGTGCGGCTCCACCGCCTCCCGTCCGGAGGGCGAGGTGGTCGTCCGCTGCACGAACACCGCGTGCCCGGCGCAGCTCAAGGAGGCCCTTCTGCATTTCGGATCGCGGGGGGCCATGGACATCGAGCACCTCGGCGAGGCCGTCGTCGAGCAGGTGGTCGAGCGCGGCCTGGTCCGCGACTTCGGCGACCTCTACCGCCTGACCGTGCCGCAGGTCGCCGAGCTCGAGCGGCTCGCGGAGCGATCGGCGACGAATCTCGTGAACGCGATCGCCGGCTCGCGCAAGCGGGGCCTGGCCCGGGTCCTCTACGCCCTCGGCATCCGCTTCGTCGGCGAGCGCGCGGCCCGCCTTCTCGCCGATCACTTCGGCTCGATCGACCGCGTCGCGGCCGCCACCGTCGAGGAGCTCTCCGAGATCCACGGGATCGGGCCGCGGATCGCGCAGTCCATTCGCCTCTTCTTCGACCAGCCCGCCAACCAGAAGGTCGTCGAGCACCTGCGCGAGGTCGGCGTCGTGCTCGAGGAAGCCCAGCGTCCCACGGGGCCGAAGCCGTTCGCCGGGAAGACGTTCGTCCTCACGGGAGCACTCGACGCCATGTCCCGGGACGAGGCGAAAGCGCGGATCGCCCGGCTGGGTGGCCGCGTCACGTCCGGGGTCTCCCGGAAAACGGACTTTCTCGTGGCCGGTGCGGAGGCGGGGTCGAAGCTGGACGACGCCAAGCGCCTCGGCGTGACCGTCCTCGACGAGCCGGCGTTCCTCGAGCTGACCGACCCCGCGACCGCGACCAGGGCGGCCGCCCGATGATCGGCGCCACGCTGCTCCTCGCGGCGGTGCTCACTGCCGCGCCGGCCGCGCAAGCCGACCTCCTGGAGCGGCTGCGCACCGGCTCGCCCGACGACCGTCGGGCGGCGGCCGAACAGTTGGGCGCGATCGGGGACGACGGCGCGGCGCCGGGCCTCGTCCAGGCGTTGAGGGACGCCGATCCGGCCGTCCGGATCGAAGCCCACCAGGCGCTGTGGGCCATCTGGCTGCGGTCGGGGGACCCCGCCGTCGACCACCTCCTCCAGCAGGGCATCGCCCTCATGGAGGCGGGACGCCTGCCGGAGTCGGTCGCCGTCTTCAGCGCGGTGATCGCCAGGGCGCCCGGCTTCGCCGAGGGCTGGAACAAGCGCGCGACCGCCTACTACCTCATGGGCGAGCTCGACCGGTCGCTCGCGGATTGCGAGGAGGTCGTCCGGCGGAACCCGAACCACTTCGGGGCACTGTCGGGGTTCGGCTTGATCTACCTTCAGAAGGAAGACCTGCCCAAGGCCGCCGAGTACTTCGAGAAGGCCTTGGCCGTGAACCCGAACCTCGCGCAGATCGGCCGGGCCCTGGACGAGATCCGGGAGGTCCTGCGACAGCGCCGCCAGCAATCGATCTGAACCTCCGCGCCGGCCGCGTGCCGGGGCGCAAAGGAGAATGCATGACGCCCCTCGACCCCAAGGTCCTCGCCGAGCTCTCCCGGATCTCCTCCCCGACCGTCGCCAACGCGATCGAGACCTTCAACGTGAAGCCGTGGAACACCGGCTTCGTGTCCTCGGACATCGTGTGCCGCTTCCCCCGGCTGCCGGCCATGGTCGGATACGCGGTGACGGCGCTGATTCGCGCGGAGCCGCAACCCCTCGATGGCCACCGCGCGAACGAGTTCGCGTGGTGGGACCACGTCGCGGCGAGCCCCGGGCCCCGCGTCGTGGTGATGCACGACGTCGACGAGCCGCGGGGCCAGGGCGCGTACTGGGGCGAGGTGCAGGCCAACATCCACCGGGCGCTCGGATGCCTGGGCGTGGTGACCGACGGAACCGTCCGCGACCTGCCGGAGGCCGAGGACGCCGGGTTCCACTTCTTCTCGGCGCACGTGTCCGTGTCGCACGCCTACGTGCACATGGTGGACTTCGGCCTTCCGGTGAAGGTGGGCGGCCTGTGGATCCGGCCCGGCGACCTCCTCCACGGCGATCAGCACGGCGTCGTGGTCGTGCCCCCCGACATCGCCGCGAGGATCCCGGAGGCGGCCGCCCGGATCGAGGCCCGCGAGCGCAAGATGATCGCGGTCTGCCAGAAGCCGGGCGTGACCGTCGACGAGCTCAAGGCGGCCCGGACCGCCATGCGGCAGTCGTACTAGGCGATGACCACATCGAACGCCGCCCCCACCTTCTTCGAGACGGTCAACCTCCACTTCGAGCGAGCCGCCGCGCTCACCGACTACCCCCGCGGCCTGCTCGACCAGATCAAGGCGTGTAACAGCGTCTACGCCTTCCAGTTCCCGGTGAGGACCCGGCGCGGCTACGAGGTCATCTCCGGATGGCGGGTCCAGCACAGCCACCACAAGCTTCCCGTCAAGGGAGGCATCCGGTACGCCGCGGAGGTCAACGAGGACGAGGTCAAGGCGCTGGCCGCGCTCATGACGTACAAGTGCGCCATCGTCGACGTCCCGTTCGGCGGGGCCAAGGGCGGTGTGCAGATCGAGGCCAAGAGGTACAACCCGGAGGAGATGGAGCGCATCACGCGCCGGTACACCGCCGAGCTGCTCAAGAAGAACTTCATCGGCCCGGGCCTCGACGTCCCGGCGCCCGACTACGGCACGAGCTCCCGCGAGATGGCGTGGATCGCCGACACCTACTCCGCCTTCAACCCCGGGCAGATCGATGCCCTGGCCTGCGTGACGGGGAAGCCGGTCTCCCAGGGCGGCATCCGCGGCCGCACCGAGGCGACGGGCCGCGGGGTGTACTTCGGCCTCCGCGAGGCGTGCGCCGACGCGGACGACATGAAGCGGCTGGGGCTCTCGCCGGGACTCGAAGGGAAACGCGTGGTCGTGCAGGGCTTCGGCAACGTGGGCTACCACACGGCCAAGTTCTGCCAGGAGGGGGGCGCCCTGGTCGTGGCGGTGGCGGAGCGCGACGGGGCCATCTACCGGGAGAACGGCCTCGACGTCGAGGCCGTCCAGAAGCATCTACGCTGGACGAACTCGATCCGCGGGTTCCCCGGCGCCCGGGAGCTCCCGACCGCCGAGGCGCTGGAGCTGGACTGCGACGTCCTGATCCCGGCCGCCTTGGAGGGCCAGATCACCGTCGACAACGCCCCCCGGATCCGGGCCCGCATCCTCGCCGAGGGCGCCAACGGTCCGACGACCTTCGGCGCGGAGCGGATCCTCCTCGAGCGCGGCGTCCTCATCATCCCCGACATCTACCTCAACGCCGGGGGCGTGACCGTCTCGTACTTCGAATGGGTGAAGAACCTCTCTCACGTCCGGTTCGGTCGGGTCGCGAAGCGGTTCGAGGAAGGGGCGTCCGAGCGGATGCTGACGGCGATCGAGAAAGCCACGGGCCGCGCCTTCCCGGCGGACGAGCGCCGGCGCATCGCGCGCGGCGCGGACGAGATCGACCTCGTGAACTCGGGGCTGGAGGAGACGATGATCGGCGCCTACCGCCAGCTCCGGGAGATGATGCGCGAGGACGCCCGGATCCCCGACCTGCGCACCGCCGCGTTCCTGAACGCCCTGCGGAAGGTCGCGACCTCCTACCTGGAGCTCGGCATCTTCCCGTAGCCCTCGGCTCCCGCGCCGGCAGCTGCCGGAGAGGCCGGCGAGACGCCGGTGGCCCGGGGCGGCGGCTCGCGACTGCTCAGGGGACGCCCGGCGGCGGGTGCGTGTCCGGCCGGGGGCCCCGCAGGTCGAGGTAGAGGTTGTAGACCGCGATGAACACCGGGAAGAGGTTCGACAGGATCCCGACCGAGTCGTTCTTGCCGAAGGTGAAGTACGCGAGCAGCAGCATGCTGCCGGTCACGCTCATGTACCAGAACAGCCGCGGCAGGGTCGGCCGGCCCCGCGCGCGCGACGCGAACACCTGGACCACCCAGCGACCGGCGAACAGGACGACGCCCAGATAGCCGACGAGCTTCCACGGCGTGAGCGTCACCCCGAGATAGTTGCCGATCACCTCGTTCATCCCCGTCGCGCCCCCACGGACGCGGCCCCGCGAGCCAGGCTCTACCGGTGCTCGCCGACCCGGTGCAACTTCAGCAGGTTGACGGTGCCGCGCACCCCCAGCGGCGCGCCGCCCACGATGACCAGGATGTCGTTGTAGCGGACCGAGCGGTCCGAGAGCAGGCTCGCCTCGATGTCCACCACCATCTGGTCGATGGAAGACTGGGACTTGATCAGCCGGGGCACGACGCCCCAGTCGAGGGTGAGGCGCCGGCGCACGCGCTCGTTGGGCGTGAACGCGATGATGGGCACCGGCGGCCGATCCTGCGAGATGAGCCGGGCGGTGTACCCGGACTGCGTGAACGCCACGATCGCGCGCGCCTTCAGCTCCTGGGCGGCGAACGAGGCCGCATCCGACATCGCCTGCGGGAACGAGACCTCCCCGCGTCGCGGGCGGTCCATCGTCTGCGGGGGGAACGCGGCTTCCGTTCGGCGGATGATGCGGTCGAGGACCCGGACCGCCTCGACCGGGTAGGCGCCGGTGGCCGACTCGGCGGAGAGCATCACCGCGTCGGTGCCGTCCAGCACGGCATTCGCGACGTCGGACACCTCGGCGCGGGTCGGGCGGAGGTTCGTGATCATGGACTCGAGCATCTGCGTGGCCACGATGACCGGCGTCCGCGCCAGCCGGGCCTTGCGCAGGATCTCCTTCTGGGCGATCGGGACCTCCTCGATCGCCATCTCGACGCCCAGGTCGCCGCGCGCGACCATGACGGCGGCGGTCGCGTTCAGGATCTCGTCGAGCCGTCCGAGGGCCTCGGGGCGCTCCAGCTTCGCCACAACTTGGGCGTCCGAGCGGAACTCGTTGATGACCTCCCGGACCTCCAGCAGATCCGCCGCCGACCGCACGAACGACACGCCGATGTAATCGACCCCGTGCCGAAGGCCGAACCGGAGGTCTTCCCGGTCCTTGTCGGTCAGGATCGGCAGGCGGACCGCCGTGCGCGGAAGGTTGACGCCCTTGTGGTCCTTCACCACCCCGCCGGTCACGACGCGGCACAGCACGTCCTCGCCGCGCACCTCCTCCACGTCGAGGGCCATTCGGCCGTCGTCGATCAGGACGCGGTCGCCCGGCTTCACGTCCCGGGCGAAGCCGTCGTAGGAGATGCTCGCCCGCTCGGCCGTCCCGGTGAGCGGCGCGGCCGTCAGGACGAACAGCTCGCCGCGGCGCAGCACCGCACTACCACCGGCGAACGTGCCGAGCCGGATCTTCGGGCCCTGAAGGTCCTGGAGAATCGCGAGCGGCTTCCCGATCCGCCCCTCCACCGATCGGATGCGCTCGATCGCCTGGCGATGCTCCCCGTGCGTCCCGTGGGAGAAGTTCAGTCGGGCCACGTCCATCCCGGCCCGCGCCATCTGCTCGAGGATGCCCTCGGGGACGGAGGCGGGGCCGATGGTGCAGACGATCTTGGCGAAGCGCTCCTCGGCCACCGTCAGAAGGCTCCCTTGTCCAGGCTGTAGAAGTTCCCGTAGATCGACTCGCAGGCCTCGCGCAACCGGCGGCGCTCCGCGTAGCGCGGCCCGAACCGATCCAGAGCCTGGCTCCGCGTGTCGGCCGCCGTCCGCCCTTCCATGACCATCTCGCTCATCCACTCCCCGACGAGGAGCGATCCCGCGATGCCGATCGCGTTGCAGCCGGCGGCGACCCAGAGCCCGCGGAGCGTCGGGACGGGGCCGAGCAGGTAGTTGCCGTCCGGCGTGAAGGTGGGGAGCCCGGCGCAGCCCTTGAGGACCGGGGCGCCGTCCAGCGCGGGGAAGGCGCGCGTCAGGCCGCTCGCCAGCTCTTCCAGCACCCCCAGATCCTTCTCGGTGTGCTCGATCTCGAACGTCTGCGGGAGATCGGCCATCGAGAAGGCCTTCGGCCGCGCCTCGAAGCCGCCGAGCATGAGCCCGCCCACCTCGGGCCGGATGTAGACGGAAGCGTCAGGGACCCGCACGACCGGCAAGTCCCCGGGCACGGAGGCCATCGGCGTCGTCGTCCAGTGCTGATGTCGGAGCGGCACCGTGTCGACGGCGAGGCCGACCGCCGCCGCCACCCGCTCGACCCAAGGACCGGCCGCCACCACGACCCGCGGGGACTCCACCGCCCCCGAGGGGGTCTCGACCCCGCGCACGGTCCCCCGCGCGATATGGATCGCGGTCACCGGCCGATCGGTCTCGAACGTGACGCCCAGGCGCCGCGCCGCGCGCGCGATCGCCATGGCCAGGGTGTAGGGCTCGACGTATCCGTCTCCGGGGATCCACGCGGCGGCCCGGACCCCGCGGGTGTCCAGGAAAGGCACCCGGGCCACGGCTTGAGCCGCGGAGATCAGCTCCACGTCGAGACCCCACGCGCGGGCCTGGGCGACGTGCGTCTCGAGCTCGCGAACACGGCCCTCCGTCAGCGCGATCTTCAGGCTCCCGACTTGGCGGAAGCCGCTCTCCTCACCGTGCTCGCTCGACCAACTCGTGAGTCGCGTGACAACACCATGGATCGACCGGACCATCAGCTCGGTGGAGCGGAGCTGACCGACCAGGCCCGCGGCCTGGGGGGTGTTCCCGCAGGCGAGGTCCCGCCGCTCGAGGACCACGACGTCGCGGAGGCCGGCTCGGGCCAGATGGTAGGCGATCGCGCATCCCCAGATGCCGCCTCCGACGACGACGGCGGACGCTTCGCGCGCGGGGCTCACGCGGAGCCCGGAACTCGCCGGCCAGGCCCGGCGGGCAAGCGGTGGGAACTACGACGCGGCGGCCGACGCCGCCTGCTTCTGCCGCGCGATCTCGAGCAGCTCGTGGGGCAGGCCGAAGCGAACATCCTCCTCCACCACGTGGAGCTCCCGCACCGAGGGCGCGCCCCACGCGCCGAGGTAATCGACCACCTCGCGCACCAGGAACTCGGGGGTCGACGCGCCCGCCGTCACCCCGATGCGGCGGCAGCCAGCGAGCCACTCCGGACGGATGTCGCGGACGTCGTTGATCAGCCGCGCGTGAGTCCCCAGCGCTTCGGCGACCTCCCGGAGCCGGTTCGCGTTGGAGCTGTTGGCCGCCCCCAGCACCAGCACCAGGTCCACGTCGTTGGCCAGGCGCTTGACGGCGGCCTGGCGGTTCTGCGTGGCGTAGCAGATGTCGTCCCGCGCGGGCCCCAGGATCGCCGGAAACCGTCGCCGGAGCACCTCGATGACCGCCCGGGTGTCGTCCACCGACAGCGTCGTCTGGGTCAGGTAGGCGACCTTCTCGGGATCCTCGACCACCAGCTCCTCGGCCTCCTCGACCGAGTCGATGACGACGATCCTTCGGGGCGCCTCGCCCAGTGTTCCGATCACCTCGTCGTGGTCCGCGTGGCCGACCAGCACGATCGTACGCCCTTCGCGCGCGTACCGGATCGCCTCCAGGTGGACTTTCGTGACCAGCGGGCACGTGGCGTCGATCACCCGGAGCCGGCGGGTGACGGCCGCCTCCCGCACCGCCGGCGACACCCCGTGAGCGCTGAAGATGACCGTCGCGCCCGCGGGCACCTCGTCGAGCTCGTCCACGAAGACGGCTCCCTTCGTCCGGAGCGCCTCGACCACGTGGCGGTTGTGGACGATCTCCCGCCGCACGTAGATCGGCACGCCGACGACCTCGAGGGCCTGCTCGACGATCTCGATGGCCCGCTCGACGCCGGCACAGAAGCCACGCGGGCCCGCCAGGACGATCTCGGCCAGCGGCGCCGCGGCGGGATTCGGCGGGTGCTCGTGACCCGAGGGTTTCATCGGCCCTCAGTATAGGGGGCGCAGGCCGGCCGACGCAAGCAACGGGCGCACGCCCGGCGCCGTCACCGGAAGAAGTAATTGACGCCCACGTAGAGGGCGCTCGAGTTGATCCCGGGATTGAAGCTGCACTGCGATCCGTTGGAGATGTGCTGGAAGCGGTAACCCGCGGTCAAGGCCGTCCGATCGGACAGGAAGACGAGAATCCCGGGACCGGCGTGCAGGACGAAGTTGAGGTTACAGTCGGTCTGCTGGAGCGCCGTTTCGCCGACGAGCATCCCCGCCCCCGCCTCGACGTACGGCCGAAAGCGGCCCCGTCCCGCGAAGATCCACCGCGCGAGCGCCGAGAGTCCCACCACGGTCGACGTGCCCACTCCACTGTCGAGGTGCACCAGCGTCGGCTCGAGCAGGGCCTCGAGGTTCCCCCGGAGCCAGCCCGGCCCCAGGGTGTCGGAGACGATCAGGCCGAAGTGCGGCAGGAGCTGGAGGCCCGTGACGGTGTCGAACCCGTCCTCGGTGCCGTGGCTGATCGAGATGGCGCCGCCCAGCCCCACGTCGCGGACGCCGGCGGCGATGGGGTCCGCCGCGCACGTTCCGGCAGCCAGCCCGAGCGCCGCCGCGGCGGCCAGCAGTCCCCCTACCCAGGTGCGACGGCCGCCGCCTGTGGTCACGTCCGCAGTCGCGTCAAGGGCGGATCAGAACCTTGAGCGCTTCTCCTCGGCTCATGAGGTCCAGGGCTCGCGGCACGTCCGCCAGCCCCATCTCGTGGGTCACGAGCGGAGTCGGGTCGAGCGAGCCGTCGGCGAGCAGCGCCACCGCCCGCCGGATCGAT
>JBIOVM010000096.1:0-11731 GCA_044867785.1 Candidatus Rokuibacteriota bacterium | reverse complement strand
GATCTTCTCGTCGCCGTGCGAGGCGGCGGCCACAACGTCGCCGGCACCGCGGTGTGTGACGGCGGGCTCGTGATCGACCTCTCACCGATGAAGGGCCTGTGGGTCGACCCGGCGGGGCGAACGGCGCGAGCGCAGCCGGGACTCCTCTGGGGCGAGTTCGACCGTGAGACCCAGGCCTTCGGGCTCGCCGCCCCCGGCGGGATCATCACCCACACCGGCATCGCGGGGCTCACGCTCGGCGGGGGCCTCGGCTGGCTGATGCGCCGACACGGACTGGCCGCCGACAACGTCCTCTCGGCCGATGTGGTCACGGCCGACGGCGATTTCCTTCGCGCCAGCGCCGAGGAGCACGCCGACCTCTTCTGGGGGCTCCGCGGTGGCGGCGGCAACTTCGGGGTGGTCACGTCCTTCGAGTATCGTCTGCACCCGGTCGGACCGATCGTCCTGGCCGGCGTGATGCTCCATCCGGCCGCGAAGGCGCGCGAGGTCCTTGGGTTCTACCGTGACTTCATCGCGACCGCGCCCGACGATCTGACGACCATCGTGGTCCTCCGGATGGCGCCGCCCGCGCCCTTCCTCCCTCCGTCGGTGCACGGGCAACCGGTCGTGGTCATCGGCGCATGCTATGCGGGCTCGGTGGAGGAGGGCGAGCGAGTGGTTGCCCCGCTCCGGCGGTTCGGCGAGCCACTGGTGGACCTGATCCGGCCGACGCCGTACGTCGCACACCAGGCGCTCTTCGATCCCACCGCGCCCCACGGGCTCGGCTACTACTGGAAATCGGAGTACGTGCCATCGCTCAGCGATGCTCTGATCGACACGCTCGCCGAGCGGGCCTGGGGGGTCGAGACGCCGGAGTCCTACACGATCATCTTCCACCTGGGCGGCGCCGTCGGTCGACAGGATCCGGAGGGATCGGCCTTCGAAGATCGGCGTGCGGCCCATGCGGTGAACATCGACGCCGTCTGGTCCGAGCCCGCTCGCGCATCTGCGTGCATCGCGTGGACCCAGGAGCTGTGGCAGGCCGTGCGTCCGCATTCCACGGGCCGTGTCTACGTGAACTTTCTCGGGGAGGAGGGGGAGGACCGAGTGCGGGCGGCCTACGGCGAGGCCAAGCACGCGCGGCTCCGGGCGCTCAAGCGCAAGTACGACCCGACGAACTTCTTCCGGCTGAACCAGAACATCCGACCGTAGATCGGGCGACGCACCGGGGACACTTCATGCCGGGGCCTCCCTGAGGGACGTGAGAACCGAACGGCCGGCTCTAGAACCCGGCTGAGCGGTCGCCCCGACTCTCGCGAGGGACGACTGGAGGGCCTACCACTCACGACCGGATGTGGAAGGGCATGGCGCGCCCAGGGCAGGTCGGACGCGTCGATGCAGGACCTCCGGCCGTCCACGCATCCGATCCTTCTGCTCCATTCGGTTCGCTGGTATAACCAGTACCGGGCCGTCGACGGGCCGACCTCGAGCGGCGGTTTGCGTCGAGCTGGAGCGAAGACCACCGATGACCATGGCGCGTCGCGGGACCTTGTGGGCGATTACCGCCTACTTCAACCCCGTCGGGTACAAGCGCAGGATCGAGAACTACCGACACTTTCGGCAGCGGCTCGCCGTGCCCCTGGTGGCGGTGGAGCTCTCGTTCAACGGCACGTTCGAGCTTCACGAGGGCGACGCCGACATCCTCGTCCAGCTGCACGGACGGGACATCATGTGGCAGAAGGAGCGCCTCTTGAACGTCGCGCTCAGGCGGCTCCCCGATCAGTGCGACAAGGTCGCCTGGCTCGACTGCGACCTAATCTTCGCGGGCGACGAATGGGTGACGCAGGCCACGCGGGCCTTGGACGAGTTCTCGCTGCTGCACCTCTACCAAGAGCGCCACGACGTCCCCCGCGAGGTCGGAGCGGAGCAGCTCGGGTCGTGGGAGTCTCCGGACCCTGCCATCTCGATGGTCCATCGCATGGCGGCGGAGGGGGTCGCGCCGGCCGAGATGCTCCTGACCCATCCGAGGCAGCGCCGGCGCTCGGCCAACGGCCTCGCGTGGGCCAGCCCCCGGGCCGTTCTGGAGGCGCACGGCCTCTACGACGCCTGCATCCTGGGCAGCGGCGATCGGGCGGTGTTCTGTGCAGGGCTCGGGCAATTCGACTACTGCACCCGCGGGCTGGTGATGAACGCCCGCCAAGCGGAGCATTATCTCGCGTGGGCTCGACCGTACTTCGCGACCGTCCGCGGACGTATCGGCTACATCCCCGCCCGGGCGTTCCATCTCTGGCACGGCGAGGTGGCGGACCGCCGCTACGGGGACCGGGATCGCGACTTGCAGGCCTTCGACTTCGATCCGTTCGTCGACATCGCCCCGGACGACAGCGGCTGTTGGCGGTGGAGCTCGAGCAAGACGCCGCTCCACGAATACGTTCGCCGTTACTTCGAGGGACGCAACGAAGACGGCGCGTGAGGGGTCGAGGAGCCTCCGGCTCGATCGATCGGCGGCACGCCGCCCATGACTCCGCCGCACGTTGAGCCGCGGCCGCCGTCGGCCCCGTTGGAGGCTGAGCTCGGTCCGGACCTCGCGGCCATGATCGCCGCCATCGGCGTGCCGGTGGTCGAGGCTGTCCCGGTGACGACGATCCGGTGGCTCGGGTCCCCGCGCGCTTCGTATCGCGTCGCGCTCGCCGACGGCCGGGTCCTCAAGGGCCGGCGGCTCCGGACTCCCGCCGACGTCCTCCGGGTGGCATCCATCTCGTCCCTGCTGGATCCGCGGCGGTTTCCCCCGGTCCTCGCGTCTCACGGCTGCGCGCTCCTCACCCCATGGATCTCCGGCCGGTCCGTGAGCCTCGACGCGTGGACGCCCGAGCAGCTGAACGTCTGCGGCCGTGTCATGGCGACGATGCACGGGATCCGCGTCCCTCCCGACGTCGCGTCCCAGCCGCGGGGGCTTCACTGGACGGAACGGCTCGACCGGTGGCTCGGGGAGCTCGTCTCGGCCGGGGCCGTCGACGTCTCCGAGGCCCGAGAGATTGCGAGCCTCGCGACCCTGTCCGCCCCGGCGACCACCAGCACTGCCGTGTGCCACACGGACTTCTGCGGCGACAACATCGTCGCCACGCTCGACGGAGATCTCTGGGTCGTCGACAACGAGGGGCTCAGCCTCGATGCGCCCGAGTTCGACCTGGCCCGAACCTGGTACCGCTGGCCGCTGACGCCAGCCCAACAGCGCGCGTATGCGGACGGGTACGGTGCGCATGGCCACTCCGCCCGCTTCGAGGCCCATTTCCTCCACTGGGCGCTGCTGGCGGTGCTCGACTCCGCGGCGTATCGCACGCGGGCCGGGGTCGCGGCCGCGCGCGTCCCGCTGGCCCGCTTGGCCGAGCTCCGTCGCACCCAGGGACGGAACGAGTCCTTTCCGCGCTTCCTCGCCCGCAAGTGATGCCGGGGCTCGACTTCGCGTTTGCCGGTCACATCCTGAGGGTGGAGGCGGCCGAGGCGCCGCTCGCCTGGCTCCAGGAGTTCGTCGCGCCGTGGTTCGCCGCGCCCGGAACCGGCATGCCGGAGCGCACGATCACGTACCTGATCGACGGGTCCGAGTACGCGCGCATTGCCGGCCACGGGCCGCATCCCGGCCTCGGGACGCGGCCGTGCTTCACCCTCGACTCCGGGATCGTGAGCGGGCGTGTCTGGAACGCGTCGGGCGACGACCAGATCGTTCTCGACGAGGAGCGCGACGTCTTCTACCGGGCGCGGCCGGGCCACCCGACAGCGGTCGAGGTCATCGCGGCCGCCGACGACGCGGCGGCCCGCCTGGCTCTCCTCCGGGTCCTGCGCGAGTACGCCATGCTGTACGCCGGGCGTGCCGGCTGGCTCATCCTGCACGCTGCCGCAGTCTGCCTCGGGGGTGACGGGCTCGTTGTCGCGGGACCGAAGCGCGCCGGAAAGACGACCCTGCTGCTCCACGCCCTGTGCAACGAACGGGGCGCCTACGTGTCCAACGACCGTGTGGCGCTCGGCGTGGGACTCTCGGGAGTCTCGGTACACGGCATTCCGACGATCGTGACCATCCGCCGGGATGCGACGGCCTGGTTCCCCGGACTCGACGCCCGGCTCGCCGGCGCCGGGCACCACTACGGTCATCGCCGGGCCGAGCGGGCCACGGATCGCGGATCGCCGGCGCCCGCCATGTCCTGGAGTCTCAGCCCGCCACAGCTGTGCGACCTTCTCGGCGTGGAGGCGCGGGCGTCGGCGTCGGTGGCGGCGGTGCTGTTTCCCCGCATCGGGACGACCGCAGGCGGCCTCGCCCTCGAAGAGCTCGCCGCCGACCGGGCGCTCGAGGCCTGGCGCGGCGCCCTGTTTCGCTCATGCCCGCCGGACGGGATGTTCGCCATCGGCGACGGGGTTTCGGCGTCACCCGCCGCGAGCGTCGGCCGGTTCATGCCACGCGTGCGCAGCTTCGCGTGCCGCCTCGGTCCCGACGCCTATGCCGACGGCGACTCCGGGTTGGGGGCGGCGATCCGCGCAGCCCTCACCCGAGCGCCGTAGCGCCGGTTCCCGGCTCCTGGTCTCAGGCGGGCTCGCCCATGGCCGCCTCCGTCTTGGCCAGCCAAAGCGCATGTCCGGCTGCGTCGCCCCCCGAACCCTTCCCGTGCGACCGGGACCGTGCAAGGCCGAGTGATGCTACCTCGTCTCGCGCCCTCGCTTCGAGACCCCCTTGTGTGGCTCGACAGGGCGGGACGATCGGACTCCGACGGCCAGGCGCCGCGTCGGCACCCTCGTGGCCAGCCGGGCGTCCTCGCTCAGCGCGCCACCTGATCGGACTCGATCGCCTGGCGAACGCGACGCGCCAGCACGTCCGGCATGAACGGCTTCTGAAGCACGTCCGCGTCGGGCAATCTCTCCCGAGTCGCGGTGATCTCGTCGTACCCCGTCATGTAGAGCACCCGCGTGCCAGGCCGGACCGGCAGGAGCTGCTGGGCCAGCTCCCAGCCGTTGACGTGCGGCATCACCACGTCGGTCAGGAGAAGGTGGATCGGTCCGGCGTGCCGCGCCGCCACCCGCAAGGCCGCCTCGCCGTCGGCTGCCGCCAGGACCGCGTAGCCGCACTCGCCGAGGACCTCGATGGTGAGGGCTCGCAGGTCGTCCTCATCCTCCACGACGAGAACGGTCTCGGTCCCGCGGGCGAATGTCGCCGGCGTGGCCAGCGGCCTCGACGCGTCGGTCGCCTCGAGAGCCGACCCCACGTGAGGGAGGCTGATCCGGAAGGTCGTCCCCACGCCCGGCAGACTCTCGACGGACACGAAGCCGCCGTGCTGCTGGACGATGCCGTACACCGTGGACAGCCCGAGGCCCGTGCCCTTGCCGGGCTCCTTCGTGGTGAAGAACGGCTCGAAGATCCGCGCCTGGGTCGCCTGGTCCATGCCGATGCCGGTGTCGCTGACCGACAGCACGGCGTGGCAGCCGCCGCTCGGCCCCGGCCGCCAGGCGCCCGTCGCGTCGTCCAGCTGGCTGTTGGCGGTCTTGATCACCAGCCGGCCGCCGTGCGGCATCGCGTCGCGACCGTTCACGACGAGGTTGAGGATCACTTGCTCCAGCTGCGCGGCGTCCGCGCTCACCGGACCCAGCTCCGGTTCGAGCACGGTCATCAGCGAGATGCGCTCGCCGATCAGGGGCCGCAGCATCTTCTCCATGCCGGTCACGACGTCGTTGAGGCTCACGACGCGCCGGTCGAGCCGCTGCTTCCGACTGAACGCGAGCAGCTGACGGGTCAGGCTCGCCGCGCGCTGCGCGGTCTCCTGGATGAGCCCGAGGCCGCGGGCCGTCGGATCGCCCGGCTGCACGCCGCGCAAGAGGAGCTCGGTCCGGCCCGTGATGACCGTCAGCAGGTTGT
Organism: Candidatus Rokuibacteriota bacterium; assembly: GCA_044867785.1. Lineage (GTDB taxonomy): Bacteria > Methylomirabilota > Methylomirabilia > Rokubacteriales > DASRDR01 > DASRDR01. The sequence goes on along the minus strand of JBIOVM010000096.1, from coordinate 5,856 downwards.
TGAAGTCATGGGCGACGCCGCCCGCCAAGAGCCCCACGGCCTCCATCTTCTGCGCCTGGAAGAGCTGCTGGGTGCGTCTTTCGACCTCGGCCTCGAGGCGACCCGTCTCCGCCCTGAGCGTCTCCTCCTCGACCTCCTTCCGGTACACGTGGGTGAGGAGCCGGTGAAGCACGAGGAAGAGGAGCAGGGCCCCGGCGACGGATATGCACCAGATCGCGATGAGGCCCCGCCGGATGGCGGCCAGGAGCCGATCCGGAGTCTTGTAGACCTCGACGACGCCCACGACCGAGCCCTCGCTCGAGAAGATGGGCACGTAGATCTCGGCGAGGGTCGTGAACGCCGCTCGCTCGTACCCCTGTTCCCTCTTGTCCAGCGCCTTGATCTCGACCTCGAGCGAGCCCTCGAGGGCCTCGTGGAGCTCCTCGTTGTCGAGGAACTGCCGGCCAATCAGGTGAGCCTCGTCGGACCACAGGATCCTGGCCTGCCTGTCCCACACCTTGACCCGCACGACCTCCGGCAGGCTCCGTAGGAGGCGCGAGAGCTCCTCGCCCCATCGCGCTTGCGCGGTGGCGCCACCCGGTGCCGCGAAGACCTGCTCGAGCCCCGCCATGCGCACCTCACGACGCACGAGCGCGGCGGTGTTCTCCCATTCCCACTCGGACGCCGCGCGCGTCAGGAGCGACGACAGGACGAACCCCATGACGACGGCCAGGACGCCGATGGAGCCGAGGCTGAGCCACACGAAGCGGGAGGCAAGCATCCGTCTCATGGCTGCGTTCCGTGGGGACGCGATAGAGCAACATCCATGCCACCAGGACTCGCCAGTGGGGACTCTCACGTGGGCTATAAAGTGGCGTCATTACGGGCTCTACGGCCGACGGGAATCCGCAACGTGAGCCGGTGGGCGGAGCTCGGATGGTCCCGAGTGCCCGGAATTGGCAGGCGCCTGACCGTGTGACCGTGGCGCGACATCCCCGCGCGGGGCAGACGTGAGCGACCTGCGTCGTCCAGCCGCCGCGAGGAGGCGTGGGGCGCTCAGGGATAGGCGATGAACATGAACTCGGTCTCGTAGGCCTTCAGGAACTCCGCCCGGTCGAAGCCTGGCTGCCCACGCAACCACCGCTTCATCGTCGACAGACGCAGTGCGAGCTGCTCCGTGACGAGCTGGAAGATCATGTCGCCGGTCACACTGTAGTGTCCGGTCGATCTGCCGCCCGCCTCGAACACGATGACCGGACGGCAGCGGCGGATGGTGGCGGCGCCGCCCACGAGCGCGTGGTATTCCCCGCCTTCGAGGTCGAGCTTGATGAAGGCGATGGGCTCGCCGGCCGGGATCAGGTCGTCCAGCCGGGCGACCGTGACCTCGATGCCGACAATCCGCGGGTCGCGCACCGCATAGGCTCTCTCGCGCAGGCCGGAGTAGGCGGGGGCGTTCATGACGTGCTTGAACGAGGCCCGGCCGGCGACGTCGCCCAGTGCACACCCGTGAACCGTCACCCGGGGAAATTTACGCTCGAGCGCCGCATTGAGGTGCGGCAGCGGCTCGATCGCATGATGGCGGCCGGCCGGGGCCAGCTCGCACATGAGATCGAGCACGGCGCCCACGTGGGCGCCCCCGTCGATGCAGTTGCTGTCTGCCCTCAGCACGCGGGTCATGACCTGCCGGGTCTGCCGGGTGTAGCCGGCGTTCCGCAGCGCGGCCCGACTGGGGCCCTCACCGTGTCTCAGACGCTGGAGACTGCGAATCGCGAACATCAGATACGGGCTGCGCAGCACGAACGTCCGCAGGCGCGGCAGCAATGCCACCCGTTCCCTCAGACGGGGTCGGCGCGTCGCCTCGGGCTCACTCCCCCAGCCCCGCGCGCTCCCGCGTGCACCGCGAGGGTTCACGCACTAGCCGACACAGCATCCGTCAGCGCATCGGACGGAACTTCCAGAAGTAGTTCGCGAGGCCGGCGCCCTCGTGGAAGCGCCGGAAGGTGAGCTCGACCGGCATGTCGAACGTCACGGCGTCGGGGTCGCCGTCGGTCAGCTGGGTGTAGAAGCGCCCGCCCCCGTCGAGGTCGGCCGCGATCATCACCGTCGGCGGGTCCGGTGATGGCACCAGGTGGTCCTTCGTGAACGTGAAGACCCGTCCGCGGCGGGAGAGACGATGCTCCCCGAGCGCCTTGCCCGAGCACTGCCAGCACAGGTGGCGGCGCGGGTACTGGACCGCGCCGCACGCGGCGCAGCGCTGTCCGTAGAGCCGGAGGCCCTGCCGCTCCTCGCGCTCCATCAGCGGGAGGCCGGTGAACGCCCGGATCGGCTCCGTCTCCACGAGCCGCCGGAACTGGAGGAACTTCCCGTAGTGCCGGAGGGGACGGCCGGCCGCGACCTGGGCGCCCACGCCGCGCGTCCGGTCCAGGGTCCGCACGCGCTCGGTGGCCTCGAAGAGCAGCGCGTCGGCTCCGGCGCCGTATCCCGCGACGAGCACGAGGTCGCCCGGCTCGGCCTCCTCGAGACACGCCGCCAGCGCGAGGAGCGGGGACGCGGCCCCCGTGTTGCCGATCTCCGTGAGCAGCGGAACGCGTGGCAGCACTCCCTCGCCCAGGCCGACGCTTCGCAGGATCGGCGCGGCGGTCCGCGCGTCGGGCGCGTAGACGGCCGCGCGCTTGACCGCCTCGGGCGCAACGCCCGCGTGGGCCAGCACCCGCCGGACCGCCTCCGCCATGAGTCGCTCGTAGCCGTAGGCCCGCACGAAGGTCGGATCTCCCTGCTCGGCGAAGCGTGCCTCGGCGAGCCGCCAGACGTCCGAGAACTCGTGGGTGTGAGACGCGCATCCCACCAGGCGCGCCAGCACGCCGTCGCCCTGTCCGAGGCGGACGGCGGCCGCCGCGTCCCCCCAGGCCGGCTCGACCTCGCTACCGGGCGGCGCGAGCCGGATGTCCGCCGCGGCGACCAACGCGGCGCGGGCCGATCCCGCTCGGACGGCGTCCAGCGCCAGGCGGAGGCCGGTGGTGCCGGCGCGCAGGCTCCCGCCGAGGTCGGCCACGCCCATCGCGGGTCCGCAGTCGAGAACCGCGGCCAGGATCGCCGCCGACGATTTCTCGGCGTACGGCGGCGTCGTGCTGGCGAAGCAGACCAGCTCGAGATCGGCGCCGCCGCCGTCGCCGAGGGCCGCCAAAGCGGCCTCGACACCCATGGTGAGGCTGTCCTCGTCGTGGTTGGCCACGGACCGCGTTCCGCTCGCCCGCGTGCCCCAGACGGCGCCCAGCGTGTCGGAGGCGATCCGGTAACGCGGCACGTGGACCCCGATGCCCGTGATCCCGACTGCGGGTCCGCTCACGCGGCCGCGCTCCCGAACACCCGGGCCTTCCAGCGCCGCGGCACCCATCCGGCGATCCGGCCCGCGATGCGGCACACGCGGTCCAGGCTTCGCGCGTCACCCGGCCAGTGCTCCAGGAGCACCGCGCGATCGACGTAGTTCAGGAGCCCGTCGAGGACGACGGCGGCCAGGAGCGCGTCCTCGAAATAGCCGAGCAGCGGGATGAAGTCGGGCACCAGGTCGACCGGACTGACGAGGTACACCACGAGCGCCGCCAGCACGCTCTTGGTCCGGCCTGACACTCGAGGATCAAGCGCGAGCCGGACGATCAGCTGCGCGAGCCGCGGCACCAGCCAGAGCAGCTCCGTCACGGGGTCACCGCCGCGCGACGTGTCGCTCCCCCTGATCACTGGGGCGAGATGGTGGCCGCCGTCGCCGAGAGCGTGAGGCTCACCGCGCTCTGGCGGGAGACGGTCGTCCCCCCTTCCGGGCTCTGCTTCACGACATGGCCTTCGCGCGGGCCTGCGACCACGCCGAGCTTGAGCCCGGCGGCCGCGAGATCGCGGATCGCCGCCTCGAGCCGCGTGCCGATCAGATTCGGGACGACCGTGTCCCCCGCGCGCGACTCGACCGCGCTCGCGGCGGCGCCGCGGCTCGGCGCGGCGCTCCGGGGACTCCGACCGACTCCGCCGCCTTCCGCCGCGGCGAGGCGCGCCTCGGCCAGGATCGCCCGGAGCCGTTCGGCCTCCGTCCGGGCTCGTGCCGCCATCACCGCGGCTTCGTGCGCGGCGAGAAGAGCGTGCTGCTCCAGCGTGTCCCGGCGGACCAGGTCCGGCGCCGGCGTCACCGGGAGCTTCGCGACGTCGGCGAGCAGTCTCAGCGCATCGGTCGCGCTCGCCTGGGCGAGGCGACGGTAGCTCGCCAGCGCCTGCCGGGCCGCCTCGCCCTCGTCCAGGAACGGCTTGAGGGTCTCGGGGACGGGATCCCGGTCGGGGGCCAGAGCCTTGACGCGGCCCGCGGTCTTCTCCCCCTCCTCGAGCGCCGAGGTGGCGGCGTCGTCCGCGACGCGCGCGGCCTCGTAGGCGCGCCGTCCGTTCTCGGTCAGGGGCGCAGCGTGGAGCGGGCCCCCGTCGACGGCGACACCGGCCCACACGAGCAGGGCGGCCAGCGTCGGGGCGCGCGAGCGCCGTCTGCGTCTCGCCGGCGGCGTCACTCCAGCGCCTCCGCCACCAGCTCCGCGATGTCCTTCACCTGCAGGCGGTCCTCGACGCCCTTGACCTTGCGGCCGAGATCCACCATCGCGAGGCAGAAGGGGCAGGCCGTGCCCACCGTGCCGGCCTTCGTCTCGAGCAGCTCGGCCACACGGATCTCGTTGACCCGCTCCCGGCCGCGGATCTCCATCCACATGTGCCCGCCGCCCCCGCCACAGCAGAGGCCCTTGTTCCGCGCCCGGGGCGGGTCGATCACCGCGAGGCCGGGGATCGCGCGGAGGCTCTCCCGGGGCGCGTCGTAGACGCCGTTGTAGCGGCCGATGTAGCAGGAGTCGTGGTACGCGAGCAGCTCCTCGCGGGGCCGCGTCAGCCGGAGCCGCCCCTCGCGGACGAGCTGGGCGATGAGGACCGAATGGTGGACGACCTCGAACTCGCCGCCGAACTGCCGGTACTCGTTGCCGATCGTGTTGAAGCAGTGGGGGCACGCCGCCAGCACCTTGCGGAACCGATGGCGCTTGAGGTTCTCCACGTTCTCGGTCGCGAGCGTCTGGTAGAGATACTCCTCGCCCAGCCGCCGGGCGGCGTCGCCGCTGCACCGCTCGCCCTCCATCACCGCGAACGAGACGCCGGCGGCGCGCAGGACCTTCACCACCGCCCGCGCGATGCTCTGGTTCCGCCGATCGTACGAGGCCGAGCAGCCGACCCAGTAGAGGTACTCGACTTCCTGTCCTTCCTGGATCCGCGGCACGTCCAGCCCCTCCGCCCAGGCCAGGCGGTCGGCCGCGGCCAGCCCCCACGGGTTCCCTGCCCGCTGCATGTTCTGGAGGCTGCCCCCGGCCGTGCCGGGGAGCGCGCCCTCCGAGAGAGCCAGGTAGCGACGCAGGTCCACGATCGTGTCGACGATGTCGATGAAGGCGGGGCAGGCCTCGACGCAGGCCATGCAGGTCGTGCACGCCCACAGCTCCTCGGCCGCGATCGTCTCGCCGTGGATGGCCCGGCCGTTGCCCTCGTGCATCAGGCGCCGGAGCTTCAGGATGATCTGCTTCGGGTTGAGCGGCGTCCCCGCGAGGTACGCGGGACAGACGTCCTGGCAGCGCCCGCACATGGTGCAGGCGTCGAAGTCGAGTCGGCGCTTCCAGGAGAACTCCTCGAGCTTCGAGACGCCGAGGGACTCCGCCTCCTCGATGTTCGGGATCGGCTTGAGCGCGCCGAGCGGCGTCAGCTTGACCAGGAACGTGTTGAGCGGCGTCGTGATCAGGTGGATGAAGTACGAGTGCGGGATGACCGCGATGAAGACGAAGGAGATCGCGAAGTGGAAGAGCCAGGTCCCCAGGTGGAGCG
>JBIOVM010000095.1:0-31126 GCA_044867785.1 Candidatus Rokuibacteriota bacterium | reverse complement strand
GGTCGTGGGGGAGGAGCGGCGCTGCTCCCCCCCACACCCCCCCACCACCTCGACTGAACGGTTGGCGGCGCGACCTAACTTTCATGGCCTATCCCACCAGGAGGCTCAGCGGCGCCTCGAGCGCCAGCTTCAGATCGCTCAGGAAGCGGGCCCCCATGGCGCCGTCCATGACCCGGTGGTCGCAGGACAGGGTCACCCGCATGCGCTTGCCGACCGCCAGCTGGCCGTCCACGACGACGGGCTTGTCGACGATCGCCCCGACCGCCAGGATCGCGCCCTCCGGCGGGTTGATGATGGCCGAGAACTCGTCGACCGGGAACATGCCGAGGTTCGAGATCGAGAAGGTCGCCCCCGAGAGCTCCTGCTGCCGCAGCTTGCGCGCCCGGGTCCGCTCGACGAGATCGCGCGACTCCGTGGCGATCTGGAAGAGCGACTTCCGGTCGCAGTCCCGCAGGACCGGCGTGATGAGGCCGTCCTCGACGGCGACGGCGATGCCCATGTGCACGGCGGCGTGCCGCCGGATCGCGTCGCCGTGGAAGCTCGCGTTCACTCCCGGGTGCTTCCGGAGGGTCACGGCCACGGCGCGCACCACGACATCCGTGAAGGTGACCTTCGGGGCGTCGGGCAGGGCCTGGAGCTCCTCACGGAGCACCACCGCCCGCTCCATCGCGATCTCGGTGGTGATGTAGAAGTGCGGGACCGGCGCCTTGGACTGCACCATCTGGCGCGCGATCGCGGCCCGGATCGGGGTGAGGGCGACGTCCTCGGTCTCGGCGCCGGAACGGGGCTGGGCGGCGACGGCCGCCACGGCCGGCCGGGCCGCCGCGGTCGCCGCCGCCGGCCGCGCGGCCAGATACGCCTCGATGTCCCGCTGGATGATCCGCCCACTCGGCCCGGTCCCGGTCAGCTGGCCCAGGTCGATGCCCGCCCGCTGCGCGAGCTTCCGGGCGAGCGGGGACACCCGGAGGCGGCCTCCCGGCAGGACCGTCGGCGCCGGCGCCGAAACCGGGGCGACCGCCACGGCGGGCGCCGGCGCCTCGCGCGCGGGGGCCGCCGCCGGGGCGGGGGGACGCGGCGCGGGCGCCTCGTGAGCCGGTGGCGCCGCGGCCGAGGCGGCGGGACGCGGCGCGGGCGCGTCGCGAGCCGGTGACGCCGCGGCCGTCGCGGCGGGGCGCTCCGCGCGCGCCGGGGCGGGCGCGGGGGCCGCCGCGCCGCCGACCAGGGCCCCGATGTCCTCGTCCGGCTCGGCGATCACCGCGATCAGGCCGCCAACGGGCACCGCCGTGCCCGGCGTCACCAGGAGCTTCCGCAGGACGCCGGAGCCGAACGCCTCCAGCTCGATGTCGGCCTTGTCCGTTTCGATCTCGGCGATGATGTCGCCGCCCGAGATCCGGTCGCCCTCCTGCTTCAGCCAGCGGAGCAGCTTCCCCGTCTCCATCGCCTCGGACAGCTTCGGCATGACGACCTTGGTCACGGCCATGGCCCGCTCATCCTCCTCGGGAATCCGTCAGACGGCGCAGAGCTTGCGGATCTCTTCGATGATCCGCTCCTTCGATGGGGTCTTCAATCGCTCGAGGTTCCGGGCATACGGCATGGGCGCGTCGGCGCCGAACACGCGCTCGACCGGGGCGTCCAGCTCGTCGAAGGCGTGCTCCGTGATGTACGCGGCGATCTCCGACCCCATGCCCGCGAACCCCGCGCCGGACTCGGCGACCAGGACCCGGTGGGTCTTCCGGACCGACTCCAGGATCGTGTCGAAGTCCATGGGCCGGAGGGTCCGGGGGTCGACGATCTCGACCGAGAGGCCGTCGCTCTTCTCGACCTCTTCGGCCGCCTCCAGGACGCGGTAGTACATGCCCGAGTAGGCGATGACCGTCACGTCGCGCCCCTCGCGCTTGACCTCGGCGACGCCGAGGGGGATCAGGAAGTCGGCGTCCTCCGGGACGTCCCCCTTGACGCCGTAGAGCGTCTCCGACTCGATGAAGATCACCGGGTTGTCGTCACGGATCGCGCTCTTGAGCAGGCCCTTCGCGTCGCGCGGCGTCGTCGGCCGCACCACCTTGAGGCCGGGCACGTGGCAGAAGTAGGACTCCATCGACTGCGAGTGCTGGGCGGCGAGCTGGTGCGCCGGGCCGCCCGGGCCCCGGATCACGAGCGGGATCGGGAACTGCCCGCCGGACATGTAGAAGATCTTCGCCGCGTGGTTGACGATCTGGTCGAGCGCCACCAGGGCGAAGTTGAACGTCATCATCTCGACGACCGGTCGCAAGCCGACCATCGCCGCGCCGATGCCGACCCCCGTGAATCCCGATTCGCAGATCGGCGTGTCGACCACGCGCCGCTCCCCGAATTTCTCGAGGAGCCCCTGGCTCACCTTGTAGGCGCCCCCGTAGACCCCGACCTCTTCGCCGACCAGGAACACCCGATCGTCCCGCTCCATCTCCTCGCGGAGGGCGTGGTTCAACGCCTCCCGGTACGTGATCACTGCCATGGCGATCTCCCTCCTCCCATCCCCCGGCTCCGGGCGTCGCCGCTCATGCGTAGACGTCCTGGGTCAGCCACTCGGCCGGCGGCTCCGGCGACGCGTCCGCGAACTCGACCGCCCCGGTGACGCCGGCCTCGACGCGCTCGGCCATCGCGTGCCAGGCCGCCTCGTCAAGCGCGCCCTCCCGCCCGAGTCGGTCCCGGAAGAGCGCGATGGGGTCGCGGCGCTTCTCCTCCTCCACCTCGTCCTTCGTCCGGTACACGGCGGCGGCGGGGTCGCGCATCGAGTGGCCGCGGAACCGGTAGGTGCGCGCCTCGACGAGCGTGGGGGTCTTGGCCTCCCGGGCGCGCGCGACGGCGCGGCCCACGCACTCGCGCACCGCCAGGACGTCCATGCCGTCGCACGCTTCGCCGGGCATCGCGTAGGCCTGGGCGTAGCGCGAGATGTCGGTCTGCGCCAGCGCGCGCTGGATCGCCGTGCCCATGGCGTACCGGTTGTTCTCGCAGATGAACACGACCGGGAGCTTCCAGAGCGACGCCAGGTTCAGCGACTCGTGGAACTCGCCCTGGGGCACCGAGCCGTCCCCGAAGAAGCAGAGGATGACCCGCTCCCGCTCCTCGTACCGGATGGCGAAGCCGACGTCGGCGGCGAGGGGGAGATAGCCGCCCACGATCGCGTGGCCGCCGAGGAAGTTCACGTTCCGGTCGAACATGTGCATCGAGCCGCCCTTGCCCTTCGACACCCCGTCGCGCCGGCCGAACAGCTCGGCCATCACGCGCCGCGGGTCGGCGCCCTTGGCCAGGGCGTGCCCGTGCTCCCGGTAGCCGGCGATCGCGTAGTCGTCCGGGCGCAAGGTGGAAATGGCGCCGACGGCGACGGCCTCCTGGCCGATGTAGAGGTGGAGGAAGCCACCGATCTTGCCGAGCGCGTACATCTCGGCCGCCTTCTCCTCGAAGCGTCGGATCAGGAGCATCTGCTCGAGGAGGGCCAGCTTCAGCGCGGCGTCGCCGCGGGCCGGCGCCACTGTCGTCACGGAGCCTTTCGTCGCCACTGGGTGTCCCCCTTGTCCGCGTGCCCTGGCCTACCAGCGCATCAGCGCGAGGTCATCGACGTTGATCCGGTGCCGGGCGCGGAAGATCGCCACGATGATGGCGAGGCCGACCGCGACCTCGGCCGCCGCCACCGTCATCACGAAGAATACGATGATCTGCCCGTCGGCCGCCCCGTGGACCCGGCCGAAGGCGACGAACGCCAGGTTGGCGGCGTTCAGCATGAGCTCGATGGCCATGAAGATGACCAGCGGGTTCCGTCGCACCAGGACGCCCGCGACGCCGATGGCGAAGAGGATGGCCGAGAGCCCCACGTAGTACGCGGGCGGGACGCTCATGGGCTCGTCCGCCGCTTGGCCAGCGTGAGGGCTCCCACCAGCGCCGCCAGCAAGAGGAGCGAGGTCACCTCGAACGGGAAGAGGTAGTCGGTGAAGAGGAGTCGCCCGATCGTCTCCACGCCGCCCGGCGCCGCCTGGGCGGCGGGGCCCGCCGTCCGGCCGGCCACCAGGAGGACGGTGAGCCCGAGCGCCGCCGCCACCGGCACCGCCAGCCGCCGCGCGCGGGCGAGCGCGTCGGGGCCCGACTCGGCCCGCCCGGGGATCAGCAGCATGATGGCGAAGATGAAGAGCACCATGATGGCGCCGGCGTAGACGATGACCTGGGCGAGCGCGAGGAACTCCGCGCGCAGCATGAGGAACAGCACCGCGACGCAGAACAGGTTCCCGACGAGGAAGAGCGCCCCGTGGAGCGGATTCGGCCGGACGACGAGCCCTACGGCCGTCACGACGGCCGTCGCGGCCACCAGGAGGAAGACGATCCACTCCATCACTGCATCGTGGGGGGGAGCGGCGCCCCTCCCCCCCCACCCACCGCATGGCTCAGGCGCATGGCGGCGCCGTTCCGGGGTGACCGGCTCATCCGTCGAGCCCTCGCCGCACCAGGGTGGGCGGCGGCGCCATCGTGGGCAAGCCGTCCGGCCCCGCCGGCTCCAGCGCGAGGAGTACGTCCTTCGAGTAGACCAGGCCCTCCCGGCTGTACGCCGAGAACTCGAGAATCCCCGTGTCCATGCGGATGGCGTCCTCGGGGCACGCTTCGACGCAGAAGCCGCAGAAGACGCACTTGCCGAGGTCGATGTCGAATCGCGCGGGATACTTCTCGATGTCCGGGTTCGGGTGCTCGGCGGCCACGATGTAGATGCAGTGCGCGGGGCACACCGTCTCGCACATCATGCAGGCGACGCATCGGGGCGACCCGTCGTGGCGCCGCACCAGCCGGTGGAGGCTCCGCAGCCGCGTCGCCAACGGTCGCCGCTCCTCGGGCCACTGGTAGGTCACGGCCCCCTTCTGGCCGCGGACCCAGCGTCCCATGTTCCGGAAGAAGTGGGCCGCGGTCACCCGGAGGCCCCCGAGGACCTCGGCGAGGTAGAAGCGCTGCGCCGGGCTCGTCGGCACCTGCCGGCGTACCAGCAGCACCTTCGGCGGGGGCGGAGCGGTCGGCGGCGTGGCCACGGTGGGTCGCCTCCCCCTAGAGGAGCAGCACCGCGGCGGTCAGCACGATGTTGAGCACGGCGAGCGGTAGCAGGCCGAGCCAGCCGAGGCGCATCGCCTGGTCGTAGCGGAACCGCGGCAAGGTCCACCGGATCAACATCAGGAACCAGATCATGGCCACCACTTTGGTGACGAACGCTCCGACCTGCAGGAGCACGACGACCAGGTGCGGGAGATCCCACGCCAGGCCGCCCGGCAGCCGGAACCCCTCGGCGAAGAGCCACGGCACCTGCCAGCCGCCCAGGAAGAGCGCGGTCACCATCCCCGCCACCACCACGGTCTCCAGGAAGTCGGCCATCAGGAACATGCCGAACTTCATCCCGCTGTACTCGACGTTGTAGCCGATGATCTCCGACTCCCCCTCCGGGAAGTCGAACGGGGCCCGCTTCGTGGTCGCGATGCCCGCGATCAGGAACAGGACAAACCCGAGCGGCTGCGTGAAGAGCCCCCACTTGGGGATCACGCCGCCCCAGTAAGCCCCTTGGCCGCGCGCGATCTCCTGGAGGTCGAGGGAGCCGTAGACCATGCAGACGCCCATGATCGAGGCGCCGATCGCCACTTCGGCGGAGATCATGAGCGCGGCCGCGCGCTGGCCGCCGAGCAGCGCGAAGTTGTTGGCCGACGCCCAGCCGGCCAGGACGACGCCGTAGACGCCCATCGACAGCATGGCGAAGACGTAGAGGACGCCGGCGTTGAGCTCCACGGCCTGCAGCGAGATCTCGCGGCCGCCCACGCGCAGGACGTCGCCGAACGGGATCGTCGCGAACCCCGACAAGGCGAAGAACACGGACACCACCGGCGCCGCCAGGAAGAGGACCCGGTCGGCGCGCGCCGGCATGAAATCCTCCTTCGTCAGCATCTTCACGGCGTCGGCGAGCGGGTGGAACAAGCCGTAGAGGCGCAGCCCCAGGATCGACGCGCGGTTCGCGCCCACGCGGTCCTGCATGACGGCGGACTGCTTCCGTTCGACCCACGTGAGGAGCCCGCCCAGGTTCAGGACGAACCCCATGATGAACGCCACCCGGGCGAAGGCGATGCCGAGGTCCGTCAGGACCGTGCTCACCGGGCCGCCTTCGATCCGCCGGAGTTGGTCGGACGGCCTTCGGCCTGTGGGCTCATGCCGCCCCCACCGGGGCGCCCGCAACCGACGCGCCGTGGTCGCCGAGCGCCCGATAGCTGAGCCCCGCGAACGCCGGCACCTGAGCCGTCAGCTCCCGGAAGACGTGCTCCGCCCGGAGCGGGCGCCAGTCGTGGCCGAGGGCGCCGGCGACCGCCGCCAGGATCTCCCAGTCGGCCCGCGCCTCGCCGCGCGGCGGCACGGCGCGCCAGAACCGCTGGACGCGGCCCGCGACGTTCGTCCACGTCCCCTCGCGCTCGACGTAGACGGCGCTCGGCAGGACGACGTGGGCGCGCGCGCCCGTCGCGTGCGCGATCGGGCCCTGGAAGACGAGCCCTTCGACCCCGGCCAGCGCCGCCTCGACGTCGGCCGCCGGCCAGCCGGACGCGAAGAGATCGTGATCGAACACCCAGAGGAGGCGGAGCCGGCCGGCCCGGGCGGCCTCGAGGACGGGCCACCCGTCCGGGCCGCCGGCGGCGCCCAGGCCGAGCAGCTCGGCGCCGCGCGTGTTGGGCGCCTTGTCCGCCACCCGGAGCAGGTCGTCGGCGGAGCCGGGGCGGGCCGGCGGCACCCGGAAGTCGACGAGGCGCACCCCCAGCGTGTCGACGAAGAGCCGGCGGGCCAGCCAAAGGTCCTCGTTCGTCATGCGGGGCGAGAGGAGGACCCCGGTGCGATCCGGGCCGGCCGCGCGCACGCCGTCCGCCAGGGCGGCGACGGCCGCGGCCCAGTCGAGCGGCCGCAGCGCCGCGCCCTCCCGGAGAGCCGGCCGCTCGAGCCGGGTCGGGGCGTCGATCTCCTCGAAGCCATACCGGCCCTCGTCGCAGATCCACCACTGGTTCACGTCGGCGTTGAAGCGCGGCTTGAGCCGGACGACGCGTCGACCCTGCGCGTGGTGCGAGCGCCGCGGATTCGTGTGCACCTCGATGTTGCAGCCGCGCGCGCACCCGGGGCACACGGACTTCGCGCGGTCCAGGTACCACACCCGCGCCTGGAAGCGGAAGTCCCGGTCGGTCAGCGCCCCCACCGGGCAGATGTCGACGACGTTGCCGGAGTAGGCGTTGTCGAGCACGGTCCCCGGGAACAGGCCGAGCTCCGAGTGGTCGCCCCGGTTGAAGATGCCGAGCTCGCCCGTCTGGGTGATCGTGTCGCAGAACCGCACGCAGCGGGAGCAGAGGATGCAGCGCTCGGCGTCCAGCATCACGTGCGGGCCGATCGGCACCGCCTTGGGCTTGTGCACCTTGTCGTCGATCATCCGGGGCTCGTAGAGCCCATGCTGCATGTAGTAGATCTGCAGCCAGCACTCCCCCGCCTGGTCGCAGACGGGGCAATCGAGCGGGTGGTTGATGAGGTGCCATTCCATGACCGAGCGCCGGAGCTCGAGGACCCGCGGGGTGTCGGTGAGGACCGCCATCCCGTCGGCGGCGAGCGTGTTGCACGCGATCGTCGGGCGCGGCGCCTTGTCCAGGTCGACCATGCAGAGGCGGCACGCGCCGGCGATCGGCAGGCCGGGATGGTAGCAGTAGTGCGGCACTTCGATCCCGAGCCGGCGCGCCGTCTCGATGAGGTTGGTCCCGGCGGGGACCTCGATCGCCTGGCCGTCGACCGTCAGCTTCGGCATGCCGAGCTCAGTGCGCGCCCGCCCGGGCCGGCGTCCCCGGCCGCACGTCGCAGGCGCCGTGGCGGATGTGGTGGTCGAACTCGGCGCGGAACTTCTCGACGTACGAGATGTACGGCCCGATCGCCCCGTCGTAGAAGGCGCAGATCGTGCTCCCCATCCCGCGCCGCGCCACGTCCACGATCGTGTCCGGGTCCTGCGGCACGCCCTTGCCCGCGAGGATGCGGCCCGTGATCTTGTAGATCCAGCCCGTGCACTCGCGGCACGGCGTGCACTGGCCGCACGACTCGTGCGCATAGAACCGCGCGACCACGTGGAGCGCCTCGGGGATGCACGTGGTGTCGTCCATGACCACCACGCCGGCCGAGCCGGCCATCGTCCCGGCGTTGCGGAGCCCGTCGACGTCCATCGTCACGTCGACCTCGTCGGCCCGCAGGAGCGCGGCGGACGACCCCCCCGGGACCACCGCCTTGAGCCGCCGCCCGTTCGCGACACCGCCGGCCTCCTCGATCAGGGCGCGGAGCGTGATCGTGACCGAGGCCTCGTAGACGCCCGGGCGCGTCACGTGCCCCGACACGGAGTAGAGCCGCGTGCCGCCCTGCGTCTTCGAGCCGAGGCCGGCGAACCACTCTCCCCCGCGGAGGACGATGTGCGGCACCGCCGCCAGGGTCTCGACGTTGTTCACCACGGTCGGCTGGCCGAAGGCGCCCTTGATCGCCGGGAACGGCGGCTTGACCTTGGGCCACCCCTTCTTGCCCTCGAGCGAGGAGATCAACCCGGTCTCCTCGCCGCAGATGTAGGCGCCCGCACCGCGGTGGACGACCATCCGGTGCGCGAAGCCCGAGCCCAAGATGTCGTCTCCGAGGAGGCCGGCGCCCTCGGCGGCCCGGACGGCCTCGACGAACGCGCGCCACGGCTGGACGTACTCACCGCGGATGTAGATGAACGAGGTGTGGCAGCCGATCGCGTAGGCGGCGATCAGCATCCCCTCGATCAGGGCGTGGGGGTCGCGCTCGAGGATGTAGCGATCCTTGAACGTCCCCGGCTCGCCCTCGTCCGCGTTGACCACGAGGTAGACCGGGCCCGTCCGCTTCGCGGGAATGAAGCCCCACTTCGTGGCCGTCGGGAACCCCGCCCCGCCCAGGCCCCGCAGGTTCGCCTTCTTGACCTCGGCCGCGATCCCCTCGGGGCCGAGCGCCAGCGCCTTCCGGAACGCCTCGTAGCCGCCGAGGGCTCGGTAGCCGGGCAACGTCCGCGCCTCCGGCCGGTCGAAGTGCCGGGAGAGCACCCGCTCGGTCACCGGAGCCCCTCCAGCACCCGGTCGACCGCGGCCGGGTCGAGCGGCCCCACGTACTCGTCGTCGACCTGCATCATCGGCGCGGCCTCGCAGGCGCAGAGGCATTCCACCCGGAGGAGCGTCACGCGGCCGTCCGGGGTCGTCTCGCCCGCCTCGACGCCGAGCCGCTCCTCCAGGTAGCCGACGATCCCTTCTGCGCCGCGGAGCGTGCACGAGAGGTTGTGGCAGACCGCGATCACGTGCCGCCCCACCGGCCGCTGGAAGAAGAGCGTGTAGAAGGTGACGACCTCGTGCACGTGGGCCGGCGTCATCCCGAACAGCTCCGCCACGTACACCTCGGCCGCGGGCGACACGTACCCGAAGGTCTCCTGGGCCATGCGCAGGACGGGGAGCAGGGCGGCCTGCCGCTCGGGGTAGAGCGCCTGGAGGCGGCGCACCTCGGCCAGCTGCGCGTCCGAGAAGCGAGGGGCGGCGCCCGGCGACGTGCGTGGCGCCGGCGCGCTCATCGATCCAGCTCCCCGCCGATCATGTTGACGGCCCCGAAGGTCGGCACGATGTCCGCCACCATGCCGCCCTCGAGCATCCGGTGCAGCGCCGCCATCGGCGGCAGGCACGGCGGCCGACAGCGCACGCGGTAGGGCCGGTCGGTGCCGTCGGAGACGACGTAGAACCCGAGCTCGCCGTTCGCGCCCTCGACCGGGAAGTACACCTCGCCCCGCGGCGGCCGGATCCCGAAGCCGTCCATGATCAGCATGAAGTGGTTCATCAGGCCCTCGATGGAGCCGTACGTCGTCTCCTTCGGCGGGAGCACCGCGCGCTTGTCGGGGGCGTTGATCGCCTGGTGGTATCGCCGCTCCTGACCGGCCAGGTTGGGCGAGAGCCGGATGTCGGTGATGAGGAGCCCGCCGGTCTTGCCGAGCTTGCCCCGATCCACGTACTCCGCCGGCAGCGCGAACGGTCGCCCCTCGTGGTCCACGTTGACCGGGCCCCCCGGCAGCTGGCCGAGCGCCTGCTCCGCGATGCGCATCGACTGCTCCATCTCGGCCATGCGCACCAGGTACCGGTCGTAGTTGTCGCCGCGCTCCCCGACCGGGATCTCGAAGTCGAGCCGGTCGTACACCCAGTAGGGGCTGGCCCGGCGGACGTCGAACGGCACGCCCGAGGCCCGCAGGAGCGGCCCGGTCACGGCGTACCCGATCGCGTCCTCTCTCGAGAGGATCCCGACCCCCTGCATCCGGTCGACGAAGATCCGGTTGCCCGTGAGGAGCTGGTGGGACTCGGCGAGCACCGTGCGCGTCTCGGCGAACGCCCGGCGGACCCGGGCTTCGAAGTCCGGCGGCAGATCCGCCTTGAGCCCGCCCACGCGGCCGTGGGAGATCGTGAGCCGGGCGCCGGTCACGGACTCGATCACCTCCCAGAGGAACTCGCGCGCCTTGATCATGTAGAGGAAGACGGTGAACGCGCCGAGCTCCATCGTCGAGGCGCCCACGCACGTGAGGTGGTCCGTGATGCGGGAGATCTCGCTCAGGATGACGCGGATGTACTGGCAGCGCTCCGTCACCTCGATGCCGAGCAGTTTCTCGACCGCGGAGCAGAACCCGAAGTTGTTGATCAGCGGGGAGACGTAGTTGAGCCGGTCGGTGTACGGCATGGCCGCGTTGTACGGCCCGATCTCGCACTCCTTCTCGAACGCCCGGTGAAGGTAGCCGATCTCGACGTCGGTCTTGACGACTTGCTCCCCGTCGAGCTCGGTGACGATCCGCACGATGCCGTGCATGGCCGGGTGCGAGGGCCCGAGGTTCACCACGAGATTCTCGGTGGCCCCCTCCGGCACGCCCTCGCCGAGGAAGAACTCCTGCGTGCGCCGGGCGGCCGGCGCGGGCGGAGTCGCGCTGACGGTCTCGGGGGCCGGGGTCATGGGCGCTCCGCCGTCAGTTCCTGGGGCCGATGAGGGGCTGCCGCTTGCTGACGGGATAGTCCTTGCGGAGGGGGTGCCCCTCGAACTGCTCGTACAGGAGGAGGCGGCGGAGGTCCGGGTGGTCCGCGAAGCGGAGCCCGAACATGTCCCACACCTCGCGTTCGAACCAGTTCGCGATCGGCCAGAGCGGCACCGCCGTGGGCACCACCGCCTCGTCCTCGTCCACCCCCGCCTTGATGCGCAGCCGGTGGTTGTGCGGGACCGAGTAGAGGTGGTAGACGACCTCGAACCGCGGGCCGTCTTCGCGGCCGGGGTAGGTGAGGTAGTCCACGGCGGTCAGATCCATCAACATGTCGAACCGGAGGGCCGCGTCGTCCCGGCAGAACCGGAGGACCTCGAACAGCGCCTCGCGAGCGACGAGCAGCGTGTGGTCACCGTGCTCGGCGTGCGTGCCGAGGACGCCGGCGCCGAAGCGCTCGGTCAGGCGCGCGAGGATCTCGGTGCCGTCCATGCGAAGGGTCGCCGGCTCAGTACCGCTGCCGCCCGACGGCGATCTTGTCCTGGAGCTTCATGAGTCCGTCCAGCACACTCTCCGGGCGCGGCGGGCACCCCGGGATGTAGACGTCGACGGGGAGGATCGTGTCGATTCCCTGCACCGTCGCGTAGTTGTCGTAGAACCCCCCCGTGCACGTGCAGACCCCGAAGGCGACCACCCACTTCGGCTCGGTCATCTGGTCGTACACGCGCCGGAGGACCGGCGCCATCTTGTGGCTGATGGTGCCCACGACGAAGAGGACGTCGGCCTGGCGCGGCGAGAAGCGCGGCAGCCCCGCCCCGAATCGGTCGACGTCGTAGTGGGAGCACGCGGTGGCCATGTACTCCATGCCGCAGCAGGCCGTCACGAACGGGTACTGGAAGATGGAATACTTGCGGGCCCAGCCGAGCGCGGCGTCGAGCTTCGTCGTGAAGAAGTCGGCTACTCCCACTCGAGCCCTCCCTTGCGCCACACGTACAGGAGGCCCAGCATCAGGATCGCCAGGTACACGACCATCGTCAGGAACCCGTAGAGCCCGAGGCTCCGATACACCACGGTCCACGGGAAGACGAACATGAGCTCGATGTCGAAGATGATGAAGAAGATGGCCGTCGTCGAGAACTTGATGGCGAACCGGCCCTCGGGACGTGCGAGGACGTCCTTGCCGCACTCGAAGGTCTCGAGCTTGACCGGCGAGAGGCGCCGGGGTCCGAGAACCGCCGGCAGGTAGGCGAGCAGGCACGCCACCCCCAGCGAGATCGCGAACACCATCAGGATCGGGACGTACTGCATCACGCCGCCGGGCCGGCCCCCGACGCCGGGCTCGCGGCCTCCACCTGCCGTTTCGCGTGGTAGGACGAGCGCACGAGGGGGCCCGCCTCCACGTGGCGGAACCCGAGCGCGCGGCCGTCCGCCGCCAGCGCCGCGAACTCGTCGGGCGGGACGTAGCGCACGACGGGGAGGTGGGCCGCGGACGGGCGGAGGTACTGGCCGAGCGTCAGGAGCTGGACGCCGGCCGCGTGCAGGTCGGCCATCGTGGCCCGCACCTCGTCGGGCGACTCGCCGAGCCCCAGCATCACCCCCGACTTGGTGACGGGCTCGGTTGGATGCGCGCGGGCACGCCGAAACACCTCCAGGCTCCGCTCGTAGCGCGAGCCCGGCCGCACCTCACGGTAGAGCCGGGGCACCGTCTCGATGTTGTGGTTGAGGACGTCCGGGCGCGCCCGGAGCACAGTGTCGAGGGCGGGCGCCGAGCCCTGGAAATCGGGGATCAGGACCTCCACGCGGCAGCCCGGCGAGGCGGCCCGGATGGCCGCGATCGTCCGCGCGAAGATCTCGGCCCCGCCGTCGGCGAGGTCGTCCCGGTTGACGCTCGTCACCACCACGTGGGCGAGGCCCATCTCGGCGACCGTGCGGCCGACCCGGTCCGGCTCCCCCCAGTCCTCCCACTCGGGCCGCCCGTGGGACACGGCGCAGAACCCGCAACGGCGCGTGCAGACATCGCCGAGGATCATGAAGGTCGCGGTGCGCTCCTCCCAGCACTCGCCGATGTTCGGGCAGCGGGCCTCCTGGCAGACGGTGTGGAGGTTCCGCTCGCGCATGAGGGCCTGCAGCCGCATGTAGTTCGGGCCGCCGGGCGCACGGACCTTGAGCCACGGCGGCTTGCGCCCCGGAGACTCGCGTAGCGCGTCGGGCTGGATGACAGGGAGCGTCAGCGTCATTCGTGGGAAGTGCCGATGTCGCCGGTCATTATGCCACAGGGCCGGAAGCCGGCCCATCCCGGAAACCAGACGGGGCTCCGGTTCGGAGCCCCGTGATCCCGCCGAGGGAAGTGGTGCCGAAGGGGGGACTCGAACCCCCACGGGTTACCCCACACGCCCCTCAAACGTGCGCGTCTGCCAGTTCCGCCACTTCGGCGCAGGGCGTATCTTGCCGGCCGCCGCCGCGGCTTGTCAAGGCCGCGAGGGGGTCGGACGCCGCGGTCGGAACCTGTCGGCCCCACGGCGAAGGCGGCGGCGGGCTGGCCGCGCCCGCGGGAGCCGCGCACGGTCCCGCCGGCGCGGTCTGATCTCGGTCAGCGCTCGCGGAGGCGCGGGTTGAAGGCCTCGCGCAGGCCCTCGCCGAAGAGGTTGAAGGCGAGCACGATCACCAGAATTGCGGTGCCCGGGATCAGCGTGAGCCAGGGGGCGTCGAAGATGAAGCGCTTGCCGTCGGCGAGGATGTTGCCCCAGGTCGCGTCCGGCGGCGGCACCCCGAACCCGAGAAAGGACAGGCTCGACTCCGTCAGGATCGCGCCGGCCACGCCGAGCGTCGCCGAGACCAGGACGGCCGCCAGGGCATTCGGGATCAGGTGGCGGGCGATGACCCGCCCGCCCCGCGCCCCGCCCGCCCGCGCCGCCAGGATGAACTCCTGCTCCCGGAGCGACAAAATCTCGGCCCGCACGAACCGGGCCGGACCTTCCCAGCTCGTCAGGCCGATCACGATCATGATGTTCCAGATCGACGGCTTGAGGATGGCGACGACCGTGAGGATCAGGAAGAAGGCGGGAAAGGACAGCATCACGTCGATGAGGCCCGTGATGATCGTGTCGACCGTCAGGAGCCGGAGCGGCCCCACGCGGAGCCGCACCGGGCCGTAGAAGCCGGCGAGCCCCCCCGCGACGATCCCGATGGCCACCGCGAGGCCGACGGCGACGAAGCCCACCGAGAGCGACACGAAGGCGCCTTCGAGCATCCGCGCGAACACGTCGCGCCCCAGCTCGTCCGTCCCGAACGGGTAGACGCCAAGCCGCGGCCAGCTGGCCGCGGGCACCGCCTCCTTGTTCGGCTGCGCGAAGGGCCCCTGGAGCCGGTCCGGCAGGCGCACCTCGCGCGGATCCAGGATCGGGTGCGCGCCCTTCGTCAGGGCCACCCCGACCAGGGCGATCAGGAAGAACCCGAGGACGACGGCCAGGCCGACCACGGCCGGCCCGTTCCGGCGGAAGGTCCGCCAGGCCAGACGGCCGGGCGACTCGCTCCGCGGCGCCACCGTCACAGGCGGATCCGGGGATCCACCAGCATGTAGAGGACGTCCGACACGAGGGTGCCGACGACGGTGAGGAGCGCCGCGACGAAGTTCAGCGCGATCACGACCGGATAGTCCCGCGACAGGATCGCCTCGTAGCCCAGCCGGCCGATCCCCGGCCACGCGAAGATCGTCTCGAAGATGACGCTCCCCCCGATGAGCGCGGGGATCAGGAGCCCGAGCATCGTGACGAAGGGCAGGAGGCCGTTCCGGAGGGCGTGCCGGTACAGCACGTCGTCCTCCGGGAGTCCCTTGGCGCGCGCGGTGCGCACGTAGTCCGAGCCGAGCACCTCGAGCATCTGGGAGCGCACGTACCGCGAGAGCACGGCGATGCCGGCGGTAGCGCCCAGGAGCGACGGGAGCACGAGGTGCCACATGCGGTCCATGACCGCGGTCCAGACCCCGGTCGGGGCGCGTCCGAACGTCTGAATGCCGATCACGTCGACCTGGAAATTCTCGACGACGAAGATGATCGCCAGGTACGAGAGGTAGAACCCGGGCACGGAGATCAGCGCGAACACGAGCACGGTCGTCGCGCGGTCGAACCACGAGTCCCGCCGCACCGCAGTGCCGATCCCAAGCGGAAACGCGAAGCACCAGACCAAGATCGTGCCCACCACGAAGAGCGGGAAGCTGTTCCAGGCGCGCTGGACGATCTTCGGGAGGACGGGCTGGTTGTCCTTGAAGGACCGGAGCTGTCCGGTGAACAGGCGCTTGTAGAAGAGCCCGTACTGGACGTGGAGCGGCTTGTCGAGATCGAAGGCCGCCTGGTAGCGGGCGAGCTGCTCCTTGGTGAAGCGCGGGTTCATCGGGTCGATCTGGCTGGGCGCGCCCGGCGCGAGATGGATCACCAGGAAGGACACGATCGAGATGAGGAACAGCGTCCAGAGCTTCCGCCAGCACGCGCGGGCGACGAACGGCAGCACCGGCTACCCCGTGGTCAGCTCGGGCCGGAAGGGGGAAAGGACCGGCCGCGGGGTCTTGAGCCACTGGTCGAAGTGGAAGTTGATGCGACCCAGGCGGTTCGGCTCGAACGGCAGGTACTCGGGCGTGCCGTCCGGGCGCCGGACCATGCGGACGATCTTGCCGTCCAGGAGCGACAGGGCCTGGCGCACGTACAGGAACGTGTACGGCTGGTCGCGGGCGATGAGCCGATGGAGCTCCCGGGCCATGGCCGTCTGGCGGGCGTCGTCGTACTCGCGCCGGATGCGCACCATGAGCTCGTCCGCGCGCGGGTTCGCGTACCCGACGAAGTTGAGCTGCTGGGGCCCGGCCTGGCTCGAGTGGAAGATCTGGAAGATGTCGGGGTCGAGCCCCATCCCCCAGCCGAGGACGACCGCGTCGAAGTCGAGCTTGTTCACGCGCTCCCGGATGAACACCGCCCACTCGAGCGACAACACCTCGACCTTGACCCCGAGTCGCCGCCACGCGTTCTGGGCGATCACCATGATCGCCTGGCGTTCCTCGTTCCCGGAGTTCGTGATGAGCGTGAACGCCAGCGGCTTTCCGTCCTTTTCCAGGATCCCCTCGGCGTTCTTCCGCCAGCCGGCCTCGGTGAGGAGCCGCTCGGCGCCCGCCGGATCGTGGGGCAGGGGCGTGACGTCCGGATCGTAGTACGCGGTCTGCTGGGGGAAGGGGCCCGTCGTCCGTCGACCCTGGCGGTAGAGGACGTAGCGGATGATCTCGTCCACGTCGATCGCCATGCCGAGAGCGGTCCGCACCCGGACGTCCTGGAGCAGCGGCCGGCGCAGGTTGTAGCCGATGTAGGTGTAGCCCAGGCCCAGGATCGAGTTCACGTGGAATCGGGGGTCGTTCTGGAGTCGCGCCACCTGGTGCGCCTGGGCGCCGTACGCGTCGGCCGTGCCGGCGTAGAAGGCAAGCTCCGACGTCAAGGCGTCCGGCAGGATCCGCATGAAGTACTCACGGAAGTTCGGGGGGCCCTCCCAGTACTCCTCGTTTCGCACGAGCCGGATCGAGACGTCGCTCTCCCAGGCCGCGAAGCGGAACGGCCCGCTGCCGATCGGCCGCCTGTTGAACCCGGAGTCGCGCACGCTGAAGGCCGCGGGATCCTTGCCCGCCGCGCGCGCCTCGGCCGCGAGGGCCTCCCGGCTGACGAGGTGCGCGGGCAGGATCCCCATGCCCCAGCTCTCGAAGCCGGGCTGGAAGAGCTCCTTGTACGTGACCCGCACCGTATAGGGGTCCGGCGTCTCCACCGTCTTGATCGGCTCGAAGTCCGGCACGCGGGGCGAGAGGCTCCGCGGGTTCATGATGGTCTCGTAGGTGACGCGCACGTCCGTCGCGGTGAGCTCGCGGCCGTCGTGGAAGCGCACCCCGCGCCGCAGCCGGAAGACGATGACCGGATTCTCCTCCAGCGGCCGGACGTGCGCCTCGGCCGCCGCGCGGGCCGTCGCCGGATCCGGCGCCGTCACGTAGCGGAGAGGGTCGAGCCGGCCCGTGTATCCGCCCAGGAGGCGGTCGAGGTTCGCGAAGAAGTCCTGGTCGACGGCGCGCAGGGTGAACTTGACGCGCGGCGGACGCCGGATGGTCACAGGCGTCGGCGAGGGAGCGGGCGGGGCCGGACCGCCGGGCCGGCGGGGGGGCGCGGGCGGCGCGACCTGCACGGTGCTGGTCTCGCCCGGTTCCACGGTCATCGCCTCGACGGCCCGGAGCGCCGGCGCCCCCGCCGCCTGCGCCGTCCGAAGGCGCGCCACGAGAGTCTCGGAGGTGGCCGCGGCCCCGTCCGCGAGCCGGAGCGTGCCGTCCGCGAAGAGGTAAGCCTCCTCGAGGATCTGCCAGGACTCCGCGAGGCGGCCCCGGAAGGAGAGGTCGAGGTCCCGGTCGATCAGCCCGTCGAAGACGAGCGCGTTGATCTCGCTGGAGGCCGAATCCGCCGAGATCGTCGGGTTCAGGTACACGGCGTCGCCGATCGAGCTGCTGATGAAGCGCGTGAGGCGCCCGGGGTCGCCCCGGGCCTGATCCTCGAATCGGGGCACCCAGAAGTAGGACTGGAGCAGGAAGAGGCCGACGAGCGTCGGCGCGGCCAGCAGCAGGAGCTTGGTGCCGCGCATCCGTTCGCCTCGCGGCGCGCCTACTTGGTCGCGGGGGGCGTGGCCGGCGGGCTGGCCGCCGGGGTCCCGGCCGCGGGCGCCTCGGCCGGCGCGGGCGTGCTGGCCGGCACCACCGACGCCGGCCGCGAGGACATCTTCGCCAGGCTGAACGAGGTGATCATGAACAGGATCGCGACCACCGTCGTGATCTTGCCCAGGATGGTCGGCGTCCCCATGGAGCCGAAGACCGCCTGGCTCCCGCCGCCGCCGAACGCCGAGCCGATGTCGGCCCCCTTGCCGGCCTGCAGGAGCACGATCCCGATGATGGCGAAGCACACGATCGCATGCAGGGTCACAATGGCGTAATACAGCACGTCAAGCTCCTTCTCCGGGCGGGCGCGAGGGCGGGCGTGCCACCCGGCCGGCCGCGGCGATCACGTGGAACCGCGGGCTCACTCTCAGTTCCGGCCCCGGGCTTCCAGGCCGGCGCGGACGATGCCGATGAAGTCGGCGGCCTTGAGGCTCGCCCCGCCCACCAGCGCGCCGTCGATGTCCGGCTGGCTCATCAGAGCGGGTGTGACCTCCGCCTTCACGCTGCCTCCGTAGAGGATCGGACAGGCGGCCGCGACCACCGGGCCCGCGAGTCGCGCGAGCCCAGCCCGGAGCGCCGCGTGGACCTCCGCCGCCTGGGCGGGCGTCGCCGTCTGCCCCGTGCCGATCGCCCACACCGGCTCGTAGGCGAGCCAGCACCGGCCGACCTCCGCCGGGGGCCGCTCGCCGACGGCGCGCTCCAACTGGCGGCCGACGACGGCCAGCGTCTCGGACGCGGCCCGCTCGGCGGCCGTCTCCCCGACGCACACGAGGGGAATGAGGTCGTGGGCAAGGGCCGCCGTCACCTTGCGCCGCACCACGTCGTCGGTCTCCCCGAACACCTGCCGCCGCTCGGAGTGTCCCAGGATCACGAGCCGCGCCCCGGCGTCCTGCACTTGCGCGGGAGAGACCGCGCCGGTGTACGCCCCCGCCGCCTCCCAATGGGCGTCTTGCGCGCCGAGGAGCACGCTCGAGCCCGCGAGCGCCTCGGCGACCGCCGCCAAGGCGGTGAACGGCGGGCAGACGACGACGCGGATGCCGGTCAGCCCCCGGCACCCGTCGCGGATGGCGGCGGCCAGCATCCGCGCGTCGGCGAGCGTCGTGTGCATCTTCCAGTTGCCCGCGACGACCGGCGTGCGCGGCGAGGCGTCGACCGGCATCGTCACGCGTCGTCGAGGGCGGCGACGCCCGGCAGGGTCCGGCCCTCCAGGTACTCCAGGAACGCCCCGCCCCCGGTGGAGAGGTAGCCGATGCGGTCGGCCACGCCCGCGGTCTGGACCGCGGCGACCGTGTCCCCCCCGCCGACGACGGACAGTCCGGGGGCGGCGGCGACGGCCTGGGCGAGGCCGAGCGTGCCGGCCGCGAAGGGAGGGCGCTCGAAGACGCCCATCGGCCCGTTCCAGATGATGGTCCGGCTGTCCCGGAGGGCGTCGGCGAAGTGCGCGACGGTCGCCGGACCGATGTCGAGGCCCATCAGATCCTTGGGGATCGCTCCGCTCTCGACGACCCGGCCCTCCCGCGCGTCCGGCGAGTCCGCCACCACGGTGTCGAGAGGCAGCCGGAGGTCGACCCCCCGCGTCTCTGCGTGCTCGAGCAGCCGCCCGGCGGTGTCGACGAGGTTCGCCTCGAGCAAGGAGCGCCCCACCTCGCGGCCCTGCGCGCGCAGGAACGTGAACGCCATGCCGCCGCCGATCAGGAGCCGGTCGACCCTGCCGAGGAGCGACTCGATGAGCGCGAGCTTGTCCGACACCTTGGCGCCCCCGAGGATGGCGACCAGCGGCCGGGCGGGCGCGTCGAAGATCCGCGCGAGCGCCGTGAGCTCCTGCTTCATGAGGAGGCCGGCGACCGCCGGCCGCAGATGGCGGGTGATCCCCTCCGTCGAGGCGTGGGCCCGGTGGGCCGCCGCGAAGGCGTCGTCCACGTACACGTCGCCGAGCCGCGCGAGCGCCTGGGCGAACGCGGGGTCGTTCGCTTCCTCACCCGGGTGGAAGCGCAGGTTCTCCAGCAGGAGCACCCCTCCGGGCGGCAGCGCGCGGGCCTCGCTCTCCACGGCCGATCCGACGCAGTCGGGGGCGAGCGGGATCGTCTCCCCGAGCAGCGTGCCGAACCGGCGCGCGACCGGGGCCAGCGAGTACTTCGGCTCCGGACCGCCCTTCGGCCGGCCGAGATGCGAGGCGACGACCATCGCGCGCGCGCCGCAGGCCCGCGCATGCCGGAGCGTCGGGAGCGCCGCCCGGATCCGCGCATCCTCGCTCACCTCGCCGTCCCGCCCGAGCGGCACGTTGAAGTCGACGCGGACGAAGACGCGCCGACCCCTGAGGTCGAGATCCTCGATCGTGCGCTTGGGCATGGGGCAGGGGCGGGCTGGCCGCCCCGCGCGCGGGCCTATCGGCTCCGGCCCATGAACACGACCAGATCTCGAACGCGGCTGGAGTACCCCCACTCGTTGTCGTACCAGGCGAGCACCTTGACCAGGGCGCCGTCCACCAGCGCGGTCGACAGCCCGTCCACGACCGAGGAATGCGAGTCGCCGTTGAAGTCGACCGACACGAGCGGCTCGTCGGTGTAGGCCAGGATGCCCTTCAAGGCGCCCCCCGCCGCGGCTCGGAACGCGTCGTTGACGGCCTCGACCGTGGCGGGCTGCTCCAGCTCGGCGGTGAGATCGACCACCGACACGTTCGGCGTCGGCACGCGGATGGCGATCCCGTCGAGCTTCCCCTTGAGCGTCGGCAGGACGAGCCCGACCGCTTTCGCCGCGCCGGTCGTGGTGGGGATCATCGACAGCGCCCCCGCTCGCGCGCGGCGGAGATCCTTGTGCGGGAAGTCCTGGATGTTCTGGTCGTTCGTGTAGGCATGCACGGTCGTGCAGTAGCCGCGCCGCATGCCGAACCGATCGACGAGCACCTTGGCGACCGTCGCCAGACAGTTCGTCGTGCAGGACGCATTGGAGACGACGTGATGCTTCGCGGGATCATAGGCGCGCTCGTTGACGCCGAGCACCAGCGTGACGTCCGGATTGGTCGCCGGCGCGGTGATGACGACCTTCCGCGCCCCGGCGTCGAGATGCTTCCCGGCGCTCGCGCGGTCGACGAACCGCCCCGTCGACTCGACCACCACCTCGACGCCCAGCTCGCGCCAGGGCAGGCTGCCGGGATCCTTCTGGGCGAGCACGCGGATGGGGCGGCCGTCCACGAAGATCGAATCCCCCTTGGCGACGACCTCCGGGCCGAACCGGCCGTGGATCGAGTCGTACTTGAGCAAGTGCGCGAGGGTGGGCGCATCGGTCAGATCGTTCACCGCCACGACTTCGAGGTCGGGAGTGCCCCACGCGGCCCGGAAGAACACGCGGCCGATCCGGCCGAACCCGTTGATGCCCACCTTGATCGCCATTCCGCTGACTCCTCTCGTGGGGACTCCGGACGTTGGTCTCAGAACACTGCGGATTATCGATGATTATAGGACCCGACGCCGACCCGGTCAACGCAGCGGCGCCGGCCGACCGCCGCCGCCGCCGGCGCCGCCGGGCTCAGCGCGCGACGACGCGCGCCAAGGCGAGCACGCCGACCGCGGCGGCGCCCGCCGCGCGAAGGGCCCGCGCGGCCGCGCCGGCCGTCGCGCCGGTCGTCAGGACGTCGTCCACCAGGAGCAGCCGGCGCCCCGCGACCTCCGCCGGCCGACGGACCCGGAAGGCGTCGCGCACGTTGGCTCGCCGGGCCTCGGCGTCGAGGTCTGTCTGCGGCAGGGTGGCCCGCGTGCGCGCGAGCGCTTGCCCGAGCACGGGCAGGCCCCAGGCCGTTCGGCACGGCGCGGCCAAGAGCTCCGCCTGGTTGAAGCCCCGCTCCGCGAGCCGCGCGGGATGCAGCGGCACCGGGACGAGCCCGTCCGCCCACTCGCGGAGCGCGACGGGCACGACCGCCGGCCCCGCGTCGGCCAGCAGCCGTCCGAGCGGCAGCGCGAGGACCGTGCGCCCGCCGTACTTCAGCCCGTGGATCGCCTCCCGCATGCCGTCCCGGTACGCCGCGACGGCGCGGGCGAACGCATAGGGCGGGGAGGCCCGTCGGCACGCCGCGCAGGGCAGCGTCCCGTCGAGCCCCGGGAAGGGCTCGCCGCAGACGGCGCAGCCCGGACCGAGCCCGATGGGGAGCGCGGCCCAGCACGGCCCGCAGAACGGGCGATGGGCGGGGTCGTCCGAGCGCGTGGCGCACACCGGACAGACGGCGGGGAAGACGAGGTCGAGGACGGGATCGAGCCAGCGGGTCAGGGCCATGGGACGGCCCTCGGGACGCGAGCCGGCTCAGCCGGCGGCGGCCTTGTCCTCCCGCTCGAGGCGGCGCTGACATTCGATGCAGTAGCGCGCGAACGGGAGAGCGTCGAGCCGCTTCTCGCCGATGGGCTCCGCGCATCGCTCGCAGTCGCCGAAGCCGCCCTCGTCGAGCTTCCGGAGCGCGATCTCTACCTCACGGAGGAGGCGCCGATCGCCGTTGCCCAGCTCGAATTGAAACTCGCGGGTGTACGCCGTGTTGGCCTGGTCGCCGAGATCCTTGGTCGCGTCCTCGTCCACGCCCTTCTCGTAGAGCGCGCTGCGCCCGACCTCGGTCTCGAGCTGGCGACGCTTGGCCACGAGCGCTTCGCGCAACGCCTTCAGCCGGGTCGGCCCGAGCTTGGTCGCCATCACCGCGCCACCTCCTCCGTCGTGCCCAGGCCTCTTCGTCTCGGCGCCCCGGGCGCGTAGGTCACCGTAGCACGCGCGCTCTGGCAGGTCCAGCGCGGGCGGCTCACGCCTCGATGGGCAGCTCCGGCGCGTCGCCCCAGAGGCGGTCCAGGGCGTAGAACGCCCGCGTCTCGGGCAGGAAGATGTGCACGACGACGTCGGCGTAGTCGAGGAGCATCCACCCCGACGCGGCCGCGCCTTCCCGGTGAAGCGCCCGGTGGCCCTCGGCCTTCAGCGCGGCCTCGACCGCGGCGGCGATCGTCTCGACGTGCGTCGTCGACGTCCCCGTGCACAGCACGAAGTAGTCGGCGATGCCGGACAACGCGGCCAGGTCGAGGAGCTGGATCGACTGCGCGCGCTTGTCGAGAGCGGCGCGCGCCGACAGGCGGGCCTTCTGGGCGACGGCCGCGTCCGGCACGCTCAGGCGGGCTCCTCGTACAGTCGATGTTCGGCGATGTACTCGGCCACGGGCAGCGGCACCCGGTAGCGCACGCTCTCGCCGGCGGCGAGTCGCTCGCGCACCTCCTGCGCCGACACCGCGACCGACCGCGTCTCGACCAGGGCGCAGTCTCCCGGGGCCAGCGCGTCGGCGGGGTTGGGAGGGACCCGCCGCCAGCCCGGGCGGCCGAGCCGCGCGAGGACCGCTCGGGCGGCCGACCCGTCGGGCTCGAACGGACTCCCGGCCCGGTAGCCCACGGCCAGCGTCGCGAACACGCCGAGCCGCTCCGGGGTGCGCCACGTCGGGAGATCGAGGAAGGTGTCGCTCCCCATCAAGAAGAAGAGCCGCGCGCCCGGCCAGTCCCCCGCGAGGCGCTCGACGGTCTCGGCGGAGTACGACGGCCCTGCGCGCTCCACCTCGACCGGGCAGGCGACGAAGCCGGGATGGCCGGCGACGGCGAGACTCACCATCGCGTAGCGGTGGAGGCCCGCCACCAGGCCGGCGGCCGGCTTGTGGGGCGGCGTGCCCGCGGGCACGAAGAGCACGCGGTCGAGCGCCAGGCGCTCGCGGAGCGCCTCCGCCAGGACCAGGTGCCCCAGGTGGATCGGGTTGAACGTTCCGCCGAGGATGCCGAGCCGCCACTCCGCCATCGGCGGCGCTTCAGAAGCCGGCGTCCGGCACGGTTACTCGCGAATCTGGCCGGAGCCCCTCACCACGAACTTCGTCGTGGTGAGCTCCTCGACGCCGACGGGGCCGCGGGCGTGGAGCCTCGAGGTCGAGATCCCGAGCTCCGCCCCCATGCCGAACTGGTTACCGTCTACCAGCCGCGTCGAGGCGTTGACGAGCACGCAGGCGGCGTCCACCTCGGCGACGAAGCGGCGCGCCCGCTGGTAGTCCCGGGTCACGATGGCCTCCGCCAGCCCCGAGCCGTGGCGGCGGATGTGTCCGACGGCGTCCTCGAAGCTCGGAACGACGCGGACGGAGAGCACGAGGTCGAGGTACTCGGTGTCCCAGTCGGCCTCGGTCGCGGGCACGGCGGCCGGGATCAGCTCGCGGGTCCGCGGGCAGCCGCGGAGCTCGACGCCGGCGTCGCGGAACCGGGCGGCGACGCCGGGGAGGAACACCGGCGCGACGTCGGCGTGCACGAGCAGGGTCTCCATGGCGTTGCAGACGCTCGGGCGCTGCGCCTTCGCGTTGACGGCGATGTCGGCCGCCATCTGGAGGTCGGCGCCGGCATCCACGTAGACGTGGCAGACCCCCTTGTCGTGCTTGAGCACGGGAATCGTGGCACGCTCGGCGACGAGGCGCACGAACGCCTCCCCCCCGCGCGGGACGACCAGGTCGACGTACCGGTCGAGGGTGATCAGGATCTCGACGGCCGAGCGGTCGGCGACGTCGATGAACCCGATCGCCTCCGCGGGCAGACCGGCCTTCTCGAGGCCTCGCGCGAGGACCGCCGCGATGACCGTGTTCGACTCGAGCGCTTCCCGCCCCCCGCGCAGCACGCAGGCGTTGCCGCTCTTCACGCAGAGCGCCGCCGCGTCGGCGGTCACGTTCGGCCGGCTCTCGTAGATGAAGCCGACGACGCCGAGGGGCACCCGGACGCGGGTGATCTCGATCCCGTTCGGCCGCCGCCAGCCGCGGACGATCTCGCCGACGGGGTCGGGCAGGGCGGCGACCTGTCGGACGCCGAGCGCCATGTCCTCGACCCGGGAGTCGGTGAGCGTGAGGCGGTCGAGGAAGGCCCGGGGGTGACCCTGGCTCCGGGCCCGCTCGAGGTCCGCGCGATTCGCCTCGAGGATGGCCGCGGCCTTCTCCTCGAGCCCCCGCGCCATGCCCAGGAGCGCCTCGCTCTTGACGCGGGCGTCCACGAGCGCCAGGGCCCGGGCGGCCTCGCGCGCGGCCCGGGCGCGCGTCTCCACCAGCTCGCGCACGTCCATGGCCGCCACGGCTTTAGAGTATCACGGGGTCAGAGGATGACGAGGTTGTCCCGATGGATGACCTCGTCGGTCACCCGGTAGCCGAGCAGGCGCTCGATGTCCGCCGTCTTCGCGCCGCGCAGGAGCTCGAGCTCGCGCGCCGCGCAGCTGACGATCCCCCGCGCGAACTCGCGCCCCTCCGCGTCCCGCACGCCCACCGCGTCCCCGGCGGCGAACTGCCCGGTCACCGCCAGCACGCCCGACGGCAGGAGGCTCTTTCCGCGCTCGACGAGCGCGCGCCGGGCGCCGGCGTCGACCGCGACCGTGCCCTGAAGCGGGAGCGCGAAGGCGATCCACCGCTTGCGGGCGGCGAGCCGGTCGGTGCGCGGCGCGAAGTACGTGCCGGCCGGCTCGCCCTTGACGACGGCCCGGAGCACGACCGGCCGCCGGCCGTCGGCGATGACCATGGGGATCCCGGCCGCCATGGCTTTCTGGGCGGCCTGGAGCTTCGTCACCATGCCGCCCGTCCCGACCGGGCCGCCCGCGCCGGCCTGCGCCTCCATCTCCGGTGTGATCGCCTCCACGCGCGCGATCCGGCGCGCGCCCGCATCGAGCCGCGGGTCGCCCGTGTAGAGCCCGTCGATGTCCGAGAGCAGCACGAGGAGGTCCGCGTCGATCAGCGCCGCGACCAGCGCCGCGAGGTTGTCGTTGTCGCCGACCTTGATCTCCTCCACCGCGACCGTGTCGTTCTCGTTGATCACGGGCAGCACCTTGAAGCCGAGGAGCGTCATGAGCGTGTTCCGCGCGTTCAGGTACCGCTCGCGATGGCTCACGTCCTCCTGGGTCAGGAGCACCTGCGCGACCCTGACCCCGTGCACCCCGCAGGCCTGCTCGTAGTGCCACATGAGCGCCGCTTGGCCGACGGCGGCGGCCGCCTGCTTCTCCGGAATGGACCGGGGCTTGCCGCCGAGGCCGAGCCGCGCCGTGCCGGCGGCGATCGCGCCCGAGGTGACGAGGGCCACCTCGATGCCGCCGGCCATCAGCTGGGCCAGCTCCGCCGCCAGCGGTTCGATCCGGGCCGGGTCGGGCCCCTGGACCGGATCCGCGATCAGCCCGCTCCCCACCTTGATCACCACGCGCCGGAGGCGGCGGCGCGTCATGCCGGCGCTCCGGCCGGCGGCGCGGCGACCGGGAGCGCCGTCCCGATCGCGTCGCGGAGCGCGGCCAAGCCCTGTCCGGTCCGCGCGGCCACGGGGACGACCGGTAGCCCCCGGCGGCGGCCGAACTCGGCGACGCGGGCCAGCCGCTCGGCCGTGTCCGGAAGATCCGTCTTGTTCGCGACGATCAGCTGGGGGCGCGCGGCCAGCTCGGGCGAGTAGGTCTCGAGCTCCGCCTGGATCGTCCGCCAGTCGTCGACCGGGTCACGCCCGGTCGCGGGGTCGAGGTCGAGGAGGTGCACCAGGAGCCGCGTGCGCTCGAGATGCCGGAGGAAGCGGAGCCCCAGCCCCTTCCCCTCGGCGGCGCCCGGGATCAGCCCCGGCACGTCGGCGATGACGAACGTGCGCTCCTCGTCGAGCCGGACCAGTCCGAGGGTCGGCACGAGCGTCGTGAACGGATAGTCCGCGATCTTCGGGCGCGCAGCCGAGAGTCGCGAGACCAGGGTGGACTTGCCGGCGTTCGGGAAGCCGACGACCCCGACGTCGGCCAGGAGCCGAAGCTCGAGCCGGAGCAGGCGCTCTTCGCCGGGCTCGCCGGGCTCGGCGTGGCGCGGCGCCCGCCGGGTGGACGTGGCGAAGCGCGCGTTGCCGCGGCCGCCGCGCCCGCCGCGGGCGACGGTGAGCCGCTCGCCATGATGCGTGAGATCCCCCAGGGCGAGGCCGGTGGCCCGGTCTTGCACCGTGGTGCCGACCGGCACGCGCAGGATGAGGTCTTCCCCGCTGGCGCCGTGCCGGTCGGAGCCTTCGCCGTGACGCCCGCGGGGCGCTGAGTAGTGCCGGCGGTACCGAAAGTCGAGGAGGGTGCCGAGGCCTTCGTCGGCCTCGAGGATCACCGAGCCGCCGCGGCCCCCGTCGCCCCCGTTGGGCCCGCCCCGGGGCACGTACTTCTCGCGGCGGAAGCTGACGCACCCGCGGCCGCCGTCGCCGGCTCGAACCTGGATCTCGACCTCGTCGACGAACACGGCGGTCCCGGGGGCACGGCCGACGACCGGAGAGCTAGGCGGTGGCGGCCTCGCGGACGCTCACGAGCCGACGCCCATTGCGCTCCTCGAAGGCGACGACGCCGTTCGCCTTGGCGAACAGCGTGAAGTCCACCCCGAGGCCGACGTTCTGGCCCGGCCAGAACCGCGTGCCGCGCTGCCGGACGAGGATGGAGCCGGCGGGCACCCACTGCCCGGCGAAGCGCTTCACCCCGAGCATCTTGGGCTGGCTGTCCCGGCCGTTCCGCGAGCTGCC
The DNA here is from genome assembly GCA_044867785.1 of Candidatus Rokuibacteriota bacterium. Lineage (GTDB taxonomy): Bacteria > Methylomirabilota > Methylomirabilia > Rokubacteriales > DASRDR01 > DASRDR01. The sequence continues at coordinate 3,840 of JBIOVM010000095.1, read as the reverse complement.
GACGCCCTTCTTGTGCGCCATGTCGGAGACTCCGTGCTCTCAGGCGCCCGCGTCGATCCGGGTGATCCGGACCTGCGTGAACGCCTGGCGATGGCCTTGCCTTCGGCGGTAGTTCTTCCGGCGCTTGAACTTCACGACGACGATCTTCCGGTCGCGGCCGGTCCGCACGACCTGGCCCAGGACGCGGGCGGCCGCGAGCCGACCCGGCTCCACCACCGGATCGCCGTCACCCCGGACGTACGCCACGTCCCGGAACTCCACCGTGTCGCCCTGGCCGGTCGGGAGGCGCTCGAGGCGCACCACGTCCCCCTCGCGAACCCGGTACTGCTTGCCTCCGGAGATGATCACGGCTTCCACGGTGCGGCCTCCTCGGAGAGTTACGGCGAGCGCGGAGCTGCCGGAAGCCACGATTTGACCACAGCGATCCGGGGCTGTCAACGTATCCGCCTTCGCCCGGCGCCCGTCCCCGCAAGCTGCTAGGATGGCCCGATGCGGCTCCGTCCCGTCCTCCCCGCGTTGGCCTTGGCCATCATCGGGCTCGGGCTCCTCGCCGCCTGGCCGTCGTTGTGGAGCGGGCTCTACGAGGTCGGGCGCCTCCTCACGGCCGGCGATCTCGCGGCCGTCCGGGAGCACGTCCGGAGCTTCGGGGCGTGGGCGCCGGTCGTCACGTTCGCGCTGATTCAGGTCCAGGCCCTCGTGGCGCCTCTGCCCTCGTTCCCGGTGATCTACGCCAGCGGGCTCCTCTTCGGGACCTTCTGGGGCGGCCTGCTCGCGTGGGTCAGCGTGCTCGCGTCGGCGGCGCTCTGCTTCGGGCTGGCGCGATGCTGGGGACGGCCGCTCGTCGAGCGGCTGGCGAGCCCCGGCGCCCTCCGGCGGGCCGATGCGCTCTTCGAGCGTTACGGGGCGTTCGCGGTGCTCCTCGGCCGGCTCCTGCCGCTCACCGCCTTCGATCTTCTGAGCTATGCCGCCGGTCTCACGCCGATGCGGCTCGGTCCGTTCCTGGTCGCCACCGCGATCGGCATGACGCCCGCCACGTTCCTCATGGCGGCCGCGGGCGATCTCGGATCGGCCTCGTGGGGCACGCTCGGCGTCCTGGTGGTGGCCATCGCGGCGCTGGCCGCGCTCGCGGCGTGGGGTCGAGCGCGGCTCAGCGGGCGCGCCGCCTTGCGCGCCCCCGCCGCGGAGCCCGACGCCTGACGCCGGTCAGCCGCGCCCGAAGTACTGCGCCAAGCGCTGGCGCAGGAACAGGCGCGACCGATGCACGCGGGATTTGACGGCCGGCAGGCTGATGCCGAGCATCTCGGCGATCTCGGGGTTGGAGAGCCCCTCCATGTCGTGCAGCGCGAACGCCGTCCGATAGTCGGCCGGCAAGCCCTCGATCGCCTCGCGGAGTCGGGCGCGCGCCTCGGCCTGGAGGGCGGGATCCTCGGCCTGCTGGGTCCAGTCGCGCCCCGGCTCGAGAAGCTGACCGTCGCTGTCGAACGCGGGCAGGAGCGCTTCCCAGGAGACCTGTTCCTTGCCGCGCCGGCTGCGGAGCTTCTCGTAGGCCGCGTTCGCGGTGATTCGGTAGATCCAGCTCCCCAGGGCGGACTCGCCCTTGAAGGAGGCGATCTTCCGGACCACGGTCCAGAGCACGTCCTGGCTCACCTCCTGCGCGTCCTCGGGGCTGCCCGTGATGCGGAGGGCGAGCCGGTAGATCTTCACGCCGTACCGATGGACGAGCGTCTCGACGGCCCCGGGTGCCTGGGCCAGGAGCTCCTGGTGAAGCCGCTGGTCCGGCGTGTCGACCGACACGGCGGGCGAGCGGTCCGCGCTCACGGCGCTCCCCGGGCGTCGCCGGCGCCGATCGGCCGGCTCGCCGGCGACGGGGTCCGCCCGGACGCGGCCTGGGGACTCATCGCGACGCCCTCACCAGGACCGGCTCGCGCCGGTAGAGGGCGAGATGGCGCCGCAGCTCCAGCACGCAGTCCTCCATGATCCGGATGTCCTTCTGGACCTTCGTCAGCAGGATCGCGCCCTCGAGGCCGGCGACGAGGAACCGGGCGAGGCCATCCGCGTCGACATCGGCGGCGAGGGCCCCGTCCGCCTGGGCGCGCGCCAGCGCGGCGCCGAGGCACTCCCGCCATCGGTTGAACGCCCGCGCCAGCCGCTGGCGGAACCCTTCGTGGGCGTCGGCCAGCTCCGCCGCAAGGTTCCCCAGGGGGCATCCGCCGACCCCGTTCCGCGCGCGCTGGATGGCCAGGATCTGCTCGAGGAACGCCTCGACCTGGGTCAGGGGCGCCGCATCCAGGGCACCGAAGATCGGGGTGAGGACCCGGGCCTGGAGCTGACCGAGGAGCCGGTCCACAATGGCGTAGCCGAGATCCTCTTTAGAACGGAAGTAATGGTAGAAATTGCCTTTCCCGGCACCGCTCTCGCGCAGGACGTCGTCGAGCGCCGTGCGATGATAGCCCTGGAGGGCCATCAGCCGCGTGGCCGCCTCGAGGATCTGCTCCTTGACGGGCGAGCGAGCGGGCGTCATGTGCTATAGGGAGTCTGTACCGACCGGTCGGTACGCTAACGCGCCATCGTACCCCTGTCAATGCAACGGGGGTGGCGGGCTCGCTGTTCCGCGGGGCCAGGGCGGGCGCCCGCTTGACGGGCCCGCGGGGGCCTTGCTTAGCTTGGATCCCTGAATGCGGTGGGCAGCGACCCGTCGGAATGGTGGAGGGGCACGGGAGAGCGACATCATGCGGACACGTGGGGGGGCCTTCTGCTTGCTGGTGGCCGTCGGGGTCGTCTTCGCCATGGCCCCGGCTCACGCGGCGGCCCCCGAGCCGCCGCCCCCGGTCCAGGTCGAGAAGCCGCCGCCGTCGCCCGGCGCGCAGTTCGTCTGGATCGCCGGGCACTGGGATTCGGGCAGCGGCCGCTGGACTTGGGTGCCCGGGCGCTGGGTGGAGGCGCAGGGCGCGTGGATCCCGGGCCGCTACGTGAAAACGCCCCAGGGTTGGGTCTACCAGGAGGGCCGCTGGCGGAAGTGAGCGGCCGCCGCCGGCGTCGGCGTCAGAAGAGCGGCGTCGCGGCGCGCAGCGCCGCGTCGAGGAGCGGCCCCGGGTAGAGGCCGAGCGCGACCACCGCGACAGCGCTCACCGCCAGCACGAGGAGCAGGGCCGGCGGGACCGGGACGGGCGTCGCGCGCACCGGCGCGTCGATGTACATCTGCTTGGCGACCAGCAGATAGTAGAAGAGCGCCACCACGGTGAGGATCGCCGCCAGCAGGACCACCCCGTAGAGGCCCGCCTGGGCCGCCGCCCAGAACACGTAGAGCTTGGCCCAGAACCCCACCACGAATGGAATTCCGCCCAGCGAGAGGAGGAAGAGGAGCATCGCGAGGGCGAGCACCGGCGAGCGCTGGGCGAGCCCCCGAAAGCTGCGCAGCGCCGACGCCCCCTCGGCCTGGGCGACCGCCTCCACGACCATGAAGGCGCCGATGTTCGAGAAGAGGTACGCCACCAGATAGAAGAGCATCATCGCGACGCCGTGGGGGCTCATCGCCGCGAGGCCGAGCAGCATGTACCCGATGTGGGCGATCCCCGAGTAGGCGAGCAGGCGCTTGGCGTCGGTTTGAGGCAGGGCCATGAGGTTGCCCGCGACGATCGTGAGCGCGGCCAGGAGCTCGGCGACGCCCCCCCAGAGGGAGGCCGACGCGCCCGCCCGCTCGACGAAGATCCGGAGCAGCGCGGCGAAGCCGGCTGCTTTCGGCGCCACCGAGAGCCACGCCACGAACGGCGTCTCCGCCGCCTCGTAGGTATCCGGCACCCACATGTGGAACGGGAACGCCGCGATCTTGAACCCGAGGCC
>JBIOVM010000094.1:0-31929 GCA_044867785.1 Candidatus Rokuibacteriota bacterium | reverse complement strand
TGGTGAGCCGCAGCTCACCGCGCCGGTAGCGCTGGGCCACGATCGGGCTCCGGTTCTTTGCGCACCCGTTGCAGGTCTGCTTCCACTGGCTGGTGACGAGCCGGACGTCGCCGACCGGGAAGTCCGGCGGCACGTACATGCTGAACGAGTACTCGTGGGTCTCGCCGAAGTGGGCCCAGAACTCGCGCGCGAGCTGGATCTCCGTTCGCTCCGTCGACTCGCCGTCTCCCCCGACGCCGGCGACGTCGCCCTGGCGCACCTCCACCCGGAGCGCGGAGGCGCCGGAGCGGACCAGGGCCCGCTGGACGCCGAGCCGTCCCGGCTCGGCCCGGAGCCACCAGAAGGGCGCGAGCGTTTCAGCCTCGAAGCCGTCGACGAGCGTCCCCGCCGAGCCGGAGACGGCGGACGCCGCCAGCAGGAGGGCGGCGGCGAGCGCGCGGGCCGCCGACCGAGGCGCTCGCATCAGGTCAGCTCGGTGTTCTCGACGAACTCCGGGGGCAACGGCGGGCCCCACACGTAGAGCGAGTCCTCTTCCGGGAAGTCCCTGGGCACCCAGGCGCACTCCTCCGGGATGAAGTCGAGGTCGTGGTAGTACTCGGCGAAGCTGCCCCAGGGGTCGCGCGTGTAGTGGAAGTAGTTGGAGCCGATGACGTGGCGACCCAGGCCCCACCCCTTCTGCCAGCCCGCCTCGTGCATCCGGGCCGCGCCGACCGCGATCTCGTCCACGGAGCCGACCTGGAACGACGCATGGTGGAATCCGGGCCCCTTGGACGCGAGGAACGCGAGGTTGTGATGGTCGGTCGTGCAGCGCGTGAACGCGATGATGCTCTTCACGCGGTCGGAGAGCTTGAGACCGAGCACGCGCGTGTAGAAGTCCACCTGGCGATCGACGTCCGGGGTGAAGAGCAGCACGTGGCCGAGCTTGCGAGGCGCCACCTGGGCGTGCCGGTCGGGGCTCCCGCGCACGACCTGGCGCTGGATGTGGCCCGGACTATTGGTGGCGAGCGGCGGGTCGGCCGGAGGGTCCTGGCTGCCTTCGGGACGCACGTTCACATGGTGACCGTCGGGGTCGCGGATCCACATCCCGCCGTCGGGCGCGCCCGGCGGCGGGTCGGCCTCGCGCACCCCCGCGCGGCGGATCGACTCCCGCACCGCCTCGTACTCGTCGCCGGGGGCGCCGAACGCCAGGTGGTGCAGGCGCTTCTTCGGCCCGCCGTAAAGGAGCGTGCAGGCGCGCCCGAGCGGGCCCGGGCGCAGGTGCACGGCCTCGTCCCGCGCCGGCTGGTCGACGAGCCCGAACGTCCGGTAGAACTTCTCCCCGACCGACTGGTCGGGCACCTCGAGCGCGTAGTGGAGCAGGGCTCGAACCGGCATGGCAGCTCCCTCCTTGGCTCCGGGGATGGTCCCGCACCCTGCGCAGGTCGGACCGACGGGGGAATCATACCAGGCTCGGGCCAGGCGGAGTGGCGAGGCGGGCCGGTCTTCCTCCGCGTGAACGGGAGCCTCCGGCCGCGCGCTCAAGGCCCGGCGTCCAGGCGGTACCGCCACCGAATCGCGCATGACGAGCGCCATGCGGATGGTCGGCGACTCGTGATCTGGAATCGGACCGGATCGTCGAACGGGATCAGCGATGAGCGGCCAACCGCAGGGAGCGGTGAACGCGGGTGCCGCCTGAGCGCGTTAGCGCCCTTGCGCCATGGGAGGGACCCCCACTATGATGCAGGCGCCGCGGCGGAGGAGCCGCAACGCCGCCCACGACCACAAAGGGAGGAGCGCCATGACGATGCTCGTGCGGTGGGTCCTGGTCGTCGCCTTCGCAACCGTGGGCGTGGTGGGCACCTGGAGGCCCGCTCGGGCCGGGGTCGAGCTGACGATGTACTACCCGGTCGCCGTCGGGGGACCGCTGACGAAGATCGTCGACGGGCTCACGACGGACTTCACGAAGGCCCACCCCGACATCAAGGTCAACGCGATCTACGCCGGGAACTACGACGACGCGCGCGTCAAGGCTCTCGCCGCGCTGAAGAGCGGCCAGCCGGCCCAGCTCTCCGTGCTCTTCTCGATCGATCTCTTCGAGCTGGTGGAGCAGGACGGCATCCTCCCGTTCGACGACCTCGTCGCGACGGCGGAGGACCGCGCCTGGCTCAAGAGCTTCTATCCCGGGTTCATGGAGAACGGGACGCTCAAGGGCAAGACCTGGGGTATCCCGTTCCAGCGCTCCACCATCGTCATGTACTGGAACAAGGCCGCCTTCCGGGAGGCGGGGCTCGATCCCGAGAAGCCCCCCGCGAACTGGAGCGCGATGGTCGAGATGGGTCAGCGTCTCGTCAAGAAGGACGCGGCGGGGCAGGTCCAGCGCTGGGGCGTGATGATCCCGTCGACCGGATATCCCTACTGGATGTTCCAGGCGCTCGCGATGCAGAACGGCCAGGTGCTCATGAACCCGGACGGCACCCGGACGTTCTACGACGCGCCGCCCACCGTGGCGGCGCTCGAGTACTGGACGGACCTCGGACGGAAGCACCGGATCATGCCGGAAGGGACCGTCGATTGGGGGACGCTCCGCCAGCAGTTCCTCGAAGGAAAGACGGCCATCATGTGGCACACGACCGGGAACCTGACCGCGGTGAAGAGCGGCGCCACGTTCGACTTCGGCGTGGGAATGCTCCCCGCCAAGGAGCGGCGCGGCAGCCCGACCGGCGGCGGGAACTTCTACGTCTTCAAGAAGACGACCCCGGAGGAGCGCAAGGCCGCGCTCACGTTCATCAAGTGGGTCACCGCGCCCGAACGGGCGGCCCAGTGGAGCATCGACACCGGCTACGTCGCGGTCCGGCCCGACGCCTATGACACCCCCCTGCTCAAGAAGTACGTGGAGGGCTTCCCGGCGGCCGCGGTCGCGCGCGACCAGCTCAAGTACGCTACGGCGGAGCTGTCCACCTACGAGGGCGGTCGCGTCCGGAAGCTACTCGACGACGCCATCCAGGCGGCCCTCACGGGGGCCCGCTCCCCCCGCGACGCACTGAGCGCGGCACAGCAGCAGGCAGAGCGCCTCCTCCAGAAGTACCGCTGACCGCCCGCATGGCGCCGGCCCGGACCGGCCCGCGCCCGCCGTGAGACGCCGCGCCTCCTGGCGGGCGAACGCCGCGGGGTGGCTCCTCCTCGCCCCGGCCGCCGTCTTGCTCGTCACCTTCACGCACTACCCGACGGCGGCGACGCTTCTGCAGAGCGTGTTCTCGAGCGGCACCGCGACCCGGCCCCCGCGGTTCGTCGGGCTCGACAACTACGCGGCGCTGCTCGGCGACGAGGTGTTCTGGAAAGTCGTGCGGAACAACGTCTGGTTCGCCTTCGGGACGATCCCCACGAGCATCGCGATCGCGATCCTGATGGCGCTCTGGGTGAACCGCCGGATCCCGGGACGCGGGTTCGTCCGTCTCGCCTACTTCACGCCGACCGTGCTGCCGATGATCGCCGTCGCGAACGTGTGGCTCTTCTTCTACACGCCGGAGATCGGGCTCCTGGACCAGGTGGTCGGGCTCCTCGGCGGCAGCGGCCACAACTGGCTGGGCGATCCCGCGACCGTGATGTGGTGCCTGATCGCGATGACGATCTGGAAGGAGGCCGGCTTCTTCATGATCTTCTACCTCGCCGCCCTCCAGTCCCTGCCGCCCGAGCTCGGCGAGGCCGCCGCCCTCGAGGGCGCGAGCCGCCGCGCCCTGTTCTGGCGGATCACCTTCCCGCTGCTGGGGCCGACCACGCTGTTCGTCCTCGTCAATGCCGTGATCAACTCCTTCAAGCTGGTCGACCACCTCTTCATCCTGACCAAGGGCGGCCCGAACAATGCGAGCGCGCTCCTGCTCTACTACATCTACGAGGTCGCATTCAGCTTCTTCGACCCGGCCTACGCGGCGACCTTGACCGTGGTGCTTCTCGGGGCGCTCGCCGTGATCGCCATCGGGCAGTTCCTCCTGCTGGACCGGCGCGTCCACTACCAGTAGGCGCCGACGTGGACCCGATCGGGCGCCGCGACGCGTGGAGCCGGGTGGAGGTCGCCGCGGCGTGGCTCCTCGCGTTGCTGTGGCTCCTGCCGCTCGTCTACGCGGTCTGGAGCGCGTTCCACCCCCCGGCGTACGTCACGCGCTTCGATCCCCTCGCGCCGCTCACGCTCGAGAACTTCGAGGCCGCCTGGAGCCGGGCGCCCTTCGCGCGCTATTACCTGAACTCGGTCGTCCTCGTCACGTCGGTGCTCGCGGCGCAGTTCGTCCTGTGCACCCTGGCCGGCTACGCCTTTGCGCGCTTCGCCTTCGCGGGCCGAGAGGTCGCGTTCGCGCTCGTCCTGCTCCAGATCATGATCGTCCCCGAGGTCCTGATCCTCGAGAACTACCGGACGATGAGCCGGCTGGGGCTGGCCGACACGATCCTCGGGATCGGCCTCCCGTACATGGCGAGCGCCTTCGGGATCTTCCTCCTCCGGCAGACCTTCAAGACGATCCCGCGAGAGCTGGACGAGGCCGCCCAGGTCGAGGGGTGCGGGCTGCTCCGCATCCTGTGGACGGTGTACGTTCCGCTGGCCCGTCCGACCTACCTCGCCTACGGGTTCGTATCCGTCAGCTACCATTGGAACAACTTCCTCTGGCCGCTCGTCATCACGAACTCGGTCGAGACTCGCCCCCTCACAGTCGGGCTGGCGGTCTTCGGGGCGCCGGAGTCCGGCGTCGACTGGTCGATCATCACCGCCGGGACGCTGATCGTGGTCGGGCCCCTCCTCGTCGCCTTCCTCTTCTTCCAGCGTCAGTTCGTCCAATCGTTCATGCACGCCGGCATCAAGTGAACGCGAGGCGCACGTCGTCCTTCGGTGGCTCGCCGGCGATCGCCGCCCAGCGTGGCGGAAGCCCCGTCGACGCTCAAGCGTCCGGTGGAAGACCGCTGCCGGCGCCGGCAGCACCGAACCTTGCGGCCTGAACGAGCCAGGAACGAGCTCGCACCCGGCGAACCGCGTCCGTCGCGGTCCTCTGAGAGCGCTCCGGCGCCGGTCAGGCTGGACGCAGCCGGAGCATCCGGCGGGCGTTCCCCTCGTAGATCTTCGCCTTGTCCTCCGGCGTGATGCGCATCCCTTCCATGGCCGCGATCGTCTCGCGGATGAAGCCGGGACCGCGCTCCGGATCGAAGGGCATGTCGGTGCCGAAGAGCACGCGGTCGGCGCCGAAGAACGCGAGCCCGCACTCCATCGCGTGGGCGGCGCCGAACAGCGCGGTGTCGCCGTAGAACCGCCGGAAGTGGTCGACGGGCCGGCCGGTCAGGCGGCGAGCCGCCGCCACGTCGTCCGGATCGTCGGTCCGGGTGCCCAGCTGGTCGAGCCCGTACCCCACCCGTCCCTCGAAGTGCGGGATCATCGCCCCCATGTGGTGGGTGATGATCGCGAGGTTCGGATGTCGCTCGAAGAGCCCGTCGAACACCAGTCGGGCCATGGCGGTGCTGGTCTCGTACGGCCAGCCGAACGCCCACCAGATGTCGAAGTGAGACCGCGACTCTCCCTTGTAGTCGGGGAACGACGGCGGGCGGGCCGGGTGCATCCAGATCGGGAGCCGCTTCGCCGCCATGTGGTCGAAGATGGGCCGGTACGCGGGGGCGTCGAGGGGCTCCCCGTTGACGTTCGAGAAGATCTGGACGCCGGTCGCCCCGAGATCGTCGATGGCCCGGTCGATCTCGCGGAGCGACGCGTCCGGATTGTTCATCGGGAGGGACGCGACGAAGCTCGGGAAGCGGTCGGGATGGCGCTCGACGATGTCGGCCATGCCGTCGTTGGCGAGCCGGGCGAGGTCCGCCGCCGTTCCGGGGTCCCCGAGCGCCTCGATGGGCGGCGAGCAGAGGGTCAGCACCTGCACGTACCCCTCGTAACGGTCCATGATCCGGAAGCGCAGGTCGAGGTCGGTCAGCACCGGAATCGCGCGCGTCCGCTTCTGCATGTAGCGCGACGCCGGCACGACCTCGCACATGCGGTCGAAGAACGGCTTGGGGAAGATGTGCGGAAACACGTCGATCTTCATCGGATCTCCCGGGTGGTGGCGGGGCGCTCGAGCCCCGGCTGGGCATGGGTCCGGCGGGCCGGCCGCGCCGCGGCCCACTCCCACAGGACGAGAACGAGACCGGCGACGAGGGCGGCGACGCCCACGACGCGCGCCGGGCCCCCGGCGCACCCGAGGGCGAGCGCGCCCGTGACGACGAAGACCGCGCGGCGCGGCCGGGAGAGCGGGCGCACGAGGTAGCCGACGCAGCCCACGGCCAACACGTACACGCTCGCCCCGGCCGCCAGCGTCGCCACGACGACGTCGACCGCGGACCCCAGGCCCAGGAGCGCCGGCTGGAAGACGAAGGCGAACGGGACCACGTAGGCGACGACGCCGAGCCGCATCCCGGCCCAGCCCGTCTTCCAGAAGTCGGCCCGGGCGATGGCGGCCGCCGTGTACGTCGCGAGACAGTCGGGCGGCGTGATGAGCGACAGCATCCCGAAGTAGAAGAGGAAGAGGTGAGCCGCCAGAGGGTGGATCCCGAGTTGCGTGAGCCCGGGACCGACCAGGACCGCGAGCGTCACGTACACGACCGTGGTCGGCAGGGACATCCCGAGGATGACGCAGACGACCGCGGTCAGGACAAGCAGCCCGACGACGTGCTCCCCGGCCAGGCCGACCAGGAGCAGCGGCAGCCTCGCGGTGAACCCGGACAGCTGCAGCGCCCCGATCACGAGCCCCGCCAGCGCGGTGATCGCCGTGAGATCCAGCATCGTGCGGCCCGTCTCGACCACGGCGGCCGCGACGCCGCCGAGACTCGGCCGCGTCGCCCGCCCGAGAAGGCCCACGACGAGCGCGGCGCCCGCCGCCGCCAACCCCGCTTGGCCCGCCTCCCAGCCGGCGAGCATGAGCGTGTAGATCAGGACGCCGAGAGGGATCGCGAAGATGCCTCCCCTCCGGAGGACCGCGCCCAGGCGCGGCAACTCGGCGGGGGGCAGCCCGACCAGGCCGCGCTTCGCCGCCTCGAGGTCCACTTGGACGAAGATCGCCAGGTAGTAGAGGCCGGCCGGGATCGCGGCCGCCAGCGCTACCTCGCCGTAGGAGAGGTCGAGATACTCCGCGATCAGGAACGCCGCCGCGCCCATCACCGGCGGCATGATCTGACCGCCGTTCGAGGCCACCGCCTCGATGGCCGCCGCCAGGTGCGGCGGGTAGCCGGCCCGCTTCATCATCGGGATCGTCAGCGCCCCATCGACCGCGACGTTCGAGACCGCGCTGCCCGACACGGTCCCGAAGAGCGTCGACGAGACGACGGCGACCTTCGCCGAGCCCCCGCGGTAGCGTCCCATGGCGAGGAGCGCCAGGTCCGTCAGGAACCGGTCTCCGCCGACGGCGGCGAGCATCTGGCCGAACAGGACGAAGGCCACGACGATCCCGGCGGCGACCGTGAGCGCCACGCCGAAGAGCCCGTTGGCGTCGAGATAGAGGTACACGGCCAGCCGGCCCCAGGAGGCGCTCTTCGCCGCGAGCGGCTCCGGAAGGAGCGCCGCGAACTTCGCGTAGCCGAGACAGGCGAGGGCGACCCACACCAGCGCCCACCCGCAGAGCCGGCGGGTCGCTTCCAGGACCAGCAGGATCGCCGCCGCGCCCAGCGCGACCTTGTCGGGCGTGATGACGCCGAGACTGTAGGCGAGGGTCGGATACCACACGGCCACGTAGAGGCCGACGGCCAGCCCGCCGCCGGCCAGGAGCCAGTCGTACCAGGGAATGCGGGCCGCCGGCGCGCCGGGATACGCGGGCGTGGTGACGAAGACGGCCCCCAAGGCCAGCCCCAGGAAGAGCCCGAGGTACTGCTCCTTGAAGATCGCGGCGGACAGCGTGCGCTGGAGCCCGAGCGCCCAGCCGATCCCGGCGAGCGCCAGACCTCCGAGCAGCGCCCGCTCGATCGCGCGCGTGCCGCCGACGAGCGTCCGGAAGCGCGAGGCCCTGGAGGCGACCGCCGACGCGCCGGCCCCCACCGCGGCGTCGTTCACCGGTTCCCCGCGGCGCAGGTCGGCTCGGCGCTCGGACGGCGCGGGGGGACGGCGACCATCCGTCCGGTCAGGAGCCGAGGAGCCGCTGCTGCGCCTGGTCCATCCCCGGCTTCCACACGCCCCGCTCCCGGTAGAACCGGACGGCCCCGGGATGGTACGGGATCGTCACGTCGGGATCGACGGCGCGCTCCCGCGTCCACTCCCGGAGCACCGGGTGGATGGGCGCGAGCTTGTCGATGTTGTCCCACACGCCCTTCAGCACCGCCTCGACGACGGAGTCGGCGACGCTCTTCCCCGCTCCGAGGTAGAGGTCGTACGCGACGACGCACGTGTCCTCGACGATGCCGGCCGAGCTCCCCGCCTTGACCCAGCGCGGGTAGTACCCGGGCACCGCCTTGCGGAGCCGCGCCTCGCCCTCGGGCGAGCAATCGGTGGAGACGAAGCGGACGCCGACCGCGGCGTCGGCTTCCCTCACCTTCGCTCCACCCAGCGCGAAGGTGCTCACATCGGCGCGGCCCTGCACCAGGGCGTCGAGCCCGTCGTTGACGGCCGGCACCGGCACGACCTTGACGTCGCTCCAGGTGAGGCCGCCGCTCGCGAGGAGTCCGAACATGTTGTACCAGACGGCCAGGTGCGCCGGGTACTCGCCGGTCACGCGCTTGCCTCTCACGTCCTGCACGGTCCGGATCGGCGAGTCCTTCCGCGCGAGGAGCGCGATCAGGAGCGGCGACCCGCGCATGACGAGTCGGATGCCGGGTGCGGCCGGCAAAGGATTCCGGCCGCCGATCTTGAAGGCGGGCCCGCGGTAGGCCAGCGTCATGTCGACCGCGTTCACCACGCCGAGCTCGAGCTCGCCGCTCTCGAGGAGCGGCAGGAAGGTGCTCGACCCTGTGTGCGGCTGCACCGTGAGACGCGCCGTTCCCGCCTCGCCGGCGACCTTGGCCAGGCCGCTCGCGACGGCATAGAAGACCGTGCCCGGCGGGTTGGCGCCGATGCTGGCCGCCGGCGGCGCCGTCTGGGCCCAGCTCGTCCCGAGGGGAACGGCGACAAGCCCGACCGCTCCCGCCAGGAGTCCGATCCATCGCCTCGCGCGCCGAATCGTCGTCATGGTGATGCCTCCCGGACGAAGCGCCCGTCTCGCGCCGCGTGGATCAGGCGCCCTCGAGGTCGTTGCCCGCAGTATAGCCGGGCCGATGCCGTCCGCGGCGCCCGGCTTCCCGGTCACCCCGGACGCACGTGGTATCGTAGGCGCCACGCCACCCCCAGCACGAGGAGATCGCGCGTGACTCAACTCGTGAGACCGCCGAGGGCGCCTGCGACTCGTCGAACGTCCAAGCGCTTCCTCCGGGTCGCAGTCATCCAGTAGGTGTCTCCGCGCCGCGGCCGATGAGCGACTCCACGTCCGGGGATCCCGCTCAGGTGAGTCGCGAGCCGGACGGCCTGCTCGTCGTGGCCGATCGCCTCTGGGACGGCACCGGCGCGCCAGCTCAGCGGGGCATGGCGCTCCTTGTCCGGCAGGGCCGCGTGGAGCGCGTCGCGCCGGCGCCCGCGTTCGCCGACTGGCGCGGACCGCGCGTGGACACGGGCGGGACCACCGTGATGCCCGGCCTGATGGACCTCCACGTCCACTTGGTCAGCGTGCTCGATCCCGACGAGCCGAACGCCATCTGGGCGGAGGTCGGCGCCCGGACCCAGCTCCTCACGCTCCACGCCGCGAAGAATGCGCGCCTCATGCTCGAGGCGGGGTTCACCACGGTGCGCGACCTGGCGGGTCCGATCAACCCCTTGAACCTCGAGGTGCTGGCGCTCCGGCGCGCCGTCCAGATCGGGCTGGTGGCGGGGCCGCGCATCTTCGCCGCCGGCTGGGTCGGCCAGACGGGCGGACACTCCGACCTCCCGCTGCCGGACGCCTGGCCCCGCGACGAATCGGTTTACGCGGACGGGCCCTGGGCGGTCCGGCGGCTCGTCCGCGCCGAGATCCGGCTGGGCGTCGACCTCTTCAAGACGTCGGCGTCGGGCGGCGCCGCCGGCCACAAGGAAGAGCTCTGGTGGCGCAACTACACGGCCGAGGAGCTGGCCGCCCTCGTCGACGAGGCGCACGCGGTCGGCAAGCGCGTGGCCGTCCACAGCCACACCGCCGAGGCCACCAAGCGCGCGCTCCGCGCCGGGGTCGATACCATCGAGCACGGCACCGAGCTCGACGAGGAGTGTCTCGCCCTCTTCCTGGAGACCGGCGCGTTCATGGTCCCGACCATCTCGATCCGCTCCGAGCGGGCACGCGCCGGGCGCGCCGCGGGCCGGGCGCCCGCCGACGTCGTCAGGAAGTACGAGCACGTCGCGGCGGTGGGCGACCGGTGGTTCCGCCGGGCGTGCGAGGCCGGCGTCCGACTGGCCCTCGGGACGGACACCTACCGATCGCTCCGGGACTACTGGGGACGGAACGCCTACGAGCTCCAGCTGATGGTGGAGCGCGGCCTGTCGCCGGAGCATGCCCTGCTGACGGCGACGCGGAACGCCGCCCTAGCGCTGGGCGCCGGTGATCGCCTGGGCACCCTCGAGCCGGGCAAGCTCGCGGACCTGCTCGTCGTCGGCGGCGAGCCGGATCAGGACGTCCGCGTCCTGCAGGATCCGACTCGCCTCCTCGTCGTGATGCAGGGAGGACGGCTGGCCGTCGACCGGCGCGTGGAGCGCCGCGCGACGGCGCCCGTCACGACCTAGCGGCGTCGCGTCGCCGGAATCCCGACCTCGAGCGGAAGCGCCGGAACGCGGGCTCAGCCGACGTGCTGGCGGAGGAAGGCGATCGTCCGCTCGCGGGCGAGCCGGTGGCTCGCCTCGTGGAAGCTCGCGCGCTCGTCGCAGCTGAAGCCATGGCCGGCGGCGGGATAGACATGGAGGGGCAGCCCAGGGTTGGCCGCCCGGATCCGCTCCCAGTGGTCGGGCGGGATGGCGGCGTCCGTTTCGCCGAAATGGAGCATCACGGGGCAGCGCGGGCGCTCGGCCGCGGTGTCCGCGATGCCGCCTCCGTAGTAGCCGACGGCCGCCGCCACGCCGTCGATCCGGGTCGCCGCGAGCCAGGCCATCGTTCCGCCCATGCAGTAGCCGACCACGCCGACGCGGAGGCCCGTCTTCCGTAGCTCGGTGACCGCCGCCCGGACATCCATGACCATGACGTCGAATCCGAGCTTCTGACGAACGGCCCGGCCGCGGTCGACGTCCTCGGGCGCGTACCCGGTCTCGAAGCCGGGCTCGACCCGGTCGAACAGCGCGGGCGCCAACGCGAGATAGCCGTCCGCTGCGAACCGGTCGGTGACGTTCCGGATGTGGTGGTTGACCCCGAAGATCTCCTGGACCACCACCAGGGCGCCGCGGGGGGCCCCCGCCGGGCGGGCCTGGTAGGCGGCGAATCGGTGTCCGTCCTCGGCCGTCAGCGTCAGTCTCTCACCCATGGTCGCCTCCCCGACGGTGCGCCGCGCGTGGGGCGCGGCCCGTCTCGCGTCGTGACGGTGAGGGCCAGCATAGCAGGCCGGCAATCGGGGTGACATGGGGGTCCGCGAAGGCGGCCCGGCGCACCGGGTAAGATTCCGTACGACCAAGGTCTCATTGCGGCCCGCGTTTCGGCCGGCGGATTCTATGCGGTGGGCTCCCTGCCGCTCGGCGCCGCGCCGGAGCGCGCGAGGGCGCGGGGACGAAGGACGCGAGGGCCATCGGGCGACGAGGAGGGTGCGGTGAGCGACAAGACGGGCACGATTCGGGACAGCGGCGACGCGTGGAGCGCGGAGCAGTGGCACGAGGTGACCAAGGGGGAATCCCTCTGGAAGATCGCCGAGCGCTACTACGGCGACGGCAGCCTCTACCCGAAGATCTTCGAGGCGAACCGTGATGTGCTCAAGGATCCCGATCGGATCAAGGTCGGCCAGCGACTGCGCATCCCGTGACGCTCGGAAGGCTCCGCATGCTCGACGCGAGGAGGCGACGATGCGACGCGTGAAAGGCATCCTGTGGACGACGGCGCTCGTGCTCCTGTCCGCGTGCGCCAGCGACAAGGGGCCGGCCGAGCAGGCCGTCAAGGCCGCCGAGGCCGCGGTGGCCGAGGTTCGGGGGGAGGCCGCCCGGTGGGCGCCCGACCAGGTGCGGGCGCTCGAGGGCTCGCTCACGGCGGTGAAGGACAAGTTCGCCAAGGGCGACTACAAGGCCGTGCTCGCCGAGGCGCCCGCGATCTCGAGCCGGACCAAGGAGGTCGCGGCGGCCGCCGCCGCGAAGAAGGCGGAGCTCACCAAGTCCTGGGATGAGATGAACGCGGGGTTGCCCAAGATGATGGCCGCGGTGAAGTCGCGCGTCGACATCCTCTCGCAGTCCAAGAAGCTCCCGGCCACGGTCAGCAAGGAGAAGTTCGAGGCGGCGAAAGCCGGTCTGGCCGACGCCACGAAGGGCTGGGAGGAGGCCTCGGCGGCGTACGCGAAGGGCGAGGTCGCCAACGCGGTCGCCAGGGCCGACGGCGTGAAGAAGCGGACCGTCGAGGCGCTGGAGGCGCTGGGCATGCCGGTACCGCCCGCCGCCAAGTCCTGACCGCCGCGGGAGTCGCCGCCCAGCGCCCGCCCCATGTCGACCAAGGCAGACTACTCGGCCGAGGAGTGGCGACTCGTCCTGAAGGGACCGCTGATGGCCGGGCTGGCGGTCGTGGCCGCCAGCCCGAGCGGCCCCCTCGGCGTGCTCCGGGAGATGTTCGCCGTCGGGAAGCTCGTGGCCGAGACGAGGGGCCAACCGGGCGCGAGCGAGCTGCTCCGCACGCTCGTGTCCGAGCTGTCCGCGCCGGATGCGCGGGGCCAGGTCGACGCCGCCGAGGTCCGGGGACTCGCGCCCGAGGAGCTCCGGTCCCACGCTCTCGAGACGTGCCGGACGCTGGCCGCGCTCATCGACCGGAAGGCCACGCCGGCCGAGGCCGGCGAGGTCAAGCAGTGGCTGGTAGGCATCGCTCAGCGCACCGCTCAGGCCGCGAAGGAAGGCGGCTTCCTCGGAATCGGCGGGGCCCGGGTGAGCGAGCCCGAGACGGCCGCGATCCGGGAGGTCGCCCGGGCGCTGGGGGTTCCGCCCCCGGCGTAGCGGCCGCCTACAGCGGCGCGCGCCGAAGGCGCAGCGCGTTCGCGATCACCGAGACGGAGCTGAACGTCATCGCCGCGCTCGCGAACATCGGGCTCAAGAGCAGGCCGACGACCGGATAGAGGACTCCCGCCGCCAGCGGCACCCCCAGCGCGTTGTAGACGAACGCGAAGAACAGGTTCTGCCGGATGTTCCGCATGGTCGCGCGGCTGAGCGCCCGGGCCCGCGCGATCCCGCGCAGGTCGCCCCGGACCAGCGTGACGTCGGCGCTCTCCATGGCGATGTCGGTCCCCGTCCCCATCGCGATGCCGACGTGGGCCCGGGCGAGGGCCGGCGCGTCGTTGATCCCGTCGCCGGCCATCGCCACGATGCGCCCCTCGCGCTGGAGCGCCTCGACGACGGCCGCCTTCTGCTCCGGCAGCACCTCCGCCTCGACCCGATCGATCCCGAGCGCTCTGCCCACCGCCTCCGCGGTGGTGCGGCTGTCGCCGGTCAGCATGACGATCCGGATCCCGTCCGCGCGCAGCCGCCGGACCGCCTCGAGCGCCGAGGCCTTGATCGGGTCGGCCACCGCGACCAGCCCGGCGGGGCGCTCGTCCACCACGACGAAGACCGTTGTCTGCCCTTCGCGGCGGAGGGCTTCCCCGCGACGCGCCATGTCGCCGAGCGCGACGCCCAGCGTCTCCAGCAGCCGCGCATTGCCGAGCGCGACGCGCTGATCACCGACCCGGCCCATCACGCCCTGCCCCGGGAGCACCCGGAAGTCCCGGGCCTCTTCGAGCCGGAGGCCGCGCGCCTCCGCGCCCGCGACGATGGCGCCGGCGAGCGGATGCTCGCTCCCGCGCTCGAGGCTGGCCGCCAGGCGGAGGATCGTCGCCTCGTCGTGGTGGGACAGAGCGACGACGCTCGCGAGCCGGGGCCGTCCTTCCGTCAGCGTGCCGGTCTTGTCGACGACGAGCGTGTCGACCTTCTCCAGGGTCTCGAGGGCCTCGGCGTTCCGGACGAGCACTCCGGCCGTGGCCCCGCGTCCGGTGCCCACCATGATCGACATGGGCGTGGCGAGCCCCAGGGCGCACGGGCACGCGATGATCAGGACGGCCACCGACGTGAGCAGCGCATAGGCGAGACGGGGCTCGGGACCGACGGCGCCCCAGACGAGGGCGGCCAGGAGGGCGACTGCCACCACGGCCGGGACGAAATACGCCGACACCCGGTCGGCGAGGCGCTGGATGGGCGCTCGGCTCCGCTGGGCCTCGCCGACCAGCTGGACGATGCGGGCCAGCAGCGTGTCACGCCCGACCCGCTCCGCGCGCATCACGAACGAGCCGGCGCCGTTGATCGTGCCGCCCACCACGCGGTCTCCCGCTCCCTTCTCGACCGGAACGGGCTCGCCGGTGACCATCGACTCGTCCACCGCGCTTCGTCCGTCGAGCGCGACGCCGTCGACCGGCACCTTTTCGCCCGGGCGGACGCGCAGGCGATCGCCGACGGCCACGCGGTCGAGGGGGACGTCCTCCTCCCGCCCGTCGTCCCGGACGACCCGCGCCGTCGCGGGCGCCATCCCGAGGAGTGCCCGGATCGCCCCGCTCGTCCGGCTCCGCGCGCGCAGCTCCAGCACCTGGCCCAGCAGCACCAGCACGGTGATGACCGCCGCCGTCTCGAAGTAGAGCCCGACCTCTCCGGCATGGCCCCGCGCCGCCGCCGGGAACAGCCCCGGAGCGAGCGTGGCCACGACGCTGTAGGCGTAGGCCGTGCCCGTGCCCAGCGCGATGAGCGTGAACATGTTCGGGCTCCGGTTCACGATCGACGCCCACCCGCGCTCGAAGAACGGCCGGCCGCCCCACAGCACCACGGGCGTGGCGAGCACGAGCTGGAGCCAGGCGAGGGCACGCGGCGCCACCGCGTGCTGGAGCGGCTGACCGGGGATCAGATCCGACATCGCGACGACCAGCAACGGAACGGTCAGGGCGAGCCCCGCCCGGAACCGTCGCGTCATGTCCCGGAGCTCGGGACTGACCTCCTCCTCCAGCGTGATGGTCCGCGGCTCGAGAGCCATGCCGCAGATCGGACAGGCCCCCGGAGCCGTTCGCACGATCTCCGGATGCATCGGGCAGACCCACTCCGTGCGCGCGGCCGGCGCCGTGAGCGCGACCGGCTCCAGCGCCATCCCGCACGTCGGACAGGGGCTCGATGACGGGAGTCGTACCTCCGGATGCATCGGACACGTGTGGTCGGCGGGGCCGGCGCCGGACGGCGGCGAGGCGCCATGCGGCTCGAAGCGCGCGCCGGCGCCGAGATAGCGGTCCGGATCGGCCCGGAATCGCTCGAGGCAGCCCGTGCTGCAGAACCAGTATGTCCGGCCGCCGTGCGCGTGCGAGCCGGCCGCGGTGCGCGGATCGACCGTCATGCCGCAGACCGGATCGAGCTGGCCGCCGGCGGGCGCCGTGACGGGAGGGCGCGGCGGGACGGAATTGACGACGGGCAGCTTTCCCTTCAGCGGCGCGCTCATCGGAGACCCGTCCGCGCTCACCGCGTCGCGAAGACGTCGGTTCGGCCGCTCCGGTCGAAGGTGAGCACCCGATACCGGTCGGCCGGCACGCCCGGCACTTCCATCCCCGGCGACCCGACCGGCATGCCGGGAACGGCCAGGCCCAGGATCCGGGGCCGCTCCCGCAGCAGGCGCTCGACGAGATCGGCCGGGACGTGGCCTTCCACCACGTAACCCTGCACGAGCGCCGTGTGACACGACTGGAGCGCCGCCGGAACGCCATGGCGCGTCTTGATGGACGAGAGGTCGGTCAGGTCCTCGGTCTTGACGCGGAAGCCGTGCCGCCGCAGGTGCCCCACCCACTCGGTGCAGCAGCCGCAGGTGGGGCTCTTGTAGACGGTGACCTCGGCTCCCGGCGCGGCCTCGGCCGGGGCCGGGAGCGCGCGGAGCGCGGCGAACGCGGCTCCGCCCAGGATCAGCGCGATCCGCGACCGCTCGACATTTCCTCTCGCCCGCACATCCATCGACGTGTCTCCGTTCGTGACGGTGACCGAGCGCGGCCCGTCGTCAGGGCCCCGGCCAGGCCTGCAGGGCCTCCCGCTTGGCCTTCCGTCGATCCGCGTCGGACAGCTTGAAGTCGTGCTTGAACGGCGTGGACTCGAAGGAGCCGTACGTGGGATTGGCAAGCATGATCCACTCGCGCCCCCAGCGTGTCTGGTGCTGCTCCAGGACGGCGAGCCGCTCGGCCTCGGTGCCCCGGTACTCGTCGACGAAGTCGGCGAAGTTGTCCCCGAGGTTGAGAAGCACGCGATAGTCCTTCGCGATGAAGGCGCGACGGGTCCCCTTCGCGGAGCCCCAGTCCTGGCGCTCCCGGGCGGTCAGGACCGTGTCGAGGGAGCCGCCCATCGGGAAGCCGTACCGCTCGAGGTTCTTCCGGGTCGGCGCCTCCTCCTCGGCGGTGCGGTTCGAGACGTAGAAGACCCTCACGCCCTTCGAGTCCGCGTAGCGGGCGAACTCGACGGCGCCCGGGATCGGCGGGGACGTCATCGAGTTGACGAACGCGTTCCAGGTCTTCGGATCGAAGGTGGTGCCCTTCACGGTCATCCAGGCCTGGTACCCGGAGTTGTCGAGGATCGTCTCGTCGATGTCCAGGATCACCGCCGGCGGCAAGGCCTCGTAGCCTTCACCCTGCTCCTTCGGGATCAGCGCGGTCCACTTGGCGTCGGCCAACGCCTGGTCGAGGCGCACGCGGGCCAGCGCGAAGGCCGCCAGGGCCGTGGCCTTGTACTCCACGGACCTCTGCATCCAGAGAGTCGCGTTCAGCAGGTCGTTGGCCGGGGGGGCCGCGGTCGTTCCCGGAGCCGTGGAGCCCGGGGCCGGCGCGCCGGGCGCCGTCGCCGGCGTGGACGGGGCCTGCGCCTGCTTCGGCGCGGCGCAGCCGAGCGTCCCGGTCAGGACCAGAGCCACCAGCATCGACAGCACCCTGCGCCGTTCCATGTCAGCCCTCCCCGTCATCTTACTCTCCGTGTCCGTCCCTTCGCGGCCGCCCGGGCCCGAGCGCGAGACGGCGCGAGGGCCCGCAGCCTTCGCCCGAGGTCCTGGTAACGCTCGACGATCATCCCGCCGCTCTGGCGGATGAAGTACTCGACCTGCAGGTTGACCGTGCTCCCCTCGTTGTCCGCGCTCAGCCGGAAGTCGCCCCGGTAACCGAGGACCAGCTTGCCCCGTCCGAAGGCGTAGCCCACCTCGGCCGCGGTGCCGCTGTCGACGTCGACCCCGTCCAGGACCGCGACCACGGCGTGCGCCCGGTCGAGCGCGGCCCGGTTCGTGGCGCCCCTGCGCCTGTTGAGCCGGCGCCAGGCCTCGCGCTTCGCCGGCCCGTACGGCAAGGCCTGCACCGCCCGGATCCTCCGGGCGTCGGTGAGCGTCCAGGGATCGAGCACCTCGAGCCCGAGCCCCCTCACGAAGGGCACGAGTACGCCGGCGTAGAAGTGGCGCCCGGCCTCGGAGAATCCGAGGGGGCTCGCCAGATAGACCCGCACCTTCGGGCTCACGATCGTCTCCGCCGGCCGCAGCATAGCAGATGGCCTCGGGGTGGGCGGCGGGGACCGGGCTAGGATAACCCCCGCCGGATGGGTATCATCGGGGCGCCGGTGGCCCGGGGGCTCCGGCCCGCGCGAGACCGAGCGCGCGGCGAGGCGTTGGCCGTGAGCCATAGGCTTCATCGACGACAACGGGGGGCGCTGACGATGAACGAGCCGCGAAGATCCGTTCTTTCCATCCTCGTGCTCGCCGCCATCATGCTGGCCGGCCCGGTCGCGGCCCAGGAGTTCGCCCCGGCCGTCGTGTTCGACATGGGCGGAAAGTTCGACAAGTCCTTCAACGAAGCGGCGTTCAACGGCGCCGAGCGCTTCAAGAAGGAAACAGGGATCGCGTACCGCGAGTTCGAGGTGACCAACGAAGCCCAGCGCGAGCAGGCGCTCCGCAACATGGCCCGGCGCGGCTCCCAGATCACGGTGGGTATCGGCTTCGCCCAGGCCACGGGCATGGAGAAGGTCGCCAAGGAGTTCCCGACCCTGAAGTTCGCCATCATCGACGCCGTGGTGCAGGCGCCGAACGTCCAGTCCATCGTCTTCAAGGAGCACGAGGGGTCCTTCCTGGTGGGGATGGCGGCGGCCATGGCCTCCAAGACGGGCAAGGTCGGGTTCGTGGGCGGGATGGACATTCCGCTCATTCGCAAGTTCGCCCTGGGCTACGAGGAGGGGGCGAAGTACGTGAACCCGAAGATCGAGGTCTTCCAGAACATGACCGGAACGACGCCCGCGGCGTGGAACGACCCGACGCGCGGCGGCGAGCTGGCGCGCAGCCAGTTCGACCGCGGCGCCGACGTCATCTACGCGGCGGCCGGCGCCACGGGCCTGGGCGTCCTGCAGGCCGCCAAGGACAAGGGCAAGCTCGCCATCGGCGTCGACTCGAACCAGAACCACATCCACCCGGGGACCATCCTCACCTCGATGATCAAGCGCGTCGACCTCGCGGTCTACGAATCCTTCAAGACCGCGAAGGACGGGACCTGGAAGCCGGGCGTCCGCAACCTCGGGGTCGCCGAAGGCGGAGTGGGCTACTCCATCGACGCCCACAACCGGAAGCTCATCACGCCGGAGATGGAGAAGCGCCTCGAGCAGGCGCGCGCCGACATCGTGGCCGGCAAGATCAAGGTCACCGACTACATGGCGAAGTAGCCCGGGACTCCGCGTAGAGTCCTCGGGACCGCTCAGGGGAACTCGGACGGACGGGTGGCCGTGCCATTCGGTACCCGCGCCGGCCGGCTCGCCTCCCCTTGGATTCGGAGTCTCACGGCGGCCGCTCTCGCCCAGGCCGTCCGGCTGGGCCTGCCGCATCCGGGCGTCAGGTCCGCGCTCCTGCGCGCGGACCACGTGATCCGCTGACGATGCCGAGCGCGACAGGGGGCGGCGCCGGCTCGGCGACCGCGCCGCCCGTCATCGAGCTTCGCGGCATCCACAAGTGGTTCGGCGAGGTCCACGCCAACCAGGACATCTCGCTCGCCATCCGGGCCGGCACGATCCACGGGATCGTGGGAGAGAACGGCGCCGGCAAGTCCACCCTCATGGGCATCCTCTACGGGTATCACCGCCCGGACCGGGGCCAGATCATGGTGCGGGGCCGGCCGGCGGCCATCCGGAGCCCGCAGGACGCGCTCGCCGCCGGGATCGGCATGGTGCACCAGCACTTCATGCTGGTGGAGCCCTTCACCGTGCTGGAGAACGTCGTCCTCGGGGTGGAGGGTGGCTTCCTGCTCGGCGCGGGGCTGGCGCGCGGACGGGCGGAGCTCCAGCGGCTCGGCCGCGAGTACCACCTGGAGGTCGATCTCGACGCCCGGGTCGAGAACCTCGGTGTGGGCCAGCGCCAGCGTGTGGAGATCCTGAAGGCGCTCTACCGCGGGGCCGACCTCCTGATTCTCGACGAGCCCACGGCGGTCCTCACGCCGCAGGAGGCCGACCACCTCTTCCGCATCCTGCGGGCGCTCCGGAGCGAGGGCAAGACCGTCGTCCTCATCACCCACAAGCTCCGTGAGATCCGCGAGGTGACGGACACCGTCACCGTGATGCGCCAGGGCCGGGTCGTCGCCACGCTGCCCACGGCCGAGACCACGCCGGAGCAGCTCGCCGAGCTGATGGTCGGCCGCCGGGTGAGCCTGCGAGTCGACAAGGGGCCGGCACGGCCCGGCGAGGCGGTGCTCGAGGTGGTCGACCTCGTCGTCGAGGACGGCCTTGGCGTCGAGCGCGTCAAGGGCGTCAGCTTCGCGGTGCGCCGGGGCGAGATCGTGGGCGTCGCCGGCGTAGCCGGGAACGGCCAGTCGGAGCTCTTGGAGGCGCTGGCCGGCATCCGACCCGTGAAGTCGGGGCGGATCCGGTGGCGGGGCCGCGACCTCGCCGACGGCGCCGCGCGGTCCCCGCGGCGCATGCGACGGCTCGGTCTCCGCCACGTGCCGGAGGACCGCCAGCGCATGGGTCTGGTCATCCCCTTCTCGGCCCGCGAGAGCGCCATCCTCGGATGCCAGGACGAGGCGGTCTACAACGATCGGATCCGGCTGCGCCGCGCGGCCGTCGCCTCGAGCTTCCGGCGCCAGGCGGCGGAGTACGACGTGCGGCCTCCGGAGGGCAGCCTGCGCACCTCCGCGTTCTCGGGCGGCAACCAGCAGAAGATCGTGCTCGCCCGCGAGCTCGAGCGGGACCCCGACCTGCTCCTGGTGGGCCAGCCCACCCGCGGAGTGGACATCGGGGCGATCGAGTTCATCCACCGGCGCCTGGTAGCGCTCCGGGACGCCGGGAAAGCGGTCCTCCTCGTCTCGGTCGAGCTGGACGAGATCCTGGCCCTCGCCGACCGCATCCTCGTCATGCACGACGGGCGCATCGCGGGGGAGGTCCCGCAGGCGACGGCCACCGAGCGGGCGATCGGGCTGCTGATGGCCGGCGTGCAGGAGACGAGATGAGTCCCACCACGGAAAAGCGCGCCGTGAGCGCCGGATCCAGCTGGATCGCGCCCGCTCTCCTGCCCGTCGCCAACCTGGTGCTCGCCCTCCTTCTGTCCGCGGTGGTCGTGCTCCTGGTCGGCGAGAGCCCGCTCCGGGCGCTCCGCCTCCTCGCCACCGGCGCCTTCGGGAGCGGCGAGGCGATCGGCTACACGCTCTACTACGCGACGAACTTCGTCTTCACCGGCCTGGCGGTGGCGGTCGCCTTCCACGGCGGGCTCTTCAACATCGGCGCCGAGGGCCAGGCGAACATCGGGGGCCTCGCCGTCACCCTGCTCTGTCTCGGCGCCGGCGGCTGGCCCTCGGCCCTCGTCATCCCGGCCGCCATCGTCGCGGCCGCGGCCGGGGGCGCCGCGTGGGCCTTCGTACCGGCCTGGCTCCAGGCCAAGCGGGGCAGCCACGTCGTCATCACGACGATCATGTTCAACTTCATCGCGGCCGCGTTGATGACGCACCTCCTGGTGAACGTCCTCATCAAGCCGGGCCAGCAGTCGCCCGAGACGCGCGAGCTCGACCCGAACACGTGGCTCCCCCCGATCCACGACGCCTTCCGGTGGCTCGGCTGGGACATGGGGCAATCGCCGCTGAACCTCTCGGCGCTCTTCGCGATCGCGGCCGGCGTCCTCGTGTGGTTCTACCTCTGGCACACGCGCTGGGGGTACGAGCTCCGGGCGCTCGGCCACAACGAGACGGCCGCGGTGTATGCGGGCATCTCCCCCGCTCGCACGATCATCGTGGCCATGTCGATCTCGGGCGCCCTGGCGGGGCTCATGGCCCTGAACGAGGTCCTGGGCGTCCATCACCGCCTGCTCCTCAACATGCCCGGCGGCGCCGGGTACGTGGGCATCGCGGTCGCGCTGATGGGGCGCAACCATCCGGTGGGCATCGCCCTGGCTGCGATTCTCTTCGGCGCGCTCTACCAGGGCGGCTCGGAGCTGTCGTTCGACATGCCGAAGCTCACGCGGGACATGGTGGTGGTCATCCAGGGCCTCATCATCCTCGTGTGCGGCGCGCTCGAGGACGCGCTCCGTCACCCCATCGAGGCCCTGCTCCGCCGCCCGGCGCGGGCGGGCGCCTAGGCGATGGGCGGTCCCGGCGATCCGCGCTTCGATGCGTACGCCACCATCGTGCATCTCGGCGCGGACGGCCGCGCCCGGACCGTCGCCTGGACGCCGGACGTGCTCCGGCGGCTCGTGACCGGCGGTCAGGACCGCGTGGTCGGCGCGAAGCACGGGGCGGAGCCGGCCGACTTTCACGCCGACGAGTGGGAGATGCACCCCGCCGGCGACGAGGTGCTCTACCTCCTGACCGGCGCGCTCGACGTCGTGCTTGACGAGCCCGGCGGTGAGCGCACCGTGGGGCTTCGGGCCGGCCAGGGCTGCCTCGTGCCGAAAGGGATCTGGCACCGGCTGATTCTCGGCCGGCCGAGCGACCTTCTCTTCGTCACGCCCGCCCACGGCACGCGGCACCGGCCGGTCGGCGCCGCGGCGGCGGACGGGTGAGCGGGCGATGGGCGAGCTCCTCCTCCTCGCGGCCCTCCTCGCCGACGCGACCCTGCGCGGCGCGGCTCCTCTCGTGCTGGCCGCGCTCGGCGGGCTCTTCGCCGAGCGGTCGGGCGTGGTCGACATCGGGCTCGAGGGCAAGATGCTGGCGGCGGCGTTCGCGGCGGCCGCGACCGCGGCGGTGACCGGCTCGGCGTGGGCGGGGCTCGGGGCGGCGGTCGGCGCGGCGATCGCGCTCGCCATGCTGCATGGCCTCGCCTGCGTGACCTACGGCGGCAACCAAGTGGTGTCCGGCATGGCGCTCAACATCACGATGTCGGGGCTCACGGTGGTGCTCGGATACGCCTGGTTTCAGCAAGGGGGCCAGACGCCGCTCCTCGGAGGCGCCGCGCGCTTCGCGCCGATCGAGCTGCCCGGCGCGGCGCTCCTCGCGGGCGTCCCGGGGCTCGACCCGCTCTACACCGAGGTCCTGAGCGGGCACAACGTTCTCGTCTACCTGGCGGCGGCCGCGGTGCCGGTCGTGGCGTGGCTCGTCTACCGGACGCGCTTCGGCCTTCGCCTCCGCGCCGTCGGCGACAGCCCGGGCGCGGTCGACACCGCGGGCATCTCGGTCGCCGCCACGCGCTACCGCGCGCTCGCGGTGGGCGGCGTGCTGTGCGGGATGTCGGGCGCGTACCTCTCGATCGCGCACCACTCGGGCTTCATCCGGGACATGTCGGCGGGCAAGGGCTACCTCGCCCTGGCCGCCCTGATCTTCGGCCAGTGGCGCCCGGTGCCGACGCTCGGCGCCTGCCTCCTCTTCGCGTTCGCCGACGCGGCTCAGGTGCGGCTGCAGGGCACGCCCTTGCCGCTCGTCGGCGTGGTGCCGGTCCAGCTCATCCAGGCGATCCCGTACGTCCTGACGGTCGCCCTCCTCGCCGGCTTCGTCGGGCGCGCGGTGGCGCCGCGCGCCATCGGCGTGCCGTACCTGAAGGAGCGCTGATATCGCGTGCGCAGTGCGCCCCGGAGCCACTCATATCACCGCCTTGACTGAGGTAGCTTCCGGAAGCTACCATCTTTGACATGCGGGCGGTCGGCCTGAAGGTACTCAAGAACAAGCTCGCGGAGTACGTCCGCCTCGCCCGCGGCGGAGAGACGATACTCGTGACGGACCGGGACCGGGTCGTGGCGGAGATCGTCCCTCCGCGGGAGGGTCGGAGCCCGACGGTGGCCGACGCCGTCCTGGCGGAACTCGTCCGGCAGGGGTGGATCACGCCGGCGGCCCGCCCCCTGGCCGGCTCCGTGCCGCGCGCGCCGGTGGCCGCCTTCGAAGAGCTGATGCGGGAGCTGGATGACGCCCGCGACGACCGGTGATCTACCTCGACGCCTCGGTCGCGCTGGCTCAGCTCTTCGCGGAGGATCGGAAGCCGGCCGAGGACCTGTGGCGCGAGTCTCTCACGGCGAGCCGGCTGCTCCAGTACGAGGTCTGGGCCCGAGTTCACGCTCGGCGGCTCGAGGCCCGTCACGGCGACAAGGTCCGTGACCTGCTGGACGGAGTCGCCTACATCGAGCTCACCCCCCTGGTCCTCGCGCGGGCCGTCGATCCCTTTCCCGTCCCCGTTCGGACGCTGGATGCGATGCACCTGGCCACCATGGCCTTCCTCCGGGACCACGGACTGGCAATTGAGCTGGCTAGCTATGATGCGCGTCTCGTGGCGGCGGCGCGGGCGATCGACATCCCGACTCGCAGTCTCTGAGCGCGGCCGGGGCGCGGGCTCCCGAGATCCCCGCCGATGACCGAATCGCTCGGACCGATGCTGGATCTGGCTCGTCAGGCGCTCGCCAACGCGCACGCGCCCTACTCGCGCTTCCGCGTCGGAGCGTGCCTCCGGTCCGCGAGCGGCCGGCTCCACGCCGGCTGCAACGTCGAGAACTCGGCCTACCCCGTCGGCCAGTGTGCCGAGGCCAGCGCGATCGGCGCCATGATCACGGCCGGCGACCGCCGGATCGTCGAGATCCTGGTGCTCACCGAGGGCCCGGCCCTCTGCGCCCCGTGCGGCCGGTGCCGCCAGCAGCTGGCGGAGTTCGCCCGCCCCGACACCCGCATCCATCTCTGCAGCCCGGAGGGCGTTCGCGCCACGGTCACACTCGGTGAGCTCCTGCCACTGGCGTTCGGTCCCGAGGCGCTCGGGCCGCTTCGCCCGCCGTCCGGTTGCGCGCCAGAGTGAGCTCGCCCGCCCCAGCGGAGCTGATCCGGCTCAAGCGTGACGGCGGCCTCCTAAGCGACAGGGAGATCGCCACCCTGGTCGCGGGGATCACGGACGGCTCGATGAGCGAGGGTCAGGTCGCCGCCCTCGCCATGGCGATCTACTTCCGGGGGATGACGTGGGAAGAGTGCGCGGCGCTCACCCGGGCGATGGCGCGCTCGGGAACCGTCCTCGACTGGTCCGCCGACGCGCTCGGCGGCCCGATTCTCGACAAGCATTCGACCGGCGGCATCGGCGACACCGTGAGTCTGATCCTCGCGCCCGTGGTGGCGGCGTGCGGCGGCTTCGTGCCGATGATCTCGGGCCGGGGCCTCGGGCACACTGGCGGCACCCTCGACAAGCTCGAGAGCATCCCGGGCTACGACGCAACCCCGGATCTGCCTCGATTTCGCGCCGCCGTGGCCGCGGCCGGCTGCGCGATCGTCGGCCAGACCGCCGAGCTCGCGCCGGCGGATCGCCGCCTCTACGCGATTCGCGACGTCACCGCCACCGTCGAGTCGATCCCGTTGATCACCGCGTCCATCCTGGCGAAGAAGCTGGCTGCCGGCCTCGACGCGCTCGTCATGGACGTGAAGGTCGGCTCCGGGGCGTTCGCCGGGTCCCTGGAGGCCGCCCAGGCGCTGGCCGAGAGCCTGGTGATGGTCGCGGGCGATGCGGGCCTCCGGACGGTCGTGTGGCTCACGGACATGAATCAGGCGTTGGGCCACAACGTGGGAAACGCGCTTGAAGTCGCGGAGGCGGTCGACTTCCTGACCGGCCGGCGCCGGGAGAGACGGCTCCACGAGGTCACGGCGACACTGGCCCGCGAGATGCTCGTCCTCGGCGGACTCGCGCGAGACGGAGTCGAAGCGGCCGACGCGGTCGCGCGGGCCCTCGCCTCGGGCGCCGCGGCCGAGCGCTTCGCGCGGATGGTCCGGGCGCTCGGAGGGCCGAGCGACCTGCTGGAGCGCGCGAACCGGCATCTCCCCGAGGCGCCGATCCGGCTGGCCGTGGCGCCGGAGCGTTCCGGGTTCGTCACGCGCGTCGATGCGCGGATGCTGGGCCGGATCGTCGTGGAGCTGGGAGGGGGGCGCCGGCGCGCCGACGATCCGGTCGACCCCGCGGTCGGCCTCGCCGACGTCCGCGGCCTCTGCGAGCGCGTGGGAGCGGACCGGCCACTGGCCGTCGTCCACGCGCGCTCCGAAGCCGACGCCGAGGCCGCTGTGCGGGCGCTCCGGGCCGCGGTGACGGTCGGCGAAGAGGCGCCGCCCGGGCATGGCAGCCCGGTGCTGCAGCGGATCGGGCGGGAGCGTGACGCCGGCCGCCGCGCGCCGCGCGGCCGGTCGGGCGCGTCGGACTCCTAGCGGCCCGCGCCGCTCAGCCGGACGCCTCCCTCGAGCGCGGCGCGGAAGGCCGGGCCGCGGCCCTTCGGCACGCGGATGGCGTAGCGTCCCTTGCCGAGCCAGTCATCAACGATCTCGGGGTTGAGCGCCTTCAGCTCCCGGAAGAACGAGCCCGCCCGGCGGGCCAGCTCGGTTACGGCCACCCGATCGCGAAGCTCGACCGTGACGATGTCGCCGTCGTGCGGACGATACCGCTGCTCGTGAGGGACCTCGAAGCCGTACCGCTCCGGCTCGGAGAGAACCAGCTTCGCGGCGAGCACGCGGAAGACGTAGCGCTCCGTCTCCTCGGCCAGCGCAAGCTGGTAGTAGGTGGTCACGCCTTGATGCCGCATAGCCTGGTCGACCCGCCCCTCACCGGTGTTGTAGCCGGCGAGCGCGAGCGGCCAGTCGCTGAAGCGCTGGCGTAGCTCCCGCAGATAGGCCAGCGCGGCGGCGGTGGAGCGCTCCGGATTCCGCCGCTCGTCCCAGCCCGAGGTGACCAGGAGCCCGTAGCGGCGGGCGGTCGCGGAGATGAACTGCCAGATGCCGAGTGCGCTCGCGTTCGAGTACGCGCCCGGCAAGAGCGCGCTCTCGATCACGGCGACGTACTTGAGGTCCTCCGGAAGCCCCACGCGGGCCAGCTCGCGCTCGATGTATGGGAAGTACCGCGCGCTCCGCTTCAGCCAGAGCACCACCTGGGCGGAATTCCCCACTGACAGGAGGAACTCCCGCTCGAGTCGCTCGGCGACATCCCAGCGGTCCAGCGGCACCGCCTCGCCCGCGAACTGCATGCTGGCCGGCAGCCCGAAGGCGTGGAGCGCGCGGGATGCGGCGGACTGCCCGGCCTCGAGCCGCTCCAGCCGCAGCCGGAGACGCCCCAGCTCGGCCTGGAGCTCGCTCGACTCGAAGGCTGGCGGGGTCTCGGTCCCTACTGCGGTCACCGGGGCGACGGCGGCGAGGCTCATCGACACCCCCGCCAGCAGCCGCATCCCTCGCATGGGACTCGACCAAGCAACGCCCGTGCCAGAGATCCAGAGGCCTCCACAGCACCCGGTCGCCGGCTTTCGCGAGGCTCGCCCCGCCTCCGGTCATGCCCGGTGCGCGGCCGAGCGCTTCGCCCGAATGGTCCGGGACGCTCGGGGACCCGCGGATGTCGTGGAGCGCCCCGACCGGCATCTCCCTCGCGCTTCGGTTCGCCTGCCGGCCATGCCCGGCACAGGCACGGTCACGTGCATGGACACCCGCATGCTCGGCCTCGCAGCCGTCATCCTGCCCCACATCGGATCTGGCCCAGAATCGGGTCTTTCTGACTGTCACACTCCGAGCTATGCTGAGCCATCTCGATCTGGACTGGGGCGGGCATGACGGCTCCACGGCTCCTTCCGCTCGCGGTCATCCTGATGCTCGGCGTCATCGTCGCGCCGCTCGCCACCGAGGGGCAGCTTGCGGGGAAGCTCTACCGAATCGGGGCGCTATCGGGCACCTCGGAAACTCCCGTCTGGGAAGGACTCTGGCAAGGGCTCCGCGAGCTGGGCTGGATCGAGGGCCAGAACTTGGTCGTCGAACGCCGATTTGCGGAGGGCCGGTTCGATCGGCTGCCGGATCTCGCGGCGGAGTTGGTCCGGCTCAAGGTTGACGTGATCGTGGCGGGTACGAATCGAGCGGCCTTCCCGGCAAAGCACGCGACCAGCACGATCCCCATCGTTGGCGTAGCAGTGCACGATGCCGTCGGAACCGGGCTCGTCGCAAGTCTCGCGCGGCCTGGTGGGAACATCACCGGCGTGGAGAGCATGGCGCCTGAATTGGACGCGAAGCGACTGGAGTTGCTCCGGGAGATCTCCCCCAAGATCTCGAGCGTGGCCATCCTCTACAACCCTGGTGATCCGGCGATGCAGCTTCATCGGAGGTACACCGAGGCTGCCGCGAAGACGCTGAGCATTACGGTTCGGACTTTGGAGGTCCGGGAGCCTCAGGACTTCGATGGGGTCTTCGCTCTGCTCGCCAAGGAGCGCCCTGACGCCCTTCTCGTGTTCACCGACCCCTTCATATTCCGTCACCGGAAGCCGATCGTCGAGTTCACCTTCAAGAACCGGCTGCCCGCGGTGTACGAATTCAAGGAGTTCGTGGATCTTGGAGGTCTCACCGCCTATGGACCGAGTCTCAAAGGCATGGGGCACCGTGCCGCCACCTTGGTCGACAAGATCCTCAAGGGTGCCAAGCCCGGCGACCTGCCCGTAGAACAGCCGACGAAGTTCGACCTAGTAATCAACCTTGGGACTGCGAAGGCGCTCGGGCTCACGATTCCGCCGTCAGTGCTGGCGCGAGCGGACGAGGTCATCCTGCCATGAATCGGCGTTGGACCAAGGGACGTCCTGTCCTGGCCACCGGCCAAGCGGTGGCGAGGAGACCCAGGATCGGGACGCTCGCGAAGACGGGCCCTCGCACGCTCGAGCCTTCTCCCGGTCGGAATGGGGGCAGCGGCTACTCCCCGACGTCGACGATCGCGACGACGGGGCCGCCGCCGTGCGGGCCCTGGTGCATCGCGCCGACCGAGACGAAGACGGCGGGGTCGCCGACCGCGGCGGCCACCACCGCCCCGACTGCCGCCTTGGCGTGGCGGTGGTGGTGGACGTCGGAGTCGTCCAGCATGATCTGGCGTCGGCCGCGCAAGGTCCCTCGATGGTCGGCCTCGCACTTCACGAAGCAGTTCACGAGGCGCCCCCCGAGATCCTCGGACCGCGCCCGCTCCGGAAGCGCAGGCCGGCGCTCCGGATCGCCTCGTAGACCCCGTCGAGGTCGAGGGCGTCCTTCATCACGCCGTGCCCGATCCGGTACCGGCCGCCGGCGCCGGCCCGGTTCCCCATCAGCACGATCTGCGCCCGGACGAGCTCGACGCCGGACGAACACGAGGCGACGGACGAGTAGAGGTCGAAGTCCCGGCAGATCTGCTCGGCGCGGGGCATCGGGATCTCGCCGAGGGCCACGGCGATGCCGAGCGCGGTGGTGCCGTTCGAGACGTCCATGGACCCGTGGACCTCGCAGGCGACGGTGTGCCCCCGACGGTGGGCATCGGCCACCGACTCGATCGTGAGGAGCGGCGTCTTGGTCTGGACGTAGTGCACGTCGGCCGCGTCCGTCAGCCCGGCGTCCCGCATCGCGGCCCGCACCCCCGCCGCGACCTTCTCCACCATCGCCGGCCGGCCGATGTCCTCGGGAAAGAGCTCGTCGCTCATGGCGGCGCCGATGACCAGCCGCGACTGGCCGGCCGGGCCGCGCCGGTCGTTCCGCGCGAACACCGTGGCATGCGGGGTGAGGACGCCGTCGCAGCCACCGGACCACACCATCGGCACCTGGGCGACCTCGGCAGGGCTGCGGCGTCCGTGGCGCTCGAGCACGCGACGGAACGCCTGGTCGGCGAGGATCCGCGTGAAGTCGTTGACGCCGCCGTTCCCCTCGGTCTTGCCCACGACCGCCACGACCTCGTCGGCGCCGAACCGCCCGGCGCGAATCGCCGCCTCGAGCCCGGAGGCGTCCTGCACGCTTTTCAGCTCGACCTTCACCACTTCGGTGGCCATCGCCTGGTTCTCCCGGTCGGAAGCCGCGCCCGCACGGGGGAGCGGGCCGTTTCAGAGTCTGGGGATCTGCGGGAGGTGATCGAAACGGGCGTCCCGCGCAGAGAGGTACAGCTGGTGCTGAGCCACGAGCGCGGCGATCCAGATGTCGTTGGTCGGGATCGGAGTCGCCTGTCGGCGCGCCTGATGGAAGAGCCGCGCGTAGTGATGGCTGGTGTCTTCGTCAGCCAGGAGGACGTCAACTCGAGGGCTGTTCAGGAAGCGCGTGAGACCGGCTTCGTTCTCCGTTCCACGCGAGCTCGCGAGAAAGCCCGCATGCAGCTCGTCCATGACGATCAGCGGCACCAGTTCCGCTCGGCCGTCCGCAGCCTGTTCACGGCGTTGGCTTCGCCCCTGGCGAAGTCCACGTACCGAGTGGTGTCGATGGCGATCATCATCGCCAGACCGACGCGTCGACTTGGTCCTGGGCCCGGATCGCCTCGTCGAACGCAGGGTCCTCCCGCCAGGTGCCGGCGAAGCTGTCGAGATCCGTGTAGAGGCGGCCGGACGGCTCGGCCACGCCCGCTTCCCTGATCAGCGCCTCTCGAAGAACCGCGTTGAGACTCTTGCGCTCCGTGGCCGCCTTCCGCCGCAGCGCCCGGTCGACGTGCTCCGGAATGGCTCGCACCGTGTACTGAAGCGTGTCGCCCGGGCCGGACAGTGGGCGTCGCGCGCGCCGGCGGCGGGCGCCCCCTCGTGCCTTCTTTCTCATGCCTACACTGTCTCCTCACAGTGAATGCACCACAAGCCCGCAGCGGTAGCGATAGTCCCCTCCTCTCCGGCGGGCTCCGCTCACTGGGAGATTATCCGGACCTGGCTCGATCCGCGAGGAGCTCCCCGGCCCGGCGGACCGCCCGCACGATGTTCTGGTAGCCGGTGCAGCGGCAGAGGTTGCCCGACAGCCCATGCCGGATCTCGTAGTCCGACGGCGCCGGCACGTCCCGCAGGAAGGCGACGACGGAGAGGAGGAAGCCCGGCGTGCAGAATCCGCACTGGAGCGCGTGCATCTCGTGGAAAGCCTGCTGGACGGGATGGAGCCGGTCGTCCGGGCCGGCGAGCCCCTCGACGGTCGTGACCTCGGTGCCGCCGGCCTGCACCGCCAGGAGCAGGCACGCCCGCACCGCCTCGCCGTCGAGCAGCACCGTGCAAGCGCCGCAGACGCCGTGCTCGCATCCGACGTGGGTCCCCGTCAGGCCCAGGCGGTGACGGAGGAAGTCGGAGAGCAACAGGCGGGGCGCCACCGACTCCACGTAGTCGCGGCCGTTCACCCGGAGCCGAACCTCGATGGGAGCCGGGTCAGGCATGCGCGACCTCCTTCGCGCGCGCGGCGGCCAGCCGGAGCGCGCGCTGAACGAGCACCCCGGCGACGTGGCGCCGGTACGCCGCGGTCGCGTGGATGTCGCTTCCTGGGTCGATCGCGCGCCGCGCCGCCTCCGCGGCGTCGGCCAAGACAGCGGGCGCGAGGGATTCGCCGGTGAGTCGGCGCTCCGCCTCTCGCGCCCGGACCGGTCGATCCCCGACACCCGTCAGCGCAAGTCGCGCTTCCCCGATCCGGTCATCCGCCAGCGTCACCACCGCGGCCACGCCGACGAGGGCGTAGTCCCCATGGCGTCGAGCGAGCTCGACCCACGCCGCCCCCGAGCCCCGGGGGCTCGGCGGGAACCAGACCTCGGTCAGGAGCTCGGTCGGCGCGAGCGCCGTGGTCAGCGGGGTCAGGAAGAAATCCGCCGCCGGGATCGCGCGCTCGCCCGTGGGCCCGCGCGCGGTGAGCCGCGCGTCGAGACACACCGCCACGGCCGGCAGCTCGGCAGCCGGGTCCGCGTGGCTCAGGCTGCCTCCGATGGTCCCGCGGTTCCGGATCTGGAAATGCCCCACCCACGGGAGCGCGTCGGCCAGGAGGGGCACGTGCCGGGCGGCGAGCGCGCTCCGCTCCACCGCCCGCTGACGCGTCATCGCGCCGATGGCGAGTCCACCCCCGCGCTCCGTGACGTACGCGAGCTCCCGCACGCGGTTGAGGTCGACCAGCCGATCGGGGGTGGCGAGCCGCATGTTCAGGAGTGGGACGAGGCTCTGGCCGCCGGCGAGGAGCTTGGCCGCGTCGCCGTGCTGCGCCATCTCGCCCACCGCCTGGTCGATCGACCCGACGGCCGTGTACGCGAAGACGGCGGGCTTCACGGCCGCGGGCGCTCCTCCGGCGACGGCGAGGCCGGCTCGAGGAGATCGAGCGGGGCGTGGTCGCGGCCGGCGAGACGCCGATATCCCGGCCCGCGGTCGAAGAACGGGAGGGGCCCGCGCGCCTGCCGAAGCGTCCGGCGCAGCGCGGCGGTGGCGGAGGCGTCGTGCCCCGCCTCGCCGTCGTGGCTCACGCTGAGGACCACGCCGTACTCCTCGCGGGCAGCCCGCGCCGAGACCTTGCCCTGGACCACGTCGAGGGACACCCGCGACGCTTCGCGCTCGAGAGGATCGCCCCAGCCGCCCCCGCCCGTCGTCTCGACGCGGACGAGGGTCCCGGCGGGAATCGGCTCGTCGTCGA
>JBIOVM010000093.1:0-10274 GCA_044867785.1 Candidatus Rokuibacteriota bacterium | reverse complement strand
GCGCCGAGGACGGACCGCGCCGTCAGCCCTTGACGGAGCCGGTCAGGCCGGTGACGTAGTACTCGACGAAGAACGAATAGACGAGTGCCACCGGGATCGAGCCGAGCAGCGCCCCCGCCATCAGCTGCCCCCAGAAATAGATGTCGCCGCGGATCAGCTCCGAGACCACGCCGACCGGCACGGTCTTTCGCTCCGGCGAGGAGAGGAACACGAGCGCGTAGATGAACTCGTTCCACGACAGCGTGAAGGCGAAGATCCCGGCGGAGAGAATGCCGGGGACGGCGATCGGGAAGATGATCCGGACCATCGCCCCGAAGCGGGTGGCCCCGTCGATGCGGGCGCACTCCTCCAGCTCCTTGGGGATGGTCTTGAAATAGCCCATGAGCAGCCACGTGCAGAACGGGATGAGGAAGGTCGGGTAGGTGAGGATCAGGGCCCATGGCGTATTGCCGAGCCGGAAGTTCCGGATGATGTCGGCGAGGGGAATGAACAGCAGGGTCGGCGGAACGAGGTAGGTGACGAAGATCGCGGTGCCGAGGGTCCCGGCCATCGGGAAGCTCAGGCGCGCGAGGGCATAGCCGGCGAGCAGTCCGCAGAAGAGCGAGATGCCGGTGGAGGCCACCGCGATGAAGAAGGTGTTCCACAGCCAGCTTGGAAACGTCGTGCGAGCCAGGAGGTCCTGAAAATGAGCCAGGGTGGGCGCGAGCGTCCAGAACGGCGCGTTGTTGACGGCGCGCCACGACCGGTACAGCTCGACGTCGGGCCGGATGGCGGTGATGAGCATCCAGTAGAACGGAAACAGGGTGCCGACGACGAACAGGGTGAGCGGGACGTAGAAGAACACCCAGCGCTTCCAGCGTTGCTCGATCACGCGCCCTCCATCCGGCGCAGGTAGCGTAGCTGCGCCCATACGACGATGAAGAGGACCGGGAGCATGCAGAGCGAGAGCGCGGCTCCCTCTCCGAGTAGACCGGTACCCACGCCGACCTGGTAGGCGTAGGTCGCGATCAGGTGCGTGGAGTTCGCCGGCCCGCCGCCGGTGAGCACGTAGATGAGCTGGAAGTCGGAGAAGGTCTGGATCACCGAGAAGACCACCACGACGATGGTCACCGGCTTGAGCAGGGGCAAGGTCACGTGCCAGAAGCGCCGCCAGCCGTTGGCCCCGTCCAGCGAGGCCGCCTCGTGGAGATCCGGGCTGATGGTCTGGAGGCCGGCCAGGAGGGTGATGGCGAAGAACGGCATGCCCCGCCACGTGTTCACGGCGATCGCGCACCACATGGCCCAGGTGCCATCGGAGAGGAAAGGCAGCTTGGTGGTGATCAAGCCGAGCTGGTAGAGAGTCCAGTTCAGCACGCTGAAGGTCGGGTCGAACATCCACCGCCAGGCGAAGGTGGACAGCACGGTCGGAATGATGAACGGCAGGAGCATCGACGCGCGCACCAGGCGCTTGCCCCGGAAGTGCCGGTTGAGCAGGAGGGCGAGCCACATCCCGAGCACCAGCTTGAAGACGGTGGCCCAGAACGTGTAGAAGATGGTGTTCCCGAACGCGATCCGGAAGATGGAATCGTTCCAGGCCTTGACGAAGTTCGCCACGCCGACGAAACGCCCGGGATTCCCCACGCTGGTGTTGCTGAGCGACAGCCAGACCCCCATCACGAAGGGATAGGCGATGAACGTCGCCAGCACCACGAGGGCGGGGGCGAGCAGGATCGCGGCGAGCAGCCGCTCACTCTCGAGGAAACGGGTCAGGCCCGTGGGCGAGGACGCCCGGGGGTGCGGGAGGGCAGCCTCCAGCGGGGCCGCGCCGCCCGCACCCCCGGCGATGGACCGCTTCACGCCTCGTAGATCTTCTTCAGCTCGGCCTCGGCCCATTTCACGGAGTCCTCGGCCGATGTGCCCTGAACCGCCTTGGCGTACATGTCGGTGATGATGTACTTGGAGAACACCTCGGTGGACTTGCCGGTGGACGGGCCGGCGTACCCGAAGATCCTGGTGGTCCGGGCGGCGGTGCGGAAGAGCTGGAGCGGCTTGTCGATCTTGCCCCACATGGGGTGATTCTCCCACGAGGTGGTGGCCGCCACGCTGTAGCCCTCGCACACCTGGAACCAGGGCTCGTAGTTCTCGCGCTTGTGGAGCCAGGTCAGGAAGTCCTTGGCCAGCTTCTGGTTCTTCGAGTACTTCATGACCCCGTGGCCGTTGTTGAAGTACAGGGGGAACTGCCCCACCGCGCCCGCCAGCGGGTAGAGGGCATGGTCGATGTCGAGGTAGAGCGGCTGGCCCTTCTCGTCCTTGATCTTGTCCTGGTTGCGCTTGGCCACGATGTAGATGGAGGCCCCGTTGAGAGCGGCGCAGATGTCACCGGCGTGGAAGGCCCGGTTGTTGTTCGTGTCGTCCCAGGCCAGGCCGCCCTCGTCGCAGCCCTCCTTCCACAGCGCGGTCATGTACTTGACGGAGTCGAGAGTGCCCTTCGAGTTGATGGCCACCTTCTTGCCGCTGGCGTCGGTCTCGGCGCCTCCGAAGGACCACATCAGCGGATAGGACCAGGTGGGGGCGTCGCCGAAGGTGTGCCCCAGAGTCTGGCCGTACGGCTTGCCCTTCTTCTTCAGCTCGGCCGCCGCCTTCCGCAGGTCGGCCCAGGTCTTGGGGAACACCTCGAACCCGATCTCCTTGAACCAGGACTTCCGGTAGGCGAGGGCGTTGCCGACGATGGAGTGGGGCACGCCCAGCCACTTCCCCCCGACCTCGAAGGACGGCTTGAACACCCCGTAGAACCCGCCCTGGTCCTTGGCCACCGCGTTCGCGACGTCGCTCACGTCGACCAGCGCAGACTGGTAGAGCTGGGGCCAGTTGTAGTTGAGCATGAAGATGTCGGCCCCGCTTCCCGACTGGATGGCCGCGGTGATGCGGGGCTGGAGGTCATTGGCGTTGATGTGCTCGATGCGGACCTCGGCCCCGAGGGCCTTGCTGGCGGCCGGCGTGGCCTGCTCCTTGAGCCACTTGTCGGCCTCGGGGATGAAGTCGTTCCAGCGGACGATGTGCAGCGTGGTGCCCTGAGCGAAGGCGGGGGGCCGCCGCGCCGCCAGGATCCCCTCGAGCCCGGCCGCCACCGCCGTCGCGGTCGCCGCGGTCCCCAGGAACTTCCGGCGGCCGATCCGCGCCGGGGTCCCGTCCTGCCGTACGGTATGCGTCCGGGTTTCCATGTCGGAGTCCTCCTTGCTTCGTCGACTGTCCGGTGAGTG
This sequence comes from Candidatus Rokuibacteriota bacterium, assembly GCA_044867785.1. Lineage (GTDB taxonomy): Bacteria > Methylomirabilota > Methylomirabilia > Rokubacteriales > DASRDR01 > DASRDR01. Next base: position 7,035 of record JBIOVM010000093.1, on the reverse strand, counting down.
AGGGAAGTTACGCAACCCTAGTCCTGGCCGGCTGGCCAGGGTCGACGCCCCGTCCGTGGGCGGCGGATGAGAGCGCAGCATCTGCTCGAGGCGATCACGGCCCCCCGATGTGGGGCGAGTGCCAACGGTCCAAGTGTAGGGTTTAGTACCAGAGAGCGCGGTTCCTGTCAACGGGCCGGGGCCCTGCGGACGAGGCTTTTCCGAAGCGGTCGGCGGCCATGACGCTCCCGTGCCGCGTCCGTTCTTCCGGCGGAAGGGATCAACGGCTCGCGAGCAGCTCGGGCGCCCGCGCGGGCGCCCGGAGCGTCAGGGCCACCGCGACCGCGCCGGCGCCGACGAGCGTGCTCGCGACATGAAGGGTCCAGTACGTGCCGAGCCAGTCGAAGAGGACGCCGCCCGCGTACGCCCCCAGCCCCATCCCGATGCAGGAGATGAAGAAGATGGCTCCGAAGGTCGTCCCCACGACGCGCTCCCCGAAGAACTCGCGCGCCACGAGCGCGTAGAGCGGCATCGCGCCCCCGTAGGCGACGCCGAAGGCCAGGGCGGCTCCGAACAGCGACCCCGCGCCGTCCGCGTACAGGTACGTGGACAGGGTGACCGCCTGGAGGATGAGCATGCCGACGAGCGCCGGCTTGGCGCCGAAGCGGTCGGCCAGGAGGCCGCTCGAGAGCCGCCCCGTGATGCTGGCGCCCCCCGACAGGCCGAGCATGGAGGCAGCGGCCATCTTCGTGGCCCCCAGGTCCATGGCGTGGGCCACCATGTGGAAAATGGGCCCCGAGTGCGCCATGCAGCAGCCGAAGTGGACGAGGGCCACGCCCCAGAAGGCCGGGCTCCGGAGGGCGTCCGTCGGCGTTACGCCCCCGCCGACGAGCGGCGCCGCGGCCGATGCGGTCGCCCCTCCGTACGTGCGGAGCCCCCTGTCCTCGGGCCGGTCGACGAGATAGCGGACGGCCACGGCCCCGACGATCCAGGCGAGCCCGCCGAACACCGCGAAGGTCGTCCGCCATCCGAACGCCGTGATCAGGCCGCGGGCGGTGGGCGGCACGGCGAAGATCCCGAACCCCATGCCGCTCGAGAGGATCCCCATGGCCAAGCCTCGTCGGGCGGCGAACCAGCGCGTCGCGGTCGCCGACAGCGGGACGTAGAAGGCGCTGGCGCCGATCGCCCCGACGATCCCGAACGCCGCATAGAGCTGCCCGGCCGTGCGGATCTGGCTGGAGAGCAGCAGGGCGGCGCCGAGGAGGGCCGCACCCGCGCCGACGACGCGGCGGGCGCCGATCCGGTCGGAGAGCGCGCCCCAGGCGAACGAGCCCAGGCCGAAGATGATCCAGTTGACGAGCGCCACGCCCGAGATGAGGGAGCGCGTCCAGCCGAACTCCTCCTCCAGGGGGCGGAGAAACACCGCCAGCGCGAAGATCGTGCCGGTGCCGACGGCGATGATGGCCACCGAGGCCGCCAGGACGATCCAGCCGTAGAAAATGCCCGGAAGCGGCCGGTTGGACGCGGACGGCGCCACGAGGTCGGATTATACGCGTCGGGGCTCCGGGCGGCTCATCGCCAGCGGTGGCCCGCCGGCTCCCGCACGCCGAAGAGCAGGAGGACCGCGAGCCCCATCGCGCCCGCCAGCCCGGCCCAGGCCGGGCCGTAGCTGCCGACGCGGTCGGCGACGGCGCCGACGAGCGGCGCCCCCGCGATGACGCCGAGCGAGGAGACCGCCAGGCAGAGTCCCACCGCCGTCGCCGCCGACTCCCGGCCCGCGATTTCGGCCACGAGGGTGTGGTGCACGCCGTTCCAGCCGATGCCGGCGACGCCGAATCCGAGGGCGACCAGCCCGAGCGCGGCCGGGCCCGTGCCCGGGGCCAGCATGCCGGTGGCCAGGCAGAGCGCGCCGCTCGCGACACCCGCGCCGAGGAGGACGCCGAGCCTGCGCCCGCCGAGCCAGCGATCCGACAGCACGCCGAACCCCACGCGGCCGAGTATCCCGCCGACCTGCGCCAGCGCGAGAACGGCCCCGGCCCCGAGCGCGGAGAGCCCCACGACCTCGGAGAGGTAGAGAGGCGCGTAGCTGATCCACGAGACCTGAACCGCCGCGAAGAGGAACGTCGCCCACGAGACGAGCCAGATCGGGCGGCTCCTCAGGACGCCACGCGGTCGCGGGCGGAGCTCGACACCCTTCGTGTCGAGGGAGCCGACCGGCTCGCGATAGGCCAGACCGGCCAGGACCGCCGACAGCCCGATGAGAGCGGCGGCGACGCCGAGGGCCCCGCGCCAACCGTATCCCGCACGGATGGCGAGCGCGGGCAGCGCCAGCGCGCCGAGCGCTCCGCCCAGGGGGAATCCGGCCTGCTTCACGCCCACGACGGTGGCGCGGCTTCGCGCGGGGAACCACACGAGGACGCCCTTGGTGGAGGTGGGATTGACCGTGCCGAACCCGACGCCGGCCAGGACGACCGCGGCCAGGAGGGTCGCGTAGTCCGGCGCCCGCGTCATCAGGGCGAAGCCGGCCGCTACCAGTCCCTGGCCCGCGGCGAGCGTCCACCGGACACCGAGCCGGTCGGCGAGCCAGCCCGCCGGGAACGACGTGAGCGCGCCTCCGACGTAGAACGCCGACAGGAACGAGCCGGCGTCCTGGCGCGAGAGCCCGAGATCGTCCCGGAGCAGCGGCGCCAGCGCGGGCAGGCCGAGCGCCCCGAGATTGCTCGCCGTTTGGACCGTCATGATCAGCGTGAGCGCGACGAAGCGATAGCGCAGCGGCGTGGCGTCCACGGTCACGGCGCCGATCCTAGCATCGCGGCGGCGGCCACTTTGACGGGAACGGCCACGCGTGACACGATCGACCACCGGACATCGCGTCCGGGCGCGACGAAGAACATCGTTGGCGGGAGGACAGAGGATGGTCACCGTCATCCACGGGGAGCGGGAAACGGAGATCGACGAGGCTCGGATTGCCGGGGACGCCCTCTGGCTCGCGAGCGCCGACGTCACCCGGGCGACCGGCTGGACCCTCGCGCCCGGCGGGCTCTGTCATGGCGACACGTGCGTGCCGGCGCCACTTGGCCGCGAGGCCGAGCTGGTGCGCGGCGACGCCGTGGACATCGCCGGCTTCTGGCGACTTGCCGGCCATCCGGTCGTGCGCGACGCCGCCGGCGAGACCTGGGTCCTCGGCACCGGCGCCAGCGAGCGAGCCCGCGCGCTCGGCTCGCTCGAAGCGCCGGACTTCACGCTTCCCGACCTCGCGGGGCGCCCGCACACGCTGTCGGGGCAGCGAGGACGGAAGGTGCTCCTGGTGACGTGGGCCTCCTGGTGAGGCTGCCGTAGCGACCTGCCGGTCTGGCAGGGTCTCTACGAGGAGCTGAAGGACCGGCCCTTCACGGTCATGGCCGTCGCCATGGATGCGCGGCCCGAGGCGGCGCGTCCGTGGATCGAGGCGGCGCGCCCGAGCTACCCGTGCCTCATCGACACGAACCATCGTGTCGCCGACCTCTACCACATGGTCAACGTCCCCCAGGCGGTCTGGATCGACGAGACGGGCCGCATCGTGCGACCCACCGAGAGCGCGGGCGCCTACGAAGGGTTCCGGACCATGGACCGCGAGACCCGCAAGGTTCCCGACGAGGTGGCGGCGATCACGGCGCGGGCCAAGCGCACCTACGTGGACGCCGTGCGCGACTGGGTCATCCGGGGCGCCGCCAGCGTCCACGTGTTCCGGCCGGAACAGGTGGCCGCGCGCCTGAGCGTCCCCGGCGATGGCGTCGCCCGCGCTCACGCGCACTTCAGGCTGGGACAGCACTTGCTCCGGCTCGGCAATGCCGATGAGGCCGAGGAGCACTTCGCGGAGGCTCGGGGCCTGCATCCGGACTCCTGGAACATCTGGCGCCAGACGGCGGCGGTCGACGCGCGCGGCCTGGCGGCGGGGCCCGAGTTCTGGGCCCGCGTCGACGCCCTCGGCAGCCGTCGCTACTACGCCCCGGTCGACATGGAGGGGATGCCAGACTGACGCGTCCGGCTTCCCTCCGATCTATGAGGCCAACTCGAGTCGCCTGCCGGCCGGGCGATCAAACGGAGCGCTCCCGCTCACGACCGGACGGCCCGCTTCCGTGTGGTGGCGGCCTCCCAGATTCCCCACGCGAAGGCCGGCAAGGTCGCGAGCATCGCGTCGAACGCCTCGCGGCGAATGATCAGGACCTCGGCGTCCGCGGACACGACGGTGATGGTCGCCGTTCGCCGACCTCCTTGGAGCAGCGCGATCTCTCCGAACCCGTCCCCCTCCGCGAGCTCCCTGACGCTACGCCCCCCGATGGCCGCCTGCAGGTGGCCGGACAGGAGCAGGTAGTAGGCGTCCGCCGGATCACCTTCTTGCACCACGATGGCGCCGCGACGAAAGGTCCGGGTCTCGCCGAAGAGCGCGAACCCCGTGAGCTGGCTCGTTGTGAGGTGCTCGAGGATGCCCCGTTCCTCCCCGATCCCATCGGTCCGCAAACGGGCGCGTTCCTGGGCGAGGTGCAGGCGTGGTAGCAGACGTCGGAGACGGCTGATCCGATCCTGAATCATGGGTTGTCGATCCACGAGCCACCAGTACGCGTCCTCGCCGAAGCACATGCACTGGCACCGGCTCGTTGCGACCACATCCGCGACCCGAAAGCCCCGCTGGTGGCTGATACCCCATTCCCCGAAGCTGTCGGCCTTCCTGAGGCGCGCGACCAGCCGGCGGCCGTCCTTCACCGCGCCTTCTCCATCGGCGACGACGAAGAAGTGCAGCGGCTCGCCGGGCGCGACCGGCCCCTTCCGGATGATGCGCTCGTTCGGCGCCCACTGGAGCAGGACGGCACGGTCGAGCAGCTCCCGGAGCGTGTCGAGCGGCGTGTCGTACAAGTACCCGACGAGTTGCATCGTCTCGAGCAGTAGCTTCCGCCGGGAAGCGTCCGTCGGCTCGAGGAGCACGTGCGTCGTGAAGGTCGGCGGCTTGGCGAGTCCGTCGGCGTGAGAGAGTTCCCCGTCGGCGACGTGGACCAGCTGGATGCGTGCCTTGACGGCTGGCGGCAGAGCTCGGAGGTGCGCGACCGCGGTATGGATCGGGGGGATGCCTGCTTCGTGATACAGAAGGTCGACCGTGGGGGTCCCGTCGGCCGTCCAGAAGAAGTGCATGAGGGCATCGTACTGTTCCGCGCTCAAGCGTGTCTCGTCGCGCAGCGTGCTGAGCCGAGCCGGGTCGTACTGGGTATCCCCCGAATATCCGAACGATCGGCCGCCCACGCTGAGCTTGAAGCCGTTCGTCGGGATTGGGTGGAAGTTCCACCGCGTGTCGATGCGTACCGAATCTCCCATCAGATCAACCAGCGTCGCCTGCCCCGGGTTGGCGGCGACGTGACGCACGAGGCCGTGGGCCTCGACGTCGTAGCCAGTGATGAGCCGCATCTTCTCGACGAGGGACCGGTAGACCACGTCGGAGGCGATGACCGTTGTCCGGCGTCCGCTCAGCAGCTTCTCGAGTAACCCGCCGTCGTGATCCGCGTGCACGTGGGTGAGGAAGACGTACGGAATGTCGACAGGCGCCACTCCCAGCCGCTCCAGATGGATCAGCGCTTCCGGTGACGGGTCCACCAGGATCCCCTTGCCGCTGATCCAGACCACGAAGCTCGTCACCTCACCGTCGGGATCGAACCCGTGGCTGGTCCCAAGTGGAGTGATGCCGAAGCGCGGGCGCTCAGTCGCAAACCGGACCGAATCGATGCGCGCCTCTGGGATCAGCCCGGACACGTGGCGCGCCGGGGACACCGACAGCTGCTTGGCCGTCACGCGGCCGCTGCCATCGGTGATCCGCGCCTCACATCCACCGGCCTCGGGTCGGAGCAGGATCTCGCTTCCATCGAGGGCGGAGACGATGGTCTCTCCGTCCTCGGCGAGCTCCGTGTAGGCGAAGTACGCGTCGATCGGAAGCACGGCGGCGGCTGGATCAACTCCGGCCCTCACCGCGAACGTCTCGTGGGCGAGCCGGAAGAAGTCGTAGGTCTCTTGGTCCGGCACCCTGTAGCGCTGATGGAGCTCCGCGAACGACGGCTGCTCGCGTGCCCGGGGGTCGAACACCCCGTAGATCGTCAAGGTCAGCAACTCCGTCAGCGCCCGTCGCAACCGCGCGGCTCCGGCAATCCGTGTTCGCATTCCCCGCCGGAGGAAGAAGTTGAGGTAGACAAGGAACTCGACGTCACCATAGTTCGTGCGGTTCTCGACGAACGCCGATGGCAGCACGAACACGTGCTCCCCATCCACGCCTTCCCGGAGCAGGTTCCGCGTGGTCTGGGCCGGGCTGCCGAACTGCACCCGGATCGTGCCGTCGGCGCTCCAGAGCACCGAAGCATCCAGGGCCTGCACGTGCCGGCGCGCCCGTGCCAGCACCGCGCCGAAGGCGTCGATCTCGCCGTCGAGCCGCTTGATGATGGCGTCGTGCGGGTGGCCCTCAAGGACGAGGGCCGCGTACCGGTGGACGAGATTCCGTTCGGCCTCCCCGAAATGGCGGAAGACCTCGTGCACCAAAACCACCGACCCATGGTCGCTCGTCGCGAGCACGAGGCCGAGCGGACAGTCGCCCCCGGGAGTGACGAGCGCGTCGCGCCACGGGTCAGGCCCCGGCGTCGGCGCGACTAGCCGGAACTGTGCCGCTTCCCCCGGCCCCCAGCCGGACGGACTGAGTCCGAGGTACGCGAGCGCGACGTCGAGCTTCTTCACGGGGCGCCCGAACTCCTCGACCAGCGCCTCGCGAAGCCCCGGATTGGGCTGGTTGGGCCGCAGCAGATCCAGCAGCAGCTTCTGGATGGGCTCGCGCACCGCCCCCGCCGTCAGCCATACGCCGCTCACGGTCGGCGCCGGCGGCTCGCCTGCCCCGGCCGCGTCAACGGTCGGCCGAGACCTCGGGCGGCGTGTTCCGTCCCCCACTGTGCGCGAACTCTATGGCCCTTCGAACCGCCAGGTCAAGGCATGTTGCGGGCACGCTCCGCCATCGCGGGCCAGGTCGCTGCCCGACGAGGATGCCACTCCCTG
>JBIOVM010000092.1:0-29174 GCA_044867785.1 Candidatus Rokuibacteriota bacterium | reverse complement strand
CGTCACCGGCCAACCGTCTCCCTCGAGGTGTCGCCTCAGCAGTGCGACCATGTCCGAATCGTTGTCCACGACGAGGATCCGGGGTTTCATGCGTGCTCCCTCCTGGCTGCGACGCCACCCTCGGCTCCGGCTTCCGGAAGCCAGACCGTGAAGGTGGTGCCTTCGCCGGGTGTACTCGCGACCTGGATGTCACTTCCGTTGGACCTGGCGAGATCACGACAGATCGACAGGCCGAGTCCCGAGCCATCCCGGGAGGATTTCGTGCTGAAGAAGGGGTCGAAGATCTTCGGCACGAGCTCGGGCGCGATCCCCGAGCCGGTGTCTCGCACCGCGATCGCAACGCCCGGCCGCTCGTCGTCGTCGGTCCGGCGCGCCGCCGTCACGTCGACGCGACCGCCCGACGGCGTCGCTTCGATGGCATTCGTGAGGAGGTTGATCATCACCTGCTGGAGGTGACCCGGATCGACGAGGACGGGCGGCAGGTCCTTCGGCATCGACACGCTGAGCGTGACGCCTCGGCTGCGGGCGAAGTGCTGGAGGAGCGGCCGGAGCACGTCGGTGACCCCCCCGGGGTCGGTCGCGGCCCGCTCGGGCTCACGCTGGCGAAACGGATCCAGCGCGGCGCGGATCATCCGCGAGATCCGGTCGATCTGCGCGACGATGATGTCGAGGTCCTCCCGGAGCGGTGAATCCTTCGGCAGCGCGCGGAGCGTCAGCTCGGCGCGGCCCGCGATGATGTTGAGCGGGGTCCCCACCTCGTGGGCGATGCTCGAGCAGAGCTTGCCGGCGATGGCCAGCGACTCCGTCTGCCGCAGGCGCCGCATCAACTCGAGCGAGCGGTCCGTCTCGGCCTCGACCCGCTGGCGCGCGTCGTCGAGCCGCTCGGTCATCCGGTTGAACGCGGCCGCCACCCGCCCCAGCTCGTCGTCCCTCCGCACGGGCACCGTCGCCCGGGGCTCGCCGGCCACGACGCGCTCGATGCCCTGGGTCAGGTCGGCGAGCGGGCGGAACACGAGCCGCTGGAGCGCGAACCACACGACGAGGGCGAGCAGCGCGGCGAGGACGATGCTGCTCAGCAGGCTCCTCGATTGCTCTCGGAGGAGATCGGCCTCCAGGCGGCCGGCGACGTAGGCGACCTCGAGCACCCCGTCATCGGCGCCGCCCGAGCGGACCGGCAGGAGGACGGAGTGCAGCCGGAGGTCTCCGCTTCGGTGGACCACGACCGCGGGCTGGCCCGTGTCCCGCACCAGCTGCAGCTGGTTCTCGGGCGCGCCGGCATCGTTGGCGACGAGGCTCGCGTCGAGCCGCGTGCCGAGGTTCGCGTCGAACAGCCGGATGCGGATGATCTCGGTCTGCTTCACGACCAGATCCCCGACCAGGCGCTTGACGTCGGCGAGCGTGTCGGTGCGGAGCGCGTGCTCGACGGCGAGCCGGATGGCCGTGCTCGTCACGAGAACGCGCTGATCGAACTCCGCCCGGCGCTGCTCGCGCTCCTCCTGGAGCCTGATGTATCCATACCCCGCCACGAGGAGGATCATCGGCACCAGCAGAAGCAATGCGAGACGGAGTCGCAGTCCCACGGGGGCCTCAGTCTAGCACGCGCCCACTGCATGACACTTCGCCGTCGGGACGACACGATGGCGTCCGCGCGGCCATGATTTCTCCTGATTACGCCCATAGTCGTTCAGCGCGCGCCGACCGGCACGCGCGCTCGTTCTCGTGGCATGTGCCTTGCTCTTCGCACGGATCAGAATGCCCATGAGGCTCCAGTGAATGGTGACGGCGCCGCGTCCTCGATCGCTCGAGGCGCGCGATCCAGCGGAGGGCCGATGATGCGTCGGAACGTGGTCGGCGTACTGGCCTCGCTGCTCATCGTGGCGGGCTGCAGCACCTTCCCTCACTCGGCGGCGCAAGCCCCCCCGCCAACGCCGGCCGCTCCGGCGGAGACGGTGCCGCCGCAGCCCGGAACTGCCTACGTCTGGGTCCCCGGCGCGTACACCTGGCAGCCGACTTCCCGGAGCTACGTGTGGGTCCCGGGCCATTGGACCGTGCCGCCCAAGGGTCACGTCTGGGTGCCGGGTCACTGGGAGACGCGCGCGGATGGGAACGTCTGGGTCGATGGAGCGTGGCGCGTCAACTGACAACAGAGGTGAGAGCAGGCTTTCAACCGCCATCGCGTAGAGGCGGGCTGCACGCTCCGTGCCGACGAGGGACCGCGGCGCCGCTTCGTCGAAACCCACCGATACCCCTGGAACTGCGCGGCGCCAATGCCGCGATCTGGGCGGCCACCGTCCGGTCCGTCGGCCCGGAGGAGCCTCACGCGCTCCCGGGGTTCGGCCCGCTCTCGCCAGCACGCTCGGCCACGCCTTCGACAGGGTGTCGTTGGGGCGACAGCGTGTCGCCGCTCGACGAGCCCGGCTGGGCGTCGGTGCGCGAGCGCGATCCCGGCAAACGCGCGTTGCAGCCGAATTTCGTTTGATGCACGGATCGACTGTGCATTGGGTCGCAGTGGAACCGACGTTGCATGCTCCGGCGGCATGTCGCGCGCCGCCTTCGCCCGACCTCTTCCCGACCCGCAACTCGCCGCACCGCTGTTCGCAACCGACGAGGTGACCCGGGAAGACGCGGTCGAGCCGGGCCTGGCGGCCGGGCTCTGGGCGGTCGTGCTCGCGGGAGGCTGGGGCGTTCGTCTGCGCCCGCTGACGCGGCTCATCTGTGGGGACGATCGGCCGAAGCAGTACGTGACGGTGACCGGGTCACGCTCGCTGCTTCAGCGCACGCTGGACCGCGCCGCTCTCCGGATCCCGGCCACGCGCACCGTCGTCGTGAGCCTCGAGGCCCAGGCCAGCCACCTGGCGGCCGCGATGGCCGGCCACGGCGGCTCGATGCTCCTCCAGCCCGCCGACCGCGGCACGGCGTCCGGTGTGCTGCTGCCCGCTCACTGGATCCATCGAAGAGCGCCCGACGCCACGCTCGTGATCTTCCCGTCGGATCACCTCGTCCTCGAGGCCGAAGCGTTCATGGACCAGGTCGTCGAGTCCGCGGCGTTCGTCGACACCCATCCGGAGCGCATTCTCCTCCTGGGCGCCGAGGCTTCCGAGCCCGAGACCGAGTATGGCTGGATCGTGCCCGGTCCGATGCTCGCCCCGGCGGGGCCGGACGGTGTGCGGGCGGTGCACCGGTTCGTCGAGAAGCCGTCGCCGGAGCTGGCGCGCGCGTGCCTCGCGGCGGGAGCGTGCTGGAACACCTTCGTCTTCGTGGCCAAGGCGCGGACACTCGTGGAGGCCGGCCGGATGTGCGTGCCCGGCATCTCCGCCGCGATAGAGGACGTGGTGCGCGGCGCGAGCCGCGGCGGCCGGCCCACGGCTATCCGGCGGGCGGGCGCGGCAATCCCGCACGGCAACTTCTCTCGGGACATCCTCCAGAACATGACACCGCAGCTCGCGGTCCGGACGCTGACCGGGGTGACATGGTGCGACTGGGGGTCGCCCCGCCGGGTGCTCGCGAGCCTCGCCCACCTGGGCATCCGGCCCACCTGGGTCGACCAGCTTCCGGAGCCGGCTCTCACCGCTTCGGAGCAGTGAGGGCCGAGGCTCTCCGGACCCGGCCCGGCTACCCCTATCCCCTCGGCGCCACCTGGGATGGGGCCGGCGTCAACTTCGCCCTGTTCAGCGACCACGCGACCGCGGTCGAGCTGTGCCTCTTCGATCCGGCGAGTCCCACCACCGAGACCCAGCGGATCCGGCTGGTCGAGCGCACCGACCGGGTCTGGCACGTCTACTTGCCCGAAGGACGGCCGGGGTTTCTCTACGGCTACCGGGTCGACGGCCCCTACGAGCCCGCCGCGGGGCACCGCTTCAACCCGCGCAAGCTCCTGCTCGATCCCTACGCGAGAGCGATCGCCGGCGCCATCGAGTGGAGCGACGCGATCTTCGGGTATCGGGTCGGGGATCCGGAGGCGGATCTCTCGCGCGACGACCGCGACAGCGCGCCCTTCGTGCCGAAGAGCGTGGTCGTGGACTCCGCGTTCACCTGGGGAGACGACCGGCGGCTCAAGACGCCGTGGCACCTGACGGTCATCTACGAAGCCCACGTCAAGGGCTTCACGGCCCGGAACCCCGCCGTGCCGAAGGAGCTGCGGGGCACGTACGCCGGTCTGGCGTCTCCCGCCTCCATCCACTACCTGCGCCGGCTGGGAGTCACCGCCGTCGAGCTGATGCCGGTCCACCAGTTCGTGCGCGACCGTCACCTCGTCGAGCGCGGGCTCACCAACTACTGGGGATACAACACGATCGGCTTCTTCGCGCCCGACTCGCGGTACGCGAGCGAGGGCGTCCGCGGCGAGCAGGTCCGCGAGTTCAAGCAGATGGTCAAGGCGCTCCACGACGCCGGGATCGAGGTGATCCTCGACGTCGTCTACAACCACACCGGCGAGGGCAACCACCTCGGCCCGACCCTGTCCTTCCGCGGGATCGACAACGCCGCCTACTACCGTCTGGGCGAGGACCGGCGCCACTACATGGACTACACCGGGTGCGGCAACACCCTCGACATGACGCACCCCCGCGCGGTCCAGCTCCTCATGGACAGCCTCCGATACTGGGTCTCCGAGATGCACGTCGACGGCTTCCGCTTCGACCTCGCGTCGGCGCTGGCGCGGGAGCTCCACGAGGTCGATCGCCTCTCCTCCTTCTTCGACGTCATCCACCAGGATCCCCTGATCAGCCAGGTCAAGCTGATCGCCGAGCCCTGGGATCTGGGCGAGGGCGGTTACCAGGTGGGGAACTTCCCGCCCGGCTGGGCGGAGTGGAACGGCCGGTACCGCGACACCCTCCGCCGGTACTGGAAGGGGGACTCCGGCCAGGTGGCGGACCTCGCCTACCGCCTCACCGGGTCGAGCGACCTCTACGAGTCCGACGGTCGCCGGCCGTCGGCCAGCGTCAACTTCGTGACCGCCCACGACGGCTTCACGCTCCTCGACCTCGTCAGCTACAACGAGAAACACAACGAGGCGAACGGCGAGGACAACCGGGACGGCACCTCCGACAATCTATCCTGGAACTGCGGGGTCGAGGGGCCGACCGACGACCCCAAGGTGACCGCCCTTCGGCTGCGGATGGTCCGGAACTTCCTGGCGACCCTCCTCCTGTCGCAGGGCGTGCCGATGCTCCTGAGCGGCGATGAGACCGGACGGACCCAGCAGGGCAACAACAACGGGTACTGCCAGGACAACGAGATCTCGTGGGTGGGCTGGACCTGGTCTCGCTCGGCCCGTGCCCAGCTCACGTTCACGCAGCGCCTCATCCGGCTGCGCCTCGCGCACCCGGTGTTTCACCGCCGCCGCTTCTTCCAGGGCCGGCGGATCGAAGGGTCCGAGGTGAAGGACCTGTCCTGGTTCCGGCCGGACGGCAAGGAGATGACCCAGGAGGAGTGGACGAACGGGTTCACGCGCTGCCTCGGGCTCCGGCTCGCCGGCGACGCCATCGAGGAGATCGACCAGGCCGGCGACCCCATCCGGGACGATACGTTCCTCCTCCTGCTGAACGCCCACCACGAGCCCATCGACTTCGTGCTGCCCGCCCACCGCGCGCGGCTCCGGTGGGACCTGGTCTTCGACACGCGCGACTGGACGGTCGCGTCCAAGTCGTTCAAGGTGGGGGACCTGTTTCCCCTGGAGGCGCGGAGCCTCGCCCTCCTGCGCCTCCGGGCTCCGCGCGGCCGCCCGTGACCCTCACCGACCGGGCGGAGGCCGCGCGGCACCACGGCGCCGCCGACGCGTCGGGCCGGCCCGAGGCCGCCGGAAGCGCCCGGATCCCGGGCGCCACGTACCGGCTCCAGCTGGGAAGCGCGTTCACGTTCACGGACGCGCGGGAGCTGGTCCCCTACCTCGCCGAGCTGGGAATCACCGATTGCTACCTCTCGCCGATCCTTCTGCCCTGCGCCCCCGAGTCGCACGGGTACGACGTGGCGGACCACGGTAGGCTGAACGAAGCCCTGGGCGGCGAGGCCGGCCATCGAGCCCTGAGCGAGGCCCTCCGCGCCCACGGCTTGGGCCAGGTCGTCGACGTCGTCCCGAACCACATGGGCATATGGGGGGGCCGGAACGCGTGGTGGCAGGACGTCCTCGAGAACGGGGCGGCGTCGCCCTTTGCGGCCTTCTTCGACATCGACTGGGAGCCGGCCAAGCCCGAGCTGCGGAACCGGCTGCTCCTCCCGATCCTCGAGGACCACTACGGGCGCGTCCTCGAGAGCCAGGAGCTCCGGCTCCAGTACGAGGACGGGGCGTTCGTCGTCCGCTATCGCGACACCGTCCTGCCGATCGACCCGGGCACCTACCCGCAGATCCTCGAGTGGCGGGCCGACCTCCTGGACACCGCCGGGACGGAGACGGAGCACGCCCGGACGCTTCGGGGCCTCCTGGCCGCCGCCGCCCGGCTGCCGGGGCGGACGGAGACCGAGCCCGACCGCCAGGCCGAACGGGCGCGCGAGGCGACGCTCATCAAGCGCCGGCTGGACGCGCTGGTGCGGGAGTCTCCCGCGATGAAGGGCTTCGTCGAGGAGACGCTCTGGTTGCTGAACGGCGCGCCGGGCCGGCCGGAGAGCTTCGACCGGTTGGACGCCCTGCTCAGCTCGCAGGCCTACCGCGTCGCCTACTGGGGCGTGGCCGGGGACGAGATCAACTACCGGCGGTTCTTCGACGTGAACGATCTGGCCGCCATCCGGATGGAGGAGCCCGCCGTGTTCGAGGCGGCCCACCGGCTCCTGTTGCACCTCGTCCGCGAGGGGCGTGTCACCGGTCTCCGGATCGACCATCCCGACGGTCTTTACGCCCCCGCGCAATACCTGAGCGCGCTCAGGGACCGGTGCGCGGAGAAGCGTCCCGGGGGTCCGTTCTACGTGGTGGTCGAGAAGGTGCTGATGCCCGGCGAGTCCCTCCCCCGCCACTGGCGGGTCCACGGCACCACCGGCTACGAGTTCCTGAACGCACTGAACGGGCTCTTCGTGGATCCGAAGGGGGCACGCGCGCTCGAGCGCGCCTATCAGCGCTTCACCGGCCTCACGGCGCCGTTCGCCGACGTCGCGCATCAGGCGAGACGCCTGGTCACGGACACCACGATGGCCAGCGAGCTCAACGTCCTCGGCCGGCGCCTCGAGCGCCTGGCCGAGCGCCGCCGCGAGTCCCGGGACTTCACCGGACGGAGCCTGACCGAGGGGCTGCGCCAGATCGTCGCCTGCTTCCCGGTGTACCGGTCCTACATCGGGGACGACGGCCAGGCGGCCGGCGAGGCGGACCGGGCGCACGTGGTGGAAGCCGTGACGGCCGCCAAGCGCCGGAGTCCCACGACCGACCCGTCCATCTTCGACTTCATCGGCGACCTGCTCTGCCGGTCGGGGGAGCTGGACTTCGTGCGGCGGTTCCAACAGCTCACGGGCCCCGTCGCCGCCAAGGGCGTGGAGGACACGGCCTTCTACCGGTACAACCGTCTGCTCTCCCTGAACGAGGTCGGCGGCGCACCCGATCGGTTCGGCACGACAGTCGCGGAGTTCCACCGCCTGAACGCCGAGCGGCTGGCGAGCTGGCCGCACTCGCTATCGGCGACCTCCACCCACGACACGAAGCGCAGCGAGGACGTCCGCGCCCGCATCGCCGTGCTCTCGGAGCTCCCCCGCGAGTGGGGTGCGCGGCTTCGCGCCTGGCATCGCCTGAACCGTCGCCACCGCACCGTTGTCGACGGCCGGCCGGCGCCCGACCCCAACGAGGAGTACTACCTCTACCAGACCCTCCTCGGCGCCTGGCCGCTCGGCTCGCTCGACGACGCCGAGTACTCCGTGTTCGTCGAGCGTATCCAGGCGCACATGTTCAAGGCCCTCCGCGAAGCCAAGGTCCACACGAGCTGGGTGAGCCCGAACCCTGCCTACGACGCCGCGATGCGCCGGTTCGTCGCCGCGCTCCTCGACCGGGCGGAGCCGCCGCGGCCGACGCCGGGGCCGCTCCGGCGGCTGGTCGCGACGCTCGTCGCCGAGAGCGGGGCGAACCCCTTCCTCGCCGACTTCCGGGCGTTCCAGGCGCGGATCGCGGGCGCGGGGATCTACAATTCGCTCGCCGTCACCCTCGTGAAGCTGGCCGCGCCGGGGGTGCCGGACATCTACCAAGGCACCGAAACGTGGGACCTGAGCCTGGTCGATCCGGACAACCGGCGCCCCGTGGACTACGCACGGCTCCGGCGGGACCTCGACGGCCTCCGGAGCGCGGTCGCCGAGACCGGCGACCTCGCCGGTCTCGCCCGCGCGCTGATGACCACGAAGGAGGACGGGCGCATCAAACTCTATCTCGTCCATCGCGCGCTCGAGCACCGGCGCCGGTGGGCGCGGCTCTACGGGGAGGGCGCCTACGTCCCGCTGGCGCCGACCGGGTCCCGCGCGGAGCACGTGATCGCCTTCGGGCGACGGCTCGAGAGAGACGCGGTGATCGCCGTCGCGCCCCGCTTCCTCGCCCGGCTCCACTTGCCGAGCCCGCCGGTCGGCCCGGTGTGGGCCGGCACCTGGCTCGCCCTCCCGGACGGCTGGGGGTTCCGCGCGTGCCGGAACGTTCTGACGGGCGAAACGGTGGACGTCGTGACGCGGGAAGGCCGCCCGGCGCTCGCCATGGAGTCCGCGCTCGGAGCCTTCCCGGTCGCGCTTCTCGAGGCGACGGACGAACCATGAACCGACCGCTCGCGGCCGGTGGCCGCCGGGCCGACAGGAGAGACGCATGGCATCGAGCTCGGGCAGCTTTCACGAGGCGGAGAGCGCGCTCTCACCCACGACCAAGGACATGCACCGGGCCATCGTCAGCCTGATGGAGGAGCTGGAGGCGATCGACTGGTACCAGCAGCGCATCGACGCGGCGGGCGACGGCGAGCTGAAGGAGATCCTTCGGCACAACCGGGACGAGGAGAAGGAGCACGCCGCCATGGTCCTCGAATGGATCCGCCGGCGGGATCCGAGCTTCGACGAGGTGCTGCGCACGTTCCTCTTCACCGAACGGCCGATCACGGCTCTCGAGCCCGGGTCGCCGACCGGGCCCGCGGCGCGCGGCGCCGCCGGCAGCCCGAACGGGCCGTTCGTCACCGTGGGATCGCTGAGGCGAGCCCGATGATGGACATCCTGAGACGCGGCAGCGCCCAACTCTCCGAAGCCGTGTGGAAGGAGCTGGACGATGCGGCCGCGACGGCCGCGCGCAACGTCATGACCGCGCGGCGGGTCGCGACGTTCGATGGCCCCCGCGGCTGGGACTACATCGCGGCGCCACTCGGGACCATGAAGGCCTGCGCGACCCGGGAAGGGAAGGCCGTGGTCTGCATGCCCGAGATCGCGCTCCTCGCCCAGATTCGGGCCGACTTCAGCTTGCCCTGGTCGGCGGTCGAGGCCTTCGAGCGGGGCGGGCCGGCGCTCGACACCGCCACCGCCGAGGACGCGGCCCGCGAGGTCGCCCTGGCGGAGGACCGCCTGGCGTACTCCGGCGACCCCGTCGGCACGGGATTCCTGGAGGATCCCTCGTCGCCGCGCGTGCAGCTGGGCGACTGGACGGATCCGGTCCGCGTGATCGCCGATCTCGTGCAGGCCGTCGAGACGCTGGACCGGCTGACGGTCCCCGGCCCGTACGAGGCGGTCCTCTCGCCCGGCCGCTACTACGCGTATCTCGCGGCGGCGAACCGCGGCTATCCGGTGCCTCGCCATACCAAGAACATCGTGGCCGAGGTGCACCGGTCCCTCGTGATGCGCGACGGAGGCGCTCTCTTCTCGCTGCGCGGCGGTGACTTCATCCTCACCGTCGGCGGCGACCTCGCGGTCGGCTATCGATCGCACGATCGGGACGCGCTGCACCTCTTCTGCGTCGAGACGCTCGCGCCCCAGACGCTGAGTCCCGACGCCGTGTGTCGCCTCGACGGCGAGGGTTCGCGCGCGTGATGCGAGTCTCCTCGTCGCACGACATCGTGTCGATCGCACGACACGGTGGCGTGGAGAGCCTGCCGGCGCAGCCGTAGCGCGGTCTCCGTCCCGCAACGCCGGCGCCCCATGCCGATGGCATGGGCGTTGCTCGTTCGAGAGCGTGGCAGCGAAACCCTCGAGAAAAGCGAGCTCGAAGCGCGCCGCGACGACGGCGCCGTACAAGGCGCCGGCTCGTTCACCCAAGGCGCCGGCGCCGACCGCGGCCATCGGTCCCGTCAAGCGGCAAGCGAAGCGGCGCCAGCCGAGCGCCGCCGCGGCGCTCCGGAAGGACACGACGATCCTGCAAGCGACCGAGGGCCCGCGCGCCGCGTGGAGCGCCTCGAAGCCGATGTTCCAGAAACGCTAGGAGGACGCATGCGAACCGCGAGAGCGACGGTGGTTGCACTGGCCCTCGCCGGGCTCGTCGGCTCCGGCTGCTCGACACTCGGCCCCCGGCCCGACGGCCGTGGGTCGCGCACGGAACAGCGGTCAGGATCGAGCCCGACCCTGGAGCGCGCAAGCCCGCAAGACGTCGCGCGGCTTCGCCGCGTGATCGAGCCGCTGGCACGAGCCGCCGACAAGCCGCCCGCCCAGGTGAAGCTCGGGATCATCTCCGACCGGAGCATCAACGCCGCCAATGCGGGCGGCGGGGAGTTCTACGTCACCCGCGGCCTCCTGGACCGCGCCACCGACGAGCAGCTGCTCGCGATCATGGCGCACGAGTTCGCGCACAACGATCTCGGCCACGTGGCGAAGGCGCAGGTCGTCAATGCCGGTGTCGGCATCGGCGCCGCGATCCTGGAGCAGGTCATCCCCCAGGCGGCGATCATCACGCCCATCGCAGGCACGCTCATCACGCGGGCCCACAGTCGCTCCGAGGAGCTCCAGGCGGACAGGCACGCGGTGACGCTCCTCAAGCGTGTGGGCTCGTCGAAGCAGGCGCTCGAGGACACCCTGACGTGGCTCCAGCGCACCTCGGGCGGTAGTGAGGGCGGTGGCTGGTTCGCCACGCACCCGGGCACCAGCGAACGTATCCAGGCGCTCCGGGAACTCCCTTCCTGACAGTGGCGCGGCGGAGCGGGCTAGCCGGGGAGGCGAGCGAGCTCCCGCACCCGGTCCGTCGGATCGGGGTGCGGGGGACATGACGCCGTGATCTCGTTCGGGTTCATGGAGGCGCCCCTCACCTGGCGCGAGCTCGTCGGGCGCACGGTCATCCTCCAGGCGTCCGAGCCCGAGCCCGGGATCCTGCCCCGGATCGCCGGAGCGGCCATCGCGGCGATCCTCGTTCTCCGGGGCCGGGATCCCCGCGCCCCGTCCGAGCGCTGAGGGGCGACCCATCAAATCCGGGGAGAAGGCGGCGCGGGCGGGGCAGGCGGACTCGGCGCCGGGCGGGATCTCGCCGGCGGTGCGCGATCGGATCGCGCAGAGCTTCACGCGGGTGGAGGACGTCGTCTACGTCGGCCTCGGCATCCTCCTCACCGCCGGCGCGCTGGTCCTCCTGGTCGACGGCGCGGTCATGTTCGGGCGGCATCTCTTCGCGGGCACCCTGCCGGCGTCGATGATCGACCTGCTCGACCGGGTCCTGCTCATCGTGATGATCGTGGAGCTCCTCTACACCGTCCAGGTGTCCTTTCGCGAGCACGTGCTCGCGCCCGAGCCGTTTCTCGTCGTGGGGCTGATCGCCGGGACGCGCCGGATCCTCGTCCTCACGACGGAGTTCGCGGAGCTGGCCCAGACGGGGGGCACCGCCTTCCGCCACGCGATGCTCGAGCTCGCGCTCCTCACGATGATGGTCTTGGCGCTGGTGGTCTCGCTCGTGCTGCTGCGGCGACGGTCCACCATCGCCACCGCCGAGCGAGCGTGATCGGGTCCGCCACGCCGCCGTCGAAGTGTCGTCAGCGCGACGGCGTGTCGCGACGCGAGCCGGACGGCTCCGAACGGGGGGCGGGCGGCGGATCCTGGGTGGACGGCGGGCCGGGTCGGCCCCGCGCCCGGCCGCGGCGACGCGCGGCCACCACCACGGCATACGCGACCACGAGGCCGAGGAACGCCACCGGAATCAATCCCACCCACTGATGCCGGTCCCGCGCCGCCAGGGCCTCGGGGTTCGGCCGGTCGGGTGCGGGCTGCGCGTAGAGCTCCGTGGCGGCGGCGATCAGGCAATACGCCGCGAGCACGAGGGCCAGCACGCCGACGATCGTCCGCACGGCGCCGAGCTCGGACTCGGAGGCGCGTCGGCTCACCAGCCGCGTGGTGCCCGAGGCCGGGTGCGCGGGACGCCCGAGGCCGCCCCGTACGCCTGTCGCCCTCCCGGCCAGCGTGCTCACGCCCTCCATCGGTGCAATGGCTGTGCCCCACATCGCGGCTCACTGGCATCCCCCTTGCTCGATCACTGACAGCGCCCAAAAGGAGGGCCATGCGATGAGGACGGTCGTCGGCGTCATCGGGGACTTCTCGGATGTGAGAGGGATCGTCGAGGTCTTGCGACAGATCCAGATCCCCCACGACCGGATCAGCGTGCTGTCTCCGGGCTCCTCCGAATCGCAGATCCGGCGGGTCCCCACGACCGAGGCCGAGCAGCCGGCGATCGCGCAAGCGATCGGCGGCGTCGTGGGCGGGGCGGCGGGCTCGGCCGGCGCGCTCGCGGTGGCGTCGGTCGCGCTGCCCGGCCTGGGGCCCGTCGTCGTCGCCGGGGCGATCGCCGCGGGGCTCCTCGGCGCGGTCGCGGGCGGCGCCGTCGCGGGGCAGCTCGACAATTCGCTCTCGCGAGGGCTCCCGGCGGATGAGCTCTACGTCTATCGCGACGCCCTCCGAAAAGGGCGCAGCATCGTCGTCGTGTCGGCGGAGGACGATGCCGAGGCGGCCCGCGTGCGCGAGGTGCTGGACGGGCTCGGCGCGGAGAGCGTGGATGCCGCCCGGGAGGAATGGTGGATCGGGCTCCGCGACGCCGAGGAGGCCGAATACACGGGCCAAGGCGGCGACTTCAAGCAGGACGAGGCGCTCTACCGGATGGGGTTCGACGCCGCCTTCCGCCACGCCTCGCTTGCCGAGACCGATGCCGATCTCCGCGCGCGGTACGGATCGGCCGCCGACGAGCCGGCCTTCCGGGCCGGCCTGGCCCGCGGCCGGGCTCGGAGCAACGGCGCGAGCGGCCATGAGGATCGAGGCGGGACGACGCTGTACTCGCTGTGATGAGGCGGCCGGCGGGGCGCGCGCGAGGCGCACGCCGCCGCCGGCCCGTCAGCGTAGTCGCCCATCAGCGTAGTCGGTAGAGGTGCGCGGCGATGTCCCTGGCGTCGGTCGCGCTCACGCCCAACCTCGGCATGATCGTGCCCGGATGCACGGCCTGAGGATCGCGGATCCACGCCACGAGCTCGAGCGGACGGTTCGGCAGCGCGCCGGCAATGTACGGCCGCGAGGCGAACCCCGCCAAGGACGGCCCGACCCGCCCCCGGGCCTCGGCAACGCCCGGGATCACGTGGCAGCCCCCGCACCCGTGCCGCCGCATGGCCGCGATGCCGCGGCGGGCGTCGCCATCCGGGACGGCGGAGTGCGGGAGTCGCTCGCTGTCCGAGCAGCCGAGGGCGAGGGCGCCCGCGAGGAGCGTCGCCGCGAGGCGGTGACGCACGGTCGGGGCACTCACGACCGTCCCCCGGGCTCCGCGGTCGTCGATCGGACGGCCGCCGCCCCTTCGCGTCATGTCAGCACCGGCCCGAGGTACGTCGTCGCCAGCCCGAGCAGCGCGGTCACGAGCGTGAACCAGGCGACGAGCGTGGCATTGACGAGGACGGCGTGCCCTCGGAGGTCGGCGGGCGCCCGCCACGCCCAGAGCGCCGCCGTCCCGAGCATCGTCAGCGCCAGCCCCGCCACCAGCCACTCGAACAGGAAGAGCGCCAGCACGATCGAGCCGTAGGCGCTCGTCTCGGGCGTCACCCCGGTGTCGCCGTACGCCACCGCGCCGAGCGCGACGAAGGCGACATGCAGGCCGGCGGCGACGCCCAGCGCGAGCCGCCGCCGGCCCACCCTGGTCGCGCCCAGGCTTCGGGCGGCCGTGCGAGCCGCCCCGCAGCCCGCCGCCAGGGCCGCCAGGCCGAGACCCGCCGCCCTCGCCCCGCCCGGGGACGCGCCAGGCCAGACGGCGCCGGCGGCGAGGTACGCATAGCTCGCCAGCAGGGTCGCGAGGGCCGTCGCGAGTATCACGATCAGCACGATCGTGCCCCACCACCCGTTGGACGCCGGCCCTACGACGGCGAGGCCCAGCTCGCCGGGCCCGGCGTGCCCGCGCTCGGCGATCGCGAGGCCCTCGGACGCCTGAGGCCAGAACCAGCCCACGACGCCGACGATGCTGACCACGGCGCCGAGCGCGGCGAGCGTCACGCTGTCCAGGAGCGCGGCGGCGAACAGGAGCAGGAACCCCACCGACAGGACGAAGGGGAAGATCGTCGAACTCGGCAGGTGCACGATCGCGACCGGAACCGCCCGCGCGGGCGACACGACCAGGCCGCCGCGCCACCGGGTCGGCGCCTCGTCGAGGGCGCTCAGCACGCGCGCGGTCGGCGGATCCGGCGCGACGAAGGTCGCCTGGTCCCACAGGGGATTCCGGCTGGTGACCACCGGGATCCGGGGAAACTGCGCCTCCGGGGGCGGCGACGTCTCGAGCCACTCGAGCGTGTCCCCGCCCCACGGGTTCGGGCCGGCTCGCCGGCCCCGCCCGCCGCTCCAGGCGAGATTGACCAGGAAGAGGAGGACGCCGAGCGCGAAGCCGGCCGCGCCGACGCTCGAGATGAAGTTCGGCAGCTCCCACCCGAGCCCGGCCGGATACGTGTACACGCGGCGCGGCATCCCGAGGAGCCCGGCCACGTGCATCGGGAAGAAGGCCACGTTGAAGAAGACGAACATGACCCAGAAGTTCCAGCGTCCCAGGCGCTCGTCGAGGCGCCGGCCGAGGATCTTCGGCAGCCAGTAGTAGAGTCCCGCGAAGAGCGGGAACACGACGCCGCCGATGAGGACGTAGTGAAAGTGGCCGACGACGAAGTGCGTGTCGTGCGTCTGCCAGTTGAAGGGCACCACGGCCAGCATCACCCCGGTGAGTCCCCCCAGGACGAAGATGGCGAGAAACCCGCCGACGAACAGGAGCGGAGTGCGCCACACCGGTTGTCCGGTCCACAGGGTCGCGATCCACGCCAGCACCTGGATCCCGCTCGGGATCGCGATCGCCAGGCTCGCCCCGGCGAACATGCCGAGCGCCAGCGCGGGGAGCCCGGTCGTGAACATGTGGTGCATCCAGAGGGTGAAGCTCAGCGCCCCGGTGCCGACCATCGACAGGACGATCCAGCGGTAGCCGACGACCGGCCGCCGGGCGAAGGTCTGGACGACCTGGGACACGATGCCCGCCGCCGGCAGGAACATGATGTAGACCTCGGGGTGCCCGAACATCCAGAAGAGGTGCTGCCACAGCAGCGGCTTCCCTCCCGCGTCCGGATCGAAAAACCGGGTCAGGAGCTTGCGGTCCAGCTCGAGCAGCGCGGTGCCGACGATGAGCGGCGTGAACGCGAAGATGATCATGATGCCGGTGACGAGCATGGACCAGGCGAAGAGCGGGAGCCGCGTGAGCGACATCCCGGGCGCGCGCATCCGGAGGATGCCGGTGATCATCTCGGCGGCCGCGCCCATCGCCGCCACTTCGGCCACGCTGAGGCCGATGTCCCAGAAGTCCATGCCCAGCCCCGGGGAGAACGTCTTGCCGGTGAGCGGCACGTAGGCGAACCAGCCCCCGTCGGGCGCCAGGCCGAAGAGGAAGCTCGAGTAGAGGAAGATGCCGCCGAAGAGATAGGTCCAGAAGCTGAGCGCGGTCAGGCGGGGAAACGGCAGGTCCCGCGTGCCGAGGTGGAGCGGAAGCACGTACGTGGCGAGGGCCTCGATGAACGGGATCACGAAGAGGAACATCATCGTGGTGCCGTGCATCGTGAAGATCTGGTTGTACGTCACGGCGTCCAGGAAGGTGTTCTCGGGCGTCCCGAGCTGGATCCGCAGGAGCACGCCGAGGAGGCCGCCCACCAGGAAGAAGGCGAAGGCCGTCACCATGTAGCGGTGGGCGATCGGCACGTTGTTGATCGTCCGGAGCGCGCCGAGGATCCCCCGCGGATCGCTCCACGTCCGCTCGAAGGCGGCCCGGCCCCCGGCCGTCGCCGCCGGGCGCGCCGCCCGCTCAGCGCAAGGTGCCGAGGTAGGCGACGAGGGCATGGAGCTCCGCGGCGCCGAGCGGCACGCGCGGCATGAGGTTCCCGGGCTTCAGCGCTTGAGGATCGGCGACCCAGCCCGCGAGGTTGCCGGGGACGTTGTCGAGCGTGCCCGCCGCCAGGGTCCGTCGGCTGGCGACATGCGTCAGGTCCGGACCCCCGGCGCCGATCGTCGTGCCGCGCACGGAGTGGCACCCGGCGCAGCTCTGGGCGACGAAGACGGCCCGGCCGCGACGGGCCTGCTCGTCGAGCGGCTCCTCGGCCGGCCGCCGCTCCCGGGCGAGCCAGGCGTCGAAGTCGGCGGGCGAGTCGACGACCACCCAGAACGCCATGCGCGCGTGCTGGACGCCGCAGTACTCGGCGCACTGCCCCCGGTGGGCGCCCGGACGATCCGCCTCGAACGCGATCTCGGTCGTCCGCCCGGGAATCAGGTCCATCTTGCCGTGGAGCGCGGGGACCCAGAAGCTGTGGATGACGTCGCGCGACGTCAGGCGCAGCCGGACGCGCCGACCGGCGGGCACGTGGAGCTCGTTCGCGGTCGTCACGTCACGCGCGGGGTCCGCGTCCGGATAGCGGATCTCCCACCACCACCGATGACCGGTCACGTCCACGGTGAGCTCGTCCGCCGTCCGGCCCGGCGACAGTGCCGCCATCCCCCGCAGCGTGGTCGCCGCCAGCGCCGCGCCGACGAGCGCCGGCACCACGGCGCCGCCCACCAGCACGGCGGCGATCACTCGACGTTCGGAGGCGGGCGTGGGCGCGTGCCGCCCGCGCCGCGAGCGCGCCACGGCGGCCGCCAAGAGGGCGAGCACGACCGCGTAGACGAGGCCCAGCGTGACGAAGAGCGTCCAGGACAGTCCGAGGAGGTGGCGCGCCGCGGGGCCGGCCGGCGCGAACGTGGACTGCGGCCCGTCGCACGCGGCGAGGACCGCCCCGCCCAGTCCGAGCAGCGTCACGCGGCCCCACCGCATCGTCAGCCCGGTGCAGCGGTTCTCCAGGTGCGCCATGGCCCGGCCCGTCCCCCGCGCTCGTCCGAGCGCCCCGCGTCGATCGATCCGCGGTCCCGCCCCGAGCACGAGCAAGGCGCGTGCCGCGCGTCGGCGGCGCACGATCCGTGACGGCCAGGTTGACGCGCGGGCGACACCGTGTCCATCGCGCTCTCGCGCAGCGGGGCGTTGCTCCCGCAGGACCACCGCGGCACGGGGCTTGCTGCCTTGAAGTGGCGGAGGCGCCCGATGCTGCACCTGGGATACAAGCTCTCGAGCGAAGAGTTCGGACCGACCGATCTCGTACGCCAGGCGGTGCGCGCCGAGGCGGCCGGGTTCGACTTCGCGCTCATCTCCGATCACTTCCACCCGTGGTCCGATCGCCAGGGCCAGAGCCCGTTCGTGTGGGCCGCGCTCGGCGGCATCGCCGTCGCCACCGAGCGCCTCGTGGTGGGCACCGGCGTCACGTGCCCGCTCATCCGCACTCATCCGGCGATCGTCGCCCACGCCGCGGCCACGGTGGCCGCGATGATGCCCGGACGTTTCTTCCTCGGCGTCGGCACGGGCGAGAACCTGAACGAGCACGTGACCGGCGCCAAGTGGCCGCCCGTCGACGTCCGGCGCGAGATGCTCGAGGAGGCGATCGGCGTCATCCGCCGTCTCTGGCGGGGCGACCTCGAGTCTCACCGCGGGCCCCACTTCACGGTCGAAGCGGCGCGCCTCTACACGCTGCCGCCGAAGCCCCCACCCATCATGGTGGCGGCCAGTGGTCCCAAGGCGGCCCGCCTGGCCGGCCGGGTCGGCGATGGCTTCGTCACGACGGACCCCGATCCGGCATTGCTGCGCACGTTTCGCCGGAGCGGGGGCCGCGGCAAGCCGAGCTTCGTCGAGCTCACCGTGTGCTGGGCCAAGAGCGAGCGCGCCGCCCGGCGCACGGCGCACGAGGTGTGGGCCCTGGCCGCGCTCGAGGGCTCGCTCTTCACCGAGATCGCGCAGCCCGCCCAGTTCGAGGACGCGTTCAAGCCGATCACGGAGGCCCAGGTCGCGGACACCGTGATCTGTGGTCCCGATCCGGCCCGCCATCTGGACGCGATCCGGCGGGCGAGCCGCGCCGGGTACGACCACGTGTGCGTGCACCAGGTCGGGCCCGACCAGGAGGGCTTCGTCCGGTTCTACGAGTCCGAGATCCTCCCCCGGCTTCGGCGGCTCCGGCCGGCGGCGCGGCCACCGGTCGCGCGGAGGCGAGCGGCGTGAAGGCCGCGGAGCAGCGGCGTTCGGCCTCCGGGCCGGGCTCCTCCCCGGCGGAGGGAGGCGCGGCCCGGGTGGATCTCGCCGAGGCGCGTGACGCGGCCTCCCGCTGTCGCGCGTGCGAGCTCTGGGAGCGGGGGACCCAGACCGTGTTCGGCGAGGGCCCGGCGCCCGCGGCGGTAATGCTCGTCGGCGAGCAGCCCGGCCACGAGGAGGATCTCGACGGCCGCCCCTTCGTCGGCCCCGCCGGCCGCCTCCTCGATCAGGCCCTCGAGGCGGCGGGGCTGGACCGGAAGCAGGTCTACGTGACCAACGTGGTGAAGCACTTCAACTGGGAGCCGCGCGGGAAGTGGCGCATCCACAAGAAGCCGACCGCGTGGCACGTCCGCGCCTGCCGACCGTGGCTCATGTCCGAGCTGGCGGCGGTGCGGCCCCGCGCGATCGTCTGCCTCGGCGCGACGGCGGCCCAGGCGCTGCTCGGCCGGGGCGTCCGCGTGACGCAGGCCGGGGGCAAGCCGATCCCGTCGCCGCTGGCCCAGTACGTGGTCGCCACGATCCATCCCTCGGCGGTGCTGCGGGCGCCGGACTCCGTCAGCCGCCAGGCGGCGCTGTCGCGCCTCGTGAGCGACCTGACGGCCGTCGCACGACTCCTCGCGGACGGCCGGACTGAGAGGACGGGAGCGTGAACGAGCGCGAGCTGGCCAGCATGGTCGGACGGTTGATGAACCAGATCGAGGCGTCGCTCGGGGCAGGGCCGTTCCCCGAGAACACCCAAATCGTCATCCGTCCGATCTTCACGTGGCCCGACGGCGCGCCGGCGGTCTGGGTGACCGTCAACACGCCGAATTGAGGAGGGACGCCATGCACCGGGTGAGCGAACTGCGCGGGCTGACCATCGCCGCGACCGACGGGGACATCGGCACGCTCGACGACCTCTACTTCGACTCCAAGACGTGGCGTGTCCGGTATCTCGTGGTCGACACCGGGACGTGGCTGTCCGGCCGCCGAGTGAGCGTCGCGCCGCACGTGGCGCGCCCCCCGAACGTCGGCGCCAAGCGTCTCCCCGTGTCGCTGACGCGCGCACAGGTCGAGGGGAGCCCGGACGTCAGCACGACCCCGCCGGTGTCCCGCCAGCAGGAGATCGCCTGGCACGCGTACTACGGCTATCCCCTGTACTGGACGACACCCGACCTCCTGGGGGCCCAGCCGCTCTTGGCCGCTCCCGACCCGCGGGCGGCGCTGGCCGAAGAAGAGCTCGCGGCGCGGGAGTCCGGGGAGCCGAATCTCCAGAGCGCGCAGGAAGTCCGCGGCTTCTACATCGGCGCGGCCGACGGCGAGATCGGCCACGTCGCCGACTTCCTCGTCGAGGTCGAGCCGTGGACGATCCGCTACCTGATCGTCGACACCAGCAACTGGTGGGCAGGCAAGCAAGTCCTGGTGGCGCCGGGCTGGATCACGGACGTGAGCTGGAACGACTCCAAGGTCTACACCACGCTGACCCGAGAGGCCATCAAGAGCTCGCCCGAATACGACCCGACCGCCCCCGTTCAGCGCGACTACGAGAGCCGCCTCTACGGGCACTATCGTCGCCCGAACTACTGGGAGTAAGGAGACGCGCCATGCCTCAGACGAAGCCGTCCCCGACGAAGGCCTCATCCCCGGCGCCCGTGACGGAAGCCGGCCGGGCCCCCGCCGCCAGCGTCACCGGCGCCCGCACGCGGCTCGGCGGCTCGATCGACCGGATCATCGACGAGATCGACAGCGTGCTCGAGGAGAACGCGGAGGAGTTCGTGAAGGGCTACGTCCAGCGAGGCGGCGAGTGACCGCGCCCCGCCGACACGAGCCGCGGGAGGCACCGGTCAGTCGGGCGTCCACGGCGAGGGACCCCTCGGGGCGCGACGCCGGCGAGTCGGTCGAGAGCGAGGCGAGCGCCCGGGAGCGCTCCGCCGGGGGACGACGGGCTCCCCGGTCGGGGTCGCGGCGCTCGCCCTCGAACGGACGGTAGGCGCCGATGCCGCGGCCGCTCGCCAGCGCCGCCATCTCCTTCGGGCTGGTGACGATACCCGTCAAGCTCTACAGCGCGAGGCGGTCGCTGAGCCCCGCCTTCCACCTGATCCACCGGGGGTGCGGCACCCGGATCCGTGAGCAGATCATCTGCCCCAAGCACGAGCGCGTCCTGTCCCGCGACGAGGTGGTGCGGGGCTACGAGATCGCGAAGGACCGCTACGTGGAGTTCACGCCGGAGGAGCTGAAGGGCCTCGAGGCGACCGGACCCCACACCATCGAGATTCAGCAGTTCGTGCCGCTCCGAACGGTCGATCCCGTGTACTTCGAGGGCACGAACTACCTGGGCCCCGACCGGGCCGGGGACAAGCCGTACCGGCTGCTGGCGGAGGTCATGCGCGACCGCGACGAGGTGGCGCTCGGCACGTACGTGATGCGCGGCAAGGAGAACCTGGTCGCCATTCGCGCGTACGAGGGCGGCCTGATCCTGCACACCCTCTACTTCGCCGACGAGGTCCGCGACTTCCGGGAAGTCCCCCTCGGCAAGGGCGCCTCGCGCCGCGAGGAGAAGCAGCTCGCCCTCCGGCTCGTCGAGGCGCTGAGACGGCCGGCGTTCGACCCGGAGGCGTTCGAGGACACCTATCGGGCCCGCGTGGAGAAGGCCGCCCGCGCCAAGGCGCGCGGCAAGGCCCTGCCCGAGGAGCGACCCGTCGAGGTCGGCGCCAAGGTGGTGGACCTGATGGATGCGCTCCAGCAAAGCCTGGCGCGGCGGCGCGGCAAGAAGCCGGCCGGCCGACGGGTCGCCTCGGGTGCCGCCAAGACGCCCACGCGGCGGCTCAAGGCCGGCTAGGCCGGGTCGGCTCAGTACACGACCGGGATCGGCTCCATTCGCGCTTCGTCGGCCTCGATCCGCGTGCCTCGTCGCCGGAGGCGTGTCCGCCAGGCGGCCGCGAGCGCGAGCAGGGCCAGCGCGCCGGCGAGGGCCAGCCAGGGCGGCGTGCTCGATCGTCGAAACGGGCGGTCGTCGAAGACGGGAACGCGCGCGTCGTGGGTCTTCACGTGTCGGACGCCTCCTCTTGCGAGCCACGGACAGGGGCGCGCCAGACCGCGCGGCGGCTTCGCGCCACACGCCGCCCCCACCAGACCGCCAGCATGACCTCGGGGACCGCGTCGAGCAGGTAGACGGGCGAGATCCGCCGGCGAGCCACGTAGACGAGGTCGATCGCGGCCAGCGCGGCCGCGCTGAGCCCCCCCAAGAGCGCGACGTCCGGGTGCACGCGACCTCGCCGCCCCGAGCGCGCCAGCGTGATCCCGATCGCCGAGACCAGGACGCCGACCGTCTTGACGAGCCACCGGTCGCGCTTCGGGCCCGTGACGCGCTCGAAGCTCCGCATCGAGACAATGGGCCAGAGTCCGGTGCCCGTGTAGTAGAGGCCTTGGGCGAGCGACACGTCGGCGGCGCGTCTCCGGCCCGGTCCGGTCAGCGCGGCTTTCTCGCGAAGCCGCGCTGGGACGGGCGTCCGGAGCTTGTCCTCTCCCGGATCAGGGCTCACGGACTCGAGAGGGAGCAAGGAGAGTGCCAGTGCCGGAGGCACACGCTTTGCTCCAGAATGGAGGAACGATGGCGACCGCCCCCCGCCTCACGTTGCCCGTCCGGGCCATCAACGATGCGGCGCGACAGGATCCCGCCGCGGTGACCCGGCTCACCCAGGCGGCCCAGCGCGTGAAAGCCGCGCAGCTCGGCCGGCGGGGGGGCGAGCTTCCCAAAGCCACCGAAGCCTACCGGGCGGCGCTGTCCCACGTCGAGGAGCGCGCCGTCGCCAGCCTGGAGGCCGCCGGGCGCCGTGTCACGAGCGCGCTGCGCATGCGCATCAGGCGTACCCTCAGCGCCGCCGCGGCGGATTCGACGGACCGGGCCGCGCTGGAGCGGGGACGCCTGGCTCACGAGATCGCGCCGAGCGGGTTCGACGTGTTCGGCCCGACCACGCGAGCGCTCCGCCTGCTGCCCCGGACGTCCCCGCCCCCGCCCGCCCGATCGGCGCCGGTCGGCTCGACGGCCGGCGACGACTCGCGACGCGGGCGCACGCAGCAACAGGTTCGACTCCGGACCGCCGTCACGACGGCCCGCACCCGGCTGCAGGGGCTCGAGACGCGGGCGCGCGCGCTCGAGCGCGCGGCCGCTCGTCACGCCGCGAGGGCTCTCAGCGCCCGCCAGCGCGCGGAGGAGGCGCGCCAGGCGGCCGACGCGGCCGCGGCGGCGATCCAACAGGCGCGCGCGGATCTGGCCGCCGCCGAAGCGCGGCTGCGGGAGAACGAGCCGTCCGCGTGACGTGGCGGCGGCCCGTGACACCGGGTCGTCGACCCGACACGCTGTCGGTCCGAGCGATCACGCCGCGACCGGGCGCTCCAGAATCGCCAGGACATTCGCCTCGTCGGCCCTGAGTCCCCGGGGGGCCGGCCCGCGGAGCCCACGCGCGGCAAGGCGCCCGCGCAAGTACGCGTCGACGACGAGTGGGTGCACGTAGCAGCGCCGGCAGATCGTGGGCGTGTTTCCGAGCTGCGCGCTGACGTGGACGATCGCATCGCGGACGCGTCGTCGCTGCGCCGCCACGGTGAGAACGGGCCCGGGCTCGGCGAGGCGCTGCGCCGCGAGGACGGTGCCGACCCACATGCGGAAGTCCTTGGCGGTGAACGCACCCCCACCGATCTCCCGCAAGTAGCCGTTGATGTCCGCCGAGTCGATCGTCTCGAGCTGGCCCGTCTCGTCGCGATACTGGAAGAGCTCCTGGCCCGGAAGGTCCTGGCACCGGCGCACGATCCCGGCAATGCGACGGTCGCTGACCGTCACGCAGTGCTGCTTGCCGCCCTTGCCACGGAACTCGAAGCGGAGCTGGGCCCCGCGCACGGTCACGTGCCGGCTCCGGAGCGTGGTGAGGCCGAAGGAGCCGTTCTGCCGCGCGTAGGCCGCGTTCCCGACGCGAATCGCCGTGGTCTCGAGCAAGCGCACCACGGTGGCGAGCACCTTGGGGCGCGGAAGACCGGGGCGAGCGAGATCCATCGTGACCCGCGCTCGGATGCGCGGCAGGGCGCGGGCGAACTCCACCAGGCGGGCGTACTTGGTCTCGTCCCGGACCGCGCGCCATCGGGCGTGGTAGCGATACTGCTTGCGTCCGCGGGCATCGCGACCGACGGCCTGGAGATGGCCGTGCGCGAGGGTGCAGATCCACACCCCTCGCCAGGCCGGCGGGATCGCGAGGGCGCGGATGCGTTCGAGCGTGGCCGCGTCGCGGACGGGCGCTCCCTCGGGCCCGACGTACCGGAAGCCGCGGCCGGCCCGATGACGGCGGATGCCGGGCCGGGCGTCGCTTACGTAGCGCAGGTCCGCGGCCTGCGCGGCCGCCGGCGGATCGTCCGGCCGACCTCGGGCGAGCCGTGGCCCCGTCGGACCCGCATTGCCCATGGCCCTGCTGATGGCAAACCGCGTGCCGCCCGAGATGTCGGGCGACTGAAAGACATCCGGGCGTGGCACGCGGCTTGCCTCTTCGGGGGCATGTGGCTCATGCGCACGCCCGATGATCGCGCGGCCTTCGTGGCGCGCGTGGCGCTGGGGCTCGTCATGTTCCCGCACGGCGCCCAGAAAGCCCTCGGATGGTTCGGAGGCGAGGGCTTTCGGACGACCGTCGAGGGCATGGGGCAGCAAGGCATCCCGACGGCGCTGGCGGCCGTGGTCGTGGCGGGCGAGCTGCTCGCGTCGCTCGCGCTCGTCGTCGGGTTCCTCGGTCGGCTGGCGGCCGCCGGGATCGCGCCGATCATGCTGGGCGCCATCTTCCTCGTCCACGCCCCGCACGGCTTCTTCATGAACTGGACCGGCGCGCAGGCGGGGGAGGGTTTCGAGTATCACCTCTTGGCCCTGGCCTTGGCGGTCGTCGTCATGATCCGGGGCAGCGGCGCGCTCTCGATCGACCGCGCCCTCACCGAGGAGCCGACGACGTTCGAGCCGGCCCACGTAGGCCTGACGGCTCCGGACGTGGACGGGACCCCGTCGCGGCGGCCGGAGGTCTCCATTCGCCGCTGAGGCGCGCCCCCGGCTCCCCTCGCGGCCCGGCGTCTCCTGCGCTATCGTGACGCGGACGCCGGGCCAAAGGAGACCCCGCTGAAGCCGGGCATGCACTTCTCCATGATCCGCAGCTTCCAGCTCGCGGATCTCTTCACGATCGCCAATGGCTTCTGCGGTGTCGGCGCCGTCTTCGAGGCCATGACCTTTCTCGCGACGGGGCGCCACCGCCACCTCTATGTCTCCGCGTTGCTGATTCCCCTGGCGCTCGCGCTCGACGTCCTGGACGGCCGGGTGGCGCGCGCGCGACATCGCGCCTCGTCGCTCGGGCGCGAGCTGGATTCGCTCGCCGACGTGATCTCCTTTGGGGTGGCCCCGGCCGGCATCGCCTTCGCGGCGGGCCTCAGGACTCCGCTCGATCAGGCCATCCTCATGTACTTCGTGGGGTGCGGGGTCAGCCGGCTGGCCCGTTACAACATCACCGCCGAGGCGATGGCGGGGGCGACCGGCAAGGTGACCCATTTCGAGGGCACGCCCATCCCGACGAGCGTCATCCCGCTCGCTCTCCTGATGCTCGCCTTTCATCGGGGGACGCTCTATCCCGTCCAGGTCCTGGGCGCGGAGCTCCACCTCGTCGCGCTCCTGTTTCTCGTGTCGGGCACGCTCATGATCAGCAAGACGCTCAAGATTCCGAAGCCCTGAGAGGCGGCGGATGAGGGCCGGCGCGCCCGAAACCGGTCGATCTCGGCGACGGGGGCGCCCGGTCGGGGCGGGCGACGACCTCCACGGCAACGCGCCCGATGCCTCGCCGGTCGCGCTTCTCCTGATCGACGTCATCAACGATCTCGAGTTCCCGCGGGGCGGCGCGCTCCTGCGCAACGCGCTGCCGGCGGCGCGGCGCATCGCCCGGCTGAAGCGTCGATGCAAGAGCCTCGGAATCCCCGTCATCTACGTCAACGACAACTT
The DNA here is from genome assembly GCA_044867785.1 of Candidatus Rokuibacteriota bacterium. Classification (GTDB taxonomy): domain Bacteria; phylum Methylomirabilota; class Methylomirabilia; order Rokubacteriales; family DASRDR01; genus DASRDR01. Next base: position 3,705 of record JBIOVM010000092.1, on the reverse strand, counting down.
CGGCAGGTGGCGCTCGGAGTTCAGCGCGGTGGTGCGTCGATGCCTCGGGACGCCGGTGCGCGGGCAGCCGGTCGTGAGGCTCGTGGCGCCGGACCCCGACGACTACGCGGTGGTCAAGCCGAAGCATTCGGGGTTCTACGCGACCCCGCTCGAGCTCCTGTTGACCCACCTGGGCGCCCGCACCCTGATCCTCGGAGGGCTCGCCGGCGACGCGTGCGTCCTCCTGACCGCCGCCGACGCATATCTCCGCGGCCACCGCCTCTTCGTTCCGAGGGATTGCGTCGCGTCCGCGGGCCGCGCGGCGAACCAGCGGGCGCTGGTCTACATGCGCCGTGTGCTGGGAGCGGACGTCAGACCGTCGACCCGGCTGAACCTCCGCGGTCTCCTATCCCGGTCGCGCCGGTCTCGCTGAGCTGGGTCGTCACGCGGCCAGCCGGTCCACTCGCTCGTCGTGGGAGACGAACGGGTCCGGGCAGAGGATCGTCTCGCTCGTCGGGGTCATGGTTCTCACGTACGCCCAATCCACCTGGAACTCCCAGCCTCGAAGGCTTGCGCGGCGCACGAAGTCCCCACGCAGACGCGCGCGTGTCGTCGGGGGCGGATGGTACCGGGCGCGCTCGACCACCTCGGGCGGGATCAGGGTCTCGACCTCGCCGCGTCGGACGAGCAGCGGGTAAAGCGCGCGGTCGGACCCGACGTCGTGGTACAGGAGGTCCAGCAGCGCCGCGTGCGGATCCTCCAGGCCGCCCCCGCGCTCGGCGAGGTACCGGTCGATCAGGGCCTTCTTGATGACCCAATCGACCTCGCGATGGAGCGACATCGGGTCCGCCGCGAGCCTCTCCAAGACGTCGCCCCACCGCTCGAGCACCGCGTGGGTGGCCTCGTCCATCCCGACCCGGCTGGTGTACGTCTCGCACGCCTCCAGGTACGCGAGCTGGAGCTCGAGGGCCGTGTACGCTCGGCCGTTCCGGAGCCGCACCCGCTCGCGGAGCGAGAGGTCGTCGGCGATCACGTGGAGCGCGAGCGCGCCGTCCTCCAGCGCGAGATCGCGATCGAGGGCGCCGTCTTCGATCATGTCGAGCACGAGCGCCGTGGTCCCGACCTTGAGGTAGGTGGCGACCTCGGACATGTTGGAGTCGCCCACGATCACATGGAGGCGCCGGTAGCGCTCGCCGTCGGCGTGCGGCTCGTCGCGGGTGTTGATCATCGGCCGGCCGGACACCGTCGTGCCGGAGACCTCGTTCGTGATGTGCTCGGCGCGCTGGCTCATGCAGTAGCGCACGCCGTCGGGCCCGGGACGGACGCGCCCGGCGCCGGTGAAGATCTGCCGCGAGGCGAGGAAGGGGATCAGCCCTTCCACGAGACGGGGGAAGGGCGTGGCGCGTGATACCAGGTAGTTCTCGTGGCACCCGTACGAGTTCCCCGCCGAATCGCTGTTGTTCTTGAAGGCGCGCACCCGGCCCGTGACGCCGTGCTCGGGCAGGCGCGCTGCCGCACGTTGGACGAGGTCCCCCATGATGCGCTCGCCGGCCCGGTCGTACGCCACCAACTGGAGAAGGTCGTCGCACTCCGGCGTGGCGTACTCCGGATGGAACCCGGTGTCCACGTAGAGGCGAGCACCGTTTTCCATGAACGTGTTCGGATACCGCGGGCTCGGGACGACCTCTTCGAACAGATACCGGGCGACGACTTCGGGCGTCAGAACGGGCCGGCCCTCCGACGTGCACGTGATGCCGTATTCGCTCTCCAGACCGAAGATCCGGCGCTTCATCTACCTCGACTCAGGCAAGCGGCGTGCCCAGCGGCTCCGCCTCGTCTGGGACGTGCCGAGGGCCCGATCGGGGGGGCGGGGCCCTCGCGGCGACGGACAGGGTGTCGCGTGCACGACGGCCTGCCGCGCCGGGGCGGTGGCAGTCCCCTTGCACCTGCGCGGTCGAGGTGCGTCGACAGCTCGATCCGCCCGCCGTCGCCCGTTTCCAGCGCCGCATGTGGCGGATCCAGCAGGTGGCCTGGGGACTGATGGCCGTGCTCGTGGTGGCCGGGCTGCTCGGGTTCCTGGGATCCGGCGGGCTCGGCCGGCGCTCGGTCATCGCGCCCGACGGCACCCTCGAGGTGAACTACGAGCGGTTCCTCAGGCGCGGGAACCGGACGACGTTGCTGGTCCGAATGCGACCCGCGGAGGGCGCGGCTTCGCCGGCGCTCGGGCTGCGGATCGCTCAGGCCTATCTCGACGGGATGCGGGTCGAGAGCGTATTCCCGCCGCCTCGGCGAGCGCAGGTCGGTCCCGACCACGTCACCTTGGACTTCGACGTGGACTCCCCGGCGGCGGCCCTCTTGACGCTGACGATCCAGGTGGTGCCGGAACGTGTCGGCGCCTGGCAGGCGGCGATCCGCGCCGGTGCGGGAGCCCCCGTCGGGTTCCATCAGTGGGTGTACCCCTAGCCACGCCACACTCTGGAGGACCGGTCATGGACTCCGTCGTGCGCGCGCTCCTCGTGTACGTCCTGCTGATGATCCTCTTCCGGGTGGCGGGCAAGCGGACGCTCGCACACACCACCACGTTCGACCTCGTCCTGGTACTCATCATCAGCGAGGCGATCTCCAACGTCCTGGTGGGCACCGACTACTCCTTCACGAACGCCGCGCTGATCGTGACCACCCTGATCCTGGCCGACATCGGGCTCTCCTTGATCAAGCGGCAAGCCCCCCGCCTGGAGGCGCTGATCGACGGCATGCCCCTGGTCCTCTTCCGGGACGGCCGGCCGAACGCGACTCACATGACGTGGGAACGCGTCGGCCTGGACGATATCCTGGCGGCGGCCCGCGAGCGGCAGGGGGTCTCCCGGCTGGAAGACATCGAGGAGGCGGTCCTCGAGCGGAGCGGAGAGATCTCCGTGATCCCGCGGCGGAAGCGCGGGGCGGCCGACAAGGGGTAAGACCCGGAGGACTCCCCGCCCCCGACCGGCCCCGCGGCGACAATCCGTCATGCGCGCGACACGTCGTCGCCCGCCGAGTCGTCCGCCAAGCTCCCGGCCGGCGCATAGGGCACGCGCCCCGCCGCTGAAAACGCGGCCCCGGCAGCATCCCGTTCCAGCCGCGCGACCGCTGCCCCGACCGGCACCCCGCTTGCTGGATGCCACCGCCGACGTCCGCCCGACCGGGCGGGCCCCGTCCGAAGCGACCTCGGGGTCCCGTCGGCGCGGGGCCGGGACCCTCGTCGAGCGCTCGCCGGTGGCCTTGCGGGTGAAGGGGGGGTCGACTATGCTGGCAGCGCATTTGACGGGGCGGAGTGTCCTCCGCCTCGGGTTTTGTCCACCCGTGGCAGCGCCGGCGCACGCGACGAATGCGCCCCGAGGGGAAAGGAGTCGCGGCCGCCCATGCGGACCGATCTGGCGGTCAGTGGCCACCGAGGCACTGGTCTCGTCGACGTGCTCGATCGTGTCCTCGACAAGGGCCTGCTCATCGCCGGAGACATCCGGATCTCGCTGGCCGAGGTCGAGCTTCTCACGATCCGCATTCGCCTGATCGTGTGCTCGATCGACAAGGCGCAGGAGATCGGGCTCGACTGGTGGAAGTACGATCGGAACTTGGCCCTGGGAGCCCGGACGCAATCGTTGGAGACCGAAGCATTGCGACGCCAGGTACGGATCCTCGAGCGCCGGATCGCCGCGCTCGCCGCCCGGCGAGCGTCCGCCAGACGCCGCC
>JBIOVM010000091.1:0-18809 GCA_044867785.1 Candidatus Rokuibacteriota bacterium | reverse complement strand
GCTTCCAGCTCCAGTTCGGGAGCCGCCGCGTCTATACGCCGGGCGATCGCCTGGACTGCCTGGTGGCGATGAACCCCGCGGCCCTGAAGGTCCACCTCTCGGATCTCAAGGAGGGTGGGCTCCTCATCCTCAACACGAGCGCCTTCGAGAAGAAGAACCTGGACCGCGCGGGCTACGCGGCGAACCCCCTCGACGACACCGGGCTGGCCGAGCGCTACCGGCTCCACAAGATCGACATCACCCGCTTGACCGTGGATGCGCTCGCCGGGCTCCCGCTGAACGCGAAAGAGAAGGATCGCTGCAAGAACTTCTTCGCGCTCGGGCTGGTGTCCTGGATCTATACGCGGCCGATCGAGCCGACGCTCGACTGGATCAAGAAGCGATTCACGAAGACCCCTGATGTCGCCGAAGCGAACACCCGCGCGCTGAAGGCGGGCTACCACTTCGGGGATACCGCGGAGATCTTCGCCGAGTGCTACGGGGTCGAGCCGGCCGAGATGCCACCGGGTGTCTACCGGAGCATGACCGGGAACCGCGCGCTCGCCTGGGGGATCCTGGCGGCGGCTCAGAGGACGGGCCTGCCGGTAGTCTACGGCGCCTACCCGATCACGCCGGCCAGTGACATCCTCCACGAGCTGTCGATGCACAAGCGCTTCCACGTGCGGACGTTCCAGGCCGAGGACGAGATCGCGGCGGTCGGCGCGATCATCGGCGCCGCCTTCGGCGGAGGAATCGGCCTCTGCGCGACCAGCGGGCCGGGGCTCGCGCTGAAGTCCGAAGGGATCGCGCTCGCGGTCATGGCCGAGCTCCCGATCGTCGTGTTCGACATCCAGCGGGGTGGGCCGTCGACGGGGCTGCCGACGAAGACCGAGCAGGCGGACCTCCTCCAGGCGCTCTACGGCCGCAACAGCGAGTGCCCGGTGGTCGTGATCGCCCCGGCCACCCCCGGCGACTGCTTCTTCATCGCCTACGAGGCGATCCGGCTGGCCGTCAAGTACATGGTCCCCGTGATCGTCCTGTCGGACGGGTACCTGGCCAACGGCGCCGAGCCCTGGCTGATTCCCGATCCCAAGAACCTCCCCGACATCGACGTCCGCTTCCGCACGGATCCGGAGGGCTTCCAGCCTTACGCCCGGGAGGAGGCCACGCTGGCGCGTCCGTGGGTCCGCCCCGGCACCCCCGGGCTCGAGCATCGGATCGGCGGCCTGGAGAAGCAGCACGTCACGGGCAACGTCTCGTACGACCCCGACAACCACGACCTGATGGTCCGCCTGCGCGCGGAGAAGGTCCGGCGGGTGGCCCAGGAGATCCCGCCCACGACGATCAACGGGCCGGCCGGCGGCGACCTCCTCGTCGTGGGGTGGGGAGGGACCTACGGCGCGATCACTGCTGCGGTCGAGGACGCCCAGGCGGCGGGCCAGTCCGTCGCGAGCATCCACCTCCGGCACCTCTGTCCGCTGCCCCCCGACCTCGGCCAGATCCTCCGCCAGTATCGGCGAGTGCTCGTGCCCGAGATCAACAGCGGCCAGCTGGTGCGCGTGCTGCGGGCCGAGTACCTGGTCGACGCCGTCGGCTTCAACCGGGTCCGTGGCGTGCCCCTGGCCACCCAGGAGATACTGGAAGTGATCCGACAGCTGCTCGAGGACAAGCGATGACTATCGAAGACCGTCCGATCGACGAGGGTATCCCCGTGAGCCCACAGGCCGAAGGCCGTCCGATCACCTTCCGCGCGGAGAGGGTAGCCCAGTGAGCGCCGGCACCAACGCGCCGCAGGCGCCGCGCTACACGAAGAAGGACTTCGAGTCGGACCAGGACGTCCGCTGGTGCCCGGGATGCGGGGACTACGCGATCCTCTCGACGGTCCAGAAGATGATGCCCGACCTCGGGATCCCCCGGGAGAACGTCGTCTTCGTGTCGGGGATCGGCTGCTCGAGCCGGTTCCCGTACTACATGAACACCTACGGGTTCCACACGATCCACGGCCGGGCCCCGGCCATCGCCACCGGGCTCCGGCTGGCGCGGCCCGACCTCAAGGTGTTCGTGGTGACCGGCGACGGAGACGGCCTCTCCATCGGTGGCAACCACATGCTCCATGTCCTCCGGCGGAACGTGAACATCACCATCCTCCTGTTCAACAACCGGATCTACGGGCTGACGAAGGGGCAGTACTCGCCGACCAGCGAGCTGGGCAAGGTGACGAAGTCGACGCCGATGGGCTCCACCGACCGGCCGGTCAACCCGTGTGCCTTCGCGCTGGGGGTCGGCGCGACCTTCGTCGCTCGCACCGTGGACCGGAACATCGCCCACATGGAGGAAACGCTCAAGCGGGCGGCAGCCCACCGGGGCGCGGCCTTCGTGGAGATTCTCCAGAACTGCAACATCTACAACGACATGGCGTGGGGCGTGCTGTACGACCGGGAGTCGAAGGTCCAGCACGAGCTCCGCGTCGAGCACGGGAAGCCGCTCCTGTTCGGTCCCGCGGACGAGCGGAAAGGCCTGGTGCTCGACGACGTCAAGGCCCGGGTCGTGCGCGCCGGCGACACGCCCACCGAGCAGCTCTGGGTGCACGACCAAACGGACATCGCCTCGGCGATGGTCCTGGCCAGCTTGGCGACGCCCCAGTTCCCGATCCCGATCGGCGTCCTGGCCCAGGTCGAGGCGCCGATCTACGAGGAGTTGATCGCCGAGCAGGAAAAACGCGCCGTCTCCGACCGGGGTCCGGGTGACATCGCGCGGCTCCTGACGTCCGGCGACACCTGGACGATCCGCTGAGCGACCTGACCGAGTCGCCGCCGGCCCCCTCGCCGGAGCGGGGCGGCCGGCGCCTTCACGACGCGCCCTCGTCCGGCCTTCCGCGCGTGGAGTGCCGATGAATCGCCGCCTGCTGGAGTCCCTCCGCGACATCGTCGGGCCGGACGGGCTGGTGTCGGCCGCCGACCAGCGGCTCGTCTACGAGTGCGACATGCTCGTGTACTACAAGGGCATCCCCGACCTGGTCGTGCTCCCCCGGACGACCGACGAGGTCGTGGCGGTGATGCGGCGCTGCCTCGACGCCGGCGTGCCCGTCGTTCCGCGTGGCTCGGGCACGGGGTTGATCGGCGGCGCGACCGCGCCGGACGGCGGGGTGATGATCGGCGTCAACCGCATGGACCGCATCCTCGAGATCGACCTCCCCAATCGGTACGCGGTGGTCGAGCCGGGCGTGATCAACCTCGCTCTGACGAAAGCCGTCCAGGACCGCGGCTACTTCTTCGCGCCCGATCCCTCGAGCCAGATGGTCTCCTCGATCGGCGGCAACGCCGCCACGAACGCCGGCGGGCCGCACGCGCTGAAGTACGGCAACGTGGCCCACCACGTGCTCGGGCTCGAGATCGTCACGGGAACGGGCGAAGTGCTGACGCTGGGGAGCCCGGTGGCCGAGCGACCCGGCTACGACCTGCCGGGCGTCGCCGTGGGCTCCGAGGGGACTCTGGGGATCGTCACCAAGGTAATCGTGAAGCTCACGCGCGCTCCCGAGGCCGTCAAGACGGCGCTCGCCACCTTCGAGTCGATCGAGATCGCCTCGGCCGCCGTGTCGGCGATCATCGCCGACGGGATCGTGCCGGCGGCGCTCGAGGCCATGGACGAGCCGATCATCCGCGCGGTCGAGGCCGGCGTCCACGCCGGCTACCCGACGGAGGCCAAGGCCGTCTTGCTGATCGAGCTCGACGGGCCCGCCGCCGAGGTCGAGGCGCAAGCCGAGGCGGTGGAGCGGATCTGCCGGCACATGGGGGCCCTGACGATGCGCGTGGCGCGGGACGACGCCGAGCGGGCGCTCCTCTGGAAAGGCCGGAAGGAGGCGGCGGGGGCGGTGGGACGCATCACCCACAACTACGTCCTCCAGGACGCCGTCGTGCCTCGGTCGAAGCTGCCGACGGTGATGGGCCAGATCCAGGCGATCGCGGCGCGCCATGGCCTGGTCGTCGCGAACGTGTTCCACGCGGGGGACGGTAACCTCCATCCGATGATCTGCTACGACGAGCGGGTCCCGGGGGAGTTCGCGCGTGCGCTCGAGGCCAACGAGGAGATCCTCCACGCCTGCATCGAGCTCGGCGGCACCGTGACGGGGGAGCACGGCGTCGGGCTCGACAAGGCGGAGAAGCTCTCGCTCCTCTTCACCGAGGACGACCTCGAGGTGATGCGCGCCGTCCGCCGGGTGTTCGACCCCCGCGGGCTGATGAACCCGGGGAAGGTGCTTCCAGCGGGCCGGCACGCCTGCGCGCCCGTGTCGGCCGGCGCCGGCCGGCCCGTCCCGAGTGGCATGTGGATCTAAGCCGTTCGGCAGACCCGGGTGACCTCGCCGGTCTCCTCGAGGAGGCGGTCGCTCCCGGAGCGGTGCTCGCCGGGGAAGGCGCCGCCCGCCACGCCGTCGACGGCGTCCGTCCCCGCTTCGTCGCCGCCCCCTTGACGGTCGACGCCGTGGCGCGCGTCCTGGCTCTCGCCAGCGCCCACGGGCTGGCCGTGGTCCCCACCGGGAGTGGGACGCGACTCGGCTGGGGAGCGCCTCCTCGGCGCCTGGACATCGTCCTGTCGCTGGCGCGGCTCGACCGCATCCTCGCTCATGAGCCGGCCGACCTCACGCTGTCGGTCGAGTGCGGGGTGACGATCGGGGCGTTGGACGCCGTGCTGCGCCCGCACCGGCAGTTCGTCCCGATCGATGCGGGCTCACGCACCTCGACGATCGGCGGCCTGATCGCCACGGGCGCCGCCGGGCCGTACCGGGCTCGCTACGGGACGATGCGGGATCTGCTCGTCGGCGTGACCGTCGTTCGGGCTGACGGAACCTTGGTCAGGGGCGGGGGACGGGTCGTCAAGAACGTGACGGGGTACGACATCCCGAAGCTCCACGTGGGCGCGCTGGGCACGCTGGGCGTCGTCGTCGAGGCGCACCTTCGGCTCCATCCCCGGCCGGCGGAGGAGCGGACCTGGGTGGTCGGATTCCCGAGTGCCGAGTCCGCCCTGGAGGCCGCCCTGGAGATCCGCGCCACGCCGGTCGTCCTGAGCCGGTGTCAGCTCCTCACGCCGGCCGCGCTCCACGCCCTCGGGGAGTCCGCCCCGCCGGCGGGCGCCCTCGCCGTCACCGTGGGCAGCGTGCCGGCCGCCGTGCAGGCGCAGGGCCGAGGGATCGCGGAGGTCTGCGGCCGGGCCGGCGGCGTGCTGGTGGAAGTGCCGGAGGCCGACGACTGGTGGCGACGGGCGGCGGAGGTCACCTGGCCGGATGGGGAAGCGCCGAGTCTCGCCCTGCGGATCGGCAGCCGGCCGACGGACGTTGTCAAGGCGCTCCACGCGGTGGAGGCGATCGGCCGGGCGGGTGGCACGCTCCTGGCCACGGCGAACCTCGCGACCGGTGTCCTTCACGCGACGCTCGCGCCCGTCGAGGCGTCCCGCGTCGCCGACGTCGTCGGGCGCACGCGCGAGGCGTTGGCCGGGCTGGGCGGGAGCTGCGTCGTCGAGCACGCCCCCGCCGCGGCCAAGCCCGGCCTGGACGTCTGGGGCGACGTCGGGCCCGCGCTCGGGGCGATGCAGCGCCTCAAGGCGGAGCTGGATCCGGCGAGCGTGCTGAATCCCGGTCGCTACGTGGGCGGCATCTAGATGACGGCCTCGCCGAACGCCGCGACCGAGGCAGTCGGCGCCCCCTCGCATCCGCGCGGGGCGTTCGACGCGAACGAGCCGCCGGACCTCGAGGGCATCCTCGATTGCGTGCACTGCGGCATCTACCTGCCCCAATGCCCGACGTATCGCGTGCTGGGGCAGGAGATGGACTCGCCGCGCGGGCGCGTGTATCTGATGCGCGCCGTCACCGAGGGCCGGATCGGGCTCACCGACAACTTCCTGCTCCACATGGATCGGTGCCTCGGCTGCCGCGCGTGCGAGACGGCGTGCCCTGCCGGCGTCCCGTTCGGTCGCCTCCTCGAGGAGACGCGCGGTCAGATCGAGCGCCTGGCGAGTCGACCGCCGTGGCGCCGACTCCTCGGGCGGCTCGTCCTCGGCATCTTTCCGAACCGGCGGCGACTCGGGACGCTGCTCGGAGCGACCCGCCTCTACCAGCGCTCGGGCCTCCAGCGCGTGGTCCGGGGCTCGGGGCTCCTGCGGCGATTCCGCCGGCTGGCGGCGATGGAGGGGCTCTTGCCCAGCCTCGAGGGACGGCCCCTGGCCCCGCTGCCCGCCGAGACCCTGCCGCTCGGCGCGACTCGAGGAACCGTCGCCCTGCTGGAAGGATGCGTCCAGGCAGTGCTCTTTCCGGAGGTCAACCGCGCGACCGTGGCTCTCCTCGCACGGGCGGGCTATCGCGTGCTGGTGCCCGAGCACCAGGCGTGCTGCGGCGCCCTTCATCTCCACTGGGGCGATCGGGGCGCGGCCCGCGAGCTGGCCCGGCGAAACGTGGCGGCACTGGCCCAGGCGGACTGGATCGTGACCAACGCAGCCGGCTGCGGCGTGGCCATGCGCGACTACGGGCACCTGCTTCCGGACGACCCGGAAGCGCGCGCCCTGGCCGCGCGGGTGCGCGACGTCTCCGAGCTCCTCGCCGAGGGCGTCCCCGGGTCGCGGCATCCGCTGGATCTCACCGTGACGTACCACGACCCCTGCCACCTGGCGCACGGACAGCGCGTCCGAGAGGCGCCCCGCGCGCTCCTCCGGGCGATCCCGGGCCTCCGCCTGGTCGACCTGGTCGATTCCGACCTCTGCTGCGGATCCGCGGGGGTGTACAACCTCATGGAGCCCGAGATCGCGGGCCAGCTCCTCGAGCGAAAGCTCGATCGGATCGCCGCCACCGGGGCCGAGGTCGTCGCGACCGGCAACCCGGGATGCATCCTCCAGATCCGGAAGGGCCTCGCCGCGCGGGGCCTGAAGGTCCGCGTTCACCACCCCGTGGAGCTCCTGGCGTGGTCCCTGGAGGGCGCGTGACCGACGAGTCCAAGCGACATTTCACCGTGCGGGCGATCGAGGCGCTCATCCCGCGGCTCGAGTCGCAGATGGCGCGTGTCATGGCCGCCCACGCCGAAGGCGCCCGCCTGCGGGGCGCGCTCGAGACCGCTCAGCGCGAGGTCATGCTGGCGGGCGGGATGCGCCTCCGGCCCGAGTGGTGGCGAGCCCGGCGGGCCGGCATCGAGCACGCCAACCGAGAGGTGCGGGCCGGCCTCGGGGACATCATCTCGACGGGCGGCGTCCCGAAGGACCTCGAGCTCGGCCTCGTCGACTTTCTCGGGCTGGTCGCGGGACGCCAGGTCAACCTTTGCTGGCGCTATGGCGAGAAGCAGATTCGATTCTGGCACGGGCTGCACGAGGGATTCGGCGGTCGCAAGCCCATCCCGGAGAGCGAGAGGGAGGCGTGATGGAGCTGATCCTGTCGAGCGCGGGGTCCTATCCGCGCATCGGGGCCACCACGGAAGCGCAGCGGCACCGCCGCGCCTACGCGCAGCGCGAGCGGGGAGAGATCTCCGAGGCGGAGTGGCTCGCCGTCGAGGACGAGGTCGCGGAGCAGGTGGTCCGCGAGCAAACCGCGGCGGGGCTCGACGTCGTGACCGACGGACAGGTCCGCTGGTACGACCCCATCTCCCATCTGGCGCGGCACTGGAGCGGCGTCCAAGTCAACGGCCTCCTTCGCTACTTCGACACGAACTTCTACTTCCGCCAGCCGGTGGTCTCGGAGCCGATCCGGCGTCGGGAGCCCGTCCTCCGGCGCGAGTTCGAGGTCGCCCGGGCAGCCACCGACCGCGTCGTCAAGCCGGTGCTGACCGGGCCCTACAGCCTGGCTCAGGGATCGATCCTGGAAGGCGGATACCGGAACCGCCGCGAGCTGGCTCGCGCCTATGCGGAGATCCTCGCCCACGAGGTGGCCGACCTCGTGCACGCGGGCGCCGCCCTCATCCAGGTGGACGAGCCGTACCTGCTCAGGCATCCGGAGGACGCGGACCTGGTACGGGAAGGCCTCGCCGGGCTGGCGGCGGTTCGAGGCCACGCGCACCTCGCGCTCTACACCTACTTCGGAGACGCGCTGCCGCTCTGGGACGCCCTCATGGCGATGCCGGTGGACGTGCTGGGGCTCGACCTCACCTACGGTCCGGGGCTCGCCGAGCGCATCGGCTCCGCCGGCGCGCCCCGAACGCTCGTGCTCGGACTGATCGACGGCCGCAACACGAAGCTCGAAGCCCGGGAGCCCCTCTTCCGGATCCTCGATCGCGCGCTTCCCGCGCTCACTGGCCCGGTGGGCCTCGGCCCGTCGTGCGGGCTCGAGTTCCTGCCGCGCGAGCGGGCGCAAGCCAAGCTCCAGAACATGGTCGCTCTCGCCCGCGAGTACAGGGGCGGCACCGGGAGGACCCGATGAGCCGCGAGAAGCTCACGCGCCTCGGCCTGAACCTGCCGATCCTGCCGACATCGACGGTCGGCAGCTTTCCCAAGCCCGGCTACCTCGTCGAGGCCCGCGCCCAGGCGACCCGCAACGCCATCACGCGGCCGGAGCTCGACCGCCTGGAGCGCCAGGCGACCGAGTTCTGGATCCGCACGCAGGAAGAGCTCGGCCTCGACGTCCTGGTCGACGGCGAGCTCTACCGCGGCGACATGGTCGCCTACTTCGCGGAGACGATGCCGGGCTTCGCGCGAGGCGGGCTCGTCCGGTCGTACGGGAACCGCTACTACCACAAGCCCGTGATGGTGAGCCCGGTCCGGTGGCCGGGGCCCATCACGGTCGACTGGTGGCGGTGGACCCAGTCCCTCACGACCCGTCCCGTCAAGGGCATGCTGACCGGCCCGTACACGATCATGGACTGGTCGTTCGACGATCACTATCCGGACCGCAAGACGGCCTGCCTGGCCCTCGCCCGCGAGATCCGGAAGGAGGTGGAGGCGCTCCTGGAGGCCGGCGCGCGGATCATCCAGATCGACGAGCCCGCGCTGTCCGTCCGCCCCGAGGAGCTCGGATTCGCCGTGGAGGCGATGCACCTGGTCGTCGACGGGCTGCCCGCGTATTACGTGGTGCACGCGTGCTTCGGGGCGTTCGAGACGATCTATCCGGGTCTCCTGGACCTCCCGGTGGACAACCTGGACCTTGCCATCTCGCACAGCGCGCTCGACCTCCTCGCAATGTTCGAGAAGGACCCGTTCACGAAGGACCTCTCCTTGGGGGTGCTGGACGTCCATAGCCACGCGGTCGAGGCGGTCGACGAGGTCCGCTCCCGAATTCGCCGGGGTTCCGCGGTCCTCCCGGCCGACCGGATCTGGGTGGACCCCGACTGCGGCCTCAAGACCCGGACGGTGGAGGAGAGCCGGGCCAAGCTCGAGGTGATGATGGAGGCGGTGCGGGCGGCGCGGGCGGAGCTCCGCTGAGGCCGACCCGGTGCCGTACACGGCCGTTCTCTTCGACATGTTCGACACCCTGGTGCGACTCGATCGCACCCGCCTGCCCACCGTCCGGATCCGCGACCGGGAGGTGCGGTCCTCGGTCCCGCGCCTCCACGGGATCGCGGCCAGCGCGCTGCCCGACCTGGGGCTCGAGGCCTTCTACGACGCCTTCCTCTGGAGCTACCAGGAGGCGGACCGGATCCGGGCGGAGAGGCACGAGGAGGTCCCCGCGCGGCGTAGGCTCGAGCTGTTCTATCGCCGGGTGGGGGCCGACCCCGCCCGGATTCCGCCCGAGCTGACCGATCGGCTCCTCCATACCCACATGGACTGCCTGGTGGCCGTCGCCGAGGCCATGCCAGGCCAGGCCGACCTCCTCGACTGGCTGAAGGGGCGGTACCGGCTGGGGGTCGTGTCGAACTTCGACTACAGCCCGACCGTCCAGCGGATCCTCCAGGACGCGGGCATCCTGGGGCGCTTCGAGAGCGTGATCGTCTCCGACGCCGTGGGCTGGCGCAAGCCGCGGCGGGACATCTTCGAGCAAGCACTCGCCGAGATGGGCGTCACTCCGGGCCAGTGCCTGTTCGTCGGCGACCGGCCGGACATCGACGTGGCCGGGGCCAAGGGCATCGGCATGGGGGCCGCCTGGCTCAACGTGGACCGGGCGCCCGTTCCCCCGGGAATCCCCCTCCCGGACCTCGATCTGGGGGGCCTCGCCGAGCTCCGGCCGGCGCTGGAGGCGGGCCCAAAAGGTTCTTGACGCCCCCCGCGCCGTTTCGCTAGTGTTCTGCCGCGTTCGCCGGGGGGAGAGGCCGTGACCGGTGAGCGTGCCCCGGTCCCGAGGCCCTCGAATCCCCCCGGTGCACGGTTGGCTGTCGGCCCCCAGCCCCACAGGAGGAGAGCGAGGCATGCGTGAGACCGGGGTTGTCAAGTGGTTCAATGACGCCAAGGGGTACGGGTTCATCGAGCGCCCTGACAAGGAGGACGTGTTCGTCCACTACACGGCGGTGGAGGGCACCGGGTTCCGAACCCTGGCCGAGGGGCAGTCGGTCGAGTTCGACGTGGTCGAGGGCCCCAAGGGCAAGCAGGCGGCCAACGTCGTCAAGAAGTAGCCTCACGCACCTTCGAAACCGGCCCCGGCTCTCGCCCGGGGCCGCTTCGCTTCGGCCGCTCGGGCGCATCCCGAGGGCTGACCCCCCCGTCTCATGGATGGAGGACGAACCGGTGACCTTCCAGATCCACGGCGGACAGCCGACCACGAGGGTGTCGTGAGCGACGTGCGGAGCGTCCTCATCATCGGATCCGGGCCGGCCGGGCTGACGGCCGCGATCTACGCCGGGCGAGCGAACCTGACGCCGCTGATCATCGCGGGCAGCCAGCCCGGGGGGCAGCTGACCCTGACCTCGGAAGTGGAGAACTACCCCGGCTTCGCCGAGGCGATCCTGGGACCGGAGCTGATGGACGTGATGCGGCGCCAGGCCGAGCGCTTCGGCACCGAGTTCCTCGACGACGATGTGGTCGCCGTCGACCTCTCGAACCGGCCCTTCACCGTGAAGACGGCCGAGCGGACCTGGATGGCGCGCGCGCTCATCGTCGCTACGGGCGCGGCCGCCCGCCTCCTCGGGCTCGAATCGGAGCGGAAGCTCTTGGGGCGCGGCCTGTCCACGTGCGCGACCTGCGACGGGTTCTTCTTCAAGGGGCAGGATCTGATCGTCGTCGGCGGCGGCGACTCCGCGATGGAGGAGGCGACCTTCCTCACCAAGTTCGCGAACAAGGTCACCGTCGTGCACCGGCGCGACGTCCTTCGGGCGTCGAAGATCATGCAGGACCGTGCGCAGAAGAACCCGAAGATCGCGTGGGCGCTCAACAGCACGGTCGACGAAATTCTCGGCGCCGACCGGGTGACGGGGGTGCGGCTCCGGGACGTCGAAAGCGGGGATACCCGGGAGGTGGCAGCCGGCGGTGTGTTCGTCGCGATCGGTCACACGCCGAACACCCAGCTCTTCGCCGGGCAGTTGGACATGGACGCGGCCGGCTACCTGGTGACCGAGTCGGGCTCCACGCGGACGAGCGTGCCGGGCGTGTTCGCGGCGGGCGACGTCGCCGATCACGTCTACCGTCAGGCCGTGACGGCCGCCGGCACCGGCTGCATGGCGGCCATCGACGCCGAGCGCTTCCTGGAGGCCCAGGGCCACTAGCCCCAGGGCCCGGCCGGGCCGCCCCACGTCGGCCGGCGCGCCTACGTGCCGACGCGGAGTGGCGCACCCAGATCGCGGAGATACGCGATCGTCGACAGGTAGGAGAGCTTGCCCGTCCGCGGATTCTCGGACGGCACGTTCTCGATCTCGATCCGCAGCCGACCGAACGCGCCCTCCGCCGTCACCGTGTGGCGGTTCCGCTCGATCGTCGGGTCGGCGTGGATCCGGATCCGGGTCCGGTCGGGACCGAGCCCCGCCAGCGACACGGCCGCCACGACGTTCACGTTCGCGGGGAAGGCGCGGCACGCCTCCCGGGCGGTGCCCTCGAAGACGAGCGTAGGCGTCATGATCGCCTCGAGGTCGATGCCGGCGACTCCCGGCGCCCCGGCCAGGCCGCGCGGGGGCTTTCGGGTCTCCATCACGACGGACCCGAGATGGCCGTCCACGGCGGCGCCCTTCAGACCGTCGAGCCCGGCGATCGCCGCCGAGGGCGCGTGGATCCGCGCGTTCCGCGCCGCCGCCTGCTCGACCCACTCCGGATGATCGAGGAGCGCGCCCACGGAGAGCACGACGAGGTCCCGTCCCGCTCCGAGGATCGCCGGAGCCAGCTCGACGAGGGCGGTCTGCGTGGCGGCCTCCACGATCAGGTCGGCGCGCTCGAGAAGCTCGTCGAAGTCGAGCAGGGCAGGCGCGCCGGGCAGAGTAGCCAGGAACGCGCGGGCCCGCCCGGCGTCCCGGCTGGTGACGCCGGCGAGGGTCAGCCCCGGCAGTCCGGCCGCGAGCGCCCGCGCGACGGGGCGGCCGATCGCGCCCAGCCCGATGAGGCCGATGCGGCGAGCCGGGCGGATCATGCGCGTCACCGTAGCAACCGCCGTCCGCGAAATCAAGGTGACGGCGTGCTATCCTTCGGCGCGATGGCGCGGGGAATCAGCGCGGCGCGCGCGGCGCGGCTTCGTGGACCGCTCGAGCGCCTGTATCGGGACTACGACTACGCGGATCGGGTCGGCCGCGACGCCGTCCAGTATCCGGCCCGGTTCGCGAACCCGATGGACCGGGAGATCGTCGCCCTCCTGTCGGCCTGCCTCGCCTACGGTCGCGTGGCGCTCTTCGGCGCCTGGCTGGAGCGGCTCCTCGACTGGCTGGGACCGTCGCCGCGCCGCTTCGTCGAGCGCTTCGACCCCGCGCGCGATACCGCGCGCTTCGCGCCCTTCCACTACCGGTTCACGCGGGGGCGCGACGTCGCGGCGGCGGTCCTGGCGATCCACCGCCTGATCGAGCGCCACGGCTCCCTGCGGGCCGCGTTCGTGAGCGGCCACTCGGCGGACGACCCGGACATCCGACCGGGACTCCAGCGCTTCGCCGTCTCGATTCTCGAGCAGGACTTCCGGCCGGTCGGCATGCCGCGCCTCACGCGCGGCTTCCGGCATCTCTTCCCGGACCCGGCGACGGGCGGCGCCTGCAAGCGGTGGCATCTCTTCCTCCGCTGGATGATCCGGCGGGAGCCGCCCGACTTCGGGGACTGGCTCGAGGTCTCGCCCTCCAAGCTCCTGATCCCCCTCGATACCCACATCGCGAACATGGCCCATGCGATCCGGCTCACGCGGCTGCGGACCCGCACGGCCCGCATGGCGGCCGACATCACCGGCACCCTCCGGCGGCTCGACCCGGCGGATCCGGTGAAGTACGACTTCGCCCTCTGCCACACGCGGATGCGTGGCGACTGCCTCGACCGCCGCGACGCGCGCGTGTGCCCCGCGTGCCAGCTCCGCACGGTCTGCCGGCACTGGTAGCGGGATGACCGAATCGGCCGTCGTCGTTCTCCTCGCGCTGGCGGTCGTGGTCGCCCTGGGCGCGGTGGTGTGGGGCCTGGTGACCCTGGCCGGGCGCACGCGTCAGGGGTCCGACGCTCTCGCCATGCTTCAGCGCGACATCGCGGGCGTCCGCGACGAGGCCCGGCGCGAGCAGGACGCCACGCTGGCCAGCGTGCGGGGAGAGGTGACCCGCCTCGGCGGACAGGTCAGCTTGCACCTGGGCCAGCTGCAGAGCACCGTGGCCACGGAGCTCCAGCAGGTCACGGCGGAAGTCAACCGTCGCCTCCAGGACGGCATGGCTCTCATGCAGGAGGGCCAGAAGACGATGGGCCAGCGGCTGGACGACGCCTCGCGGGCCGTGACCGAGGTCCACGGCCAGCTGGGCGCCCTCGGCGAGGCCACGCGTCGCATGGAGCAGGTCGGCCGCGAGATCGCGGGCCTCGAGCAGATCCTGCGCGCACCCAAGATCCGCGGGGGCTTGGGCGAGACCTTGCTCGAGCGCCTGCTTGCCGAGATCCTCCCCACTGAGGCCTACCGGCTCCAGCACAGCTTCCGGAGCGGCGACAAGGTCGACGCCGCGATCGTCGTGGCCGGCCGGCTGGTCCCGGTGGACTCGAAGTTCCCGCTGGAGAACTTCCGACGCATGCTGGAGGAGACCGACGAGGACCGGCGCCGGCAGTCGCGGCGGGCGTTTCTGAAGGACGTCCGGGGCCGCGTCGACGAGATCGCCCGGAAGTACATCGTGCCCGACGAGAGCACCTTCGAGTTCGCCCTGATGTACATCCCCGCCGAGAACGTGTACTACGAGGTCATCCTCCGCGACGAAGCGGGCGACGACTCGCTACTGGGCTATGCCCTCGATCGCCGGGTGGTGCCGGTGTCGCCCAATTCCTTGTATGCCTACCTGCAGGTGATCCTCCTGGGGCTGCGCGGCCTCCGCATCGAGCAGAACGCGCGGGAGATCCTCGCGGTGCTGGGGCGTCTGCAAACCGACGCCGCCCGGCTCCGCGAGCACTTCGACACGCTCGGACGCCACATCACCAACGCCAAGAACAAGTACGACGAGACGACGACGTCGCTCGCGCGGCTCGAGGGGAAGATCGAGGACGTGGCCGGCCGCGGCGGTCAGGCGACGCTGCCGGGCGTGTGACGAGCGGGCACGGGCCGCCCGCCGATCCGTCGCCCGGCCGGCCGCCGGTGAGCCTTCCTGGCGAGCCCGCCGCTCGTCGGCCAGTCGGCGAACCGGGGCAGGGAGCCCTCGCGGCCCTGGCCGCGTCTGAGGGCGAGTGGACGCTCGACGAGCACGGCGCCCTGGTGCGGACGGACTTCCGCGATCTCCCGCTGCGGTCGCGCGGCAAGGTGCGCGACGTGTACGACCTCGGGACGCACCTCCTGTTCGTGGCGAGCGATCGGATCAGCGCCTTCGATTGGGTGCTGCCGAACGGGATCCCGGACAAGGGCAAGGTGCTGACGCAGCTGTCGCTCTTCTGGTTCGGGGTGCTCGGGGACCTCGTTCCGACGCACTTGGCCGGAGCCGATCCTAGGCAAGACCCGCGCGTCCCGGCCCGCTACCGCGCCCTGCTCGCCGGCCGGGCGATGGTCGTCGAGAAGGCGGACGTGTTCCCGGTGGAGTGCGTCGCCCGTGGGTATCTCGCGGGCTCGGGCTGGAAGGACTACCAGCGCACGGGCACGGTGTGCGGGATCGCGCTGCCGGGCGGCCTGCGCCAGGCCGCCCGGCTTCCCCGGCCCATATTCACGCCGGCGACGAAGGCCGAGTCGGGGCACGACGAGAACATCGACTTCGAGACGGTGACCCGCCAGGTCGGGCCCGAGATCGCCGAGGAGCTGCGCCGGCTCACGCTCGCGTGCTACGAGCGCGGCGCCTCGCTCGCCGAGGGCCGGGGCATCATCGTCGCGGACACGAAGTTCGAGTTCGGGCGCCGCGGCGACCGACTGCTTCTGGTCGACGAGGCTCTGACCCCCGACTCGTCACGCTTCTGGCCGGCGGACCGCTACGCCCCGGGCCAGTCGCCGCCGTCGTTCGACAAGCAGTTCGTCCGCGACTGGCTCGAGCGCACGCCTTGGGACAAGAACTCGCCGCCGCCACGGCTTCCGGCCGACGTCGTCGCCGAGACGCGCGGGAAGTACGTCGAGGCGTTGACGCGACTCACCGGGCGCGCGCTCGCGTAGCGGGGCAGCCGCGGCTTCCGCGAGGCGGAGGCGCGGGATCCGTGTGGTATCATCCGGGCGAGATGGGCGCGACGCCTCCCTGCCACGTCTACGGCATCAACATTCTCGTGAAGCTCCTCGAGGAAGCGCCGGCCGGCGTGCGCATCTACTGCCCGAAGGGCTCCCCGGTCCGGTACGGCGTGGTGGTGGGACGCGGCGACGGCTTCGACGAGGGCGCGAACGCGTTTCGCGAGATGCCGCCCATCGAGGCCGTGGTGGCGTTCGAGGAGCCCGCCGAAGAGGTCGAGGGGCACTACTTCTACGTCAACGGTGAAGAGTTCCGCGTCCTCCGCCTCGACTCCGTGATCCTGGCCTTTCCGAGAGAGTAGTCGCCCGACCGCCCGGCGATCCGCCGCGGATCCCTCGAGATGCCCCGGCACCCCGTCGACCGCGTCTTGGCCGAGATCACCGAGGACGAGGCCGTCCAGCTCACGAGCGAGCTAGTCCGGATCCCGAGCGTCTTCCGGCGCGGAGAGCCCGACGCCAACGAGCGCGCGGTCGCGGCGGCGGTGGAGACGTGGCTGCGCCGCGAAGGGTTCGCCGTCGAGGTCCAGGAAGTGGCGCCCGGTCGTCCCAATGTCATCGCCTGGCTGGAGGGTAAGGAGTCGGGGCCGACACTCTGCCTGGAGGGCCACACCGACGTCGTCACCGAGGGCGATCCGGCCGCCTGGCGGCATCCGCCCTGGAGCGGCCTCGTCGAGGACGGCAAGCTCCACGGGCGCGGCAGTGCCGACATGAAGGGCGGCCTGGCGGCGGCGATGGTGGCCGCCGCCGCGGTGCGGCGGGCCGGCGTGCCGTTCGCCGGCCGGCTGATGGTCGCCGCCCTGGTCGACGAGGAAGACGCGATGTCCGGCGCCAAGCACTTCGTGCGGACCCCGGTCGGCCGCGCGGTCTCCGCCGCCATCGTGTGCGAGCCGGAGCAGAACGAGCTGTGCCTCGAGCAGAAGGGCGTGTTCTGGGCGCGAGTCACCGTGCATGGCCGCATGGCGCACGGCGCGATGCCCTACGCCGGCGTGAACCCGATCCCCGCGGCGGGTCGCTTCCTGGCCGGCCTGCCCGCGCTCGAGCGTCGCGTTCGGCGGAGCGCCCGGCGGAGCCGTTTCCTCGGGGTCCCGCACGTCACCCCGACGGTGGCGTCGGCGCCCGCGGGCCACGTCGCGCAGAACAACGTCATCCCCGCGACCGCCGAGGTTCGGCTCGACGTGCGACTCACGCCCGGCGTCGAGGCGGACGGCGTGCTCCGGGCGATCGAGGCGCTCGCCCGGGACACCGAGAGCCGGTGCCCGGGCACGCGCGTCGTGGTGGAGCTGGTGGAGCCGGCGCGTCCGGCCACGCGCGTCGAGCGCGCGGAGCCGGTCGTCAAGGCGCTCGAGTGGGCGGTTCGGCGAGTCAGCGGCCGGCGGCCCGTCTTCGGCGGCGTGCCCGGATCCACCGACGGCACCATCCTCCACACGGCCCTCGGCATCCCCATCGTCACGTTCGGCCCCGGCAACCGCCTGATCCCGCACCAGGTGGACGAGCACGTTCCCGTGGCCGAGCTCGGGGAAGCGGCGCGCTGCTACGGCGCGGCGGCGGTGCGGTTCCTCGCGGGCCGTGCCTGAGCACACCGAGAGCCCGCGGCTCCGCCCGGTCGAGGCCTTCCCCGCCGAGGTCGAGGATCGCGAGGTCGTCTGTCTCCGTGACCCCTCCGGCGTCACCGACGCCGTGCTGAGCGTCCCCCGGAGCCTGGCGCCGATCCTCGCCCTCTTCGACGGCCGGTCTCTGGTCGACGTCCAAGCGGAGATCATGCGCCAGTCCGGGGAGCTCGTGCTTCGGAGCCAGCTCGAGTCCATGGTGGAGGTCCTCGATCACCACCTCTTCCTCGAAGGGCCCCGGCTCGAAGCCGAGCGGGCGCGGCAGCGCACCGCCTTCCTGGGCGCGACGGCCCGGCCGGCCTTCCTCGCCGGCCGTTCCTACGAGGGCGAGCCGGAGGCGCTCACCGCCGCGCTCGACGCGCACTTCCTCGTACCGGAGGGGCCGGGGGCCATCGGGGCGCCCCGCGGGGTCGTCGCCCGTGGCCTCGTCGCGCCGCACATCGACTTCAACCGGGGCGGACCCGCGTATGCGTGGGGGTATCGGGCCCTGGCCGAGGCGGCGGAGGTGGAGTGCTTCATCGTCCTCGGGACCGCGCACACGGGACTCGACGGCCATCCCTTCGCGGCCACGGCCAAGCCGTTCGAGACTCCGTTCGGCCCGCTCCCGGTGGACCGCGAGGTCCTGGACGCGGTGGTCCGCCGAGCGCCGCTGGACCTCTTCGCCGCGGAGCTGGCCCATCGAAGCGAGCACTCCATCGAGTTCCAGGCGGTCTGGCTCCAGTACCTCCGGCACCGGTCGGGGGGACGCGAGCGCCGGATCGTGCCGCTCCTCGCGAGCTTCGCGAGCGAGTGCCTCGTCCGCGGCGAGAGTCCCGATCAGGACGCCGGGATCGAGGGAGTGCTAGCGGCCGTGCGCGACGCGATGGCGGCCGTCCCCCGACGGTACTGCATCGTGGCGGGCGCCGATCTCGCCCACGTCGGGCCCCGCTTCGGGGACGAGTGGCTCGTCACCGCACCGGAGCTCGCGCGCGTCGAGACGGAGGACCGGTCGCTCCTCGACCCCGTCGTCTCGGGGGACGCCGAGGGATTCTTCGCCGAGGCGCGACGGCAGCGGGATCGAAACCGCATCTGCGGCCTATCTCCGATCTACGCGCTCCTGCGGCTCGTGCCGGGCGGGGCGGGCCGACTCCTCCGCTATGGACAGTGGCCCGATCCGAACGGGGCCGTCACCTTCGCCAGCGTGAGCTTCGAGGAGGCCGCGCCGGCCGACCGCGGGGGTGCGGGCGTTTCGTGAGCCCCCGGGCCGCCGCCGGCCGAGGACGGTACGAACAAGGCCATCGGATCGACTTGCCCGGCGCCGAGGCCGCTCGATGAACGCGACGGAGACCGGCGGAGGGATGCTCGACGACTCCGGGCTCTCCGGCGCGTTCCGGATCGACCGCGAGGGCATCTGGCACCACGAGGGCATCGAGGTCACCCATCCGGGCGTGCTCCGGAACCTCTACGCCAACCTTCGCGCCGACGCCGGGGACTACTATCTCCAGGCCGGACCGCTGCGCGTGCCGGTGGAGGTCGACGACGCGCCGTTCGTCGTCGTGCGCGCCGAAACGGTCCCCGGGACG
>JBIOVM010000090.1:0-18498 GCA_044867785.1 Candidatus Rokuibacteriota bacterium | reverse complement strand
CCCGCGCCCCGGGACCGGCCGGCTATCGTGGCGCCGCTAGGTGCGCCGCAGCTTCAGGTTGAAGTTCCGGAGCTCGAATTGCTGGTTCGGGTTCGGCGTGAAGTCGACGAACTTCTGGAGGCCGTAGTCCTCGTACGGCTGGATGACGACGATCCAGGGGTTGTGCTCGAGGAAGATCCGCGTCATCTTGCGGTACGCCTCGCCGCGGAACTTCTCGTCGAGCGAGAACCGCGCCGCGTTGCCGAGCTCGTCGAACTCCGGGTGCCGCCAGTAGTCCTGGGGGCCGCCGGGACCGAGCAACCGCCACATCATGCCGTCGGGGTCGCGCAGGGTCGAGGTCGGGTCCGACCACCACAGACCCTTGAAGGTCTTCTCCCGGTTCTTCTGGGCCCGCACCGAGTACTCGACGACCTCGACGACCGCGTTGAGGCCCACGTCCTTCCACATGGCGGCGATCGCCTCGGACATGACCTTGTCGTTCGCCGTGTACCCGACGGTGGTCTCGATGTAGATGGGCTCGTTCTTGTAGCCGGACTTCTTGAGCCGCTCCTTCGCCTCGGCCGGGTTGTACGGGAGAGGCGGGAGCCCGCTGTCGTAGTGGTTGTCCCCTTGCGCGATCGGACCGTTGGGCACGATGCCTCGTCCGCGCCAGAGCTCCTTGACGATGGCCTGACGGTCGATCGCGAGCGACATCGCCTGCTTGACCAGCGGGTTGTCCAGCGGCGGAACCTTCGAGTTCACGGCCAGGACGTAGAGGCCGGCGTAGAGCGCGCCCGTCGCCCGGGTCGTCGCGTTCTGGTTCACGCGGTCGAAGTGATCCGGCGGGAGGAGCACCATCGCGTCGATCTCGCCCTTCAGGAGCGCCGCGACGCGGGCGGCGTTCTCCGGGATGGGCCGGAACACGACGCGATCGACGTCGACCTTGCCGCCCCAGTAGTCCGGGTTGGCCTCCAGGACCGTCTTGTCGTCCTTGGTCCAGGAGCCGAGGCGCACCGGGCCGGTGCCCACCGGCTTCGCGTTGAAGGTGTCGGGCCCGACCTGCGTGAGGTACTTCTTCGGCACGATCTGGCCGCCGTAGAAGGCGAGCCGGGCGGGGATGAGCGGATCGGGCTTCTTCGTGTGGATCACCAGCGTGAACGGGTCGGGCGTCTCGATCCGCTCGATCGTGGTGAAGACGGTGGCCACCATGGTCTTCGCGGCCGGATCGTAGGTCCGCTCCAGGCTGTACTTCGCGTCCTCGGCCGTGAACGGGTCACCGTTGTGCCACTTGACGCCCTGCCGCAGCTTGAAGGCCCAGGTCTGCGGCCCGGTGGCCTTCCACTCCGTGGCCAGCGAGGGGTAGAGCTTCTGGTCGGGGTGCCGGCTCGTCAGGTTGTCGAACAGATTGAACGACACCCGGATGTCGTTCGCGGACGTCGACAGGTGCGGGTCGAACTTCGAGATGTCGCCGCCCTGCGCCACGATCAGTTCCCGCTTCGGGGTCGCCTGCGCCCGCGCTCGCGCGGGCGCCGCCGCGTCCGCCAGGGCGGCGGCCCCCGCGGCGGTGACGCCGAGCAAGCCCGCCCGGCGCAGGAACTGGCGCCGGGACACGGCCCCTCCCGTGAACGCGTTCAGGAGCGCCTCGACCGTCGGGGTCTCCGAGCCTCGCACCTCGTGCGCCATCGCGTGCCTCCTGGCTTCAGTGAGGTTGACACAGCAGTCCGTCGAATCGCGCCGTCGCGGGGTACGCCCAAGGTAGAGAATGGCCCAACCCTTGTCAAGCCGCGGAGCAGCGTGTTACGGTCGTCGCGGCCTGATGGCGCTCACCCCGACCGAGTTCCGCACCGCACTGCGAAACTTCGCGGCCGGCGTCACGGTCGTGACGACCCGCGACGGGGACGGACGCCCCTCGGGCCTGACCGCGAGCGCATTCACCTCCGTCTCCCTCGATCCCCCGCTGGTCCTCGTGTGCGTGGATCACGCCGCCACCGCCCACCCGGCGTTTCGCGCCCACGGCTGGTTCGCCGTGAACGTCCTCCGGCAGGAGCAGGAGGGGATCTCCCGCCGCTTCGCGGCGTCGGGAGGAGACAAGTTCGACGGCGTGCCCTGTCACGAGGGGGAGACGGGATTGCCGCTCATCGACGGCGCCCTGGCGACGCTCGAGTGCCGGGTGGTCGAGACGTACGAAGCCGGGGACCACACGATCTTCGTCGGCGCGGTGGAGGCGGCCTCGGTCAGCGGTGGGCGGCCGCTCGTGTACTTCCACGGCGGCTACCACGGCCTCTCCCCGGATGCCGGGATGGCGCCCGGGAGCTCCGGCCGGTAGCCGGTCCGGCCGGCCAGGGCGGGCCCGGCCGAACGGGGCGGTCGTCCCGCGTGCGCCTCCTGCAGATCTACCCGAAGGGCGACTTCCACACCGGCGCCGCCATCCAGTTGCGCGACCTGGCGCGGGAGCTGGTCGCCCGCGGCCACCAGGTCACCGTCGTCACCCGACCGAGCGAGCGATGGGCCGCCGAGGCCCGAGCCGCCGGCTTCCGGCACGCCGGCTTCTTCCGCGGCCCGGCCGATCCCGGGGGAGCCCGCCGCCTCGCGGCCATCCTCCGGGATGAGCGCATCGAGGTCGTGCACGCCCACAAGGGCGGCGGGCGGACGCTCACCCTCCTGGCCCGCGGGTTTCGCGCGCGGCCCGCCCTGGTGGTCAACCGTGGCGTGAGCTTCCCGATGACCGCCCTGAGCCGCTGGCTGGACGGCAGTCGCCTGGTCGCGCGCATCGTGGCCGTCTGTCACGCGATCAAGGACGATCTCGTGCGCCAGGGGCTGCCCGGCGCCAAGATCGACGTGGTGTACTCCGGCACCGACACCGCGCGCTTCGATCCGGCGCGCGTGAACGGCGACGCCGTCCGGCGCGAGCTCGGCCTGGCTCCCGGCACTCCGCTCGTGACCCAGATCGGCGTCCGGGAGCCAAAGGGCAACGACGACCTGCTGCGGGGGTTCGCGCGGGTCCGCGGGGCGCGGCCGGACGCGCGCTTGCTCCTGGTCGGAGCCCGGCCGGAGAAGCGCAGGCCCCTGGAGGACGTCGCGCGGGCCGGCGGCCTGGGCGACAGCGTAACGATCTGGGGGTACCGGGACGATGTGCCCGAGATCCTCGCCGCCAGCGACGTCTCGGTGGACGCCTCGCACGTAGGGCTCGGGATCACCGGGACGCTTCGCGAATCGCTCGCCATGGAGACGCCGGTGGTCGCGACCCGCGCGATGGGCAACCCTGAGCTCGTGGGCCACGAGGAGCACGGACTCTTGGTCCCGCCTCGGGACCCCGAAGCCCTCGCCGCCGCCCTCCTGCGCCTCCTGGCCAATCCCGCGTGGGCGCGGGAGCTCGGGCGGGCCGGCCGCCGGAAGGTCGTCGCGGGCTTCTCGACCCGGGCCAAGGTGGCGCGCCTCGAGACGCTGTACGAGCGCGTGGCCACCCCCGCGCCGTAGCGGCACCGATCGGGGCTCGGGGTCGGCTCGCCGCGCCGGAGCCGCCGCGACCGCGCCGGAATCGCGCCGCCCGACCCGACCGCGCTGCTACAATACCGACACGGAATCGCCGGTGAGCGTCTTCAAGCGCCTCCTCCCCTACGTCCGCCCCTACTCGTCCTGGCTCATCGCCGGGGGTCTCCTGGCGATCGTCGTGGCCGGCGCCGACGGCCTCATCGCGTGGCTGGTCAAGCCCGCCATGGACGAGATCTTCATCCGGCGGGACCTCACGATGCTGAAGCTCCTCCCCTTGCTCATCCTCGGCGTCTACGTGATCAAGGGGCTGGGGCGGTACGGCCAGTCGTACCTGATGGCCTCCGTCGGTGAGCGGGTGATCGCCGCGCTCCGCCGGGACCTCTACGCGCACATCCAGGCGATGCCGCTCGCGTTCTTCCAGCGCCGCCACTCGGCCGACTTGATGTCACGGGTCGTCATCGACGCTGGACGGCTCGCGCGCCTGTCGTCCGAGGTCCTCGTCATGGCGTTCCGCCAGGTCTGCACGGTCGTGGCGCTGCTGGCGGTCATGGTCGCGCAGGAGCCCCGCCTCACGCTCCTCGCCTTGGTCGCCTTCCCGCTGGTCGGCCTGACCATCCGCGCCATGGGGCGGCAGCTCTACAGCATCAACCGCCGGGCCCAGGAGCAGATCGCCACGCTGAACACCGTGCTCCAGGAGTCCATCGCCGGGACCAAGATCGTCAAGGCGTTCGGCCGCGAGGCGCACGAGCGGGCGCGCTTCGAGCAGGTCAACCGCCGCCTGCTGGAGCTCACGCTCAAGGATCGCCGCGTCGACGAGCTGTCCGAGCCGCTCATGGAGATCCTCGCGGCCCTCGGGCTGATGGCCATCCTGTGGTACGGCGGCTTCCGGGTGATCCACGGCGCCATGACGCCCGGCACCCTCTTCTCGTTCGTCACCGCGACCCTGATGCTCTACGGCCCGGTTCGCAAGCTGTCGCGGATCGCCAACCTCGCCCAGCAGACCACGCCGTCGGCCGAGCGGATCTTCGAGATTCTCGCGCTCGAGCCCGCGGTGGCCGATGCCCCGGGCGCCGTCGCCCTCTCCGAGTTCCGCGGCGCGATCGAGTTCGACCACGTGTGGTTCCGCTACGAGGACGGCGAGATGGCGCTGAAGGACATCTCGCTGACCGTCCGGCGCGGCGAGGTGGTGGCGCTGGTGGGCATGAGCGGCGGCGGCAAGTCCACCCTGACCGACCTCATCCCCCGCTTCCACGACGTCACGCAGGGGCGCATCCTCGTCGACGGTGTCGACGTTCGCCGCTACACGCAGGCGTCGCTGCGCGGCCAGATCGCGATCGTCACCCAGGACACGTTCCTCTTCCACGACACGGTCGAGGCGAACATCGCCTACGGGAAGGCGGACGCGACCCGGGACGAGATCGAGCGCGCCGCGCGCGCCGCCTATGCCCACGACTTCATCGTCGCCCTGGCGGAGGGATACCGGACGGTCACCGGCGAGCGAGGCGTGAAGCTCTCCGGCGGCCAGCGCCAGCGCATCGCGCTGGCCCGGGCCTTCCTGAAGGACCCGGCCATCCTCATACTGGACGAGGCCACGTCCGACCTCGATGCCGAGAGCGAGTTCATCGTCCAGCAAGCGCTCTCGGATCTCACGAAGGGCCGGACGGTCGTGCTGATCGCGCACCGGCTGTCGACCGTCCGGCTGGCGCACCGGATCGCCGTCTTCCACGAAGGCCGCATCGTCGAGGAGGGCACCCACGACGAGCTCCTGAATCGCGACGGAGTGTATCGTCGCCTGCACGCCCTGCAGTTCGCCGGCGCCGGCTCGGGGCGCCCCGGCGCGCAGGAAGGCTGAGCGGCCGACTCGGGCCGGATGGGCTTCGCCGTGCCTTCCTCTCTGCCCTTCGACCCATCCCGCGAATGGCTCGGCCTCGCCCGCAACTGGGCGCTCATGGCGTTCTTCGTGGCGCTGGCGTTCTCGATCAGCCTCTCCCAGATCCTGCTGGCCCTCCTGTGCGTCTTGACCCTCGCGTCGTCGGTCGGAGGCGCTTCGTCCCGAGCCGCGTCGATCCGGGACGAGGAGGTCCCCGGGGTCGAGCGCTGGGACGACGTCGGCTCGCTTCGGCGACATCCCTTGGCGCGCCCGTTCCTCGTCTTCACCGGGCTCACCCTTCTGTCGGCCACGTTCTCCGGCAACCCCGGCTGGAGCTTCTGGATCGCCCGGGATCTTCTGCGCGCCGCGACGTTCGTCGTGGTCTTGCTGGCTACCCGGGACACGCGCCACGCCGTGCGGCTCTGGCAGGCGTTTCTGATCGCCCTGAGCATCATGGCCGCGTACGGGCTGGGCCAGGGCTACCTCTGCGGCACCCGTCCGGCCGCCGTTCCGACGGCCTGGCTGCTCGAGATCTGCACGCACGCCCAGCGCGTCCGCGGTCCCTTCAGCATCTACATGACGTTCGGCGGCGTGCTCTTCCTCGGGCTCCTGGTCTTCCTCGCCTACCTCGCCAACGTGCCGTGGCGCCGCGCGTGGTGGATGCTCCCCGGCGCCGTCGTCGTCCTGGGGGCGCTGGCCCTCACCTACTCCCGCAACGCATGGCTCGGCCTCGCCGCCGGGGTCCTGGGACTCGTGCTGACGGCGCGACGGATCGTGCCGATCGTCGCCGTCCTCGCCGCGGCGCTGGGGGCGGCGGCGGTCGCGGTGCCGGGCGAGGTCGCCGAGCGGGTGCAGTCGATCGTGAATCTCGAGGACCAGACCCTGCGGGACCGCGTCGCCATGTGGCGCTCCGGGCTCGCGATGATCGGCGACCATCCGGTTCTCGGGGTCGGCCCCGGCGAGGTGCGCGCGTGGTACCAGCACTACCGGCGGCCGGAAGCGATCCGGCCGAGCACCGGCCACCTGCACAACTCCCCGATCCAGATCGCCGCCGAGCGAGGCCTGCCGGCCCTCGCCGCGTGGATCTGGCTGTGGGTCGTCTTCTTCCGGGAAGGGTGGCGGATCCTGCGTCGCGTCGGGAAGCACTCGGCGACCAGCCGGGCGCTGGTCTGCGCGAGCCTCGCCGGCGTCGCCGGATTTCTCGTCGCCGGGTTGTTCGAGCACAACTTCGGCGACGCGGAGGTGGTGATGCTGGTCTACGCGCTCATGGCGCAGCCGTGGGTGGTGAGCCGCGAGCTGTCCGGCGTGCCGGCGGCGCGCCCCGCCGCGGCCGCGTAGCGGCGGTCGCCGTCTACTCGGACCGAGACTTCTCGACCCCTTCCCGAATCGCCTCGAGGGCCGCGATCGCCGCCATCCGGACCATCGGGCTCTCGTCGTGCTGCGCGACGCGCCGGAGGGCCTCCTCCGCGCTGAGCGCTTCGCCGCCGAGACGCCCCAGCGAGTCCGCCGCGAACTGGCGAATGGCCGGATCGTCGCCGATGGAGAGAGCCTCGATCAGCGCCGGGACGGCTCGGGTGCCGAACCGCGCCAGCACCCGCCACGCCTTCCAGTGCCAGTCGCCGGGTGGTGTCGGCTCCAGCGGGGCGTCGGAACCCGGAACGCGCGCGCTCACCGGTCGGATGACGCCGAGGACGGTCACGCAGCGGACCTTGGCTGTTCGGCCAGCGCCGGGCGTCTAGTTCGCCGGCACCACGACGGGGACGACCGCCGCCTGCGTGTTCGACACCTCGGGGACCGGCGCGCGTCGAGCGAGCGTCCGCGGCGCGGCGGGCAAGGCGTCCTCGACCATGTACGCGACCCGCTCCCATTGCGAGCGCGGCGTGGATTTCAGGTAGTGGTCGGTCAGGTAATGCGCGAGCTCGTGTCCGAGCACGCTGCGCTGGTAATGCGGAATCAAGATGAGGTTGGCTCCCGGAACGTAGAGCGCCCGCGCGATCGACCCGTGCGGCGCGACCTTGACCACCTGCCGGTAGAGGCTGCCGATCTGCACCGGGGTCGTCACCTGGATCCGGACCTTGGGCACCCCCGGACGCAGCCCGACCTGGAGGATCTCCGCGACCTCCTCGAGGAGGCCGTCGATCTGCTCGGCCGTGATCTCTTCCTCGCCGAAGTTCTCCACCGTGGCGTAGCGCGTGTGCACGAGGGTCGACCGCTCGCGATAGGCCACGCCGGCACAGCCCGTGACCAACAGCGTGAGGACGCAAAGCGCGAGGCAGCGGAAACGATCCGACAAGCGCACGGCATGCTCCTTCCGGAAGCCGCCTTCCGGAGGAGCCATACCGACTCCCCCCAGCTTCTTCGGCAGCCCGGCTTTCAGACCCGTCGGGGAGCTGACCCGTGGCTTTGCGTCCCCGCCTCACGGCGGGTTTGCCTTGTCGGAAGCGGCTTGCCTATTCGGTTGTGATGTGGCCGATCCAGGACTGCGTCTTGATCGGATACAAGTCCGATGCCACCGGGTTCGGGGGGTCGGGCCCATTCGGCGAGATCTGAGGGATGTCGACGTAACCTGCCGATGTATTGGGGCCGGGCCTGATTCAGGCCAATCGCGGGCCGATCCTCACGAGGCGCCGGCCCAGGCGGGCGACGCCAAAGTTACACGGGGGACTGCCAGTTTATTGGAGCGGCTGGCGGCGGAGCGGGGGCCCTACGGGTGCCGGAAGCGGTTCGAGATGGGGAGGCGCCAGTCCCGTCCGAACGCTCGGGGGGTGATCTTCACTCCCGGGGGGGCCTGGCGCCGCTTGTACTCGTTCCGGTCGACCATGCTCACGACCTGCCGCACGGTCGTCTCGTCGAAGCCGAGGGCGACGATGTCGGCCAGCGAGCGATCCTCCTCCACGTAGGCCTCCAGGATGGGATCGAGCACCTCGTAGGGCGGCAGCGTGTCCTGGTCCGTCTGATTGGGCCGGAGTTCCGCCGACGGGGCGCGCCGGATGACCGAGTCGGGGATGACCGAGCGCCCGTCGCGAGCGTTGCGCCAGCGGGCGAGCGCATAGACCATGGTTTTCGGAACGTCCTTGATGACGGCGAACCCCCCGGCCATGTCGCCGTAGAGGGTGCAGTAGCCGACGCCGGTCTCACTCTTGTTGCCGGTCGTCAGCACGAGCCAGCCGAACTTGTTCGAGAGCCCCATCAAGAGGGTTCCCCGCACCCGGGCCTGGATGTTTTCCTCCGCCACGTCCTCCTTCAAGCCCTTGAAGGGCCCCGCCAACGTTCGGAGGAACGCGCGGTAGGCCCGAGTGATGGGAAGCGTCAGGAACTCGATGCCCAGCTGGCGAGCGACGCGCCGCGCGTCGGCCCGCGTGCCGGCCGACGAGAACGGGGACGGCATCGAGACGCCGACAACCCCTTCCCGCCCCAGGGCGTCCACGGCGATCGCCGCCGTCAGCGCCGAATCGATCCCTCCCGAAAGCCCGACGACCACGCGGCGGAAGCCATTCTTCCGGACGTAGTCCCGCGTTCCCGTCACGAGCGCCGAGTACACCTCCGCGTCGCGGTCGAGAAACGCCGCCGAGTGCTCCGGGATCGGCGGCCGGGGCCGCTCCGCCATCGGCGGCAGGCGCACCCGCCGCACCCGGTCGGCGACCGCCGGCTGCTCCTTGCGCCGCCGCGAATCCCGGAGTCTCGCCCGGAACGCAGCGTCGACGTCGAGGTCCACGACGACGAGATCTTCCTCGAAGGCGCGTCCCAGGGCCAGCCGATTGCCCTCCGGATCGAACACCATGGACTGGCCGTCGAAGACCAGCTCGTCCTGGCCTCCGACCAGGTTCACGAACGCCAGGTGGGCGACGTGGTCGGCGGCCCGCGTGGCGAGCATCTTCTCCCGGAACCGCACCTTCCCGACGTGATACGGAGAGGAGTTGATCGACACGACCAGCTCGGCGCCGGCCAGCGTCTGCGCCGTCGTCGGCCCGGTCGGGTACCAGATGTCCTCGCAGATGTTCACCGCAAAGATGGGCCCGCCCTCGCCAAGTTCGAAGATCGGCGTGTCGGTCCCCGCCTTGAAGTACCGGTCCTCGTCGAAGACCCCGTAGTTCGGCAGGTAGTGCTTGTGGTACATGCCGGCGACGCGGCCGCCCTGGCAGACGGCCGCCGCGTTCATGATGTCGGATTGGCGGTCCACGCACCCCACCACGACGATGAGGTCGGTCGCTGCGCGCGCCACCTGCTCCAGCGCGCGCAGGTTCGCCTCGATGAACCTCGCGCGGAACAGGAGGTCCTCGGGGGGATAGCCGGTCAGGCAGAGCTCGGGGAAGGCGACCAGGTCGACGGACAACGCTCGCGCCCGGTCGATCTCGTCCAGCACGCGGCGCGTGTTGCCCTCGACGTCACCGACGGTGACGTTCACCTGCGCCAGGCCGATCCGGAGCTGCCGCACGCGGATCCTCCGGGCGCGAGTATACCAAATCGGCCTTGACGAACCGCGAAACCCTCCGGATCATGAGGCGCGATGAC
This sequence comes from Candidatus Rokuibacteriota bacterium, assembly GCA_044867785.1. GTDB lineage: Bacteria > Methylomirabilota > Methylomirabilia > Rokubacteriales > DASRDR01 > DASRDR01. Next base: position 8,645 of record JBIOVM010000090.1, on the reverse strand, counting down.
GGACGTTCCGGTCGAGCGCCGCACCTACTTCCCGACCGCCTCGCCGCCGGAGACGGCGCGCCGCCCCTGCCCCGCGTGCGGCCGCGAGAGCCTCGTGCCCTGGTATCTCCGGCGCGACCGCGAGCGCCACGTCTGGCGACGCTGGGTGTGCACCGCGTGCCAGGCGCACCAGGACATCGCCGAGGACGAGTCCGCCTGACGGGGTCAGGCCTTGGCGTCCAGACGACTCGCGTCGCGTCGGGCGGAACTGTATGGAAGCCGAGGCCTGACCCCGTGACGAAGGCGATCGACGTCCATTGCCATCTGTCCACGCGCCCGCAGTACGAGGCGTGGGGACCGTACCTCGAGCCGATGGAGCGCTACTACAAGTTCCGGCCCGCGGTGCGCTCGGAGCTCGAGATGGTCGAGGAGCTCCGTCGAGCGAACGTCCGCGCCTGCCCCATCGGCTGGGACGCCGCGGCGGGCTCGGGCGGGCCGCCGCTCACGAACGATTACGTCGCGGACCTGGTCCGCCGCTTCCCGGAGACGTTCCCCGGCGGCTGGGCGATGATCGACCCGTGGCGCGGGCGCGAGGCGCTCCGCGAAGCGGAGCGCTGCCTGACGGCACTCGGGCTCATGGGGATCAAGTTCCAGGCGACCGCGCAGGCGTTCTTCCCCGACGACCACCGCTTCTATCCCCTCTACGACCTCTGCCAGTCGCTCGGGAAGGCCGTCCAGTTCCACTCGGGCACGACGGGCTTCGGCGCGGGCACGCCGGGCGGCATGGGCCTCAAGCTGAAGTACTGCCGCCCGATCCCGCATCTGGACGACGTCGCGGCGGACTTCCCGAATCTGACCATCATCGCCTGTCACCCCTCGTGGCCGTGGCAGGACGAGATGATCGCGGTGTGCCTCCACAAGGCGAACGTCTCGATGGAGATGTCGGGCTGGTCCCCGAAGTACTTCTCCGACGCGCTCAAGCGCGAGATCCGCGGCCGGCTCCAGGATCGGGTCATGTTCGGCTCGGACTACCCGGTGCTGAGCTACGAGCGGCTCTTCCGCGACTGGGAATCCGAGGGCTATCCCGACGCGGTGCTGGAGAAGGTCTACCTCCGGAACGCCGAGCGGATCCTCGGGCTCCGCGCCTGAGAGCGGGCCGCCGGGCGCGGCGGCTCCCCTCCCGGCCGCAACCACCGCCCTTCGGAGCTCGCAGCACGTCTCGCCCGGTACAATGATCGGCGTGGCCCCGCTGCTCGAAGCCCGCGCGCTCGTCAAGCACCTCGGTGGCCGGCGGGTCGTCGACGGGGTGGATCTCGTCTGCCGCCCGGGAGAGATCCACGGGCTCCTCGGCCCGAACGGCGCCGGCAAGACGACGACGCTCCGCATGCTGTACGGCTTCTTGACTCCCGATGCTGGTGAGATCCACTTCGACGGCCTGGACGTCCACCGGGACCTCGCGTCCCCCAAGCGCTTCATCGGCGTCTGCACGCAGGAGGACACCTTCGACGGCGACTTCACCGTCGAGCAGAATCTCCTGATCGCCGCCGAGTACTTCCGGCCCCGCCCGGACGCTCTCCTCCAGCGGGTCACGGAGCTCCTCGCCCGATTCGAGCTCGGCCCGTACGCCCGTCAGAAGCCGGAGACGCTGTCGGGCGGCTACCGCCGGCGCCTGATGCTCGCGCGCGCGATCGTCCACCGCCCGCGGCTCCTCTTCCTCGACGAGCCGACCACCGGTCTCGACCCCCAGGCCCGGGTGGCCGTCTGGCAGCTGGTCGACGGGCTCCGCGCCGAAGGCCTTGCGATCGTCCTCACCACGCACTACATGGACGAGGCGGAGCGGCTGAGCGACGTGCTCACGGTCCTGGCCCGCGGCCGCGTCGTCGCCCACGGGACGCCGAAGGCCGTCCTCGGCGACTCGGTCGGCGAGCACGTCGTGGTCGTGGTCGCCGAGACCGGGGTCACCACGGCGCTCCTCCCGTGGCTCGCCAGCCGGGGGCTCGGCGAGCCGGCCACCGTGCTGGGCGACTGGCACCTCCCGCTCAGCGCCGAAGCGCTGGCGGACTTCGCCCGCGCCTTCCCTCACCTCCGCTACGAGGTGCGGAGCCCGACGCTCGACGACCTGTTCCTGAAGCTGGCCCTCGATCCATGATCGGCGTGGCGACGGACCCGGCGCCTCCTCGTAGCGCCCCGGACGCACGCTGGCTGACGGCCGCGCTCGAGTGGCAGAGCCGCGCCGTCGTGCTTCGGCATCTGCGCGTCTATCTCCACAACTGGCACACGGCGTTCCTGCCTCCGGTCTTCGAGCCCGTGACGATGCTCCTCGCCTTCGGCCTCGGCCTGGGCGGTTACGTCGCGAACCTCGACTGGCAGGGCCGGCCGGTGGACTACCTGACGTACGTGGCGCCGGGCCTCCTCGCCTACGCCGCGTTCATGACGGCCGTCTTCCAGGCGCTCTTCGCGGCGTTCATCCGGATGCGCTACCAGCGGACCTGGGAGGGCCAGCTGACGACCCAGGTCGAGCTGCGCCACGTCGTCTGGGGCGAGGTGCTGTGGGCGGCGCTCCTGGCGACGATCTACGTGGCGATCGTCGGGTGCGTGCTGACGTTCTTCGCCCTGGCAGGCCTGGTCGAGCTCAACCTCGCCGGGCTCCCCCTGGCGCTCCCGATCGCCTTCCTGGCGGGCTGCGGGTTCGCGGCGTTCGGCCTCTGCTTCACCGCGCTCGTACCGACGATCGACCACATGAACCTGCCCGTGTTCCTCGTCGTCATCCCGATGGGGATGCTGTCGGGCACGTACTTTCCGATCACGCACCCCGGGCTCGCGACCCTGTCGGCGGCGAACCCCTTGTATCACCTGGCGCAGAGTTACCGGGGGCTCTTGCTGGGTGGGCCCGTCGGCGGTCACCTCGCGAGCCTGGCCGTCCTGTCGCTCCTGCTGGTGCTCCTGCTGGTGCCGCTCGATCTGCGCCTGCTCCGGCGCCGGGTCCTGGGCGACTGACGCGCGGCCCACGCGACCCCTCGGCGATGACCTTGACCCGCCGCCGCGACCGATGGTAGTCAGGGCGTCGTGAAGCTCGCCGGCAAGGTTGCCCTCGTCACCGGCGCCGCCCGTGGCATCGGCCGCGGGATCGCGCTGGCCCTCGCCGGCGAGGGTGTCCACGTCGCGGCCGCCGACCTCGGAGCGCCGACCGAGCGCGCCATCGGCTACCAGCTGGCCCGCCCGGCCGACCTCGAGGAAACGGTGCGGAGCCTCGAGGGCCGAGGTGTCCGGGCCGTCGGCATCGTCGGCGACGTCACCCAGTCCGCCGATGCCCGCCGGATGGTCGAGGAGACCGTGGCCGGGCTCGGCGGGCTCGACATCCTGGTCAACAACGCGGGCATCCTGGTCGGCGGCCCGTTCGACCAGCTCACCGAGGCCCAGTTCGACCGGATGATGGCGGTGAACGTGAAGGGCGTGGTGCTGGTCACCCAGGCCGCGCTGCCCGAGCTCCGGGCGCGGGGCGCGGGCGCGATCGTGAACATCTCGTCGATCTCCGGGAAGACCGGCCGCGCCTTCACGGCCGGGTATGCCGCCTCGAAGTTCGCCGTGGTCGGGTTGACCCAGGCGCTGGCCCACGAGCTCGGTCCCGCCAACATCCGAGTCAACGCCGTGTGCCCCGGCCTCCTCCGGACGACGATGTGGACCGATGGGGTCGCGCCCGCCCGCGCCCCCTCCCTCGGCGTTCCGGTTGACCAGGCGTTCGACACCTTCGTCCGCCAGACCACCCCGCTCGGGCGCGAGCAGACGCCCCAAGACATCGGCGAGGCGGTTGTCTACCTCTGCCGCGCGGAGAACGTGACCGGCGTCGCCCTCAACGTCGCCGGCGGCGTGGAGATGCACTGACCCCCAGCCAGCGGCCATCGGCCGGCCGGACACCGCAAGGGGGGGCCGCCGGGAACGCGGTTCATCGGGCGCCATCTCGGATAGAATGGCGCCGCCTTCGTCTCCAGGGCTTCTTTCGTCACCCATTGCCAACAGCGTCAGATTCTGGGGGCGGAACGACGACCCGCGTTCGCCTCCGAACCCCGCTGACCCGCGCTGTGAACGTGGTTCGAGGCAGTGTCCCTCCGCTCAGTTCTGAGGTGAGCACATGCAGCGCCGCCGATTCATCGTCAAGGCAGGCGGAGCGCTCGTCGCCGCTGGCGCCACAGCCGCCGTCGATGTCCCGCACGTCATCGCTCAGCCGAAGGTCCAGTGGCGAATGCCTACGACCTTTGCGACGACCGACGTGTTTCAAGGCTCTGCTCAGCAGCTCGCCCGGTTGGTTGACGAGATCAGCGGCGGGCGGTTCAAGATCGAGGTGTTCTCGGCGGGACCAGATCATGCCGCCCTTTGCCTGCTTCGAAGAGGCCTCCAAGGCCAGCGTCGAGGCGTTCATGGGCGTCCCGTACTACTGGGTACAGAAGGAGCCGGCCACCCAGTGGTTCGCGACAGTCCCGTTCGGGATGAACGCCGCCGGCATGGCGGCTTGGTATCTCCAGGGTGGTGGCCTCCAGTTGTGGGAGGAGAGGTATGCGCCGTTCAACCTCGTGCCGCGCCCGGGCCCGGGAGTCGGCGTGCAGATGACCGGCTGGTTCCGGAAGAAGATCAACACCGTCACGGACTACAAGGGACTGAGGATGCGCATCCCGGGCCTAGGCGGCCGGGTCGTTGCCAAGGCCGGAGGGACCGCCGTGCTGATGCCCGGCGGTGAAATCTACGCCGCCCTCGAACGGGGCGTCATCGACGCCGCCGAATGGATCGGGCCACACGACGACATGAAACTCGGGCTCCACACCACGGCGCGGCACTACTACTACCCCGGCTGGCACGAGCCAGGGGGAACGAGCGAGTTCGTGTTCAACAAGAAGGCGTACGATACGCTCCCGCTCGATCTCCGGCGGACCCTCGATTACGCCGCCACGGCGACCCAAGTGTATGGGCTCATGGAATACGAGACCAAGAACGCCATCGCCCTGGAGAAGCTCAGGGCAGAGTTCAAGAACAAGGTCGAGATCCTCTCGCTGCCGGCACCGGTGCTGCGTGATCTCAGGAAGCTGGCGGCCGAGGTGGTCAATGAGGAATCCGAGAAGACCCTCATGGCCAAGAAGGTGCACGCGTCCTTCACGAAGTTCCAGGCGCAGCTCGCCGGCTGGTCCCGCATCTCGGAAGGCGCCTACCACCAGCTCGTGGCGCTGTGAGCAAGACCCCGCACCGACCGAGAGGAGCGAGGAGCCTGATGGAACGACGTCGATTCATCGTCAAGGCCGGGGGTGCGCTAGCCGCTGCAGGCACTACGACGATTGTCGGCGCCCCACAGGTCATCGCTCAGCCCAGGGTCCAGTGGCGAATGTCGACCGCATTCGCTCCGTCGCTCGACATGCACCTTGCAGTGGCCCAAGGGTTCGCCAAGGCCATCGACGAGATGAGTGGGGGGCGGTTCCGAATCGAAGTCCGGGCGGGCGGCGAGATCATGGCGCCATTCGACTGCTTCGACGCCGCTTCCAAGGGCAAGATCGAGGCCTTCTTCGCGTCGCCGCAATACTGGACGGACAGGGAGCCGGCGCTCGAGTGGTTCGGGACCATCCCGTTCGGCATGAACTGCCAGGGCATGGCCGCCTGGTACTACCAGGGCGACGGGCTCAAGCTCTGGGAGGAAGCGTACGCCCCCTTCAACCTCGTCCCGCGCCCCGCTTTTCCGGTCGCCCCCCAGGTGGGCGGGTGGTTCAGAAGGAAGATGGACGCGATCGGCGACTTCAAGGGGCTCAAGATGCGGATTCCGAACCTGGGCGGCAAGGTCTACGCCCGGGCAGGCGCCACGACCGTTCTCACGCCGGGCGGCGAGATCTACGCCGCCCTCGAACGGGGCGTCATCGACGCCGCGGAATTCGTCGCGCCACACGAGGACATGAAGCTGGGTCTCCACCAGACCGCCCGCTACTACTACTACCCCGGCTGGCACGAGCCCGGCACAATGAACGACTTCGGTTTCAACAAGAAGGCCTACGAGGCGCTGCCCATGGATCTGCGCCGGATGCTCGACCATGCGGCCGCGGCCGCGCAGGTTTACGGCGCCGCGGACTACCACACGAAGAACGCGATCGCCCTGGAGCGACTCAGGACGGAGTTCACGGGTAAGGTCGAGATTCTCCAGTTCCCGGCTCCGGTGCTGCGCGAGCTCAAGAAGCTCGCGGCCGTGGTCGTCAAGGAGGAGTCCGAGAAGACTCCCATGGCTCGGAAGGTGCACGCCTCTTACATGAAGTTCCAGGCCCAGCTCGCCGGCTGGGCCCGCATCTCCGAAGGCGCCTACCACCGGTTCGTGGCGCTGTGACCGCACACCGACCGATGGGAACGAGGAGCTGATGGAACGACGCCGATTCATCGTGAAGGCCGGCGGCGCACTGGTCGCTGCGGGATCCGCGGCGGCCGTCGACGCCCCCCACGTCATCGCCCAGCCGAAGGTCCAGTGGAGGATGTCGACCGCCTGGACCGCGGCGCTCGACATCCTCCAGGGCGGGGCCGTGCGACTGGCGAAAATAGTCGAGGAGACCACCGCCGGGCGATTCCGGATCGAGGTCTTCCCGGGCGGCCAGATCATGCCGCCGCTCGACTGCTTCGACGCCACCGCCGAGGGCACGGTCGAGGCATTCATGGGATCGCCGCAGTACTGGAGCGCCAAGGAGCCGGCGATCGAGTGGTTCGCAACCATTCCGTTCGGCATGGACCCTCAGGGCATGGCCGCCTGGTTCTATCAGGGCGACGGACTCAAGCTAGCGGAGGAGGCGTATGGGGCCTTCAACATCGTGCCGCGCCCCGGTTTCGCGGACTCCCCGCAGATGGCGGGCTGGTTCCGACGGAAGATCAATGCGATCGGCGACTTCAAAGGCCTCAAGATGCGAATCGTGAATCTCGGCGGCAAGGTCTACGCGAGGGCGGGCGCCACCACGGTTCTCACTCCGGGCAACGAGATCTACGCCGCCCTCGAGCGCGGGGTGATCGACACCGCCGAGTGGATCGGCCCGCACTACGACATGCAGATCGGCCTCCACCAGACGGCGCGGTATTACTACTATCCCGGCTGGCACGAGCCCGGCACGACGCTGGAGTTCGGCTTCAACAAGAAGGCGTACGAGGCCCTCCCGATCGACCTGCGGCGGACGCTCGACCATGCCGCCGCGGCCGTGCACGTCTACGGCTCCACGGAGCATCAGGCGAAAAACGCGATCGCGCTCCAGCGGCTCAGGACGGAGTTCAAAGACAAGGTCGAGATCCTCCCGCTGCCGGGGCCGGTGCTGCGCGATCTCAGGAAGCTGGCGGCCGAGGTGGTCAAGGAGGAGTCGGAGAAGACCCCCATGACCAGGAAGGTGCACGGCTCCTACACGAAGTTCCAGGCGCAGCTCGCCGGCTGGTCCCGCATCTCGGAAGGCGCCTACCACCAGCTCGTGGCGCTGTGACCGACGTCCGACACCGACCGACGAACGAGGAGCCCATGGAGCGACGCCGATTCATCGTGAAGGCCGGGGGCATGCTGGCGGCCGCGGGGGCCGCGGCGGTCGTCGAAGCCCCGCACGTCATCGCCCAGCCGAAGGTCCAGTGGCGCATGTCCACCACCTGGACGCCGGCGCTCGACGTCCTGCAGGGCTCTGCCGAGCAGTTCGCGCGGCTGGTGGAAGAGCTGAGCGGCGGGCGGTTCCGGATCGACGTCTTCCCGGGCGGCCAGATCATGCCGCAGTTCGCCTGCTTCGACGGCGCCTCCCAGGGCACGGACATCCAGGCGTTCATGGGCGCGTCGTACTACTGGGCCGCCAAGGACCCGGCGGTGCAATGGTTCGCGAGCGTCCCGTTCGGGATGAACCCCGAGGCCATGGCGGCCTGGTATCGCCAAGGCGGCGGGCTCCAGCTCTGGGAGGAGATCTATTCCGCATTCAACCTCGTCCCGCGCCCGAGTCTCTCGACGGGCCCACAGATGGCCGGCTGGTTCAGGAGGAGGATCAACACCCTTGCCGACTACAAGGGGCTCAAGATGCGCATGCCCGGCCTCGGCGGCCAGGTGGTCGCCAAGGCGGGCGGTACCGTGGTCCTGACACCCGCGAGCGAGATCTATGCCTCTCTCGAGCGGGGCGTGATCGACGCGTCCGAGTGGATCGGACCACACGATGACATGAAGCTTGGCCTCCACACCACCGCGCGGTACTACTACTATCCGGGGTGGCACGAGCCGGGGACGACGCTCGAGTTCGGCTTCAACAAGAAGGCCTACGAGGCGCTCCCGGTCGACCTCCGGCGGACTCTCGATCATGCGGCCGCGGCGTCTCAGACGAACGGGCGCTCGGACTACGAGGCCCGGAACGCGGTGGCGCTCGAGAGGCTCAAGACGGAGTTCAAGGGCAAGGTCGAGGTGCTTCCCTTGCCGGCACCGGTGCTGCGCGACCTCAAGAGGCTCGCCGCCCAGGTGGTCAAAGAGGAGTCAGGGAAGAGCCCGCTGGCTACCAAGGTGTACGCCTCCTACACGAGGTTCCAGGCGCAGCACACGGGCTGGTCCCGCATCTCGGAAGGCGCCTATCAGCAGTTCGTGGCGATGTGACGGGGAAAGGCGAGTGCGGCTCGTCCTGGCCGCGCTGCTACTGATCGGCCCGATCGCAGCCGAG
>JBIOVM010000089.1:0-36384 GCA_044867785.1 Candidatus Rokuibacteriota bacterium | reverse complement strand
GCCGCAGCGGCCGCAGCAGCTTCGAGGTCCGAGACCTCGGCCGACGAGGCGCCCTCGGCCGAGCCGGGGGCGGTCGGCGGGGTAGACCGGTGAGGGGCCGGTCGCCGATGCGCACGTGCCTGGGCTGCCGACGTTCCCGGCCGCAGGCGGAGCTGCTGCGGGTCGTGCGGACGTCGGCCGGCGTCGTCGAAGCCGACCTCCGCCGGCGCGCGGGGGGCCGAGGCGCGTACTTGTGCCGGCGCGAAGCGTGTCTCTCGGAGTGCGTGCGCCGGGGCCGATGGCCCCAGGCGTTTCGGGTCCCGGCCGTGGCGACTCCGGAAGCGGTGGCGCGGCTGCGTGAGCTCGTGCGCGAAGGATAGAGGTTCCTTGAAGACGTTCGAAGGGGGAAGGTGACATGGCCGGTAAGACCCGGGTTCACGAGCTGGCGAAGGAGCTCGGCGTCGCGCCGAAGCTCATCATCGACCAGCTCCACGGGATGGGTTTCAAGGAACAGACATCGGCGAGCGCCATCGAGGACAGCCTGCTCGACCAGCTGCGGGACGCGCTCGGGGAGCAGGCGGCGGAGTACTCGCGGAAGGAGTCCGAGCGACTCGAGACCGAGCGCGTCGCGGCGCAGCGGGCCAAGATCGAGGCGGCCAAGGCGGCGGCAGCCAAGGCGGCGCGGACGCGAGCGAAGAAGGCGGCGGACGCGACCAAGACCGCTGGCGCGAAGGGCAAGACGTCCGGCAAGTCGAAGCCACCCGCCAAGGCGGTTCCGGTCGCGGTCAAGACGAAGCCGCCGACCCCGCTCCGATCCGACAAGGCCCCCGCCCCCGTCGAGCTCACGGCGCCAGCGGCGCCCGGAGCCCCGGCGACGCCCGTGGCTCCGGCCGCAGTCCAGTCGCCTCCGAGCGCTCCACCCATCCGGCCCACGCCCGTCGAGCGTCCCGCGGCGGTGGCGAAGCCTCCGGCGGTTCAGGAGCGGCCGGCCGCGGCTCCGGGGGCGCCCGCGAAACCCCTCAAGCCCGTGGCGCCCGCCGCCCGCGAGGACTCTCCGCCCGAGGCGGCTCGATCCGTCGAGAAGCCCGCCGCCAAGGTGGTCGAGCCGATCCCGGCGCCAGCGGGCGACGGCAAGGTCGTGCCGATGCGCCCTCGCCGCGAGGAGCCGGCGGCCGCACCGGCGGCCCCGGCGCCGCCGCCGGAGGCCGAGCGCGTCGTCGCGCCGGCCGCGGCGGTCGAGAAGGTCACCGCGCCCGCCGAGCCCTCCGCGCCCGCTTCGGCCGCACCCGCCCCGGCGGCGGCGGTGGACGGCGGCCCGCGCGAGGTGCTGAAGCTCGGGGAGTCCGTCACGGTCGCGGAGCTCGCGGAGCGCATGCGGAAGAAGGTGGGCGAGGTCATCCGCGAGCTGGTCGGCATGGGCGTGATGGCGACGATCAACCAGCCGCTCGACGCCGACAAGGCAAAGACCGTCGCCGCGCGATTCGGCTTCGACCTCGAGATGCGCTCGGCCGAGGATCGGGACCTTCTCGATGAAGAGGTCGACCTCGCCCAGCTCCTCCCGCGGTCTCCGGTCGTCACCGTCATGGGGCACGTCGACCATGGGAAGACCTCGCTCCTCGACGCGATCCGGAAGACCAGGGTCACCGAGCAGGAGTTCGGCGGCATCACGCAGCACATCGGGGCCTACCAGGTGGAGACGAGCCACGGCAAGGTCACGTTCCTGGACACGCCCGGGCACGAGGCGTTCACCGCGATGCGGGCTCGAGGCGCGCAAGCCACCGACATCGTGATTCTGGTGGTGGCGGCGGACGACGGCGTCATGCCGCAGACGGTGGAGGCGATCAATCACGCGAAGGCGGCCAACGTGCCGATCATCGTGGCCGTGAACAAGGTCGACAAGGCGGACGCCACGCCCGACCGCGTGAGGCAGGAGCTGGTGAACCACGGCCTGATCCCCGAGGATTGGGGCGGCCAGACGATCTTCGTCAACACCTCGGCCAAGAAAGGCACCGGGGTCGAGCAGCTCCTCGAGATGACGGCGCTCCAGGCCGAGGTCATGGAGCTGAAGGCCAATCCCAACCGGGCGGCGCGCGGCGTCGTCGTCGAGGCCAAGCTCGACCGTGGCCGCGGGCCGGTGGCCACGGTCCTCATCCAGCAGGGCACGCTCCACGAAGGGGACGTCGTCGTGGTCGGCCAGCACTACGGTCGGGTGCGGGCGATGTTCAACGACCGGCGGCAGCGCGTGAAGACCGCCGGTCCCGTCGATCCCGTCGAGATGCTGGGGTTGTCCGGCGTGCCGTCGGCGGGGGACATCCTGCGCGCGGTGGACGAGGAGCGCAAGGCCCGCCAGATGGCCCTGAGGCGCCAGGAGCTGGAGAAGAAGGTCACGGTCAGCGCGCGGGTGACGCTGGCCGACCTCCACAAGCAGATCGAGGCCGGCGAGGTCAAGGAGCTGCGGGTGATCCTCAAGGGCGACGTGCACGGCTCGCTCGAGGCCCTGCAGGAGGCCCTGGAGCGTCTGTCCACCGACGAGATCAAGGTCCGGGTGATCCACGGCGCGGTGGGGACGATCACGGAGACCGACGTCATGCTGGCGTCGGCTTCGAACGCCATCATCATCGGCTTCAACGTGAAGCCGGAGCCGAAGGCGGTCCAGCAGGCGCAGGCCGAGCGGGTGGACATCAAGACGTACAACGTGATTTACGAAGCGATCAACGACGTGAAGGCGGCGCTCGCCGGGATGCTTCCCCCGATCATCCGGGAGGTGCCCCTGGGCAAAGCGCAGATCCGCGTGCTGTTCCCGATCAAGGACGTGGGAACGATCGCCGGCTGCTTCCTGTCCGAGGGCAAGGCCACGCGCAGCGCGAAGCTCCGGGTGGTCCGGAACGGTCGCGTCGCGGGCGAGGGACAGGTCACCTCGCTCAAGCGCTTCAAGGACGACGCGCGCGAGGTCATCCAGGGGCAGGAGTGCGGCATCGGCGTGGGCAATCTCGAGGTCCAGGTCGGCGACGTGCTCGAGCTCTACACCACGGAGGAGGTCGCGCGGACGCTGTAGGCGAAGCGGTCCCGGAGAACGCGGTGGTACAGGTCGCGCTCGGTCTCGTGGAGCTCCACTTCGGCGAAGTCGATTCGCTCAAAGGCAAGCGCCACGTGCTGCGGGGACTGAAGGAGAAGGTCAAGCACCGCTTCAACGTGTCGATCGCCGAGGTCGACCACGGGGACCTCTGGCAGCGGGCGACGCTCGCGGTGGCGTGCGTGGCGAACGATGCCCGGCTGGCCAACGAGGTCGTCTCGAAAGCCGTCAACTACATCGAATCCCTGTCCGATGGCGCCATCATCGACGTGCGGGTCGAGGTGCTGTAGATGAGGCCGGCCCTGTCTTGGGGACGTTTCGGCCCGTGACCATCCCCGCCGTCACCGAGCTCCGCTTGCCGCCGCGGCAACCGTCCGAAAGGCGAAGTCTGACCTCATGAGGCTCCAGCGGGTGAACCAGCTGGTCCGGGAGGAGATCTCGCTGCTGCTCCAGCGCGAGCTCAAGGATCCACGCCTGGGATTCGTGACCGTCACCGAGGTGGACGTCGCCAAGGACCTCCGGACGGCGAAGGTGTACGTGAGCGTCCTCGGCTCCGAGGCGGAGCTGCGCGCCTCCCTGGCGGCGCTCGAGAGCGCCCGCGGCTTCATCCGAAACTGGCTGGTCCCGCGGCTCCGCATGCGCGCCGTCCCGCACCTCACGTTTCACCCGGATCGCTCGATGGCCCACGCCGCGCACATCCAGACGGTGCTGGAGGGGCTCCGGGAACGGGAGGACCGTCCGCGCGAGGACGATCCGCGAGTGAGCCCGCCGGCCGGCGCCGGACCTCCCGCCGAGCCGGGCGCGCCTGGTGGGCGAGACGCCCGATGATCCCGCGCCCTGACGCTCCGGTGACCGCGGGCGACGTGCCGCGCGAGGTGGTGGACGCCATCGGCCGGGGTCGGAGCGCGCTTCTGTTCGCGCACGTCTATCCGGACGGCGACGTGCTCGGCTCACAGCTCGGCTTGGGCCTCGCGCTGCGGGCCGCCGGCCGGGCGGCCACGTTCGCGTGCGCGCATGCCGTGCCGGATCCCTTCCACTTCTTGCCGGGGGCGGCGGACCTCCAGCAGTGGACGACCGGCCGCAACGGGTTCGACCTGGTCGTCACGCTGGACTGCCCCGATCCCGCGCGGCTCGGCGGTCTGCTCGAGGGCACGCGCGGTCCGGGCGTCCGCGTGGTCAACATCGACCATCACGGCGACAACCGGCGCTACGGAGACGTCAACTGGGTGGACACGCGAGCGGCGGCCACGGGGGAGATGGTCTACGACCTCCTCCAGGCGGCCGGGCTCCCGTTGACCCCGGACGTTGCGGTCAACCTCTACACGGCGATCGTCACCGACACGGGCTCCTTCCGGTACTCCAACACGACGGCGAGGACCCTTCGGGTCGCCGCGCACCTTCTGGAGGTGGGCGTCGATCCGGCTCACGTCGCCACGGCCGTCTACGAGACGCGCGACCTGGGCGGGCTCCGTCTCCTGGGGCAGGCGCTGCAGACGGTCGAGACGGATCCCGACGGCTCGATCGCCTGGCTGGTGCTCGACCGCGCGAAGGCGGAGTCGCCCGACCTGCCGGAAGCCGAGGAGTTCGTGAACTACCCCCGCTCGCTGCGGGCCGCGAAGGTCGCGGTGCTCTTTCGCGAGCTCCCGGACGCCGTCAAGGTGAGCCTGCGCGCCAAGGGCGAGGTGAACGTGGCCCGCATCGCCGCCACCCTGGGTGGCGGCGGCCATCCGAACGCCGCCGGTCTCATTCTGCCGGGCGGGCTGACCGAGGCGAAGGCGTGCGTGCTCGGTGCGATCCGGGAGGCGCTCGCCGCGCGCCGGTGAGCGACTGGCCGGAGCGAACGAAGCGCCGCCGGTCCCGATGGTCCCGGCCGGACTCCTGCTCGCCGACAAGGGCCCCGGCGTCACGTCCTTCCAGGTGGTCGCGCAACTCCGGCGGGTCCTTCGCGTCCCCAAGGTCGGGCACGGAGGCACGCTGGACCCCATGGCCACGGGCTTGCTCCCGATCCTCTTGGGGGAGGCGACGCGGTTCACCGGGTATCTCCAGGGCCAGGACAAGGAGTACCTGGCGACGGTCCGCCTCGGCGTGGCGACGGACACGCTGGATGCCACCGGCGCCGTGACGGCCGAACGGGAGGTGCCATTCCTGACCGAATCCGAGATTCGGGCCGCGCTCGACCGGTTCGTGGGCGACATCGAGCAGGTCCCGCCCATGTACTCGGCCCTCCATGCTGGCGGACGACGGCTGCACGAGCTGGCGCGGGCGGGGATCGAAGTCGAACGGACGCCTCGCCGGGTCCGCGTCCACGCGTTCGAGCTCCTCGGGTGGACGGCCCCGCGCCTTCGCGTCCGCGTTGCGTGCGGGTCCGGGACCTACGTCCGGAGCCTGGCCGCTGATCTCGGGGAGGCGCTCGGGTGCGGCGGTCACGTCGAATCCCTCGAGCGGACTCGCGTGGGCCCGCTTCGGCTCGAGGACGCCGTCCCGTGGGCGGCGATCCAGGAGGGCGACGCCGGCCAGCTCGCCGCGCACGTCCTGCCGGCGGACCGCGCGGTCGGGCACTTGCCGGCCGTGTCGGTGTCCGCCGAGAGCGGCCGTCGGCTCGCCCACGGGCAAGCCGTTCCTCCCTCGGACCTCGATCTGCACGCTGCTCCGGCGGCGACGGGGCCGTGTCGCGTCTACGTCGCCGCCCGCTTCGTCGGGATCGGCGACCTGTCGCCGCAGGGGCTGCGCCCCTTGCGTCTCCTCCATGCGGATCGTCCGGGGCCTCGACCAGTATCCCGCTGACGCGCCGCCGAGCGTGGTGGCCCAGGGGACGTTCGACGGCATCCACCTGGGCCACCAGGCGGTGATCCGCACCGCGGTGGAGCGTGCGCGGGCGCTGGATGTGCGGCCGGTCGCCGTGACGTTCGATCCGAATCCGCTGGCCGTTCTTCGGCCCGCCGAGGCGCCGCCGGAGCTCCTTCCGCTCGAGGAGCGGCTCGAGCGCATCGCCGAGCTGGGTCCGGACGTGTGCCTCGTCATCCCGTTCACCACGCAGTTCGCCGAGGTCGAAGCGGACGCCTACGTGAAGGACGTGCTGCTCGGGCTCCTCCGGGCGCGGGAGATCGTCGTCGGCTTCAACCACGCCTTCGGTCGCGGGGCCCGAGGGACACCCGAGCTCCTGGCCCGAACGGCCGGCGCGGCCGGGGTGAGCGTCCACGTCGTGCCGCCGCTCCGGGTGGACGGTCACGCCGTGTCGTCGACGTCGATCCGCGAGGCTCTTCGCCGGGGGGACGTGCGGCAGGCCGCCCGCTTCCTCGGTCGCCCGTATGCGCTCCGCGGCGCGGTGGCCCGCGGGGCCGCCCGCGGACGAACGCTCGGGTTCCCGACCGCCAACCTCGCCGCGCCGCCGGGTCTTCCGCTGGCGGACGGAGTATATGCCGCTCGCGCGGAGTGGGACGGGAAGTCCGCCCCGGCGGTCGTGAACGTCGGCGTACGCCCTACGGTCGACGGAGCGACACGTCTGGTGGAGGCGCACCTGCTCGGCGTCTCGCCGGATCTCTACGGGCGCGAGCTGACGCTCGCCTTCCTCGACCGCATCCGGAGCGAGCGGCGCTTCGACTCGCTGGACGCGCTGCGGGCCCAGATCGCCGCCGACGTGGCCACCGCGCGCCGGCTGCTGGGGGACGGCTAGCGCTTCCTCACGGCCCGGCGACGCACGGTTCCCGCGTGACGCGGTGACGCCGTGGTCACGTTGCAGGGCGTAGTCTCGCGTGGTACGATGCGCAGGTTGAAATTTGGTTTGCCCTCGCGTGGCATGAACCGTCCCAAGGGTGCAGTCACGGCCTGCACCAGGGGCGGCGATTGGGGGCTCGGCCCCCGGAGGAGGTCTCGGGCATGACCGTGCCTACCGAGCGCAAGAAGGCGTTGATCGACGGGTACCGGCGTCACGACGGCGACACCGGGTCTCCCGAGGTGCAGATTGCCCTCCTGACGGAGCGGATCAACGGGCTCACCGACCACTTCAAATCCCACGTCAAGGACCACCACTCGCGTCGCGGTCTCCTGCGCCTGATCGGGCAGCGCCGCGGCCTCCTCGAGTACCTCAAGCGCAAGGACATCGAGCGCTACCGCCAGATCCTCGAGAAGCTCGGGCTTCGGCGGTAGGTCCCGGCGACGCCGGGACAGTCTCGGCAGGACCCGGGAGGAACGTGACCTCCCCGGGCAGTGGCCGGCAAGGTGGGGCTCGACCGTGGGCTCGCCGCGTCCGGCACGAGAGGACGGCAACGACATGTCAGCAGCTCATTCCACCCAGGTAGAGATCGGTGGCCGGAAGCTCACTTTCGAGACCGGCCGCGTCGCCAAGCAGGCGGACGGCTCCGTGCTGGTCCGCTATGGGGACACGGTGGTTCTCGCGACCGTCGTCGCCTCGCGGTCCCCGGTCGAGGGACAGGACTTCTTCCCGCTCAGCGTCGACTATCGAGAGCGCGCCTATGCCGGAGGTCGCATTCCCGGCGGCTTCTTCAAGCGGGAAGGGCGCCCGGCCGAGAAGGAGATCCTGACGTCCCGGCTCATCGATCGGCCGCTCCGGCCGCTGTTCCCCAAGGGCTTCCGCAACGAGATCCAGCTGATCGTGCTCGCGATCTCGGCGGACCAGGAGAACGATCCCGGCATCCTCGCCATGAACGGCGCATCCGCCGCCGTGTCCGTGGCGGGGCTCCCGTTCCTCGGACCCTTCGGCGCCGTGCGCGTCGGCCTGATCGACGGTCGTCTCGTCGTGAACCCGGCGTTCGCCGACCTGGATGGGAGCGCGCTCGACCTGGTGGTGGCGGCGACCGAGGACTCGGTGATGATGGTGGAAGCCGGCGCCAACGAAGTGCCCGAGGAGACGATGGTCGAGGCGATCGCGCTCGGGCACCAGGAGTGCCAGCAGCTTGTCCGCGCCCAGCGCGCCCTGGCCGAGCTGGCGGGCAAGGCGCGGTGGGAGTTCGATGCCTCCGCGCACCAGGATCCCGCTCTCGAGGGTCAGGTGCGTGAGGCGACTCGCGGCCGGATCCGCGAGGTCGTGCGGATCCCGGAGAAGGCTCTGCGCGCGCAAGCGCTCACCAAGCTCGCCCAGGACGTCCTGGCGGCGGTCGATCCGGAAGGGCTCCGGAAGGCCAAGGTCCGCGAGCAGCTCGACAAGCTCGAGAAGCAGGAAGTCCGGCGGATGGTGCTCGAGGAGGGTATCCGCGTCGATGGCCGGAGATCCACCGAGACTCGGCCGATCAGCGCCGAGGTGTCGTTCCTGCCCCGCGCCCACGGCTCGTCCCTCTTCACGCGCGGGGAAACCCAGGCGCTGGTCGCGGCCACGCTCGGGACCAAGCAGGACGAGCAGAAGATCGAGTCCCTGGAGGGCGAGTCGACCAAGCCCTTCATGCTCCACTACAACTTCCCGTCCTTCAGCGTGGGCGAGATCCGACGCTTCGGCAGCCCGGGTCGCCGGGAGATCGGCCACGGCGCGCTGGCCGAGCGCTCGGTGCTGCCCGTCCTGCCGCCCCGCGAGGGGTTCCCGTACACGCTTCGCATCGTCTCCGACATCCTGGAGTCGAACGGCTCCTCCTCGATGGCCACCGTCTGCGGCGCCTCGCTGGCGCTCATGGACGCCGGAGTGCCGATCAAGTCGCCGGTGGCGGGCATCGCGATGGGCCTCATCAAGGAAGGCGAGCGCTACGCGATCCTGACCGACATCATGGGGACCGAAGACCACTACGGCGACATGGACTTCAAGGTCGCGGGGACCGCCACCGGGATCACCGGGCTCCAGATGGACATCAAGGTGGCCGGGGTCTCGCGCGACATCATGGCGGCGGCGCTGCGCCAGGCGCGCGACGCGCGCTTGTTCGTCTTGTCGCGGATGCGCGAGGCGATCGCGGAGCCTCGACCGGAGCTGCCGCCCCACGCTCCCCGCTTCGTGACGATCCGGATCCGGTCCGAGAAGATCCGCGAGGTCATCGGGCCGGGCGGAAAGGTGGTCCGAGGAATCCAGGACCAGACCGGCGTCAAGGTCGACATCGAAGACGACGGGAAGGTCACGCTCTTCGGGGCCGACGCCCGGATGGTCCAGCAGGCCATCGACATCATCCAGGGGATCTGCAAGGAGGCGGAAGTCGGCCGCACCCACTTGGGCAAGGTCAAGAAGGTGGTCGACTTCGGCGCCTTCGTCGAGATCATGCCCGGCACCGAGGGGCTGCTGCACATCTCCCAGATCGCCGAGGAGCGGACGCGCCGGGTCGAGGACGTGCTGCGCGAGGGCGACCAAGTGCTGGTCAAGGTCATCGAGGTCGACCCGTCGGGGAAGATCCGTCTGTCCCGGCGAGCCGCGCTGAAGGACCCGGAGGCCGCGGCGGTCGGCGCTGAGCACCTCACCGGCCAGCCCGATGCGAGCGCGCCCGAGACGGTGGGGGGCGGGCGAACCGGAGACCGGGATCGCGGCGACCGGGATCGCGGCGGCGACCGAGGGCGCGGTGGGCATCGCTACCGGGACTGAGGGCGGCCGCTCGGCGGGGCTCGCGTGACCGGTCCCGGGACGCGGGTCGGCGACGGCGAGTATCGCAAGACGATCCTTCCCAACGGGATCCGGCTGGTCACCGAGCGCATTCCCCACGTGCGCTCGGTCGCCGTCGGCGTGTGGGTGGACACCGGTAGCCGCCACGAGCCGCTCGATCGGGTCGGGATCTCCCACTTCATCGAGCACCTGGTCTTCAAGGGCACCGAGTCCCGATCAGCCGAGGAGATCGCGCGCGCGGTCGATTCGGTCGGCGGGCAGATGGACGCGTTCACCACGAAGGAGCACACCTGCTTCTACGTGACGGTGCTGGACGAGCACCTGCCGCTCGCCTGCGATCTTCTGTCGGACGTCCTCCTCCACCCCCGGTTCGACGCGGGGGACATCGAGCGCGAGAAGACGGTCGTCCTGCAGGAGTTCGGCATGGTCGAGGACACGCCGGACGACCTGATCCACGACCTGTTCGCCGAGCGGGTCTGGCCGGACCACCCGCTCGGCCGTCCCATCCTGGGCGACCGGAAGGTGGTGCAGACGTTCGATCGGGACACGATCCTGCGATACTTCCGGGCGGAGTACTGTCCCGAGCGCATCACGATTGCGGCCGCCGGCCATCTCCGCCACGAGGAGCTGGTGGAGCTCCTCGGCACGCGCTTCCTCGATTTCCGCCAGCCCCTCCCGGGCCGAGTGGACGAGCGGCCGGCGCTGGCGACGACGGTCGACCTGATCGAGCGCCCTCTCGAGCAGGTGCATTTCGTGCTCGGGGGCCAGGGGCTCGAGCAGGCGGCGCCCGAGCGCTACGTGCTCTTCCTGCTCAACACCATCTTCGGCGGCAGCATGTCCTCGCGCCTGTTTCAGAGGGTGCGGGAGCGCGAGGGGCTCGTCTACTCCATCCACTCGGGCAACGCGGCGTTCCGCGACAGCGGGCTCTTCTACGTGTATGCCGGGACCGAGCCGGCGCACTTCCGTCGGGTCACCGACCTCACGCTGCGGGAGCTGCGGACGCTCCGCGCCAGCGGGATCGAGGCCGACGAGCTCCGGCGCGCCAAGGACCACCTGAAGGGCAGTCTCATGCTGTCTCTCGAGTCCACGGGCAGCCGCATGACGCGGATCGCGAAGCAGGAGCTGTACTTCGGCCAGTCGTTCACGCTCGACGAGATCCTGGCCGACATCGAACGGGTGACGTTGGCCGACCTGGAAGGCCTGATCGAGCGCTTGCTCGGCGGGGCCTTCTCCCTCGTCGCGCTCGGTCCCAAGGGACCGGAGGTTCGGGTCCCCGACGGCATCCGCCTCTGAGCACGGACCGCGCGTGATCACCCGGTACGCCCGCCCGGAGATGGCCGCCCTCTGGAGCGACGAGGCCCGGTACGCCCGCTGGCTTCGTGTCGAGCTGGCGGTCTGCGAGGCGTGGGCCCGCCGCGGCGTCGTCCCCGCGGATGCGCTCGCGCGGATCCGCCAGCAGGCCGCGGTGGACTCCGGGCGCATTGCCGCGATCGAGGCTCGGGTCCACCACGACGTGATCGCCTTCCTGACCGACCTCGAGGCGTCGATCGGCGCCGACTCGAGGTTCGTGCACTTGGGGCTCACCTCGTCGGACGTGGTGGACACCGCCCTGGCGCTCGCGCTCGTGGAGGCCGGGGACCGCTTGATTGCCGGCGTGGACCATCTGCGCGAGGCCCTCGGCCGGCTGGCCCTCCGACATCGTGACACCCTCACGATCGGCCGGACCCACGGCGTCCATGCGGAGCCGACGACGTTCGGGCTCAAGGCCGCCGGCTGGTACGCCGAGGCCGGGCGGAGCCGCGAGCGGCTGGTCCGGGCGCGGGAAGCGGTCCGGGTCGGCAAGATCTCCGGCGCGGTCGGCACCTTCGCCCACGTGCCGCCGGAGATCGAGCAGGAAGTGTGTCAGGCGCTCGGCCTCGAGCCCGAGCCCGTTTCGACCCAGGTCGTCCAGCGGGACCGGCACGCCGAGCTGGTCTCGACGTGCGCCATCGTGGGCGGGAGCCTCGAGCGGATCGCCGTCGAGATCCGGAGCCTCCAGCGGACCGAGATCCTGGAGGCGGAGGAGCCGTTCCGGGAAGGCCAGAAGGGCTCGTCCGCGATGCCCCACAAGCGGAACCCGTGGCTGTGCGAGCAGGTGACCGGGCTCGCCCGGGTGCTCCGGTCCCACGCCGGCGCCGCCCTCGAGGACATCGCCCTCTGGCACGAGCGCGACATCAGCCACTCCTCCGTCGAGCGCATCGTCCTGCCCGACGCCACGATCCTGCTCGACTATCTCCTCGGGCAGATGGTACGGATCCTGGAGGGCCTGCGCGTCTATCCCGAGCGGATGCGCGAGAACCTCGATCGCTCGTACGGCCTGGTGTACTCGCAGCGAGTGCTCCTCGCGCTCACCGATGCCGGCCTCGCCCGCCAGCATGCCTACGAAGTGGTCCAGCGGAACGCCATGCGCTCGTGGGAGGAGCGTCGCAGCTTCCTCGAGTGCCTCGAGGCGGATCCCCAGGTGACGCGCCACCTCGGTCCGGAGGCCTTGAAGGCCTGCTTCGATCCCGGCTGGTACCTGCGCCACGTCGACGCGGTGTTCCGGCGGGTCGGGCTCACGGGGGAGGACGCCCGATGAGGGCCCGGATCGTGGTTCGCCTGCGTCCCGGGATCCTGGATCCCCAGGGCACGACCATCCAGCGGGCCCTGGAAGGCCTGGGCTTCCCCGAGGTGCGCGATCTCCGCGTCGGGAAGGTGCTCGAGATGACGCTCGACGAGACGGACGCGATGCGCGCGCGCGAGCGGCTGGACGAGATGTGCCGGAAGCTCCTGGCCAACCCGGTGATCGAGGACTACACCTGCGAGATCGTCGAGAGCGACGAGCGCCGTCGCGCACGCTGACTCCCCGTCGTCTTGTGCGCGTCGGGGCCGCGTAGTAGAATTCGCGTGGGTCTGTCGGAGGGAGGCTTCATCGGAGAGGAGGCTTCATGCGATTCGGCGTCGTGATCTTCCCGGGCACGTGGAGTGACATGGACTTCCACCACGTCATCTCCCAGGTGCTCCACCAGCCGGTCGAGTACGTGTGGCACCGGGACACAGATGTCGACCGCTTCGATTGCCTCGTTCTGCCGGGCGGGTTCTCCTACGGTGACTACCTCCGGGCCGGGGCGGTGGCGGGCCGATCGCCGATCGTGGCCGCCCTCCCCGGGTTCGTGGCCCGGGGGGGGTTGGTGCTGGGAAGCTGCAACGGCTTCCAGATCCTCTGCGAGGCGGGGCTTCTGCCGGGGACGCTCCTTCGGAACGACTGTCTCCAGTTCCGGTGCCAGTGGACGCACGTGGCCGTCGAGCAGACCGAGAGCCCCTTCACCCGCGGGCTCCGTCGGGGCCAAGTGCTGAAGATGCCGATCGCCCACGGCGAGGGTCGCTACCACGTCGACCAGGGTCTCCTCCGCCAGTTGCAGGAGCGCGACCAGATCGTCTTCCGTTACGCGACGGAAGCGGGCGAGGTGACCAACGCCGCGAACCCGAACGGCTCGGTCTGGAACATCGCGGGCGTGTCGAACGAGGAAGGCACGGTGGTCGGGCTCATGCCGCATCCGGAGCGCGCGGCCGAGACCAGCGTCGGCAGCACCGACGGGTTGCTGCTGTTCCACTCGGTCCTGGGAAGCCTCGTCGAGAACGGGTCCGTACTGGGCCGCTAGGGCCGGGAGGAGGCGCGGATGCCCGTGACGGGATCCGAGCCGAAGGTCACGCCGGACCTGGCCGTCGCCCACGGGCTCACGCGGGAGGAGTACGACCGCGTCGTCGACCTGCTGGGCCGGGACCCCACCTACGCGGAGCTCGGGCTCTTTTCCGCCCTGTGGTCCGAGCATTGCTCCTACAAGTCCTCGCGCGTGCATCTCCGGCGCCTTCCCACCAAGGGTCCGCACGTCCTGCAGGGGCCGGGCGAGAACGCGGGCGTCGTCGATGTCGGAGGCGGGCTCGCCCTGGCCTTCAAGATCGAGAGTCACAACCACCCCTCCTTCATCGAGCCGTTCCAGGGGGCGGCGACGGGGGTGGGCGGCATCCTCCGGGACATCTTCACGATGGGCGCCCGGCCCATCGCGCTTCTCGACTCGCTGCGCTTCGGCCCTCCCGAGGATCCGACGACCCGGCATTTGCTCGGCGGCGTCGTCGCCGGGATCTCCCACTACGGGAACTGCTTCGGCTGCCCGACCGTCGGCGGCGAGGTGGGCTTCGCTCCGGAGTATGCGCGGAACCCGCTGGTGAACGTGCTGTGCCTCGGTCTCGTGCCGAAGGGCGGGATCTACCGGGCGCGGGCGGACGGGGTGGGAAACACCTTCGTCTATGTCGGCGCGAAGACGGGCCGCGACGGCATCCACGGGGCGACGATGGCGTCGGAGGCGTTCGACGAGACCTCCGCCGAGCGGCGGCCGACCGTGCAGGTGGGCGATCCGTTCACCGAGAAGCTCCTCCTGGAGGCCTGCCTCGAGGCGTTCCGGACCGGCGCGGTCGTCGGTATCCAGGACATGGGCGCCGCCGGGCTTGCCTGCTCGCTCTCCGAGATGCCGGCGCGCGCGGGCACCGGCGCGGACGTCGACCTGGATCGCGTGCCCCAGCGCGAGCCGGGGATGACGCCGTACGAGATCCTGCTGTCCGAGTCGCAGGAGCGCATGCTGCTCGTCGTCGAGCGGGGGCGCGAGGCCGAGGTCCAGCGGATCTTCCACAAGTGGGAGCTGGACGCCGTTCCGATCGGCCGCGTCACCGGAGATGGAGTTCTCCGGGCCCGCGTGCGGGGGGAGGTCGTCGCCGAGGTGGCGGTCAAGGCCCTGACCG
Source organism: Candidatus Rokuibacteriota bacterium (assembly GCA_044867785.1). Classification (GTDB taxonomy): domain Bacteria; phylum Methylomirabilota; class Methylomirabilia; order Rokubacteriales; family DASRDR01; genus DASRDR01. The sequence goes on along the minus strand of JBIOVM010000089.1, from coordinate 21,991 downwards.
AGGGGGCGCCCGAATACGAGCGGCCGCGGGTGCGCCCCGGTTGGCTGGACGGTGAGCGGGCCTTCGATCCGCGAACGCTGCCGGAGCCGGAAGACCTCGGGTCCGTCCTGCTCCGACTGATGGCGGCGCCGACCATCGCGTCGAAGCGCCGCATCTGGCGCCAGTACGACCACATGGTCGGCATCAACACGCTCGTGCTCCCCGGCTCCGATGCGGCGGTGCTCAGGATCAAGGGCACGCCGCGCGCCGTCGCGGTCGCGACGGACGGCAATGGCCGGTACGGGTACCTCGATCCGTTCCAGGGTGGCGCCATGGCCGTGGCCGAGGCGGCCCGCAACGTGGTGTGCGCGGGCGGGCGGCCGCTGGCGGTGACGAACTGCCTGAACTTCGCCTCGCCCGAACGGCCTGAGATCATGTGGCAGTTCTCCGAGACCGTCGACGGAATCGCCGCGGCCTGCGAGGCCCTCGGCATCCCGGTCACCGGCGGGAACGTCTCGTTCTACAACGAGACGCTGGGCCGCCCGATCCTGCCGACTCCCGTCATCGGGGTCGTCGGGCTCCTGGAGAACGCGGAGCGCCGGACCACCCAGTGGTTCGAGGAGGACGGGGACGTCGTCCTCCTGCTCGGCGAGCCCGCGGGCCGCCTCGGGGGGAGCGAGTATCTCCAGACGGTCCACGGCCGGCTGAGCGGGCCCCTGGCCCCGCTCGACCTCGAGCGGGAGCGCGCGGTCCAGAGCGCATGCCTGGCGGTCATCGAGGCCGGTGGGGTCCGCTCGGCCCATGATTGCGCAGAGGGCGGCCTCGCGGTGGCGCTCGCCGAGTGCTGCGTCAGCGGCCCGCGCCAGATCGGCGCGACGGTGACCCTGCCGGAGGGCGAGCGCGTGACCGATACGCTCTTCGGCGAGGCGCCGTCCCGTATCCTGATCACGGTGGCGCCGGCGGACGTCGACCGCGTGAGTCGGATCGCCCGCGAGTGGACGGTGCCGCTCCACGTGCTGGGACGCGTGGGCGGCGAGCGGCTCGAGATGCGGATCGGCGCCCGCCATGTGTCTTTGCCCGTCCACTCGCTCGCCGACGCGTTCGAGAACGGGCTGGCGTGGGCCTTGGACCAGCCGATCGAGGCCCGCGAGCGGGCGCCGGTCGACGGCCACGCCGATCGAGGGAGAGCCCGGTGAGCGAATCCTGGCTCGACGACGACAAGCTCCACGACGAGTGCGGCATCTTCGGGGTCTTCGATCACCCCGAGGCCGCGAACCTCGCGTACCTGGGCCTCTACGCGCTCCAACACCGCGGCCAGGAGTCGGCCGGTATCGCGGCGACCGACGGCCGCACGCTCCAGGTCGAGAAGGCCATGGGGTGGGTGGCCGACGTGTTCTCGACCGAGCGCTTGCGGCGCCTACCGGGGCGGGCGGCGATCGGCCACGTCCGCTACTCGACCGCCGGCTCGTCGACGCTCCGGAACGCCCAGCCCATCAGCGCCACGTTCTCGCGAGGCCAGATCGCGCTCGGCCACAACGGCAACCTGGTGAATGCGGATGCGCTGCGCACGGAGCTCGAGCGTCAGGGCGCCATCTTCCAATCGACCTCCGATTCCGAGGTGATCCTGCACCTCATCGCGCGGGCCGACCGTAACAACCTCGAGCGGACGCTGGCTCAGGCGCTGGGGCAGGTGAGCGGTGCCTACTCCCTGGTCATGCTCACCCCCGATACGCTGGTCGGATGCCGTGACCCCCACGGCTTCCGTCCCCTCGTGATCGGACGGCTGGGCGAGACGTGGCTGCTCGCGTCGGAGACCTGCGCCCTCGACCTGCTCGAGGCGGAGTTCGTGCGCGACGTCGAGCCGGGCGAGATCGTGCTGATCGACCAGAACGGGCTCCGCTCGATCAAGCCGTTCCCGCCGAAGCGGCAGCTCCAGTGCGTCTTCGAGTACGTCTACTTCGCCCGGCCGGACACCTCGCTGTGGGGGCAGAACGTCTACCAGGCCCGGAAGGCGCTGGGCCACCGCCTGGCCGAGGAGCATCCCGTCGAGGCGGACATCGTCATCCCGGTGCCCGACTCGGGGGTCGGAGCCGCCCTCGGTTTCGCCGAGCGGTCGGGTATCCCGTTCGAGCTGGGCCTCATCCGGAACCACTACGTCGGCCGCACCTTCATCGAGCCCCGGCAGGGCATCCGGCACTTCGGCGTCCGGATCAAGCTGAACCCGATGCGGGAGACGATCGACGGGCGGCGGGTCGTCGTCGTCGACGACTCGATCGTGCGCGGGACGACGAGCCGGAAGATCGTGAAGATGGTCCGGTCGGCGGGCGCCCGCGAGGTGCACATGCGGATCTCGTCGCCGCCGATCCAGTGGCCCTGCTACTACGGCATCGACACGCCGACCCGCAAGGAGCTCATCGGCTCGAGCCACCGCGTGGAGGAGATCCGGCGCTACCTCGCCGCCGATTCGGTGGGCTACCTGTCGCTCGACGGGATGCTGAAGGCGGTCGGAGGAGACGGCGGCCGCTTCTGCCACGCCTGCTTCAGCGGTGCCTACGAGGTCGGATTCCCGAGAGAGGACACCGCTCAGCTCGGGCTCTTCGACCGCGAGTGAGCCGCGCGCCCCGCTCGGCCCGCCCCTCGGCTCCGGCGCGCCTGACGTACCGAAAGGCCGGCGTCGATATCGACGCGGGCGACGCGGCCGTCCGCCGGCTGGCTCCCTGGGCGCGATCGACCTACCGGCCGGAGGTGCTCGGGGACATCGGCGCCTTCGCCGGATTCTTCCGGATCCCTCGCGGCTACCGCCAGCCGGTGCTCCTCGCGTCGACGGACGGCGTCGGCTCCAAGCTCCGCATCGCGTTCCTCGCGAACCGCCACGACACCATCGGCATCGACCTGGTCGCCATGAGCGTGAACGACCTCTTGGTCCATGGCGCCGAGCCTCTGGTCTTTCTCGACTACATCGGGACCAACCGCGTGGTGCCGCGCACCGTCGAGGCCGTGGTGCGCGGCATGGCCGCCGGTTGCCGCGAGGCCGGGTGCGCCCTCATCGGCGGCGAGATCGCGGAGCTACCCGACCTCTACGCGCCGGGGGAGTACGACCTGGCGGGCTTCGCGCTCGGCGTCGTCGAGCGCTCCCGCCTGATCGACGGGCGCGGCGTGCGTCCGGGGGATGCGGTGATCGGGTTGCTGTCGACCGGCCTCCACTCGAACGGGTACAGCCTCGCTCGCAAGGTGGTCTTCGAGCGGCTCCGGCTCACGGTTCGGGACCGCATTCCGGGCCTCAACCGCACCGTGGGCGAGGAACTGCTCCGCCCGACGCGAATCTACGTCAAGCCGGTCCGGGCCCTCCTCGCCGGAGGCGCGAAGGTCCGAGCGATGGCGCACATCACCGGGGGCGGGCTCACCGGCAATCTGCCGCGGGTCCTGCCGCCGGGCTGCCGCGCGGTGATCCGGCGCGCGACCTGGCCCGTTCCCGAGGTCTTCCGATGGCTCCAGCGCCGGGGCCGGATCGACGAGGCCGAGATGTTTCGGGTCTTCAACATGGGCGTCGGCTTCGCCCTCGTCGTGCCGGAGGCGCATGTGGCCCCCGCGCTGGGGCGTCTCTGGAAGGACGGCCTCCCGGCCTTCCGGATCGGCGACATCCGCCGGGGTGTCCGCGGGGTGACGTACCGCTGACCGCCACGCAGCCGCTCGCGTCGGCTGTGGAGTCTGCCCTCGTAGCCGGCAGGTGTACCCGATCGAGGCCGGTGGACCCTCGCGACGAGCGCTGACGTACCCGACACGGTCCGCAACCCTTCCCGCTCATGGAGCGTGAACTTTCGAGTCTCGGGCGTCCCGGCGTATGGCGTACCGGAGCTCGCCGCGCGGCGCCAAGGTGCGCGAGAAGGGAGCGAGAAGGGACGCGGCGCGCCACTGCCTCCACACCGTGGCGGAAAGAGGCGGGCGCCGCGGTAAGGCGGGTCGATCGGATGCTGTCAAGGCTAGCGACGACGGAGGCCGACGACGTGCCCGGCGAAACAGCGGCCCCCGAGTGCCGTAGGGTGCAGGGCGTTGCGGTAGAATGAGCGCGCGATGCGAGCGGCTCCCCTCATCCTCGGTGTCCTCGCCTCGGGCCGGGGGTCGAACCTCCAGGCGATCCTCGACGCGATCGACGCCGGACGCTGCCCGGCTCGCGTGGCGGTGGTCGTCAGCGACCGGAAGGACGCCGCCGCCCTCGACCGCGCGCGCCGGACGGGAATCCGCGCGGTGCACGTCGATCCCCAGGCCCACCCGGACCGGGTGGCCTTCGACGACGCGATCGCGCGAGCTCTCGACGAGCACGCCGTCGAGCTGGTCTGCCTCGCCGGCTACATGCGGCTCCTGTCGCCGGGCTTCGTCCGGCGCTACCCGGGGCGGATCCTGAACGTGCATCCGGCGCTGCTGCCGGCCTTCCCGGGCCTTCGCGCTCAGCGCCAGGCGCTCGAGGCGGGCGTGAGGGTGGCGGGGGCGACCGTTCACCTGGTCGACGAGGGCGTGGACACTGGTCCGATCGTGCTGCAGGCGGCCGTCCCCGTGCTGGGGAGCGACACGGAAGAGACCTTGAGCGCCCGGATCCTGGCCGAGGAGCACCGGCTCTATCCCGAGGCGATCCGGCTCTTCGCGGAAGGGCGCATCGAGGTGAGCGGCCGCCAGGTCGTGGTGAAGGAGGCATGACGGCCGTTCGACGCGCTCTCCTGTCCGTGTCGGACAAGACGGGGCTCGTCGACTTCGCGCGGGGTCTGGTGGAGCTGGGGATCGAGCTCGTGTCGACCGGAGGGACCGCACAGGTGCTGGCGGCCGCCGGGCTGTCGGTCCGCGAGGTGGCCGACGTGACCGGGTTCCCGGAGATGCTCGACGGGCGGGTGAAGACGCTCCACCCGGCGATCCACGGGGGCATCCTGGCGCGGCGCGATCTCCCGGCGCACGTGGAAGCGCTCGCGCGCCACGGGATCGGGCCGATCGACCTGGTGGCGGTGAACCTCTACCCGTTCGAGCGGACCGTGGCCCAAGCGGGAGTGCCCTTCGAGGACGCCCTCGAGCAGATCGATGTCGGGGGCCCGGCGATGATCCGGGCGGCGGCCAAGAACCACGCGGGCGTCGTGGTCCTGGTCGAGCCGGCCCAGTACGGTCCTCTCCTCGAGGAGCTCAGACGCGAGCGGGGCACGGTTTCGATGGACACGCGACGGCGACTGGCGCTGGAAGCCTTCCGCCGGACCGCCCAGTACGACGCGGCCATCGCGACGTGGCTGCGGGCGCCCGGCCCGTCGGCGACGCCGGCCACCGCCGACCCGCTCCGCTTCCCGCCCACGATCCGCGTCGAGGTGGAGCGGGTGACGGCGCTCCGCTACGGCGAGAACCCTCACCAGCAAGCCGCGTTCTACCGCCCGCTCGGCACCGTGCTGGGGATCGGTGGACTCGGGGCGCTCCGGCAGCTCCACGGGCCCGAGCTCTCCTTCAACAACCTGCTCGACCTCGCCGGCGCGCTCGGGCTCCTCCAGGAGTTCGCCGAGCCGGCGGCCGTGGTCGTGAAGCACACGAATCCTTGCGGGGCCGCCGTGGGGCCGGACGTCGGCGCCGCCTTCGAGCGGGCGCGCGCGTCCGATCCCGTCTCGATCTACGGCGGCATCGTCGGGGTCAACCGCCCGGTCGACCGCCGCTTCGTCGATGCTCTGTCCGGCATCCTGCTCGAGATTCTCTTCGCGCCCGCCTTCGAGGCGGAGGGGCTGGCGGAGCTCCGGCGCGCGAAGAAGAAGCTGCGCGTGATCGAGGTGCCGGTCGGGCGTCCCCCCGCCGGGGCGTCGCCTCTCGAGATTCGAAGCGTCCCCGGCGGCGTTCTGGTCCAGGAGACGGACTTGGCCGGCCTCGATCCCGTGACGCTCCGCGTGGTGAGCCGGCGTCAGCCCACCCCGGTCGAGTGGCGCGCCCTTCGGTTCGCCTGGAAGGTCGTCAAGCACGTGAAGTCCAACGCGATCGTCCTGGCGTCCGAGGATCAGGTGCTGGGGGTCGGCGCGGGACAGATGAGCCGGATCGACGCCGCTCGGCTCGCGGTGATGCGCGCGCGCGAGCACGGGCACAAGCTCACGGGCGCCGCCGTGGCCTCCGACGCCTTCTTCCCGTTCCGGGATGGGCTCGACGTCGTGGCCGAGGCCGGGGCCACCGCGGTCATCCACCCGGGCGGGTCGATCCGCGACGATGAGATCGTGGTAGCGGCCAACGAGCACGGCATGGCGATGGCCACCACCGGGATTCGCCACTTCAAGCATTGACCGCTCCCGGCTGGGTCTTCACGGAGCGGGACGTGGTCCGGCTCCTGACCCTGACGCCTCGCCGAGCCGACCAGCTCCGGCGCCTGGGGCTGCTGGGCGTGTCGAACCGGCCCGATCAGTACGACTTCCGCGACCTGGTCGCGTTGCGCGTTGCGCGGACGCTCCTCGACCAGGGGATCACCGTCCGCCAGATCCGGCGGGCGCTGGACGCCCTGCGGCGCCTCGTTCCCGACGCGGAGACCCCGCTCGCGGAGCTGCGCGTCACGGTCCTCGACGGAGAGATCTTCATCGAGCGCGACGCCCGGCGCCTGGAGCCGTCCGGCCAGGTTGTGATGGAGTTCTCGGAGAAGGGGCTGGCCGAGGACGCGCGGGACTCGGCGCTGCGAGGGCTCGTGCGTCCGCTGACCCGACCCGGGGGAGAGGCGGAGCGATGGTTCGACCTGGCGTCCGAGCTCGACGCGGATCCGGCCCAGTGGAACCGCGCCGTGGACGCCTACCAGCGCGTGACGACGCTGGCCCCGGACCATGGCGCCGCCTGGAACAACCTCGGTCTCCTCCAGCATCGGATGGGACGGTACGAGGACGCCCGACGGCACTACGAGGTCGCGCTCGTGGCGGACCCGACCCTCGCCGAAGCCGCGTACAACCTGGGCTCGCTCCACGACGATCTCGGCGATCCGCCGACCGCGGCGATCTGGTACCGCCGCGCGCTCGAAGTTCGCCCCGACTACGCCGACGCTCACTTCAACCTCGCCGCGGCGCTGGAGCGCGCAGGCGACGGTCGAGCGGCCCGGCGCCACTGGGTGCGCTACCTCGAGCTCGATCCGGACAGCCAATGGGCGGAGATCGCGCGGGGGTGGGTGAGCGGCGAGGAGCCCGGGGTCAGACTTTGATTTCCCGACAATTCGGGCGAAGTGTCGGGAAGTGAAAGTCTGACCCCGTGAGGGTTCTGCTGGTCGGAGGCGGCGGGCGCGAGCACGCGCTCGCGTGGAAGCTGGCCCGGAGCCCCCGGCTCTCCGCCCTCTACGCGGCGCCGGGCAACCCCGGGATCGCGCGCGTCGCCCAGTGCGTGCCCGTCCGGGCCGACGACGTCACCGGCATCGTGGCGCTGGCGGATCGTGAGCGCATCGACCTGACGGTGGTCGGCCCGGAAGGGCCGCTGGCGGCGGGTCTGGTCGACGCGCTGGAGGCCCGGGACCGGCCCGCGTTCGGACCGTCCCGCGCCGCGGCGGCGCTCGAGAGCTCGAAGGTCTTCGCCAAGGAGCTCTTCGTCCGCCACGGCGTGCCCACCGCCCGATTCCGCGCGTTCACCGAGCCCGCCGCCGCTCGCGCGTTCGTGAGGGAGCTCGGCGGGAGCGCGGTCGTCAAAGCCGACGGTCTGGCGGCCGGGAAGGGGGCCGTCGTGTGTCGCGAGACCCACGAGGCGGACCGCGCCATCGCCGACATGCTCGAGCGCCGCGTCTTCGGGGAATCCGGGGCGCGCGTCGTCGTCGAGGAGCTCCTCGAGGGCGAGGAGGTCTCGGTCTTCGCCCTGACCGACGGCCGCACGGTGTGTCCGCTCGCGTCCGCGCAGGACCACAAGGCCGTGCTCGACGGCGATCGGGGCCCGAACACGGGCGGGATGGGGGCGTACTCCCCGGCCCCCGCTCTGGACCCCGTCCTCACCCGTGAGGTCACGGCGGCCGTGCTCGAGCCCACGATCCGCGGGATGGCCGCCGAGGGGCGTGCCTATCGAGGGGTGCTCTTCGCGGGCCTCATGCTGACGCCGGCCGGCGTGCGGGTCCTCGAGTACAACGTCCGGTTCGGCGATCCGGAATGTCAGGCCCTCATGCTTCGGCTGGCCGACGACCTCCTCCCGCTCTGCCAGGCCGTCGCGGCGGGTGGCGGGCTGCCGCCGTCGGTGGCGTGGCGACCGGAGGCCGCCGCGTGCGTGGTGCTGGCGTCGGGCGGGTATCCGGGCGAGCACGCGACCGGTCTTCCGATCCGGGGGCTCGAGCGGGCCGAGGCCCACCCGGGCGTCACGGTCTTCCACGCCGGCACCGCGCGGCGCAATGGCGACCTCGTCACCGCCGGCGGGCGGGTCCTCGGCGTGGCCGCGCTGGGCGCCGACATCCGAGCGGCGGTCACCGCGGCCTATGCCGCGGCGGAGGAGATTCGCTTCGACGGCGTGCACTACCGGCGGGACATCGGCCACCGAGCGCTCCGGCGATCGTGAGCGGACCGGCTCGGCTCGTCGTCGACGCCAGCCGGCCGGACCCGGCGGCGCTCCAGCGAGCGGCCCACGTGCTGAAGGGCGGGGGGCTGGTCGCGCTGCCGACGGAGACGTTCTACGGGCTCGGTGCCCACGCGTTCGATCCCGTGGCGGTCGGCCGGATCTTCGAGCTGAAGGGCCGGCCGGCGGACAAGCCCTTGCTGGTGCTCGTCGACTCCCTGGCGATGGCGGAGCGGGTCGCGCGGGAGGTTTCCGGCCGAGCGCGCCGGCTCGCGGCGCGGTACTGGCCGGGCCCATTGACGCTGGTCCTGCCGGCGCATCCCGCGGTTCCTCCGGGCCTCACGGCGGGCACCGGGACGATCGGCATCCGGCTGTCGGGGCATGCCGTGGCCCGCGCGCTCGTGGCGGCCCTCGGCGGTCCCGTCACGGCGCCGAGCGCCAATCTCCACGGGGGTCCGAGTCCCCGGACGGCCGACGAGGTGATCGCCACCATCGGCGCGGGCCTGGACCTCGTGCTGGACGCCGGCGCGACGCCTGGTGGCCCGGCGTCCACCGTCCTCGACCTGACGAAGGCGGTGCCGGTGGTTCTCCGCCCGGGGGCGGTCGTGCTCTCGGCGGACGATCTTCGCGATTAACTCGCCGATCGCCGGGTCCGAAGGTGCTATCATGCGTTCGGTTCTACATTGCGGAGACGTCGCGAGATCGAGCCCGTCGGCCAATCCCATCGACATCGGTACGCTGCTCCACGTCTCGGTTGTTCCGGGTCAGTGACGTCCGCTCGGGCCTGATGCGCGTCGACACCCCGGAAGAACCCCCTCCTTGTCGCGCACTCCGGGGCCGGCGGCCGGCCGGAGCCGCGTGGCGCCCACCGGGGGCCACGCCGGATGGGGACCGGGCGGGCGCTTGAGGGACACGCGTGTCGCCGGCCTCGGCCTGGGCTCCCTTCAGGAGCTCAACGGGCTGCCGGCGCCGATCCGCGACGGTCTCTACGGCCGGCTCATTCCCTCCGAGGTCTGCGCGCGCGTCGGCGTCGACCCGACGACCGGTCTGAACGCCGTGGGCCATCGCCTGCTCCGGGTCTTCGCGCCCCCCGAGCAGAGCTGGGCTCGGGTCGAGCTGCGCACCTCGCGCGACGATCGCGACCCGGTCGTCCTCGTCGACGTCGAGATGGGGCCCTTCGCGGTCCCCGAGCTGTCGTTCGTCCAGGTCACCGATCCCGGTGCCGAGCGATTCGCCATCGATCGGGACGAGGAGGGCCAAGACACGCTCTTCGGCACCGTGACGCGGAACCTCACCGAGGAACGGCGAGCCCTCGCGGCGGGGCTCGCGCCGGGCCAAGTGCGTCGCGGGCTCCGGCTGCTCGGTCGCGTGCTGGACTCGATGGACGACTTCTGCCGGCTCCTCGGCAAGGAGCTCTTCCTCGTGGAGCCTCTCTTCTACCACTCGGCGCTCCTCTACGAGCGGCACGGGTGCGACTACTTCCTCGGCCGCGAGCTCATGGAGACGATCGACGGCGAGTTCCGCCACGGGGGCCGGTTGCACCGAGCGCTCGACGGCTCCACGGTCTTTCGCGACCCGGAGTTCGCATGGGGGATCCGGGGGCGGAGCTGGGCCATCCACGACGGCGTGCTGGTCGCGCTCGACGGCGCGGTGTGGGGCGGCGTGAAGATGTATCGGCGGGTCGGGCATCCGGCGAGCGTGGCGACGTCCCCCACCGCGGTCTACTGAGCGGGGAGTCACCGGGTGGCGAGAAAACGCGCCGCCAAGCCTTCGAAGCCCCGGAAGCCGATGCCGAGGAAGCCGCCGAAGGTCCAGGTTCCTCCGACCGTGTACCGGCGGCGCCCCAAGCACCGCGGCCGACCCGGCCAGGACGCCTGAGCGGCGTGGCAGACCGGGCGTTCCCCTGCGTGGTCGTCCACTACCACGAGATCAGCCTCAAGGGCGGGAACCGGCCGCTCTTCCTCCGCCGGCTGGCGAGGAACCTCACCGAGGCGACGGCCGGCTGCGGGGTGCGCGAGGTGCGGCGCCTGCCCGGCCGCCTGGTGCTGGACCTCGAGCCCGACGCCGACGTGGCGCGCGTCCGCGAGCGCGTGGCCACCGTGTTCGGCATCGCGTACTTCGCGCCGGCGCTGTCGCTCGCGCCGGAATGGCGGGCCGTGCAAGCCGCCGTGCTCCGGCTCCTCGCGGGCCGGCGCTTCGAGTCGTTCCGGATCACGGCGCGGCGGACGTTCAAGGTCTTTCCCATGCCGTCCGACCAGGTCAACCGCGAGCTGGGTACCCTCGTTCTCCAGCACTTCCCGACGCGCGTCAACCTCACGGACCCCGCCCTCACGGTGCGGGTCGAGCTCCTCCCGCGCGAGGCGCTCGTCTTCGTCGACCGCGTCGCGGGACCGGGCGGCCTGCCGGTCGGCGTCTCCGGGCGCGTGGTCGCGCTCCTGTCGGGCGGGATCGACTCCCCGGTGGCCGCCTGTCGCCTCCAGAAGCGCGGCTGCGAGGTGGAGTTCGTGCACTTCCACTCCGTGCCGTACCTCGCCGACACCTCGCAGCGGAAGGCCCGGGCGCTCGTCGAGCGGCTGGTCCGCCACCAGTTCCGGGCCAGGCTCTGGCTCGTGCCTTTCGGGGAGATCCAGCGAGAGGTGGTGCTGGGGGTGCCGGCGCCGCTCCGCGTCGTCGTCTACCGGCGTCTCATGGGGCGGATCGCGGAGGCGATCGCCCGGCGCGCCGGCGCGCTGGCCCTGGTCACCGGGGAGAGTCTGGGCCAGGTGGCGTCGCAGACCCTCGAAAACCTGGCGCGCACGACCGAGGTGGTCGGCATGCCGATCCTCCGGCCGCTCATCGGCACCGACAAGGAGGAGATCATCCGCGAGGCGCGCGCCCTCGGCACCTACGAGATCTCCATCGAGCCCGACCAGGACTGCTGCACGCTCTTCGTGCCGAAGCATCCCGAGACGCGCGCGGACGCCGGCGTGATCCAGGCGGCGGAGGCGCGGCTCGAGATTGGCCGCTTGGTGGAAGCCGGGGTGTCGCAGGCGGTCTCGGAGGCGTTCCGGTTCCCGCCGGTGGAGGCGGGGACGCCGGTCAGCGCCGGAGCGTGAGCCAGAGGACGGCGCCGAGCAGCAACGCGGCGCCGAGCGTCCCGATCGGCCCCAGCCGGTCGCCGAAGAACAGGACGCCGAGGAGCGTCGCGGTCAGCGGCTCGGCCAGGGTCAGCACCCCGGAGACGACCACCGAGGTCGTCCGGAGGCCGAGCACGTAGAGGATGTACGCGACGGCCGTCGGCACGACGCCGAGGTAGGCCAGGAGCCCCCATGTGCGCGCGCCGGGCGGCGGTCCCTCGACCAGGAGCACCGGGAGGAGCGACACCCCCGCGACCGAGAACGTGAGGGCGGCGACGGTCAGCGGCGCCACGCGCCCCACGACGTCCTTCGCCACGACGGCGTAGGTCGCGTACGAGACGCCTCCGCCCAGGGCCAGCATGACGCCGCCGACGAACTCCGGCGGCAGGCGGCCGAGACCGTGGGGCCCGACCGTGAGGAGGGCGGCGCCCGCGATCCCGGCGCCGAGCGCGAGCCAGGTGCCGCCGTCGACCCGCTCTCCCAGGAACGCCGCGGCCAGGATCGTGATGAAGATCGGCGCGCTGCAGATCGCGACCAGCGAGCCGACCGCGACGGACGTCTTCGCCACGCCCGCGAAGTAGAACACCTGAAACGCGCCCATCGCGAGCCCGGCCACGAGCAGGCGGCTCCGGTCGCGTCGGTGCGCCACGTGGAGACGACCGCCGATCCACCGCGCGGCCAGGCACAGGAGCGGGGCGGCGATGCCGACGCGAAAGAAGCCCACCAGGAGCGGCGACACGGGCGATCCCGCGTCGATCAGCTTCATCGTCGCGCCGGTCGTGCCCCACGTCACCGCCGCGAGAACGATGAGGAGAGGTCCCATGCGTGAGAGGCGTGCCGCCGCGTCATTCTAGCAGACCGCGATATACTACCCCGCGGAGATGGCGAAGAAGCGCGGCGACGCGCGCCCGCTGGTCGGCCTCATCATGGGCTCCCGGTCGGACTGGGAGACGATGGCGCACGCCGCCGCCACGCTGACGGTGCTCACCGTGCCTCACGAGGTGCGCGTCGTCTCGGCTCACCGGACGCCCGACCTGCTCTTCGAGTACGCGAGCTCGGCCGCGCGCCGGGGGCTCGAGGTGATCATCGCCGCCGCCGGCGGGGCGGCTCACCTGCCGGGCATGATCGCCGCCAAGACCCCGCTGCCGGTGCTGGGCGTTCCGGTGGAGTCCCGGGCCCTGAACGGGCTCGATTCTCTGCTCTCGATCGTCCAGATGCCGGCCGGCGTGCCGGTCGGGACGCTCGCGATCGGCCGGGCCGGCGCGGTGAACGCCGCGATCCTGGCCGCCTCCATCCTCGGCGCGAAGCACGCGCGGTTCCGCGAAGCCGTCGAGCGCTTCCGGGCCCGGCAGACCCAGGCCGTGCTCGACACGCCCGATCCCCGGAACGCCCCGGCGTCTCCCCTCGCCTCGCCGCGCTCGTGAGGGTCGGCATCCTCGGCGGCGGCCAGCTCGGCTGGATGCTGGCCCGCGCCGGCGACCCGATGGGCATCCGCTGCCGCTTCCTCGACCCGTCACCCGACGCTCCCGGCTCGCGCGCGGGCGAGCTCGTCGTCGGCGCGTACGACGACGCGGCGGCGCTCGACCGCTTCGCGGACCGCCTCGCGCTGGCGACGTACGAGTTCGAGAACGTCCCCGTCGACTCGGCGCGCCGGCTAGCCGCGCGGCTCCCCGTGCTGCCTCCGCCGGCCGCCCTCGAGGTCGCGCAGGATCGCCTGGCCGAGAAGCGCTTCTTCGAGTCTCTCGACGTGCCGGTTCCACCCTGGCGAGCGGTCGACAGTCTCGCCGACCTCGCGCGCGCCGTGGACGAGCTGGGGACGCCCGCGGTGCTGAAGACGCGCCGGCTCGGCTATGACGGGAAGGGACAGGCGGTCATCCGGGGGTCCGGCGACGTGGCGCCGGCATGGGACCGGCTGGGCGGAGTCCCGCTCGTGCTCGAGAGCTTCGTGCGATTCGACCGCGAGCTGTCGATCCTCGCGGTTCGCGGCCGGGACGGCGCGACCGCCTGCTACCCGCTCGTCGAGAACCTCCATGCCGACGGCATCCTCCGGCGGAGCCTCGCGCCGGCGCCGGGCGTGTCGGCGACGGCCCAAGCCCAGGCTGACGCGCATGCGCGGCGGATGCTCGACGCGCTCGGCTACGTGGGCGTCCTGGCGATCGAGCTGTTCCAGGTCGGCGATCGCATGCTCGCCAACGAGATGGCGCCGCGGGTCCACAATTCCGGCCACTGGACCATCGAGGGCGCGGAGACGAGCCAGTTCGAGAACCACCTGCGCGCGATCGCCGGCCTCCCGCTCGGGTCCACGGCGCCGCGCGGCGTGAGCGCGATGCTGAACCTGATCGGCGCGGTTCCCGACGCGAGCGCCGTCCTCGCGCTTCCCGGCGCGCATCTGCACCTCTACGGCAAGGCGCCGCGCCCGGGCCGGAAGCTCGGGCACGTGACGCTCCGCGCGGACGGCCCGAGCGAGCTGGACCGACTCCGCGCGCAGGTCGAGCCCCTGATCGTGCCCAACCCCGGCGGAGCGGCGTGACGCCGCCGGGCGCTCCGATGGACCGCGCCGCCGACCGGCATCGCCGCGCCGCGGTCCTCATCCGCGATCAGCGCCTGGCGCGGACGCCGATCGAGCCCTTGCCCGCGGACTGCCGGCCCGCGGGGGAGCGGGAGGGGTATGCCGTCCAGGAGGCGCTCCACGGCCTCTTGACGGACGCGGGGCTCGGTCCGGTGGCGGGCCACAAGATCGGCTGCACGACGCCGGTCATGCAGGCCTTCCTCGGGATCGACCACCCGTGTGCGGGCGGCGTGCTCGCCGCCACCGTCCATTGCGGTCAGGCGAGCGTGCCCCACGCGCGCTACGTCCGCGTGGGCGCGGAGTGCGAGCTCGCCGTCCGGCTGGGCGCCGACCTGACCGACGCCGGCGCTCCGTTCGACCGAGCGGGGGTGGTGCCCGCGGTGGATGCGATCTTCGCCGCGATGGAGATCGTCGACGACCGTTACCGGGACTACCGGACGCTCGACGTGGCGACGCTCGTCGCGGACGATTTCTTCAACGCCGGGTGCGTGCTGGGGCCGCCGGTCGGCCGCTGGCGTGAGCTGGACCTGGCGGGGCTTCGAGGCGTGACGCGCGTGAACGGCGCCGAGGTGGGGCGGGGAGAAGGGCGGGCGGTGATGGGCCACCCCCTCGCGGCGCTCGCCTGGCTGGCGAACCTCCGCGCCGGCCTCGGCCTCGCGCTCCGGGCAGGCGAGTTCGTGCTCCTGGGAAGCGTCGTTGAGACGCGCTGGGTTTCACCGGGCGACGAGGTCGCGGTGGAGATCGAGGAGCTGGGCGAGGTGCGGGCGACGTTCCCGGCCTGACCGGCGCCGGGCCGCGTCAGAAGACCGGCTTCTCGACGTAGCGCCCGAAGACGTCGCGGAGGCGCGCGACGATCTCGCCGAGCGTGGCGCGGGCCTTCGCCAGCTCGATCGTCGTCGGCATGAGGTTCGCCGCCGGGTCGCGGGCCTCGGCGGCCAGGCGCTCGAGGAGCGTCTCGACGCGCGCGCCGTCGCGGCGGGCCCGCACCGCCTTCACCGCGGCGACCTGGCGGGCCTCGACGGCCGCGTCGACCCGGTGGATCGGGATCGGAGGCGGCTCGTGCGGCTCCTGGTGCACGTTGACGCCGATCACGGGCTGCTCCCCCGACGCCTTGCGCCGGGCGATCTCGTAGGCGTTGTCCGCGATCTCGCGCTGGAAGTATCCCTCCTCGATCGCGCGGATCGTACCGCCCATCGCGTCGAGCTTCCGCAGGATGCCGAGGACCTCGGCCTCGATCCGGCCGGTCAGGGACTCGACGTAGTAGGAGCCGCCGAGGGGATCGATCACCTCGGGCACGCCGGTCTCCTCCGCGATGACCTGCTGGGTCCGGAGCGCCAGCTTCATCGCCTCCTCCGACGGGATCGCGTACGCCTCGTCGAGCCCGTTGGTGTGGAGCGACTGCGCTCCGCCGAGCACCGCCGAGAGCGCCTGGTAGGCCGTGCGGACCACGTTGACCATCGGCTGCGCCTTGGTGAGGGTCGCCGCCGCCGTCTGGCAGTGGAAGCGGAGCCGCATGGACTCGGGCTTCCGGGCGCCGAACCGCTCGCGCATGATCCGGGCCCAGATTCGCCGGGCGGCGCGGAACTTCGCGACCTCCTCGAAGAAGTCCTGCTGCGCGATGAAGTAGAACGCCAGCCGGGAGGCGAACGCGTCGACCGGGACGCCGGCCGCCGTCACCTCCTCGACGTAGGCGATGCCGTGGGCCATCGTGAAGGCCACCTCCTGGACGGCGTTCGCGCCCGCCTCGGAGATGTGGTAGCCGCTGATGTTCACCGGGTTGTAGCGCGCCATGCGCTCCGCGCAGAAGACGATCATGTCCCGCATGAGGCGCATCGAGGGCCGGATCGGGAAGATCCATTCCTTCTGGGCCACGTACTCCTTCAGGATGTCGGCCTGGACCGTGCCCGACAGGCGGTGGAGGTCCAGGCCGCGCGATTCGGCGAGCGCGACGTACATCGCCAGGAGGATCCACGCGGTCGGATTGATCGTCATGGACACGGAGATCCGCTCGAGGTCGATTCCCTCGAAGAGCGTGGCGACGTCGTCCAGCGTGTCGACGGCCACGCCTTCCCGGCCGACCTCGCCGAGCGAGCGCGGGTCGTCGGAGTCGTAGCCCATGAGGGTCGGCATGTCGAAGTCGACGGAGAGCCCGGTCTGGCCCTGGCCGATCAGATAGCGGAACCGGGCGTTCGTGTCGGCGCCGGTGCCGAAGCCGGCGATCTGGCGCATCGTCCAGAGCCGGCCGCGGTACATGGTGGGGTACGGGCCGCGCGTGAACGGATACTGCCCCGGCAGGCCGATGTCGTCGTACGGCGTGTCGGCGACGTCCTCGGGGGTGTAGAGCCGCTTCCGCGGAAGGCCCGAGGCGGTCCGGTACTCCTTTCGCGATTCCGGCTGGCGCTCCGTGAACCGGCGCAGCTCGCCGGCCTCCCACGCCTCACGCGTCCGCCGGATTCGCTCGATGGCCTCTCGGTCGTACATCGCCCCAGCTCCCTTCGTGGTCAGCCGAAGAGCGCGCCCTGACGCGGGCGCGCCGGTCGCGCCGGCACGCCCGCCGCCCGCGCCTCGAGCTCGAGCAGGGCCACCTTGGCCGGAAGGCCGCCGCCGTACCCCACGAGGCGCCCATCGCTTCCGATGACGCGGTGGCACGGGATCACGATCGCGAGCGGGTTCTGTCCGTTCGCGGCCCCGACCGCCCGCACCGCGCTGGGCCGGTCGATCCGACGGGCGAGCGCCCCGTACGAGACCGTCTCGCCGTACGGGATGTCGAGCAGAGCTCGCCAGACCGCCCGCTGGAACGGCGTGCCGGCGGGCTCGAGGCGGAGATCGAACCGCCGCAGCACGCCGGCGAAGTAGGCTTCTAGCTGGCGGACCGGCTCGGCGAACGGCGCGGACGCCTCGATCCAGCCCACGTCGGGCTCCCGCCGGTCGCGCCCGGTGGGGAGCCAGACCTGCGTGAGGGCGTCCGTCGTTCCCACCAGCAGGAGCGGTCCGAGGGGGCTGGGCAGCCGGGTGTAGTAGATTGCGCTCACGGTGGCTCCCTCCGCGAAGATCTCAGCCCGTCCTCGTCCGAGTCGAGCGAAGCGGGCTCTCTTCTCGATGACCCCGCCGGCGGGCCGTCGTGAAACGCCCCGTCCCGGCCGCTCCTCGCCGTGGGCGGCATGCGGGTCCCCGGAGCGGGCATGGGTGCTCATCGCCGGAGCTCTTCGTCGGCGAGCGCCTGGCGGTAGAGGTCGCGGTCGTCGACGACGCGACGCGCCTTGAACTCCGAGCGGGGCAGGCTGCCCTGGGGAACCAGCTCGATCACGGGGTGGACGCCGATCCTCACGCGGAGCCGCTCGCGCATCGTGGCCCGCAGGGCGTCCCGCCGATCGCCGGGCTCATACTCCGTCGTGTACTCGGCGCGCACCAAGAGCTCGTCCATCGCCTCGCGCCGGGACACGACGATTCGGAACTCGCCGCCGAACCCCGGGATCGCCCGCAGGGCATCCTCGATCGCGCTCGGGTAGACGTTCTCGCCGCGCACCACGAGCATGTCGTCGAAGCGCCCGTAGATCCCGGCCGGCAGGCGCGGGTAGGTTCGCCCGCAGGGACACGGGTCGTCGGTCCAGCGCGCGCGGTCGCCCGACACCAGCCGGATCATCGGCTGGGACGTGCGCTCGAGGTGCGTGTACACGGGCGTTCCCTCGCGGCCGAACGGCACCGGGCGGTGCGTCTCGGGGTCGCAGACCTCCGTGTAGACGACGTCCTGCCAGAGGTGCATGCCGGTCCGGTGCCGGCACTCGGCATTGGTCATCCACGGAGTCATCTCCGCCATGCTGCCCGAGTCGACGCAGATGCCGCCGAAGGTCTCCTCGACCAGGCGCTTCGTCGAGGGGATGCCGGCGCCCGGCTCGCCAGAGAAGAAGAGGACCCGAAATCCCAGGCTCCGCGGGTCGACGCCCTCGCGGCGGGCCGTCTCCGCGAAGTGGAGCGCGTAGGACGGCGTCCCGTAGAAGGCGGTCGGCCGGATCTCGCGCGCCCACTGGACGGCGGCCAGCGTCTGGCCCTGCACGCCCGCGCCGAACGGGAACATCGTGGCGCCCAGGCGCTCGCCCCCCTTGAGGGCGCCCCACGAGCCCATGTAGAGGCTGAAGAACGAGCAGATCAGGACCCGGTCTCGGGGGCGAAGGCCCATGCCCCACATGATCCGGGCGTGGGCCTCGCCGGTGCGCTCCCAGTCGTCGGCGCCCATGCCGAAGACCGTCGGGCGACCCGTGGTGCCGCTGGTGCCGTGGATCCGGGCGACGGCGTCGGGGGCGATGCAGAGGTACTCGCCGAAGGGTGGATGCGCCGACTGCGCCCGGCGCAGCTCCTCCTTGGTCACCACGGGGAAGCGTCGGAGGTCCGCGAGGCTGGCGAGCGTGTCCGGCGACACCCCCGCGGCCTCCCACTTCTGCCGGTAGAAGGGGCTGCGCTCCCATGCGTACCGGAGCTGGCGGCGGAGCTTCGCGAGGATCAGGACATCGCGCGCCTCGGGCGCCGCGCACTCGACCTCGGGCAGCCAGTGCTCGGCATCCACGGCGGCTCGATACGCGGGGTCGTACCGCGGCGGCCAGACCGCGAGGTCCACGCCGCGGGTGCGCTTGACCAGGTCGAGATCGATCATCCGGTCGCCGGAGGCTCGAGCCGGCGCGTCCTCAGCCGGCGCGCGCGGTCTCGACCAGGCTCCGGACCCCGGCGACGAGCGCGGCCGGGGCGGTCTCCTGCAGGAAGACCTCGGCCACGCCGGCCGCGCGGAGCGCGGGGAGATCCTCGTCGGGGATGACGCCGCCGGCGACCAAGAGCACGTCGGCGGCGTCGCTCGCCCGCAAGAGCTCGACGATCCGGGGGAGCAAGGTCATGTGCGCGCCCGAGAGGATGCTCACCCCGACCACGTCCACGTCCTCCTGGACGGCCGCCGCCACGACCTCCTCCGGCGTCCGGTGGAGCCCCGTGTAGATGACGTCCATGCCTCCGTCCCGGAGCGCGCGGGCGACGATCTTCGCGCCCCGGTCGTGGCCGTCCAGGCCGACCTTGGCGATCAGCACGCGGATGGGCGTCGCGATGGCCGAAATCCTCCTGGGGCCGAGGGCCGCGCGCCGGCCTCGACGCGTCCCAGCATAGGCCGAAGGTCCGGGGCCCGTCCAGGCATCCGGCCACGCATCCGGCCGCGCCGCGCGTGGCTCCGCCGGATCGGACCCTACGCGTGTCGGCGGCATGCTCAACGCGGGATTCGCGGGCGAGTCAGGCGCCCGAGCATCCAGACGTGCGTCGCCACGACGATCGGCACGACGAACGTCAAGAGGAGCGACAGCGGCAGCTCCAGCAACGCGCGCATCGACCCGGGGTCGCGGAAGGCGAGGCGGGCGGCGGTCAGGACCACGCCGAGGATGTCAAGGAGGCCCAGCACGTTCCAGACGAGGTAGACGCGCCGGCCGGCAGGCGTGTCCGGCCGGACCAGGAGCAGCGGGAGGGCCGTTGCCGCCACCGCGATGTCGCCCCAGCCGCCCGGGACGGCGAAGGCCCAGGGCAGCTCGCCGCGCGCGTGCAGGGCGAGGAAGTAGAAGCCCACGAAGCGCGTCAGGTGGAAGAGCGCGAGGACGCGCAGATCGACGGTCCGGACGAACTCCCGGAGCGGCGACCAGCTTCGGGCGGCGACGAGGAGGGCGATCGTGAGCCCGGCGAGGATCAGCTGGGGCGCCGGTGGCCGCAGGGTTCGCATCCAGCCCGAGGCGCCGAGCAGGACGGCGCCGAGGAGCCACGCTCCCGCGGCGGCCAGGACGGGAGCCGTTCCCGCCGGCGCCGGGCGGACGGTGGCGTGCGACGTGTCCGGTGGCACGTCCCGTCCTATACCACGGCCCGCCGATCGACCGCGCGCCGCGCCGCGCGACCCGACCCTTGCGGCGGCGGCGACGCTTCCCTATGGTAGGGCGCGTGCCGCGCCAGGACTTGCTCGCCGACGTCACGGTCCTCGACTTCACGCGCGTTCTCGCGGGGCCCTATTGCACGCGACTCCTGGCCGATCTCGGCGCGCGCGTGATCAAGGTGGAGCAGCCGCGCGGGGACGACATGCGTGTCGCCCCGCTCCAGCTCGATCCGAGCCGGGGCGACCAGAGCTCGTACTTCGTGCGTGTGAATGCGGGCAAGCGCTCGGTCGGGCTCGACCTCGGAAACCCGGACGGACGGGCCGTCGCCCTGGACCTCGCTCGTCTGGCCGACGTGGTCGTCGAGAACTTTCGACCGGGCGTGATGGCCCGCCTGGGGCTCGACCACGCCGCGCTGTCCGCCGTGCGCCCGGGCCTCGTCTACTGCTCCATCTCGGGATACGGCCAGTCCGGTCCCTGGCGGGACCGGCCGGCCTTCGCCCACGTGGTGCACGCAACATCGGGCCTGATGCACCTCGAGCGGAGCGCGAACGAGCCCCCGCGGGTTCTCTATCTCCAGGCCGCCGACATTCTCGCCGGCACGCACGCCTTCGGCGCGATCTCGGCCGCGCTGCTGCGGCGCGCCCGCACCGGGCAGGGGGCACGTCTCGACGTGTCGATGCTGGAGGCGCTCATCGGCGCGGAGGACATCAGCTTCGGCAGCGTGCTCAACGACGGGCCGTCCTATCCGGGACCGCGCAGCGGGATGGTGGTCGAGCAGGTCGGCGACGGCTGGCTGGCGTTCCAGATCGTCGGCGTGCTGGACCTCTGGCCGCGGCTCATCGAGCTCATGGACCGGCCGGACCTCCCGCAGGATCCGCGCTTCGCGACCCCGATCGGACGACGCGAGAACTGGGCCGAGCTCCGCCCGATCATCGTGGACTGGCTGAGGCGGTTCGGATCCGTCGAGGAGGCGCTCGCGGTGCTCGACGCGGGACGGATCCCGTGCACCCGCGTGCTCTGGCCGGCCGAGGTGATCTCGTCGCCGCACCTCCGGGAGCGCGGGGCGTTCCCCTCGGTTCCCCATCCGACGCGTGGGGCGGTCCGGGTCACCGCTTCGCCGTTCTATCTCGACGGGGAGCCGACGACCCCCAGGGGGCCGGCTCCGTACCGGCCGGGGGAGGACACGCGCGCGGTGCTCGCCGAGGTGCTCGGATACGACGCGGTCCGCATCGCGCGTCTGGCTCGAGGCGGAGGCGTGACGGGCCCGGACCTGCCCGGGCCCGATGACGCCTCGAGCCCTCTGGCCCGCACCTCCCCCGCCGAGTAGAATCGGCGCCGCTGGCCCTTCACCCCAAGCCCGGACGGAGGCGATCCATGGCAAGCCTGACAGAGCGGTTGGTTGGCGCGGCCAAGCTCGACGCCGCGACCTACGAGGAAGTCGAGGCCGACACCACCGCGACCCCGCAGGCCATGCTGGTGGTGGTTCTGGCGAACATCGCGGCTGGCTTCGGAGCGTTCCGGGAGCTCGGATTCGGCGGCCTGCTGGTCACCACCCTGATCGCCCTCATCGGCTGGTACGTCTGGGCGTTCGTCGTCTACTTCGTCGGAACGCGCTTCCTTCCCGGTCCCCGGACTCACGCGGACATGGGGCAGCTCCTCCGGCCGCTCGGCTTCTCCGCCGCCCCCGGCCTGATCCGCGTGCTGGGCATCATCCCCGGGCTCACCGGCGTGGTGTCGTTCATAGGGGCCGTGTGGATGCTGGTGGCGATGGTGGTCGCGGTCCGTCAAGGTCTCGACTACGAGGGGACCGGCCGCGCGATCGGCGTGTGCCTGATCGGCTTCGCGTGCTACGTCGTCGTGGCCATCGTGCTGGCGACGATCCTCAACGTGACCGCAGGGATCGTCGGCTGAGCGGGGTCAGACTTTCACTTCCCGACATTTCG
>JBIOVM010000088.1:0-27103 GCA_044867785.1 Candidatus Rokuibacteriota bacterium | reverse complement strand
GGCGGCGTGTTCCGTCCCCCACTGTGCGCGAACTCTATGGCCCTTCGAACCGCCAGGTCAAGGCATGTTGCGGGCACGCTCCGCCATCGCGGGCCAGGTCGCTGCCCGACGAGGATGCCACTCCCTGCGGGACAGGACGTGTGGCCGGATGACAGTCCCGTCGCCGGGGATGCTGTCGGGCGTGGACGGCGCGAGTCGCTGCCGGTTTCGATAAGGCCACGAGCGGGCCGGGCTCGACGTCGCGCCTTGACCGAACGCTTGGCTCACCATAGCCTGGGGATATCCGCCAAACGGCGGACGCATTCAGAGGACCGTGGGCGATACGCTTCCTTACCGTGACCTCCTGACCATCCTCGACTTCCTGCGGGGAGCCGGTGGGATCGGTGGACCTCGCACGTTTGCGGCGTATGTGACGTCCGAGCTGCCCCGCGTCATTCCTTCGGCCTTGACGGCCTTCACCGAGATCGATCTCATGAGGCGATCCGTCCACTGGGTGATGGATCCTGCGGACTCGAGCCTGCCGAACGCCGCCCGGGTGCTCGCCGCGCACGTCCACGACAATCCGTACATCCTCTACCGGAAGCGCACCGGGGACGCGGGGGCGATCCGGCTCTCGGACCTCACCACCATCAAAGCCTTCCGGGAGACTGGCCTCTACCGTGATTTCTACCGGCCGCTCCACCTCCAGTACTCGATGGCCTGCGCGCTGCGGCTCAGCCAGCGAGAGTTGGTCGCAGTCGCCCTGTACCGGAGCAAGACCGACTTCTCGGCGCGCGACTGCCTGTGCTTGAATCTGCTTCGGCCGCACTTGATCCAGCTCTATCGGAACGCCGAGGCGATGGCCCGGCTCCGTCGGGACCTCGCCCTGGTGAGCCGGGGCGTCGAAGCGTGGAACCACGCCTTCCTCATCGTCAGTCGGGAGGGCCGCATCCGACGGGGGACGGAAAGGGCCCTGCGCTGGCTGACCCAGTACTTCGGGGAGATTCCCCGGCGGGACGCCCTCCCCGTCCGCCTCCAGCAGTGGATGCAGTGGCACGACACGACGGCTGGGCGCACGGACGCGCTCCCACCGGTGCGGGAGCCGCTCACGGTCGAGCAGGAGAATCGTCGCCTGACGGTTCGCCTGGTCTCACAGCCACCGGACACCATCCTTCTCTTGGAGGAGGCCAGAACCCTTCTGGAGCCGGGGGCTCTGGCCCCGCTGGGTCTGTCCTTCCGCGAGGCTGAGGTTCTCGCGTGGGTCGCGGCCGGCAAGACCACCCCGGCCGTCGCCGCCCTGCTCCACATCTCTTCGCGCACCGTGCAGACTCATCTCGAGCGGATCTACCGGAAGCTCGGGGTGCAGACTCGAACGGCGGCGGCGGCGCGCGCCGTCGAGGCCATGCGCGAGGCCTCCTTCGACCAGGCCTGAAGGCCTCCGCCGGGCTGCCTACGCAGCGTCGGACGTCGTCGGATCGGACGCCAGCGTGTGCCGGTCGGATGCGAGGCGCTGGGCGAGGATCACTGCGACACGCACGGCGAGCTCGGGGCTCGAGTTCAAGAGCGCGAGGAAAGCTGCTGCGGGGAGCTTGAGCGTCGTCACGTCGGTCTTGGCCTTGATCGTCGCGCTCCGCGGACCGCGGTACAGGACGGCGGTCTCCCCGAAGAGCTGACCGGAGCGCATCGTCCGGAGCAGCACGGGGCCCTGAGCCGTATCCTCGAGCCAGACCTCCGCGGTGCCATCCGTGAGGGCGTACACCGCGTCTCCCATGTCGCCCTGCTGGACGATGACGTCGCCGGCGTCGAAGCGCACGAGCTCGGCGGCCTGGGCGAGCGGTCTCAGGGGGTCCGTCGGCAGCTGCGCGAAGGGCCCGATGGTGCGCAGCAGATCGATCTTGCGCTCGAGGCTCTCCATCGCCCACCCCCTTTGACGGATGTCGGGTTTCGTCGATCCATCCGTCTGTGCGATACCTTCGTCTCGAGTGTCGCGCGGTCGGGGCCTGTCCGTCGAGAGCGACCGTCGGGCCGCGACCGCGGGTCTTTCACCGATCAGGCCTTCACGAGCTGCTCGAACACACCGTCCCATTCCTCCGGCGGCGGCGTCGCCCGGTAGATCCGGCAGCGCTCGGCCATGGTCCGCGAGGGCCCGTCCTCGGACCAGAGGGCAAGGGATTGCCGGAAGAGCTCGCTGGCGTCATCCCATAGCTGTTTGCGGTATGCCTCCAGCCCGGCGGCATAGAGGCTGAGCGCTTCGCCCTGCTGCGGCGGCATGGAAGCACGTGAGGTCGCTATTAGCTCGTGGATGCGTACGGCCTGGTGCCGCCCCTTCACCCGTACCATGTCGACCTCTCGCAGCACGAAGGCCCCATCGATCAGGCTGGCGGTGTTCTCCCCGATGAGGATCTCCGTCCCGTAGACGCGGTTCAGCCCTTCGAGCCGGGAGGCGAGGTTTACGTGGTCTCCGAGGACGCCGTAGGCGAAGCGGTAGCTGGACCCGAGGTTCCCCACCAGCATGGGGCCCGAGTTGATCCCCGTCCGGGCATGGAGACGCGGGCGGCCGATCTTGGCCCACTCCGACCCCAGGGCGATGCGCGCGTCTCGCATGGCCAGGGCGGCCGCGCACGCTCGCGCGGCGTGATCGCGTTGCTCGATCGGCGCGCCGAAGATGGCCATCAGCTCGTCGCCCACGTACTCCTTGAGGGTGCCCTGATTGTCGAAGATCTGCTCGGTCATCTTATCGTAGTAGTCGCTGAGGATGTCTGCTATCTCGTGCGGCGCGTACCGCTCAGAGTGGGTCGTAAACCCCTCCAGGTCGCTGAAGAGAACGGTCAGGACCTTCTCCTCGCCGCCCAGCTTCAGCTGGCTAGGATTCTTCAGGATCTCCTCGACGACCTCGGGGCCAACGTACTGCCGGAAGGTCTGCTTGATCTGCCGGCGCTGCCGCTCCTCGCTGACGTACGAGTGCACCGTCAGCGCGACGTAGTTCACCGTGAGTGCGAGCAAGGGGTAGACGACGCCGAGCCAGATGTTCTTGTGCACGAATAGCCAGCGGGCCATGAAGATGTAGAGGGCGAAGAGTGCCACGGCGAAGAGGAGTCCCGAGATCGCGTGCAGCCGCGGCAGCACGAGTCCAATGGCTGCTCCGAGCACCACGATGGCGAGCAGGTCGTACATCCGCGACCACTCCGGCTTCGCGAGGAATGCGCCGGTGAGGATGTTGTCGAGGACGGTGGCGTGGATCTCCACGCCGGGAAATACGGGGTTCAGGGGAGTGCTGCGCAGGTCGTGAGTGCCGATCGCGGTCGCCCCCACGAGCACGATCCGGCCCTTGAACGCGTCCTTCTCGTGGCGACCCGCGAGGATGTCGGTGGCGGAGATGTGCGGGAAGGTCTTCGGCGGTCCGAGATAGTTGACGAGCAATCGGCCGTGCTCGTCGGTGGGAATGAACCGGTCTCCCATTTGGATTCCGTCCACCCCGTGGACTCCGGCCTTGACCGCGAGCGGCGGACGCCCGAGTTGGTGCCAAGCGCACAGGATCGACAGCGGGGGGAAGAGCTCGTCGCCGCTCCGAATCACGAGAGGCATCCACCGCACGACTCCGTCCGGATCGCTCGTGACGCTGAAGTAGCCCGAGGAGGCCGCCGCGGCCGAGAGGCTTTCGAGGTTCGTCTCCGGCGCGTAGGCGTTGATGAACGGGACGGTGACCTGGTCGGCGCCCCGCTGGTACGTCACCATGGGATAGGTCGAATCGGCGATCAGGCCGAGGCGCCGTTCGATCTCCTTCGGCTCGAGCCGGTACCCGAGATCGTCCGGGCTCATGTGGAAGAAGTAACCGAGGACCACCGGTGCCGGTGAGCCTTTGATCGCGAGAGCGAGGGTCCGGTCGTTGTCGGCGGTACGCTCCCGTTCGTCGAGGAACGCAGTCAGACGCCCATCCTGGATCCTGAGAGCATTCACTGTTCGGCTCAACCGGCGGAGGATATCGAGCTCCGAGTTCTCATCCGGCTCCGAAAAACCGATGTCGAAGCCGATCACCTTCGCACCGTCCCGCGCGAGGACATCGACGAGCGTCGCAAGCTTGGATCTGGGCCACGGCCAGCGCCCTTCGGCGTCCAGGCTCTTTTCGTCGATAACCGCCAGCACGACATCGGGTGAGGGCTGGAGATGACCTCGCGAGCGCATGCGCAGGTCGTACGTCCTGAGCTCGACCAGGTCGAAGATCGGCACGCCTATGGAGAACAACGCCCCGACCAGAAGCACCGTCAGCGAGGACGAGGCGACGACCAGGAGATTGTGCTTAAGCACCTGCGCGCTCCGTGCCGGGCGGGGCCCATGCGCCCGTGTGCCGGAGATGGCATGACGGACGGGGTGTGGCCTCCCAGGATCACCCTACCATCATTGGCGGGAAGTGGCCGCAGAGGCTGGCGATCGGCTGTACGGGGGGGGGGGCCACCGCTGGCCGGGCCGATGGCCGCTACGGCTTCTGTCCCGTCGGACTCCCGGCGGCGGCCAGCTCCTCCTCGATCACGCGTGCGAACACCTCGAGTGGCTGCGCCCCCGTGAGCGGGCGGCCGTTGATGAAGAAGGCGGGCGTGCCACTGAGACCGAGCCGGGCGGCCTCGTCGACGTCCCGCTGCACCGCCGCGCGATGGACGCCCCCGGTCAGGCAGGTCCCGAAGGCCGCGACGTCGAGACCCGCCTGCCCGGCATACCGCTCCAGCTCTTCTGGCGTGGCGCTGGCGGGCCCGGCGAAGACGAGATCGTGGTACTCCCAGAACTTGCCCTGGTCCCGGGCGCAGCGCGCTGCCTCGGCCGCCCGTCGCGCCTGGGGGTGCAGGCTGTCGATGGGGTAGTCGCGGTACGCGAGCCTCACCTTCCCGGGATACCGTTCCAGGAGCTGCGCCAGCGTGGGCTGGACCCGCTTGCAGAAGGGGCAGTGAAAGTCGGAGAACTCGACGATGGTCACCGGCGCGTCGGCGGCGCCGCGGATCGCCGCCCCGTCGAGCGGCACCTCGACCCGGACGATGGGTGGCGCCGCTAGCCGGTCCACGATCTTGGCCTGCGAGCGCAGTGTCTCCACGAACTGCGCTCGCTGGGCGGCGAGCTTCTGCTGTTTCAGATAGATCTGGATTCGCTGGCGGACCTCGGTCTCCTCGCCGGGTAAGCGCGCTTTGTTGGCCCGGTAGAACGCGTCGACCTCTTCGTCGGTGACCGGCTCGGCCTTCGCCGTCACCTCGGCGTCCAGTAGCGCCGAGACCGACGTTCCGCGCTTCACCGCTTCCCGGGCCAGCAGCCGCTCCGAGATGAGGGCGTCCAGCTGGCGGCGCTTCAGCTCGTAGACCTGTTCCTCGAGCTTCCGCAGTCTGGCGCCGAGCGCCCGCGCGAGCTCCTCAGAGCTGATCGCCTCGCCGTCGACCTCCGCCACCGGCGGGGGCGGCGATTCGGCGCCGGTCGGACCCGCCCCGAGTGTCAACCCCACCAGGAGACCGCAGGAGGCGAGCCCGGTGTGGCGTCGCCGGAACCACGAGAGCCGGCGCCGGCCGTCTTCGGTCATTCCGGCGAGCGCCCCGGGGACCGAGGCGCTCGCCGGAGCCACCACCCCTACGGGATCCCGCATTCCCCGACCACGGCGTCGCGGCAGGAGTAAACGCGCGCTTCCCCGAAACTGTACGTGTCGATGGGAGGAGGCATCTCGCAGTAGAGGAGCTTGTCCTCGTCCATCATCGGCGTGATGCCGTTGGCTTCGTTACTGTCGTGATCTTTGCACACTCCCGGACCGGCAGTTAGGGCCGGGTTGCACGGACAGTCGCCGGGAAGTGACGACAGGCATTCCCAAACCTGCAGCGCGGCGCAGAACGTGATCGGAACGATGTCCTGTGGAATCCAGTTCGCGTTGGTGCAGAACTGGCGGAGATCGTGACATGTCGGATCTGCTTCGCATTCCGTCTCGGAGATCTTTCCGTCACCGTCCGTGTCTACCCCGCTGATGCCGGCGGCATTCGAGACGACGTTGAAGGCGCTGCGGCCCTTCCTTTTTCCCGTGGCGTTCGCGCCCTGGTCAAGGCCCGATATAAACGGGAATTGCGTGGAGAACGCCTGCCCGTTCCGGCTGCCGTTTATCGCATTGTTGGCCGGGTTGAAGCAGAAGAGGAAGGATTCTTGAACCTCGAAGGGCTCACACGTTCCGGTCGTCAGGTGGCTGCCTCCCGACGTTCCGGTCACCTCGTACTCGCACCGGACGCCCTTGCAGATCAGGCGTCCGCTCGAGTACCGGACGTTGCCGGCGACTGCCTCGGCCGCCCAGATCGTGCTCAACCCGATCGCGATCAGCCCAACCAGCCAAGCTTTCCGTCCCATGGCCGCTCCTTTCGTTGATGTGTGCCTAACGATCACGATGCCCCGAAACGCCAAGCCCGTGGCACGAGATGTTCTGTGGATGATCGACACGCTATCGTCACGGGAAGTTGAGGGTAAGCCTTCCATACACCGCGCGGCCCGGCTGGAACCGCGCGTTGTCGAGATCGATGTCGAAGAACCTGAAATCCTCGTCGAGGAGATTCGTCACGCCGACCGTGATGAAGCCCCATCGCTTCGGCAGCCGGTAGTTCACGGCCGCATCGACGAGCCAGAAGCTGTCGCTCCCGGACCGCGTGATGGTGTGGTCCTGGAACCCCTCGAAGGTCCCTGTCTGGTACACGTACGTTGCGCCCAAGGAGGCGCTGACACCGGACGGATGGAAGAAGCTGATGCCGAAGGGGACGCTGTGCGTGTCCAGGTCCCTCGGGCCCGCCGAGAAGCTCGAGGGCCGCTCGACGCGCTCGAAGAGATACGAGGCGCGCAGAGCCAGCCAGGGATGCGGCGCCCAGAATAGATACACCCGCGCCAAGTACTCGTCCCAGTCGGCCGTCGCGCCCCGCGGATTCTCCGGATCGGTGACGTCGGTGAACGGCACCGTCAGATCCCGCTTCGAGAATTCCACCCCGGCGAAGAGGTCCCGCGTGATCTTCTGGTCGACCGCTGCGCCGTAGCGCCACGCTTCGGTGCCGTTCGGGTCGTCGAAGAACTGGTTGAAGCCGGCGACCTGGGTCGGCTCGAGCGTCTGGTCGGTGATGAGCGTGCGCTTGAGAACCCTGAACGCCGCCGCGCGAACTGTTGTCCCAGTGAAGGGTGTCCATACGACGCCGAACTTCGGGTTGACTTCCTCCTTGTCCCCTATCTCCAGCGCGTCGGTCCACATGAAATCGGTGCTCAGGCCGAGCGTGAACGTCACGTCCTTCAGGAGGGTGAGGTACCCGTAGAGGTACGCGTTGACGTGCTCGACGTTCCCGCCGATGTCGGTCGCGATTGGACCCGGTCCGTCAGGAGGCGGCGGCAGTCCGGTCGTGACCGTGGTGGTGCCGTCGACGTTGGAGTATCCCGCCCCGCTCGTCAGGTTGAAATAGCGCGAGCGGAACAGGTGCTGGAGCTCGATGCTGTAAGCATCCTGAGGCGTCGAGATGTCGAGGAACGAGATGCCTGGCACCTGCTCGTCATGCAGCTGGACGTCCGCGTCCTGATAGATGAAGGAGCCGAGAAGGATCGAACCCGGCGCGAACTCGTGCCGGCCCCCGAAGCGGAAGGTGTGCCGCTCCTCGGTGTTTCGCTCGCCCGGGAAGAAGTCCTCTGGAAAGAACCGGAGGCGGAGGTCGCCCTTCTCGGTGTCCCGGTACCGGTACTCGAACTGAACGCTCGTGCTGGATGTCAGCTCGACCTGAAAGAAGGCGCTGACAAGGAGGTCGCTCTGGTCGTTGTTGGTGCGGAAGCCATCGGTCTCGAAGTAGCTCTGGCCGATGCTGAAGGAGAACCGGTTGTAGATCCCGGCAACGACGACTTCCTCGGCCCAGGTATCCTTCTCGCCGACCAGGCCGGACAGCTGTCCAGTGATCCGGTTGCGGTTGAAGATGGGGTTGAACTCGTTGAAGGACAGCGCCCCTGGCCCGCTGGCACTGATGAGGAAGAGATTGCTCTCCGCCAGGCGCGGCTGGATTGGCGTGATGTTGATCGGCTGGAGCAGCTGGGACTGGAGGAGCTCGCTGACCCGCGCGATCTCGTGGCGCGGGAGAATCGCGTACGAGTCGGCCAGGAAGCGGTGAGCGGAGTAGTTGGTTGGGTCGATGTTGACCGACTTCCAGCCCTCCACGAGCGCCAGGTCCTGAAACCCGAGATCAGTGTAGATGCGGGCCAGGCTCGCGCTCCGGGCCGCGAGATCGGAGTCCAGCAGGAGGCGCGAGCGGTAGACCGCCCGGTTGTCGTTCAGCTCGATGGCCTTCTCGAGGTCGCGGAGCGCCTCGACCGGCCGGTTCGTGGTCTGCTTGGCGATGGCGTCGTAGAACCAGGGCGTGGGGTCTTTGGGGTCGAGTTGCTTGGCGACGCCGTACTCGCGCTCGTCGAGGGGCCCCCGCTTCTCCTCGTAATAGGCTTTGCCCAGGTAGCTCCGGACCAGCGCATTGCTGGAATCCAGGCTGGCGGCCACCTCGATCTCCCGCCGGCCTTCGCCGAGCTTGCCGTCACGGATCTTGGCGAGGCCGAGCCCGAGCCGGGGGAGGGGATCGGCCTGGTCGAGGGTGATCGCTTTCTCGAAGGCCTCGCGCGCCTCCCGGGTCTTCACCTGCATCAGGTAGGCGTACCCGAGGACGGTTTGGGTCCGCGCGAGGTTCGGCTGGAGGGCGACGGCCTTCTGGGCCGCGTCTAGGGCTTTTCCAAGGTCGCCGAACGAGGCGTGCATCTCGGCCAGCCGGGCCCACGCCAAGGCGTTCTGCGGCTCGCTGGCGACCGCTTCCTGGAGGCTCCGGCGCGCACCCTCGAGGTCGAACTGAGCCTGCTGGGCATAGGACAGGGCCGTCTGGGCGGTGGCGGACCCGGGGGCGGCCTGGACCGCCTGCTGGGCCACCTGGAGTGCCCGAGCCGGGTCGTTCTGCGCCACCGCGATGATCGTCTGGAGGGCCAGGGCGTTGGGGTCGTTCGCCCGCAGCTGCAGGGCCCGCTGGATGTCCGCGCCGGCCTCGTCCACCCGCCCGACGGCGAGGAGCAGCGAGGCCCGGTAGGCGAAGAAGCGAGAGTCGGACACGGTGTCCGGCACGTTCCGGATGCCGTCGAAGGCGCGCTGGATATCGCCGCTGGTCGACGCTTCGAGGGAGACTCGCACGGCGTCCGGCCAGCCCGGTCCAGCCGGGAACTCGTCAGGGCGGAAGTAGACGACGGGCGGATAGTAGAGCGCCCACTGAACGGCATCCCGGGGCCGGGCCACGATCTGCTGCACGGGGGCCTTGCCACGCTCGGCGACGGCCGACTGGCCGCTGGCGAGGGCGAGGCTGCCCGCCGGGCTGTCGGCCACGACGCTCCCCTCGAAGACCGTCAGCAGGGTACGATCCGCCTCCACACCCACAAAGAACTCGGTGCCTCGCACGCCGGCGACGGTGAACGGCGTCTTGACGTCGAGACTCTGGGGTCCGCGGCTGAAGAAGTGCGCGGCCCCCCGGACCAGGTCCACGACCGAAGTCCGCTGATCCTTCGGCGCCTCGACCGTGACCGTGGCGCCAGCGTTGAGCCGGAGGACCGACTGGTCCAGCAGCGTCACGTCGGCCCGGCTTCGCTCCTTGACTTGGATCGTATCGCCGGGACAAAACGTGTCGTTCAGCTTGACGGGCTGCCAGTTGGCGGCCTGCGCTCGGCGCACCTCTACGGTGCCCTGAACCGAGGTCGCTCGGGCGACCTGCGGCTCGCAGGATTGCGCCCGAGCGGGTCGCCCGGAAGCGGCGATGAACACGACGGCGAGACCGATGGCAAGACCGACGCGAGTCAAGTGCACGTTTGGCCTCCGCCGGACGCCCGAGGCGCCCCCGGCATCCTCGCGATGCTTCCGAAAAGCAGAACGGCCTTGGAGGCGGCGCCTCGGTCAGACCCCGATGGCGTGCTCAAGGTGGCGAACTCCAATGTCACCGGCACAGCGATCATGGCGATATCGGCGGCAATGTGTCATCGACCGCGCCTCTATATCGGGGTGGAGGGGATAGCCAGTCAATCCGCCAAATGGCGGATAGCGGCCACGGGACAGCCCCGGCCTCCTCGGTGGGACGGAAGCGAACGACGTGCGCGCCTAGAACGACCGGATCAGGCGCTCGACCCGCTCGTCGTGGGCCTGGAACGGGTCCTTGCAGAGGATGGTCTCGCGCTCGGGGTCGTTCAGCTTGAGATAGACCCAGTCGACCCGGTAATCCTTGCCCTTCAGGTTCGCGCGCCGGATGAACTCGCCGCGGAGGCGGGCGCGGGTAGTCTGCGGCGGCGTGTGCTTCGCCTGCTCGACCTGCTCGTCGCGCACCAGTCGCTCCAGCCGGTCGTTGCGGGCGAGCACGTAGTACACGCCTTTGAAGGGCCGGATGTCGTGATACTGGAGGTCGATCAAGGACACCCGGGGGTCGCGCCACGACAGCCGGTGGCGCGACATGTACTCCTCGATGACCTGGCGCTTGATGACCCAGTCGACGTCGCGGTCGCACTGGTTCGGATCCGTCTCGAGCCGGGTGAGCATGCTCGCCCAGCGATCGAGGATGTCGCGCGTGACCGGGTCCGCATCGACATGCTGGGCGTAGACCAGGCACGCCTCCAGGTACTCCTTTTGAATCTCGAGGGCGGTCAGGACCCGCCCGTCCTTGAGCTTCACCGTCTCGCGCAGCGTCGCGTCGTGGGAGATGTCCCGGATGGCCTGGACCGGCGACTGGAGGCTGTAGTCCCGGTCGAAGTAGCCGTCCTCGATCATGTCGAGCACTACGGCGGTGGCGCCGACCTTCAGGTAGGTCGCGACCTCGGACATGTTGGAGTCGCCCACGATGACGTGGAGCCGCCGGTACTTCTCCGCGTCGGCGTGCGGCTCGTCCCGCGTGTTGATGATGGAGCGGGACGAGGTGGTCGCGCCGGAGATCTCCTGGCAGATGTGCTGGGCCCGCTGCGACAAGCAGTAGTGGAAGCCGCGCGGGGTCTGGAGCACCTTGCCGGCCCCGGCGTAGATCTGCCGCGTCACGAAGAAGGGGATCAGCGCCTCGGCGAGCCGCTGGAAGGAGACGTCGCGCGACACGAGGTAGTTCTCGTGGCACCCGTACGAGTTGCCGGCCGAGTCGGTATTGTTCTTGAAGAGGAGGATGTTGCCCGAGATTCCGTCCTCGCGAAGCCGCTTCTCCGCCTGGTGCAGGAGGTCTTCGACGATGCGCTCTCCCGCCTTGTCGTAGACGACCAGGTCCATGACGTCGTCGCACTCCGGCGTCGCGTACTCGGGGTGGAAGCCGGTGTCGAGGTAGAGGCGAGCCCCGTTCTCCAGGAAGACGTTGGCGTTCCGGGCGCCGGGGATGACCTTCTCGAAGAGGTAGCGCGCGACGTTGTCCGGGGAGAGCCGGCGCTGGCCGTTCAGCGTGCACGTCAGCCCGTACTCGTTCTCGAGCCCGAAGATGCGGCGCTTCATGGGGTCCCCATGGGCCGGCTGCCCTCTGGCGGGTCGGGGCGCCCGAGGATCGCGCGGAGCTCGGCGTCGGCGACGCGCCGGAACTTCCGGCGCTCGCGCTTGCGGTCGAGCACGGCGACCTCGAGGTCGCGGTCCGTCAGCGTCTTGTTCTGCGTGAGCGTCAGCGAACGGATCCCGAGCCGGACGGCCTCCGCGAGGGCGGCGCCCTCCCGATAGTGCTCCTTCAGGAAGCGGCGGATCTCCTCCGCCTGGCCCCCCATCGCCGCGTAGTTGCGCTCGTCCTCGATGGAGCCATCGTAGAGCACGTGATACATCTCGTTCTTGCCGTTGGCGTCGTCCGCCACCTCGACCACGAGCACTTCCACCTCGAAGGGCTTGAGGCCCTCGGTGAAGATGTTCCCCAGTGCCTGGGAGTAGGCGTTGGCCAGCGCCTTCGCCGTCACGTCCTCGCGATGGTAGGAGTAGCCGCGGAGGTCGGCGTGTCGCACGCCGGCGATCCGAAGGTTCTCGAACTCATTGTACTTGCCGACGCCGGCGAAGGCGATCCGATCGTAGATCTCCGAGATCTTGTGGAGCAGGGTGGACGGGTTCTCGGCGACCAGCAGGATGCCGTCCTGGTACTCGAGAGCGACGAGGGACCGGCCGCGCGCGATGCCCTTGCGGGCATACTCGGCCTTGTCCTTCATCATCTGCTCGGGCGACACGTAGTACGGCAGCGGCATGGTCAGTGTCCCTGGCGGCGCCCCGCCAGCACCGCCTCGAACTGGGCCCGCACGTCCGGCTCGGTGACCTCCTGGAAGCCCGCGCGCGTGACCAGCTTCACGGTCGGGAAGATCCCGTAGATCAGGTCCGGTCCGCCCGTCCCCACGTCCTCCTCAGCCGCGTCGACCAGGGCCTCGGCCGCCCACCGCAGCCCCTCGTCCCGCCCTGCGCCCGGCCGGTAGAGCCGCTTGAGCGTGCTGCGCGCGTCCTTCCCGCCCGACCCGGTGGCCGCGTAGTCCGTTTCCTCGTAGCGCCCTCCGGTGACGTCGTACTTGAAGATCCGCCCCTCGGCCCGACGAAGGTCGTAGCCTGCGAAGATCGGGACGACGACCAGCCCCTG
Source organism: Candidatus Rokuibacteriota bacterium (assembly GCA_044867785.1). Classification (GTDB taxonomy): domain Bacteria; phylum Methylomirabilota; class Methylomirabilia; order Rokubacteriales; family DASRDR01; genus DASRDR01. The sequence goes on along the minus strand of JBIOVM010000088.1, from coordinate 14,531 downwards.
CATCGCCATCGGCAGGTTCATCCGGATCATCTGGCCGAGCTTGTTCGCCTTGCCTTCGAGGGACAGGCCGTCCCCCTCCACCTTCTCGTAGTGCTCGAGCTCGGTCTGGAAGAGGCGGGCCATCTCGATGGCGGGACCGGCGGCGCCGGCGATCGCGACCACCGAGTGCTCGTCGGTCTTGTACACCTTCTCGATCCGTCGGTGCGCCACCTGATAGCCCTCGGTCGCCTGCCGGTCCCCGGCCACGATGACGCCGTCCGCGTAGCGAAGGGCCAGGATGGTGGTGCCGGTGGGCACGCCGGGGACACCGTGGGGATCGATGGACGGCAGCGCGCCCGCGGCGGCACTCGGCGCGAGCAGGTTGGGCGCCTCCTGCCGGAGGAGGTCCACGAAGCTCGTGGTGAGGTACCGCCCGAACTGACCCTGCCAGGACTCGTGCATTTGGGGATGGTCCGTGGGGGGATTATACAGCCGGGCGCGTTTCCGGACTGCACTTCCACGCTTCAGGCGTCACCGCGCCCGTGCCCGGCCTTTCGGATGTGATCCGCGAGGTCAAGCTCGAATTCCTGCGGCTCTCCCGGGCGGCAAGCCCCATGCAGGATGTGCGTCACCTTCTCGCCGTCACGAGTGTGGATGAGGGTCCATGCCTCGAGCCGCCAGTGACGAGTGGCCTGGACCGACAGGACAGATCCCGAGGAGTGCGAGCAATGGCGCCAAGAGGGGCGCGTGAGTGTTGATGGTCGAGAGTACACCGTCAGGCTGACGCCAACCGCCGCTAGCCCGCCCATGAGCCGTGCGTTGGTGTGCTCCGGCCGTCCGCTGACGAAGCCGAAGTGGGGACTGAGATCCTTGAGGGCCCAGCTGCGGCGCCATTGGTCCTTCTTGATCCGGCACTCGACCAGGCGATCGTCCGCGACGAAAAGGTCGCCGTCCATCGGCGACTGGTCTGGACGAGCTTCACGATCGTTCCGGCGAAGGCCAGCGGCGTTGACACGGACGAGTGATGAGCACGCTGGCGAAGCCAGCTGGACGTCAACTAGACGATGGTGGGCTTCGAGATGTTCTTCAGGAGATCCCGCGCGGTCGGGGACTGGTCGAAGAGCCGCCGAACGAGCGCCTCGGTGCCCCGGAGCGGCTCCAGCATGAAGATCTTCTTGAGCGGGCCCTCCTTGAGATCGAAGAGGACCGAGTCCCACGACGCCGACACGATGTCCTCAGGGTAGCGCTGGAGGCACATGCCCCGGAAGTACGCGCGGGTGTCGCGCGGAGGGTCGTTGACGGCGCGCGCGATCTCCTCGTCGCTCGCGATCCGCTCCACGGCGTCGGACTGCTCGAGCCGGTAGTACAGCCCCTTGCCGGGCCGGATGTCGTGGTACTGCAGGTCGATCATCGCGACCCGGGAGTCGCTCCAGCCGACGCCGTGCTTCGCCCGGTAGCTCTCGAGGAGATCGAGCTTGATCACCCAGTCCAGCTCGCGGCTGAGCGACATCGGGTCCTGGGCGAGCCGATCGAGCACGTGCTCCCAGCGAACGAGGACGTCCTTGGTCACCGGATCGAGCTCCCGGTCGCGGTAGTAGCGGTGCGCGAGCTCGAGGAACTCCCGCTGGAGAGCGATGGCCGTGGCCGTCCGGCCGTCGCGCATCCGGAGCGCGGCGCAGCAGGTGAGGTCGCGAGAGACCTGGCGAAAGCTCTGGACGGGATTGTCCAGGGTGAAGTCCCGGTCGATGAACTCGTCCTCGATCATGGACAGGACGATCGCCGTGGTCCCGACCTTCAGATAGTTCGAGACCTCCGACATGTTGGCGTCGCCGACGATCACGTGGAGCCGCCGGTACCGCTCGGGATCGGCGTGGGGCTCGTCCCGCGTGTTGATGATGGGGCGGGAGTGCATGGTCTCCAGCCCGACTTCCGTCTCCAGAAAGTCCGCCCGCTGGGACACCTGGTACTCGGTGTACTCGAGGTTGTTCTCCGACCCGATCTTGCCCGCTCCGGTGAAGATCTGCCGCGTGACCAGGAACGGCATCAGGTACTGGACGATCCGCGTGAAGGGGCACCGGCGGTCCATGAGGTAGTTCTCGTGGGTGCCGTAGCTGTTACCTTTCGAGTCGGTGTTGTTCTTGTAGATCAGGATGCGCTGCTCGGGTGGGGACGCGGCCTCGGCGCGCCGGCGCGCGAGGTCCAGGATCCGCTCGCCCGCCCGGTCCCAGATGACCAGGTCCCGTGGGTTGGTGCACTCGGGCGTGGAGTACTCCGGATGAGCGTGGTCGACGTAGAAGCGCGCCCCGTTGGGCAGGATCAGGTTGATGAGGCGCGACTCCTCCTTGGACGGCAGCTCCTTCTCCTCGGCGTAATCGAAGCCCCGGGCGTCACGCAGCGGGCTCTCGGCTTCGTAATCCCAGCGGATGCGGGCGCTCCGGTAGGTCTCGTACGAGTTGATGAGGAGAAGTGAGGACAGGATCGGGTTGAAGTCCGGCTGGTTGCGTACGGTGATCCCGTACTCGGTCTCGATCCCCATCACCTTCGGGATTGCCATGCCGTCCTCGCGCCGGTCCGTGTCCGCCGCCGCCGACAGAAAAGGGGTGAGGGGAGCGCGGTCGCCGCCCCTCACCCCCGTCGGTTACAGGTATTGGCCGGTGGTCATGCGCTCCACGGGCCGGTGCTTGTCCTTGCTCTCGCCCGTGAGCGGCTTGACGTACACGATTCGCTCACCCTTCTTCCCCGCGATCTTGGCCCAGTCGTCGGGGTTCGTGGTGTTGGGTAGGTCCTCGTTCTCCTTGAACTCCTCCCGGACGGCGGCGACGAGGTCCTCGAGCTTGATCCCCTTCTCGCCGCTCGCGATGTAGCGCTTGAGCGCCAGCTTCTTGGCGCGCCGCACGACCGACTCCATCATCGCACCCGAGGCGAAGTCCTTGAAGTACAGAAGCTCCTTGTCCCCGTTCGCGTAGGTCACCTCGAGGAACCGGTTCTCGTCCGCCGTGGTGTACATGGCGTCGACCGCCGTCTCGATGAGCCGGGCTATGGCCGAGCCGATGTCGCCGCCCTGCGGTCCCACCTCGTGCTCGTGGATCGGGATGTCCGAGGTGAGGTATTTGGCCATGATGTCGGCGGCCGCGTTGCGGTCCGGCCGGTCGATCTTGATCTTCACGTCGAGCCGCCCGGGCCGGAGGATGGCCGGGTCGATCAGGTCCTGCCGGTTCGAGGCGCCGATGACGATGACGTTCTTCAACCCCTCGACGCCGTCGATCTCGGCGAGGAGCTGAGGCACGATCGTCGTCTCGACGTCGGAGGAGATTCCCGACCCGCGCGTGCGGAAGAGCGCGTCCATCTCGTCGAAGAAGACGACGACCGGCACGTCCTCGGCGGCCTTCTCTTTCGCCTTCGTGAAGATCTCGCGGATCTTCCGCTCGGTCTCGCCGACGTACTTGTTGAGAAGCTCCGGGCCCTTGATGTTCATGAAGAAGCCCTTGATCTTCTCGCCGCGCTTCTCCGAGACCTTCTCGGCCAGGTTGTTCGCGACCGCCTTGGCGATCATCGTCTTGCCGCAGCCGGGAGGCCCGTAGAGCAGCACGCCCTTGGGCGGCGCGAGCTTGTGCTCCCGGTAGTAGTCGGCGTAGAGGTACGGGAGCTCGACGGCGTCCCGGATCGCCTCGATCTGCGACGTGAGCCCCCCGATGTCTTCGTACTGGATGTCGGGCACCTCTTCGAGGGCGAGGTCCTCGACCTCGCTCTTGGGCAGCTTCTCGAGCAGGTACCCCGACTTGGCATCCATCAGGAGGTGATCCCCGACCTTGAGCTTGATCGGCCGCAGGGGGTCGGCGATGACCGCGACCTTCTCCTCGTCCGCGCGCACCGTGACCACCGCGCGGGCCTCGTCCAGGGTCTCCTTCATGATCACGACCTCGCCCTGGATCTCGTAACCCGCCGTCTCGATGACGTTCAAGCCCTCGTTCAGGACGAGCTCCTGGCCGGGCTTGATGGATTCCTTCCCGATCGAGGGGTGGAGGTTCACCTTGACCTTCCGGCCGCTCGACAGGATGTTGACGGTGCCGTCCTCGTTCGGGGAGAGGAACACGCCGTAGCTGGACGGCGGCGCGCAGAGCTGGTCCACCTCCTCCTTCAGCGAGGAGATCTGCTCGCGCGCCTCGTAGAGCGTGTTGACGAGCTTTTCGTTCTGATTGAAGGCCTGGACCAGCTGCCGGTTCGCCTCGCGCAGCTTGTTCTCCAGGACCACGAAGTCCTTGGGAATCTCCTCGAGCTTCTTGCGGAGGTGCACGACCTCCGACTCGAGCGCGCGCGTGTGCCCCTGGAGATCCTGGACCTGGATCTCGTACTCCGTGAGGCGGCGGCGGTAGGCGGATTCGGTCATAGGCAGGAACTTCGACAGGCCCTTGACCCCCTCGGGCTCCCGGGGCGGATTCGCCTTCTTCTCGAACTCTTTCATGGCCTCCCGTCCCTTTCGGCCGGCACCGCGACCGCGCCGTGGCCGGGCCTGGCGCGGGCGACCCTACCCACGCCAACTGGAGCAACTATAGGCGGCGCCGGAAAAAAAAGTCAAGTTGTGGAGCCCTCCGCAGAGTCACTGCACCGCGCGGACGCGGGACGCGCAGCCTCCATGACACCTGGAACGTGCAATGGGGGTGCCAGAGCAAGGCCAGACTCCGGCGAACGACGCCCGGACGACTCGGCGCGGTAGGGTGGGACGCTCAGGGTGACGTCACTATAATGGAGCCCTATGCCCTCCCAGGCGGCCCGAGGGCTGGGTCGACTCCGCGTCGTGCGGTGTGCGACGGTCCTCGCGGCGCTCGTCGCGACGCTCGTCGCACCGCGCGGCGCCGTCGCGGCGCCGACGGCCGAGCTGAACGTCGGCGTGCCGCACGTTCCAGTGAGCCTGGATCCCGCGGAGGCCGCGACGCCATCGCAGGTCCTCGCGATGCGGCTGCTCTACGATGGCCTCGTCTCCGTCGGAGACCGCGGCGAGATCGAGCCCGCGCTCGCAACGGCGTGGACCGTGTCCCGCGACGGGCTCGTCTGGACGTTCCGGCTGCGCCAGGATGTCTACCTTCACGACGGTACGCCGCTCGCGCTCGACGAGGTCGTCGCGTCGCTCGCCCAGCGGGTCTCTCCCGACGAGCCGGCGGCCCGTGCTCCGACGTGGATCCGGCCGTTCCGCGGCGCGAGTCGTGTCGTCCGGGAGATCCGGCGAGGGGACGGCGGGTCCGTCCAGGTGGTGCTCGGCCAACCGTATGCTCCGCTCCTCGCGCTGCTGGCGCACCCGGGCTTGGGCGTCGCCGTCCCGCGGGGGAGCGGGTCGAGGGTCGGGACGGGGCTCTACCGGGCCGTCGAGCTCTCGCCGGAGCGCCTCGTGCTGGAAGCCGCGAAAAGCTGGCGTGGCGAAGCGCCCCAGAGCACCCGGCTGATGCTCCGCGCGGTGGCGGACGACGCGGCGGCTCTCGCGGGCTTCGGCGCCGCCGGCACCCTCCACGCGGCGCTGGTCTCGGCGCCGCCGGCCTGGGCGGCGGTGGGGCTCCAGGTGATTTCCGCTCCGACGTGGCGGGTGGGATTGCTGGCGCTCCGCACCGAGCGAGGACTCACCAGTCGCAAGGCGGTGCGACAGGCGGTGGCGCTTGCCCTCGACCCCGGACTCATCCATCCCGCGCTCGGCCGGTGGGCCGAGCCTCACGCGGGGTGGCTTCCGCCTGGCGCATGGGCCTTGCGCGAGACCGGTCCGCAGCCGTTCGACCCGGCCCGGGCCCGCCGACTGCTGGCTCAGATGGGGACGTTCGACCCGACCCTGACCTTGCTCGCGTCGGATCAGGCTTCCGGTCCGGAGGCTGCGGGCATCGCGGAGGCGATCCGAGCCTCGCTGGCGGCCGTTGGCCTGCGCGCCCGCGTCCGGCTGGAGGCCCCGGACACCGCCGAGACGGCTGCCCGGCAGGGCACGGCCGAGCTCATCCTGCACGAGGAGACCCTGGAGGTGAACGATCCCGATTTCTTCCTCCGGCCGCTCCTCGCGACCGAGGGCACGACGCTGGGGAGCGCGACGAACGTGGCGTTCCTCCGGAGCCCCCTGATCGACGGCATGCTCGTGCGCGCCGGCCAGCTGGGGTTCCGCCCCGAGCGGCTCCGGCTCTACCAGCGGCTCCAGGGGCTGCTCGCCGACGAGTTCCCGTACGTCCCGCTCTACGCACGTCTCCAGTGGATGGTGGCCCGCCCGGATGTGCGCGGGGTCCGCCTGGACCCCGCGGGGGTCCATCGCCTCGAACGCATGTGGCTCGAGCCTCCTCCCCCGCCGCCGGCGCCCCCCGCGCCGCGTGCCCCGCTGAACCCGCTGTCGGGCAGCCCGCCGCCGCGTCCGTAGTCCACGGCGCCCGGCGCGAAGTCGCGACCCCCGCGGCCCATGGGCTCGGAGCGTTTGCCGGGCGTGGGGCGCCAGACTACAATGGGTCGGCCTCCCCCAGGACGGCCACGAGAGGGGAGAGAGTCGCGCGTGCCCACGGTCCGCGAGACCGTCGCCGAGATGGTCCAGTACGTGTTCCCCCAGTACGCGGGCGCACCGGGACAGATCTACGGCGGGCGGATGATGGATTGGATTGCGACCGCGGGAACCCTGGCAGCGTCCCGTGTGGCTCGAGGGCCGGTCGCCGTCGGCGCGATGGACGACATCGACTTCCTCCACCCGGTTCGGGTCGGGGAGATCGCGATCCTCCGGGCACGGGTGGAGTACGTAGGCCGGACCTCCCTCGAGGTGGGCGTGCGGGTGTACTCGGAGAACGCGGCCACGGGGGCGCGGCACGTCACGCTCTCGTCGCATCTGGCGTTCGTCGCCATCGACGAGGCGGCGCACCCGCGCCCGGTCGATGCCCGCATCGTTCCGGCGGACCCGGGCGAGGCCGCGATCGTCGAGAGCGCGCAGGCTCGACGCGAGGACCGACGCGCCCGGCTGGCCACGCGGGCGGAGCGGGCGCGCGAGGTGGCGGATGAGACGGAGGGCTTCCGCTGGCGGTTCGAGCAGCGCCGGTTCGTCTTCCCGGAGGACGCGCTGCACGGCTCGCTGATGTTCGCGGGCCGGCTGCTCCTCACCCTGGACGAGGCGGCAGGGATCCTGGCGGTCCGGTACACCCGGGCCCCGCTGGCGACGGCGTCGATGGACGCGCTGGAGTTCTACGCGCCGATCCGGGTGGGCGACATCCTGACGTACCGCGGCGCGTTGACGCGCGTGGGGACGCGGTCGATGGAGGTCAGCGTCCAGGTGATCGCGGAGGCGCCGTTCGCCGACGACGTCCGGCACACGTGCACCGCGTACTTGACGTTCGTCAAGCTGCGCGGGGGGGACGGCCCCTTGGCCCCGTTGCCGGTTTCGGGCGCCGTGGAGCAGGGGCAGCGGGACGCCGCCGACAAGCGCCACGCGGCGCGAATGGTGCGTGTTCGCGCGCTCGAGGCGAGCCTCGCGCGCGAGCCCGCCTGGTGAGGTCGTGCGAGCCGGCGGATCGGGCCGAGGGAGCGAGGCCGATCCCGCCGGATGAATGGAGAGGGGTGAGGAGCGATGTCGGGTCATTCGAAGTGGTCCCAGATCAAGCGCAAGAAGGCGAAGACGGATCAGGCGCGAGGGAAGGTGTTCTCGAAGCTCGTCCGGGAGATCACGACCGCGGCGCGCGCCGGGGGGGACCCCAAGCTGAACAACCGGCTCAAGACGGCGATCGAGGAAGCGAAGGCGGTCAACATGCCCGCCGATACCCTCAAGCGCGCGATTCAGAAGGGCACGGGCGAGCTGCCCGGCGAGACCTACGAGGAGATCACCTACGAAGGCTACGGTCCGGGCGGCGTCGCCGTCATGGTGAAGGTCCTGACCGACAACAAGAACCGCACCGCCCCCGAGATCCGGCACGCCTTCGCCAAGCTCGGCGGCAACTTGGGTGAGGTGGGGTCGGTGGGCTGGATGTTCGAGCGGAAAGGCCTCATCCAGGTGGAGACCGCCCGGGTGGACGAGGACGAGCTGTTCGCCGTGGCGCTCGACGCCGGGGCGTCCGACCTCAAACGGATCGACCCCTACTTCGAGATCACCGCGGCGCCGCAGGACCTCGAGGGCGTGCGGCGGACCCTCGAGGGCCGAGGCGTGCCCATCCAGTCGGCCGAGGTGACGTACGTGCCGCAGTCCACCGTGCGCCTCGAGGGGAAGGACGCCCAGCAGGTGCTGCGGCTCGTCGAGGGCCTCGAGGAGCTGGACGACGTCCAGCACGTGTACGCCAACTTCGACATCCCCGACGAGGTGCTCGAGGCGCAGGGCGTCGCTTGAGCGAGCTCCTGGGCGGGAACGGGGACGGCGCCATCGCGGGCGTGTCGTGTCCGCGCGCCGTAGGCTTCGACCCGGGGCTCGCCGACACGGGGTACGCCGCGCTCGAGGGCGGCCGCCGGGTCCCCAGTGTCCTGGGGACCGGCGTGATCCGGACCAGCGCCCGCGACCCGCTGGAAGTGCGGCTCGAGGCGCTGTTCGACGGGGCCCGCGAGGTACTCGAGCGGTTCGCGCCGCACCTCCTGGTCATCGAGGACGTCTTCAGCGCGGCGGCGGCGCCGCGCACCGCCATCTTGATGGGCCATGCCCGGGCGGCGGTCTGCCTGGCGGGTCGGCGACAGCGTGTCGCGCTCGTCTCTCTCGCGCCCGCCGAGGTGAAGCGCGCGGTGACGGCGTCCGGGGCCGCGCCCAAGGGCCAGGTCGCGCGCGCGATGCAGGCCATCCTGGCGCTCCCCGCCCTGCCGCGGCCGAGCCACGTCGCGGATGCCCTGGCGCTGGCCTACATCGGCCTGTCCCGCGCCCGCGCGCTCCCGGGGCGATGATCGCCTCCCTTCGCGGGCGGCTGCGACGACGGCTGGAGGGCCGGGTGGTGGTCGAGTCGGCGGGCGTCGGGTACGAGGTGGTGCTGCCGCCGGTGGTGGCCCGCGGGCTCGAGGGCATGGCGGCGAGCGACGGGGGGGACGCGGCCGAGCTGGAGCTCGTGATCTATTACCATGCCACGCGCGATCAGCCCCGCCCGGTCCTGATCGGCTTCGCCCAAGACGTGGAGCGCGAGTTCTTCGAGCGCCTGATCACCGTCAAGGACGTCGGCCCGCTGGTGGCGGCGCGCGCGCTCGTGCTCCCGATTGCGGACATCGCGGACGCGATCGTCCGGAAGGACGAGCGCTGGCTCCGGCGGCTGCCCGGCATCGGGCCGCAGAAGTGCCGCAACATCGTGGCGCAGCTCGAGGGCAAGGTGGCGAAGTACGCGCTGCTCCCGCGCCCGCACGCCGCGGCGCCGCCTCCGCCCGCCGAGGCGGGCGACGAGATCCGGGTGCTCGTGCGCGACATCCTCGTCCGCCAGATGGGCCTGCGCCCCGGCGAGGCCGACCAGGCCATCCGGGATGCTCTCGCGCGGCGGCCCGAGATCGACACGCCCGAGGCGCTGTTCGAGGAGATCTACCGCGGCCGCCGGGGGATGCCGTGACCCGCGGCGGATCGCCCTTCGACCGTGCCCTCGACCCGCCGGGGCGCCGGGCGCCATGAGCGAGAACCTCCTGAGCCGGGCGGCGCTCGCGGACGAGGCGCCGTTCGAGCGCGCGCTCAGACCCCGGCACCTGGCCGAATACATCGGTCAGCGCGAAGCGGTCGAGAGTCTCGGGGTCTCGGTGGAAGCGGCTCGCCAGCGCGGCGAGTGTCTCGACCACGTGCTCCTCTATGGACCCCCGGGGCTCGGCAAGACGACGCTCGCGATCATCCTCGCCAACGAGATGGGCAGCGGGCTCAAGTCGAGCTCGGGCCCGGCGCTCGAGCGCGGGGACGACCTCATGGGCATCCTCACGAGCCTCGAGCCCCGCGACGTGCTCTTCGTGGACGAGATCCACCGGCTGCCGCACGTCGTGGAGGAGCTCCTCTACCCAGCGATGGAGGACTTCGAGGTCAATCTCGTCGTCGAGCGCGGGATGCACGCGCGGACGATGCGGATCCCGCTGAAGCCCTTCACGCTGGTCGGGGCCACGACGCGTCCCGGGATGCTGAGCGCCCCCCTCCGCGAGCGGTTCGGGATCTTCCATCATCTGGACTTCTACGCCGAGGACGAGCTCGCGCGGATCGTCACCCGGTCGGCCGGGATCCTGGGCGTGCCGATCGAGCCTGACGGCGCCGCCGAGATCGCGCGGCGCGCCCGCGGCACGCCGCGCATCGCGAACCGGCTCCTTCGCCGGGTACGCGACTTCACCCAGGTGAAGGGCGATGGACGCATCACCGCGGCCATCGCCGACGCGTCCCTCACGATGGAAGGAGTGGACACGCGGGGCCTGGACCGCCTGGACCGCCGGTTCCTGCAGGCGATCGTCGAGCACTACGGCGGGGGGCCGGTCGGGCTGGAGGCCATCGCGGCGACGATCAACGACGACGCGGAGACGCTGGCGGAGCTGGTCGAGCCTTACCTTCTGAAGATCGGGCTGGTGGTCCGGACACCGAACGGCCGGCGGGCGACGCCGGCGGCGTACCGCCACCTCGGCCACCGGCCCGGCGAGGGACCGGTCCAGCTCTCGCTGGAATGACGCATGGCGGATCTCGGCCGGATGCTGGTGCTGCTGGGCGTGGTGCTGATCGTCGCCGGCGGGCTCCTGTGGCTGGGCGGCGGCCTGGGCGTCCGGATCCCGTTCCTGGGTCGGTTGCCGGGCGACATCCACATCCAGCGCGAGAACTGGTCCTTCTACTTTCCCCTGGCCACCTCGATCGTCCTGAGCATCGTGCTCAGCCTGATCCTGGCGCTTCTCTTCCGGCGGTGAAGGCCTCCGGCGTGACCGTCTCGGCGCGCGCCGGCCGCCTGCTGGCCGCGCTCGTGCTGGGGCTCGCGTCCGTCGCCGGACTGCCCAGGTTGGCGGACGCGCTCCCGCCGGTGCGGATCGCCCTCGCCGACGGGCTCCAGCACGTGGAGATCGGCGCGGCTGACCTCGTCACCGTGCGGGACCCCGCCACGGGCGGCGTCGTCGTCACCCTGCCCGGTGCCCGGATCGTGCGCGTGGTCCCGGCCGGGGCGGGGCTGGATGTGGTCGGGGCGCGCCGGACCGATGGTCGCGCCCTTCGCTTCGAGGTGCGCCGCGGGCCGCTGCGCGTCGGGGCGCGGGACTACGTCGGCGCGCTCGAGATATGGCGACAGGGCGAGGGGCTGCTCCTCATCAACGACGTCGCGATGGAGGAGTACGTCGCCGGGACGGTGCGCGGCGAGGCCTCCGAACGGTGGCCCGCCGAGGCCTTGCGGGCGCTGGCGGTGGTGGCACGGACCTACGCCGTCTTCCAACAGAACCGGAGCGCCGGGCGGGTGTTCCACCTCGTGTCCGGCAACCAGGACCAGAACTTCGTCGGCCTCGCGCTGGAGGGATCGCCGGCGCGGGAAGCCGCGCGCACGACCGCGGGACAGGTGCTGACGTGGCAGGGCCGCGTCTTCCCGACGTTCTATCACTCGGACTCCGGCGGCTTCACCGAGGCGCCCCAGAGCGTCTTCTCGGGGGACGGCGTTCCGCCGCTCGAAGGAGTCCGGGACGAGTTCTCCATGGAGTCGCCCAACTACACGTGGACCGTCACGATCCCGCTGGCGGTGATCGGCGACCGGCTTCGGCGAGGCGGGATCGACGTGGGGCAGGTGACGCGGCTCACGGTCCTCGAGCGGAGCCCGTCCTTCCGGGTCGCGCGGATGACGGTCGAGCATTCCCGCGGGACGGCGACCTTGCGGGGGGCCGACTTCCGCCGGCTCATCGGCTATGATGCGCTGAAGAGCACGCTCTTCGTGCCGGTCGCCCACAACGGGGCCGTGCGGTTCGAGGGCCGAGGCTGGGGCCACGGCGTGGGTCTGTCCCAGTTCGGCGCCAAGGGCATGGCGGACCGCGGCTACACGTACCCCCAGATACTCGACCACTACTATCCGGGCACATCCCTGACGACCGTCCGGTGAGGGCCGCCGGGCCCGGGGCGGAGGACGGACGTTCATGAGCGAGATCACCTGGAGCGACTTCGAGCGCATGGACATGCGGGTCGGCACGATCGTGCGGGCCGAGGCGTTCCCGGAGGCTCGGAAGCCGGCCTACAAGCTCTGGATCGACCTCGGCGCGCTCGGCGAGCGACGATCGAGCGCGCGGATCACCGACCGGTACCGCGTCCAGGAGCTCGTGGGGCGCCAGGTCATCTGCGTCGTCAACTTTCCCCCGAAGCGCATCGGCCCCTTCGTCTCGGAAGTGCTGGTCCTCGGCGCCTACGCCGACGGCGACCAGGTCGTCCTCCTGCGGCCTGACCACGACGTCGAGCTGGGGAGCCGCATTGGCTAGGGGCGGGACCCCGGAGCCAGGCGAGCTGGCCGAGTTCGACTACGCGCTTCCGCCGGAGCGGATCGCGCAGGAACCGGCCGAGCGCCGAGACGCCGCTCGCATGCTGGTCCTCGCCCGCCGCTCCGGGGCCCTCCACGACGCCCGGGTGTCCGACCTGGGCCGTTACCTGCGGCGAGGCGACTGCCTGGTGGTGAACGACACGCGGGTCCTGCCGGCACGGCTGCTCGGGCGGCTCGAGTCGAGCGGGCGGCAGGTCGAGGTCCTGTTGCTCCACCCGGTCGGGCCGACCGGCGAGGACTGGGCGGCCCTCCTGCGCCCCGCCCGCCGGTGTCCCGTGGGGACGACCGTCGCCCTGGGCGACGGGGCCGCCCGTGCCACCGTCACCGCCCGGGAGGAGCTGGGGCGAGCGCGGCTGCGGCTCGCAGGCGTCGGCGCGGTCGAGCCCTTTCTCGAGCTCCACGGGCTTCCGCCGCTGCCCCCCTACATCTGTCGCCACCTGAAGCCCGGCGGCGAGGATTGGGCGCGGTACCAGACGGTCTACGCGGCCCACCCCGGGGCCGTGGCGGCCCCGACGGCGGGGCTCCACTTCACGCCCGAGCTCCTCGCCGCGCTCGAGGCGCAGGGGGTCGAGCTTCATCGGGTGACGCTCCACGTCGGCCCGGGCACGTTTCGACCGGTCCGGGCGGCGCGCCTGGCGGAGCACCGCGTCGAGGCCGAGCGGTTCGAGGTGGCCGAGGCGACCGCGGCCGGTCTGAGCCGCGCCCGCCGTGAGGGCCGCCGGGTGGTCGCGGTGGGGACGACCACTGCCCGCGTCTTGGAGACCGTTGTCCGCCCGGATGGGAGCTTCGCCCCGGGCGCCGGCGCGACCGGGCTCACCATCGTGCCGGGCCACGAGTTCCACGCCGTGGACGCCCTCCTCACCAACTTCCACCTGCCGCGCTCGTCGCTGCTGCTGCTCGTGTGCGCCTTCGCCGGGCGCGAGCGGGTCCTTCGCGCCTATGACCACGCCATCGCCGCCGGCTACCGCTTCTACAGCTACGGTGACGCCATGCTGATCAAAGACGGGGTCAGGCCTTGACTTTGATTTCCCCGTCGTTCGACGGTGCGGGGGCCAGTGCGCGCGCGCCCGATCCCGGGTCTCCGGGCGAGGGTGGTGGAGTGCTCGAAAGTCAAAGTCAGGGCCTGACCCCGTTGTTTGAGCTTTTGGGGGAGGAGGGGGCGGCGCGGCGGGGGCGGCTCCGCACGGGGCACGGCGTGGTCGAGACGCCGGCGTTCATGCCGGTCGGGACGCTCGGCGCGGTGAAGAGCCTGACGCCGGCGGATCTGCGCGAGGTCGGGGCCGAGATCGTCCTCGCCAACACGTACCACCTGCTCTTGCGCCCGGGGCCCGCCGTGATCGCGGCGCTGGGGGGGCTCCACCGCTTCATGGCGTGGGACGGGCCCATTCTGACCGACTCGGGCGGCTACCAGGTCTGGAGCCTCACGGCCCTCCGCACGATCGGCGAGGAGGGCGTCCGCTTCCGCTCCCACCTGGACGGCGGCGCCGAGCACCTCTTGACTCCGGAGCTGGTCGTCGAGGTGCAGCAGGCCCTCGGGGTGGACGTCTTGCACCCGCTCGACGAGTGTCTGCCGCACCCGGCCTCGCGCGACGTCGCCGAGACCTCGCTCCGGCGCACGCTCCGCTGGGCCCGGCGGGCCCACGCGGCGCACCTCGCCGGGCGGCGAGCGGGGCAGGCCTGCTTCGGCATCGTCCAGGGCGGCATGTACGGAGACCTTCGCCGGGCCGCCGCGGAGGAGACCTGCGCGATCGGCTGGGACGGTCACGCCCTCGGCGGGTTCGCGGTCGGCGAGCCGCGCGGCCTCATGCGGGAGCTGGTCGCCCTGACGGCCGCCGCCCTGCCGGCCGACCGCCCGCGCTACCTGATGGGCGTCGGTCGACCCAATGACATCGTGGACGCGGTCGCGAGCGGGGTCGACATGTTCGACTGCGTGCTCCCGACGCGGCACGCCCGGACCGGCCAGGCCTTCACGCGCCGGGGCCCGGTTTCGATCCGCCACGCCGTCCACGCCCGGGCGCCGGAGCCCCTGGACCCGTCGTGTCCTTGCTACGCCTGCCGGCACTTCTCGCGCGCGGACCTCAGGCACCTCTTCCAGGCCCGAGAGCTCACCGTGTACCGGCTCCTCACGCTCCACAACCTGACTTACTATCTCGG
>JBIOVM010000087.1:0-7612 GCA_044867785.1 Candidatus Rokuibacteriota bacterium | reverse complement strand
GACGAGCCGGTGTCGGCCCTCGACGTCTCCGTCCAGGCGCAGATCCTGAACCTCATGCTGGACCTCCAGGCCGAGCTCGGCCTGACGTACCTCTTCGTGGCCCACGACCTCTCGGTGGTCAAGCACGTGAGCGACCGCGTGGCGGTGATGTACGTCGGCCGCCTCGTGGAGGTGGCCGACACGACGAGCCTCTTCGCGACGCCGCGGCATCCGTACACGGAGGCGCTCCTGTCCGCGGTCCCGAAGCCCGACCCCCGTCTCCGGACCCAGCGCATCGTGCTCGAGGGGGACGTGGCCGATCCGGCGAACCCGCCCACCGGCTGCTACTTCCACCCCCGGTGCGCGTACGCCGTCGAGACCTGCCGGACCGAGACGCCCCGCCTCGAGCCGATCGCTCCCGGGCACCTGGTCGCCTGTCACCGCGCCCGGGAGCTTTCGCTTCGGGGCGTCGCGGTCTAGATGATCGCGCGGACCGGCCGGGCGGAAACGCCGCCCGACCGCTGGTGCGCGGCGCTACTCGCCCGGGTTCAGGGGCGACCGGCTCCGGCGTTCGTCCTCGGAGGTGCCTCGGACGGTGCGGCGTGAGGCGATGACGTTCGGCCGCATGCTGCGGCGCGGGTGCCTGACGGCGCCGACGCGGTAGTGCGGGGATCCCGGCGTGCTGGACGCGAGCGCCGGGCGTCCCGGGTCTATCTCCGGCCTCCCGACCAGCGCGACGTGACCCAGCTCGCCGCCCTCGCGCGCGCCAGCCGGCGGCTCCACCGGCCGTGGGTCCACCCGCCCGCGACGACGGAGGCCGTCGCCCGCTGGCTCGAGGCGGCCGGGCCCACGCGAGAGCGTCTGCTGGTGTGCCGGCGAGTCGACGAGGCCATCGTGGGCGTGGTCAACCTGAACGAGATCGTGCGCGGGGCTTTCCGGAGCGCGTACCTCGGCTACTACGCCTTCGCGCCGCTGGTCGGTCGAGGTCTCATGACCGAGGGCCTGGCCCTGGCGGTCCGTCACGTCTTCGGACGGCTCGGGCTCCACCGCGTGGAGGCGAACATCCAGCCGGGCAACCGCGCGTCTCGCGCGCTCGTGCGCCGGCTCGGGTTTCGGCGGGAGGGCTTCTCGCCGCGCTACCTGAAGATCGGCGGCCGCTGGCGAGACCACGAGCGCTGGGCGCTCGTGCGCGAGACCTGGGCGCGGCCGCGGCCGGCGCGCCGGCGGGGGTCGGCAGCCCCGGGCCGCGCGCCCGTGCGGAAGGGCGCCTAGCCCGAATGATTCAGAGCGCCCGGTGCCAGACGGGGCCTGCCGCCGCGAACAGCCCCACCGTGCTCACTCGGACCACACGCGTGGCGGTTCGACCCCGTGTCGACGGCCGCGTCGCGGCCGGGATCGCGTGGCGGCTGAGTCGTCCTGCGCTCCGCGCGGTGGCGCGCCCCGTTCGCGGCGTCACCCGTCCGGCACCGACCGTGTTCACGATTAGGTCGGGCTAGGGTGCGGCCCTTCGACTCCGCAACGGTCGCCGCGCTGCGCCACCGGAACTTTCGGCTCCTGTGGCTCGGGCAGCTCGTGTCGATGTCGGGCTCGATGATGCAGACGGCGGCGATCCTCTGGCACGTCTCGCTCCTGGCGCCGCCGCAGTGGAAGGCGATGTCGCTCGGCCTGGTCGGCCTCGCCCGCCTCGCCCCGATCCTCCTCTTCGGGCTCGTGAGCGGCGTGATGGCGGACGCGGTCGACCGCCGGCGGCTGATGCTGACCGCCCAGCTCGTGATGATGGCCGCGGCGACCGGACTCGCGCTGGCGACCGCCGGCGGGTTCGCGAGCATCGTCGTGGTCCTCCTGCTGGCCGGCATCGGCGCCGCGGCCGGCGCCGCCGACGGGCCGGCCCGTCAGGCGCTCCTGCCGAGCCTCGTCCCGCGCGAGCACCTGCCGAACGCGATCGGCCTGAACAGCATCGTGTACCAGACCGCCTCGGTGCTCGGGCCGGCGCTCGCCGGGATCGCGCTGGCCATGACCAGCGTGGCGACCGTGTACGCTCTGAACGCGGCCTCGTTCCTCGCGGTGATCGCCGCCCTTCTGCTCATGCGCGGGCTGCCCCCGGCGCCTCCGGTGGATCGCCGCGCGATTAGCGCCGGCGCCCTCGCCGAGGGGCTCCGGTTCGTGTTCAGCCGCCCCGTCCTTCGCTCGACGCTCCTCCTCGACGGGCTCGCGACCTTCTTCTGCTCGGCGACGGCGCTGCTGCCGCTCTTCGCCCAGGACGTGCTGCAGGTGGGGCCGCGCGGATACGGCTGGCTCTACGCCGCCCCGTCGGTCGGCGCCGTCACCGCGAGCCTGGCCATGGTGCGGTTCGCCGACCGCATCACTCGGCGCGGGGTCGTCCTCCTGTGGGCGGTGGCGGTCTACGGCGCGGCGACCGTCGTCTTCGGCCTGTCACGGGCGTTCTGGGTGACCTTCCTCGCCCTCGCGGTCACCGGCGCAGCCGACACGGTGAGCGCGGTCCTCCGAAACATCGTGCGCCAGCTCGAGACGCCCGACCGGCTGCGTGGCCGGATGGTGGGCATCAGCATGCTGTTCTTCATGGGCGGGCCGCAGCTGGGAGAGTTCGAAGCGGGGGTCGCCGCGCAGTGGCTCGGCGCCGGACTCGCGGTCGTCGTCGGCGGGGTGGCGAGCGTCTTCACGACGGCCTGGATCGCCTGGCGGACGCCGGCGCTGCGCGCCTACCGCCGGGGATGATCGGGCGGCGCGCGGGGCGCCACGCGTTCGCGTATCATAGGCGGCGCCTGCCCGCGAACGGGCGTGCCCAAGGAGCGGAACCATGAGCGGCAAGACCCCCGAGACGGCCACCCTCGAGACCCTCGACAAGGAGCGCGTGCTCCACCCGGCCACGTCCATCGCCGACCACCTGCGGACCGGGCCACGGATCATGGCCGAGGGATCGGGCGTGACGCTCACCGACGTGAGCGGCCGGCGGTATCTCGACGCGGTCGCCGGCCTCTGGTGCGTGAACATCGGGTACGGGCGCACGGAAGTCGCCGACGCAATGGGGGCTCAAGCCCGGCGCCTGGCCTACTACCACACCTTCTCGTCGATGTCGAACGAGCCGCAGATCCGGCTGGCGGATCGCCTGCTGGGGATGATCCCCGGTCGGATGAGCAAGGTCTTCTTCGCCAACTCCGGCTCCGAGGCCAACGACACGCAGGTCAAGCTGGTCTGGTACTACAACAATCTTCGCGGCAAGCCGCAGAAGAAGAAGATCGTCTCGCGGCTGGGCGGCTACCACGGGAGCACGGTGGCGTCGGCCAGCCTGACCGGGCTTCCGATGTTCCACCGCGCGTTCGATCTGCCCCTCGCGAACGTCCTCCACACGGCGACGCCCTACCCATACCGGGACGCGGCGCCCGGAGTCACCGAGGAGGCCTACGCCGCGACCCTGGCCGGGGAGCTCGATGCGCTCATCGAGCGCGAGGGCCCGGACACCGTGGCGGCCTTCATCGCCGAGCCCGTGATGGGCGCGGGGGGCGTGCTGGTGCCGCCGCGGACCTACTTCGAGCGGATCCAGGCCGTGCTGCGCAAGCACGACGTCCTCATGATCGCCGACGAGGTGATCTGCGGATTCGGCCGCCTCGGCCGGATGTTCGGCTCCGACGTCTACGGAATCGAGCCTGATCTCGTCACCGTGGCCAAGGGGCTCACGAGCGGGTACTTCCCGCTGTCGGCGGTGGTGCTGTCCGAGCGGGTCTGGGCGGTGCTCCAGGCCGGGTCGCCGGAGGTCGGAGCCTTCGCCCACGGCTTCACCTACAGCGGACATCCGGTCGGCGCGGCCGCGGCGATGGCCAACCTGGACATCCTGATCGGGGAGGACTTGGTCGGGAACTCGGCCCGCACGGGCGCCTACCTCCAGACCAGCCTGCGGGAGCGCCTGGGCGATCATCCGCTCGTCGGGGAGATTCGAGGGCTCGGCCTGATCGCCGGTGTCGAGCTGGTCGCGGACCGCGGCAGCCGGCGCCCGTTCGACGCGGCGCTGAAGGTCGGGCAGCAAGTCGCGGCCCGGTGCCTCGAGGACGGGCTGATCGTGCGCGCCCTGCCGGTGGGTCACGTCATCGCGCTGTCGCCGCCCCTCTGCATCACGAGGGCGGAGGTGGACCGCGTCGTCGACGGCCTCGCCCGGGCGGTGGGCGCGATCGGCGCCGAGCTCTTCCGACAAGGCGCGTGGCGAGCCGCCTAGCACCGGAAGTCCGGGCGGCGGGAGGGGCGGTCCTCCGGACGGATGCCGCGCGCCGGAGCGAGGTGCTGCTCGTTCACCGGCCCGGGCATCGCGATTGGACCCTGCCGAAGGGCAAGCTCGAGCCGGGCGAGGAAGACGAGGACGGCGCTCTGCGCGAGGTCGCCGAGGAGACCGGATTCGACTGCCTCCTCGGTCCCGAGCTGGGCGCGAGCCGCTACCGCGACCGCCGGGGCCGCGACAAGAGCGTCCGCTACTGGGCGATGACCGTGCGGAGCGGCGAGTTCCGCGCGAACGACGAGGTCGACGAGGTCCGCTGGGTGCCCGTGGCGGACGCCGGAAGCCAACTCTCCTACCCGGGCGACCGCGCGATCCTGGACGCGCTCGCGCCGGCGCTCCGGTCTCTCGTGTTCCTGGTGCGCCACGCGCGGGCCGGCGAGCGTGCCCGATGGGAAGGTGACGACCGCCTCCGTCCCATCGACGGGAAAGGACGCCGCCAGGCCGAGGCGCTCGTGGCGCCGCTCGCCGGCTACGCGATCACGCGCCTCGTCTCGAGCCCGTATCTCCGCTGCGTGCAGACGCTCGACCCACTCGCCGCGCGGCTCATGCTCCCGGTCGAACACGATCCGGCGCTCGCCGAGGGCGTGTCGGCCAAGGAGGCGCTCGGGCTCGTCGAGCGGCTGGGGCCGGGACCCGTCGTTCTCTGCACGCACGGGGACGTCATGGAGGCCCTGGTCGGCGAGGGGCAGCCCAAGAGGAAGGGCGCCACCTGGCTCCTCGTCCGCGGCGAGGGCGCCATCCGTGCCGTCCGCTACTGGCCGCCGCTCGTCTGATCGAGAGGGTCAGGCGGCTTCGGCGCGGGGGAGGATTGCCGCGTCGGCGTCGATGCGGCGGCCGGCCCGGAGGCAGAAGGCCGGCGACAGGAGCCGCCCGGCGATGACCTCGGTGCCGCCGTTGTCCCGCAGGCGGAAGCGCCCGCGCCGATCGTCGAGCACCGTCACATCGGCGACCACGCCCTGACGGAAGGTTCCCAGCTCCCCCTCCAGGCCGAGGAGCCGCGCCGCGTTCCGCGTGACCATCGGCACCACCTGCTCGAGCCCCAGGCCGCATGCCATGAGGCCGGTCATCGCCTGGGCCAGGCTGAAGTTGGCGCCTCCCGCGAACGGGTGGAGCTCGGGATCCGGATGGGCGCCCGGCGGCGTGCCGGCCGGCTTCGGGACGTGCGTGTTGTAGCCGTGGAGATCGGCGCCCAGGGTGTCGGGCATGATGCCCGCATCCAGCACGCGGCGCGCCACGTCGAAGCTGAAGTGTGAGCCGTGGCCCACGTCGATTCTCAGCCCCCGCGCGACCGCTTCCTTGACGACCGGATGCACGCGGCCCTGGCGGTCGACGAAGCCGCCGGGGTGCCGGGTGAACGGATGCGCCAGCACGTCGCCGGGGCGCAGCAGAGCCACGACCTCCGGGAGGATGGCGTCGGCGTCCGCGCCGCCGGCGCCCGACTCGGGGAGCGGCCAGAGCTGGCCGAAGTGGACGTACAGCGGCAGGTCGGCCTCACGCGCGATCTCGGCCGAGCGACGGAGGACCTCGAGGCCCCAGCGCGCGACGCCGCCGATCTCGGCGTGGCCCTTGATGCCCCGGACCAGATCGGGGTTCTCCCGGGCCGCGCGGACGGCGGCGCCGACGTCGACCCCGTCCGGGCCGTAGAGGGCAGGGTAGTAGTGCCCCTCGAGCCCGCCGACCAGGTAGGCGGAGAGGAACGCGAAGACGCGCGTGGTCGCCGGCTCGGCGACGAACTTGCGGAAGCCCGGCAGCGTCATGCAGCTCGGGCCTCCCTGATCGACCACGGTGGTCGTGGCCGAGTGCACGCCGACCAGGTCGGCGGGAAGGCCGAAGCGGCCGGTGACGTACTGGTAGACGTGGGCGTGCGTGTCGATGAGCCCGGGGAGGACGATCTGGCCGCGCACGTCCACGACCTCGCGCGCGCTCTCGGCGGCGAGCCCCGCCGCCACGGCGCCGATTCGCCCGTCCGTCACGCCCACGTCCATCACGCCGTCGAGAGCCTGCGCCGGGTCGATCACACGGCCGCCGCGAAGCACGAGATCGTAGCGGGGGGTCGTCATGGGGCCTCCTTCCTGCGGGCCATCGTAGCACCCGCAGGCTCGCGCGCCGGACCGCGGTTCACGTCTCCCGGATGAAGGCATCGAGGTCGGCGGCGACCTGGGCCGGAACCTCCCAGTTCGGGCAGTGGCCCGTCTCAGGGTAGACTCGGAGCCGGGCGCCGGGAATCGCCGCCGCCAGGCTATCCTGATCGTCCCGCGGGAAGAGCGCGTCCCGATCGCCCCAGAGGATCAAGGTCGGGGCGACGATGCGCCTCAGGTCGCCCAGGTCGTCGAAGGCGAGGAGGCCGCTCAGCGCCGCCCGCCAGAGGGGCGCCGGCAGCTTGACGCTCTCGGCGAGGATCCCTTCGAAGAACTCCGGCGGGACAGGGGCGTACACCGTGCTTGCCTGGAACTGGCGCGCGAACTCGAGCGACACCGGATCCTGGAGCGTCGCCAGGCTTGCCTGCACCTCGCGAAGCACGTCGTTCGTGGGGGAGAACCCGCTGTCGATCAGCACGAGGCGCGAAGCGCGCTGCGGGTAGACCTCGGCGAGCCGACGCGCAACGAAGCTCCCGAACGAGTGCCCCACGACCGTGGCCCGCTCGATGGCGAGCGCGTCGAGCAATTCCGCGGCGTCGGCGGCCAGGTCGTCGATCGCGTACGGCGCCGGCGGGCGCTCCGAGTCGCCGAACCCGCGCTGGTCCGGGGCGAGCGCCCGATACCGCGGGGGCAAGAGTGGCAGGACCCGGCTGAACGAGAACCACGAGTCGGGCCAGCCGTGGAGGAAGAGGAGCGGCTCCCCCCGCGGCTCGCCGTGCTCGGCGTAGTGAAGCCGCAGCCCGCCGGCGAGGCGGACGGTCCCGAATCGCGGTGACCAGGCGCCGAGCGTCGTCAGCATCCCTCCCTGCGCGCGGACGTCGGTCGCGCCTTCGTGAGCCCGGGCAGTCTCGCGGGCTCGACGGTCGCGCGGCGCTCCCACTGTGTCAAGGCCGACAGCCGAGCCCCCGCCGCCGCCGTCCTACTTGACAGACGACTTGGTTGCTGGTGGAGTCGAAATACGGGGGCACGCGGCCCCCGTCGGGGCTCGAAGCGACGAGCCCTGCGAAGGAGGCAGATCCATGGAGGACACGCCACCGCGCTAGGCGCCGCCGTCGCCGGGCAAGCCGGTGACGGAATCCGGGCGTGACAAGCTCCCCTGCACAGGGGAGCGCGCAGGTCGTCCCCGGAACGCTCTGTCGAGCGGGGGACGCGCGCGCAAGTGGATCCGCCGGGGAGCGGGGCCCCGCTCCCCGGCGGATCCACTTGCGCG
>JBIOVM010000086.1:0-27808 GCA_044867785.1 Candidatus Rokuibacteriota bacterium | reverse complement strand
AGCGCGAGGAGGCCGTCGATCACCATCGCGTAGTCTTCGAGGTAGCCGAGGAGCTTCGCTCGGCCGTCCTTCCAGGTCCGCAGGAGCCGTCCGTCGCGGACCAGGGCGGAGAGGAGGAACCCGGCGTTCCGCGCCGCCACCCGAAGGTAGTCGGGGCGGCCGAGCGCCCGCGACGATTCGGCGAAGGCTCGGAGCATCATGCCGTTCCAGCCCGCCAGCACCTTCTCGTCCCGGCCAGGCTTGATCCGGCCCTCGCGATGCGCGAAGAGCGCCGCTCTGGCCCGCGCGAGCAGCTCGCGGAGCCGATCCTCGGCAATCCCGAGCGACGCGGCGACCTCGTGCGGCTCGCCCGGGACGTGCAGGATGCTACGGCCCTCGAAGTTCGGGCCGGCCGCCACCCCCCAGTAGGCCATGGCGGCGCGCGCCGTCTCCGGATCGAGCAGGGACTCGATCTCGGCACGGTCCCACAGGAAGAACTTGCCCTCTTCCCCTTCCGAGTCGGCGTCCTGCGTCGAGTAGAAGCCCCCGTCCGAATGCGTCATCTCCCGCACGACGTAGTCCAGCGTCTCCTCGGTCACCCGGCGGTACTCCGGGTCGCCGGTCGCCTGCCACGCCTGGAGGTACAGGAGCACCAGCTGCGCTTGGTCGTAGAGCATCTTCTCGAAGTGGGGCACCAGCCACACCTGGTCGACCGAGTAACGATGGAACCCGCCCCCCAGCTGGTCGTAGATCCCGCCTCTCGCCATCCGGGTCAGAGTCTGCTGCACCATCTGAAGGGCTTCGGGCGCGTTTCGCCGCCGCCAGTACCGGAGGAGGAAGTCGAACGCCATGGGCTGCGGGAACTTGGGGGCGCGCCCGAGTCCCCCGTGGCGCGAGTCGAACTCGGCCCGGAGTCCCTGGTACGCGGCGTCCAGCACGGACGGGGTGAGGAGCTCGGTGCCCGCGCGGACGCGCTCGCTCTGGCGGAGGCGCTCCAGGAGCTCCCGCCCGACGTGGGTCGCCTCGCCGCGCTTGTCGCGGTAGTACTCGGACACCGCCTCGAGCACTCGCGGGAACCCGGGCATGCCGTGGCGGTCCCCCGGCGGAAAGTACGTCCCGCCGTAGAACGGCACGCCGTCGGGCGTCAGGAACACGGTCATCGGCCAGCCACCGTGGCCGGTCATCGCCTGGACTGCCTGCATGTAGATGGAGTCGATGTCCGGGCGCTCTTCGCGGTCGACCTTCACGTTGACGAAGCGCTCGTTCATGAGCCGGGCGATGTCCGGGTTCTCGAACGACTCGCGCTCCATGACGTGGCACCAGTGGCAGGCCGAGTAGCCCACCGACAGGAGCAGCGGCTTGTCCTCGCGGCGGGCTCGCGCCAGCGCCTCCTCCCCCCAGGGGTACCAGTCGACCGGGTTGTACTGGTGCTGGAGGAGGTACGGGCTCGTCTCGCCCGCCAACCGGTTGGGCGTGCGCGGCTCGGCCGCGGCGCCGTGGGCGCCCTGGCTCACGCGGTCCGCCGGTAGAAGGGCAGCGCGGCCACCTCGGCGTCGAGGGTCGCGTCGCCGGACTGGACCTCGACACGGGTGCCGGGCTCCCAGTGCTCGCGTCGGAGGAAGCCGAGCCCCAGCGCGACCCCGAGGGCGGGCGACACGGCCGCGCTCGTGATCCGGCCGACGTTCCGGCCGGCCACCGTGACCTGCGCGCCCTGAGCCGGCGTGCGCGCGTCCGCGAAGCGGAAGCCGACGAGCTTCCGGTTCACGTGGCCGCGATACGTGACGCGGGCCACGACCTCCTGACCGAGGTAGCAGCCCTTGTTCAGGGAGTACGCGTGGTCCAGCGGGGTCTCCAGGAGCAGCGTCGAGGCATCCACGTCGGCGCCGTACCGGACGCCGCCCGCCTCCAGCCGGAGCACGTCCCACGCGTCGCGTCCGATCGGCTGCGCGCCGGCTTCGCGGAGCCGATCCCAGAGACGGCCGAGACCGGCGGGCGTCACCCAGACGTCGTACCCCTCCTCGCCCGTGTCTTCCGTCCGGACGACCCGGAGCTCCGTCGACTCCCAGGGGACGAGGACGTGATGCCACCGGGGGAGATTGGGAATGGCGGCGCCGAGCGCCTGCTCCGCGATCTTCCGCGCGTGCGGGCCCGCGACCGTGAGGATCCCCGCGGCGGCGGTGACGTCCTCCAGCTCGGCCCGCTCGGAGAAGAGATAGCGGTCGATCGCGGCGAGGAGCGCCCCGGCGAGCGGACCGTCCGTCTCGAGGACGAGGCGGTCCGCCAGGCAGTGGACCGTCAGGAGCGCGGTCACCTTCCCGTGCACGTCCAGCAGCGCGGACTCGTTGCCCTGGCCGGGGGTCAACCCCTTGACGTCGTTCGAGACGAGCCCGTGAAGGAAGGTCGCCCGGTCCTTCCCCGTCACCTCGATCTTCCCGCGCTCGGAGCGGTCGATCAGGCCGGCCCGCTCACGCACCGCCTCGTGCTCGGCGGCGGGGTCGCCGTATCGAGCCGGGACCAGCCAGCCCTCGACCTCCGCGAAGGTCGCGCCGGTCTGCTCGTGGGTCGCGTGGAGAGGCAGGCATTCACTCATGTCGAAACCGAGCCTGCCCGCATTATACCGACGTCAAAGTCGGGGTCAGGCCCTGACTTTGACTTTCGAAACCCGCGCGAAAATCAAAGTCGGGGTCTGACCCCGATGTTTGATCCTCGGGGGGCCGATATAATCGGGCCGTGCCCGCGAAGCCGGCCGGACGGCGCAAGGCTCGAGCGACGGACGAGGCTCGCGCGTATCGGCGCTTCCGAGCGAGCCTGCTTCGATGGTACGGACGCCACCAGCGCGACCTGCCGTGGCGACGGACCCGCGACCCTTACCACGTGCTGGTGTCGGAGATCATGCTCCAGCAGACGCAGGTGGACCGCGTCATCCCGAAGTATCACGAGTTCCTCGGCCGCTACCCGACGCTCGAGGCGCTGGCCGGGGCCGACCTCGCCGACGTGAAGCAGACGTGGTATCCGCTCGGGTACAACATCCGGCCGGTCCACCTCCACGGCATCGCGCGAGAGGCCGTCGCGCGCTACCAGGGCCGGCTCCCGGCCGACGACAAGGAGCTGCGGGCGATGAAGGGCATCGGGCGTTACACGGCCGGCGCGGTGCGGTCGTTCGCCTACGGCCAGCGCGCGCCGATCCTCGACACGAACGTCCGGCGGGTCCTCGGCCGCGTCTTCCACGGCACCGACGGGCGCCGCGTGTCGACCGCGTCCCTGTGGACGCTCGCCGAGCGGGTCCTGCCCCGCCGCCGCGTGTACGACTTCAACCAGGCTCTGATGGACTTCGGGGCGACCTGGTGCACCGCGCGGAAGCCGCTCTGCCTTCCCTGCCCGATGCGGCGGGTCTGTCGCGCGTACCCCTGGAACGGCCGCTGACGGCGCGCCGCCCGGCTGCTCGGCGCGACGGCCTCCGCCTACCGGGCCTGGCCCGGGCCCTGCGCGACGTGACGGCGTGCCGCGCGTGTCCGACGATCACCCCCTGGCGCAAGTTCTCTGTGGGAGCGCTCGGCCGGCGTGACGGGCGTTTCGTCCTGGTCGGGGAAGCTCCGGGGATCGCCAGCCTCGACAACGCGCGGCAGTGGACCGGCGCGGGCGGGATGATCCTCCGGCGGGAGATCCGCCGACTGGGGCTCGACCTCGAGGACCTCTTCTACCTGACGAACGCCGTCAAGTGCTGGCCGGCCGCCGCGCCGCGTCCGGGCCAGCGAGCGGGGAACCGGAGCCCGCTCGCCAGCGAGGCGCGCCGCTGCCGGCCCTACCTTCTGGCCGAGCTGGACGCCCTCCGGCCCGAGGTGATCGTGGCCGTCGGCGCCGTGGCCGCCCGGGCGATCCTCGGCGATCGGCCCGTCCGGCTGCCCGACGACCACGGTCGCCGCTTCCGGCAGGACGGCCGCGAGGTGATCGTCCTGCTCCATCCCGCGAACGCGAGCCGGCATCCCCGCGTATGGCCGACCTACCGAGCGTCACTTCTCGCGCTCTTCGCCGAGCTGGCGGGGCGGGCAGGCTTCCCGGTGGTCGAGGTCGCCGCCGCGGTCCTCGCGCGGCGCGGGCGGTTCCTCGTGACCCGACGGGATCCCGCCAAGCATCTCGGCGGCCTGTGGGAGTTCCCGGGCGGGAAGCGCGAGCCCGGCGAGTCGATCGAGCGCTGCCTCGCCCGAGAGCTCGACGAGGAGCTGGGGATGCGAGTCGAGGTGGGCCCGCGCCTGGCCCTCGTGCCCTGGGCCTACCCGGACCGCCGGGTCCTCCTCCACTTCTTCCGGTGCAGCGCAGCCGGCGGACGTGTCAGTCCGCGCGAAGGCCAGCCGCACCGATGGGTCGCGCCGTCGGAGCTGGCGGCCCTTCCGATGCCGCCGGCGGACGCCACGCTCGTCGCGAGCCTCACGGGAAGATCTCGAGATCGGGATGGCGGCGCCAGAAGTAGACGCCCATCGCGACCGCGGCGAGCAGGTTCCCCCCGAGGATCGCGGGCCACGTGAGGGCCTGCAGGATCGGCTCGGCGAAGATCAGCGCGACGACCAGGAAGCCGAACGCGAGGACCACGAAGAGAAGCAGGATGCCGAAGCCCGCATTGGGCTGCCGCTCGGCGACCGCCAGGAGCCGGGCGGCGACGCCCCCGATCACGCAGAACACGAGGGCGTGCACCCAGGTGTAGAGGACCACCATCTCCAGGGAAACTGGCACCGTCTCGGGTGATGCAAGACCCATCCCTCCGCGGAACAGCGCGGTGCCCAGGAGCGTCGGCGTGTGCAGCGGCCGCCCGGCGACCCCGTCGAGAGCCAGGAACCAGAGCGCCACCGTCGCGGCGCCCAGGAGGCCGGCGACGATCCCCTCCAGGTAGATGCGCTCCATGTCGACCGCGCGCGATGCGCCACGGTCCGCCTCTCTCGCTTCGGCCTGTTCGATCATGGCGTCCTCCCTAGACACGAACGCCCCCGCGGCTCGGGCCGTGTCCAGACCCAGCCCAGCGGGGGCGTCGTGTGTCCTGGCAGTCCCAGGGGCATCGGCTGCGTCCCCTGTCTCGACGACTTTCGAGGCCGTCTAAGGCGGACGCTACGCTCGGCAACCCGGGGTGTCAAGCAACGGTCTTGACGGTCTCCGCGGTTGACCGCGCGTATCGGAAGATCTCGCGTGTACCACCCCGTCGACAGCGCAGGCCGTCACCGAGTTGATTCCACGGCAACTTGGAACCCCTCGCCCCCGGCACCGACCTTGCTCTGCAAGGGGCGGACGCTCCCACGTCCCGGGAGGACAGGCGAATGACAGGCCGTGCAGCTCGATTCTCGATCCGATGTCCGGAATGGCTCGTAGCGGCCGCGCTCGCGGTAGCGATCGGCCTGGTGCTCGCGAGCGGCGCGGCTCGGCGGACCGGTGCGACGGCGGAGGCGTGGACCGCGCTGCTCGGGACGGGCGACGAGCTCGCGACCGGCCGGCTGACGGCCACCCTGGGCGGCCAGCCCCTGACCGCCCGGAAGGCGTACCTCCTGGCGTTTCACCAGGCCCAGGACGCCGGTGACGTGGAGCACGTGCTGGCCGTCGCCGACCGGCTGGACGCGGTAGGAGAGCCCGACCTCGCGGCGCACGTCAGGGACGCGGCCCACGCCCTCCTGCTGGAGCTCGCGGCGGCGGTGGGCGCGGAATGACCCAGCCATCGCTCGTATCACCGAGCGCGTTGCGAGGCTGGCGTCGCCCTATTGCGCTCGGCCCCGTGAAGGTCCTCACCGTCAGATTGCCTCAAGCGTTGGTCGCCGAGATCGAGGCCGCAGCTGTCGAACGTCGACGCTCCAAGTCCGATGTCGTGCGCGAGCGACTGAGCCGTGCCGCCGGGTCTCGTACGAGATCCCGTCCCCCGGTGGGCGCGGACCTCGTCGGTTCGGTCGACCGACTGCCGGCCGACCTGAGTCAGCGCAAGAGGCCTACCCGAAGATCTTTCGCATCCATCGCCGGCACGTGCGTCACGTCGTCCCCTGGGTGACGCCGTCCCGGCGCCCGGCGGCGGGGCGTGCTTGCCGTTTCGCTCACGGCGAGGACGGCGGCCGCCGACGTCCTCACCGACGCCTGGCCGATTTGCCGGCGGGGGCGCTGTGACCTCGGCTCAGCCGCGGGCGAGGGCGAACTTCTGGAGGCTCCGGATCTCCCGCGGCGGGTTCTCGTGCCGGCCCTTGGCGGTGAACGCCACCTCGGCGACGTAGAAGTCGCCGTGGGAATCCATCACCACCCCGTGGGGGGCGATGAACTCCCCGGACCCCTCGCCCGCGAACCGCCCGCCGACCCGCGCGAGGAGGTCGCCCTTCAAGCCCAGCACGCTCACGCGAGCCCCGATGTTGGGCACGGCCGCGTTGACCGGCAGGTGGGACGGCAGCTCGCCTACGAAGATTCGCCCGCCGTTCGCGCGGTCGACGAAGAGGGCGCACGGCCGATGCAGATTGTTGAGCTGGTACTGGTACTGGCCCTTCCCGTCGAACACCTGGACGCGATGGTTCTCGCGGTCCGCCACGTAGACCAGCCCCTCGGCGTCCGTGGCGATGTTGTGCGGGATGTTGAAGCAGCCGGGATCGGTGCCGGGCTCCCCCCACGAGAGGAGCAGCCGCCCCTTGGGGTCGTACTTATGCACCCGCGAGTTCCCGTACCCGTCCGAGATGTAGAGATCGCCGGTGCGCGGGCACAGCGCCACGTGGGTCGGCCGGTTGAACGGCTTCCCGCTCTGGACGGTGGACGGGTGGTCGGGATCGCCGATCGTCAACAGGAGCTTTCCGTCGGCGGTGTAGTGGCGGATCGTGTGGTTCCCGTCGTCGGTGAGCCACACGGTGTCGTCCGGGCCGATCGTGATGCCGTGAGCCCGGCTGGTCATCCCCTCGCCCCACGAGCGGAGGAACTTGCCGTGGCGGTCGAAGACGATGACGGGGTGCGCTCCGCGGTTGTAGACGTAGACGTCGTCCTTCGAGTCGACCGCCACGGCGGTGCCCTCGACGAAGCTCCAGCCGTCGGGAAGCCGCCCCCACCCCGCCACCGCCGAATAGGTCGGCGCCTTGGTCGTCACGGTCATGGTCGCCTCCAAGCCTACTTCAGCGTGTACTGCACGAGCTCCCAGGTGTCCTTGCCCTTGCCCTCGTAGTGGGCCGCGGTTCGCTCGCGGAGCCGCTTGACCAGCTGCTTCACCTGCGGGGCGTACCAGACCTGCTCCTTCTTGATTCCCCAGTTCGTGCTCGGCTCGCTCTCGAGGAGGAAGGCGCGGAATCTGCCGGCCGGCACGCTGATCTCGTCGTACTCCTTGACGCGCCAGAACACCTCGACGGGCGTCCACGACAGGCCCTTTTGGTTGTCCTGGAACGTGAACACCGACCGCCACTCCTTGCCCACGTAGAACGGGAAGTCGAACGACCTGAGCGAAGGCGACGCCTCGCGGAGGATCCGCCCGTTGGACGCGACCGCCACGAAGTTGAGGTCCCGGTCGTACAGGATCGTCTCGCTCCCGGCGCCGAACGCGAGGACGCCGGCGTTCTTGTACTCGTCGTCCTTCATGAACGTGAGCGTGACCATCTGGGGCGCGTTCCAGGACGAGTCCTCGACCTTGTAGGTCCAGGACGAGCCGGTTCTGAAGTAGGGCGCGTCCACGATCGCCGACAGCGGCGGGAGCTCCTTCTTGCCGCAGCCGCCGAGCGCCAGCATCCCGATGCCGAACGCCACCACGGCGAGCGCCTTGGACCGCGCGAATCTCGTCTGGATCATACTTCGCACCTCCCTTGTTCGGCTTCGATCAGCAGCCCGGGGCGTGGTGTATGCCTCCGGCGCGGAGCGCCGCGCCCTGCAGCTCCTCGGCCAGCTCGAGCGTCCGCGTGGCGGCGCTACGAGCCGCCGCCTGCGCTTCCGGCGTCGTGGCGTAGCGGAGAAGAAGCCGCCGGCCCAGCTCGTGGTGGTGGCGCTCGTCGGGCTCGATGACGTCGCGGTACAGCCGCGCCGTCGCCTCGTCTCCGGCCGCCTCGCAGAACTCGATGAACTGGCGGTTCTTCACGATCGCGATCGCCTCGCGGGTGAACTGGCCGGCCGCGACGCGCTCGACCGTCGTTCGAAGGCTGTCAAGATACTGGAAGAGCGGGCCGTAACCCTTGGCCAGCGGATCGAATTCTCGCGCGTCGAACCCGAGCTCCCGCAGCCGGTCGGCCACCAGCCGGTAGTGCTTGGCCTCGTCCCCGACCTGACGGGCGAGGGCGAGCTTCACGTCGATCTCGGGGGTCGTCGCGATCCAGCGGGCGGCGCTCTCGGTCGCCTCGATCTCGTTCTTGAGGGCCACCTTCAGCAGGTTGACCACCGTGAGGTCGCCCTCGACCTCCGGCTTCAGCGTCGAATCGGGCGTGAGCCGGCGCAAGAGCTCGTGGTTCCGCTCGTCGAGGTCCCGAACGAAGGCTTCCGCGTCCATCCCCGACCTTCCCTCCACGTAACCCCGTAGCAGCTCGGGGAGCTCGTCGGTCAGCGTCTCGCGCGTCACCACGCGGTCGCACCGCGCATGGAGCGGCTTCGTTTCCTTCCACAGGACGTGGGTCGTCCAGCCGAGAACGGGGGCCGGTCGGCCCGCGGCCGCGATCTCCCGAAGGGCGGCGTCGCCGTCGAGGCTCGACGCGGTGAGGTCGAGCATCACGAGCGCAGGCTGGCCGGCGAGGGCCTGGCGCAGGTCGGCGAGCGACCGCGCGGCCTGGAACCGATATCCGAGGCGACGGGCGGTCTCCGCGATGCGGCTCGAGAAGAGCAGGTCGGTGACGTGCGCGACGACGACCGGCTCGGACCCGCTCATCGGCCTATGCGTCCTCCGGCCGGTCGAGCCAGTAGCGCGACCATTCCCGCAGGTGGCAGAGCGACGTGAGGTCGCCCATCCGGTCCAGGTACACCTTGCCGTTGAGGTGGTCCGTCTCGTGCTGGAGGACCCGCGCGAAGAAATCCTTCGCCACCAGCTCGATCCGCTCGCCGTTCCGGCCGTACGCCTCCAGCCGCAGCGCCGTGTACCGCGGGGTGACGCCGCGGAGCTCCGGGATGGAGAGACACCCTTCCCAGTCGGCCCCCGTCTCCTCCGAGACCGGCGTGAGCACGGGGTTGACGATCACCATGAGCGGGATGGCCGGCATCTCGCGATGACGGGGATGCGCCTCGCACTCGAGCACGGCGATCTGCTTCGAGACGTGCACCTGGGGGGCCGCGAGACCGACGCCGACATACTCGTGCATCGTCTCGATCATGTCGTCGATGAGCCGCTGCGTCTCGGCGCGCCCGATCTCGCCGCGCGGCACGGGATCGGCGACACGTCGGAGCACCGGATGGCCGAGGTTGGCCACCTTCAGGATCGCCACGCCGACCTCCATCCCGCCAGCGCTCGACGATCCGCGTGCGCCTTGTTCATGCCAAACGCCATGGTAGCACGCGGGTCACTTCGCGAGCTCACCGAGCGTCGTCCGCCGCGCGCCTGCCGCCCGCATATCCTCGAGAGCGCGCGCTTCGTCCCCCGGCTGGAGGTCCACCGCCCCGATCGCATCCTCGAGCAGGACGACTTCGAAGCCCTCGCGCACCGCGTCGAGGACCGTCGCGCGAACGCAGTAGTCGGTGGCGAGCCCTCCGACGTAGAGCCGGCGCACCCCCCGGGCGGCGAGCACGGCGAGCAACGGTCGGCCCGCATCGTCCTCGGCATGGAAGGCGGAGTAGGCGTCTTGGTCGGGATCCATCCCCTTCGACACGACCACGGCCGCCTCGGGGGACCTGAGCTCAGGGTGGAACTCGGCGCCTTGCGTTCCCTGGACGCAGTGAGGCGGCCAGATCCCCCCGTGCGCCTGAAAGTGCCGAGTCACCGGCGGGTGCCAGTCCCGCGTGAGGAAGACGGGCGCGCGCGCGACGGCGAAGCGCTCGAGGTACCGGTTCACGACGGGGACGATCGCGTCACCGGTCGGCACGCCGAGCGCGCCGCCGGGGCAGAAGTCGCGCTGCATGTCCACCATGATCAAAGCGTCGCGAGTCGGGTCGATCGTCATGAGCGCTCCTCTGGTCCTGGCGTCGGGCGGCCGAGGGCCTGCCCGAGCGCGTGGTCGATCTCCTGGCGGACGCCGGCGTCGGCCTCTGCCGCCCGCGCCAGGCGAAGCGCCGCGCTCGCCTCCGCTCCACCCAGCCGGCCCAGCGCCCACGCCGCGTGGCCGCGGACGGTCGGGTCGGCATGGGACAGCGCCCGGTCGACCGCCGGCACGGCGGCGGCCGTCCCGCCGTTCCCGAGCGCGACGGCGGCGTTGCGCGCGAGCCCCTCCCGCCGCGCCCGCTTCAGCGGGCTTCCGCGAAAGCGCTCCCGGTATGCGGCCTCGTCGAGGGCGAGGAGCGCGGCGAGCGGCGGATGCGCGCGCGCGCCGAACACCGGGCCGTCCCGGGTCACGGCCGCCCGCCGGTTCCACGGACAGACGTCCTGGCAGACGTCGCAGCCGAACGCCCACGTGCCGATTCCAGATCTGAGCTCCGCCGGGATGGGCCCGCGGTGCTCGATGGTCAGGTACGCGATGCAGCGCCGGGCGTCGAGGACGTATGGAGCCACGAAGGCGTCCGTCGGACACGCGTCCAGGCATCGGGTGCAGGTCCCGCATCGGTCGGCCAGGGGCGTGTCCGGCTGGAGCAGGGCGGTGGTCAGGACCGTGCCGATGAAGAAGAAGGACCCGAGCTCCGGGTGGAGCAGCATCGTGTTCTTGCCGATCCAGCCGAGCCCTGCGCGGGCCGCCAGGTCGCGCTCCAGGAGCGGGCCCGTATCCACGTAGGCGCGCGTCTCGGATCCCGGAGCGAGCCGGGCGATCGTGTCGGCGAGCGTGCGGAGCCGGGCCTCCACGACGCCATGGTAGTCGTCGCCCCAGGCATACCGGGCGACTCCCGGCGGGCCGGCGGCGGCCGGGCCCTGGTAGTAGCTGAGCGCGCACGTCACCACCGACCGCGCGCCCGGCAGGACCCGGCCGGGGTCGACGCGCTTGTCCCGGTTCCGCTCGAGGTAGGACATGGTGCCGAGATGGCCGGCATCGAGCCATTCCTCGAACGCCGCCGCGTGGTCGGGCCGCCCGGCGGGTCCGATCGCGACGAGATCGAAGCCGAGCCCTCGGGCCGCCGCCTTGACGTCCGCCGTCAGGGTCATCGGCGCGCCGTCCCCTCGCGCCGGGCGAGCACCACCAGCCGACTGTGGGTCAGAGCGCGACCTCCGTCGAGGACGAACCGCTCCCAGGCGGCCCAGCGCCCGTCGGTCTCCCAGCGAGGACGGTGGTCGCCCGTCGCCTGCAAGGCCTCCGCGGCGGACGCGAACCGCGTGACCTCCTGCTCGACCTCGAGACGCTCGACGGCGAACCCGTTGGCGCCCAGCACGGCGCGGGCCCGCTCGGGCTCGTAGGCGAAGCGTGAGACCCGGCCCGTCTCGCGCCACTGGTCGACGTGGAACGCGGCGAAGGCCAGGACTCCGCCCGGGGGGAGTGCGGCGCCGGCCCGCTCGACGATCGCATCCGATACGCAGAGGTGGGCGACGACGACGTCCGGAGGGCCGAGGGCCCGGTAGTCGGCCTGCTCGGCGTCGGCCACCACGAAGACCACGTTGGCGTGCCCGCCCCGGTGAGCACGACGGCGTGCCTCGACCAGGGCGCCGGCGTCCGTGTCGATCCCGACGACGCGCCGAACCCGAGGCGCGACGTGGAGAGCGAGGCGGCCGGTCCCCGTTCCCACGTCGAGGACGGTCCGGCCCTGGAGCGACTCCGCATCCAGCCAGGCCTGCAGAGCCGGGGAAAGCGATCGCTCGACGCCGCCGCGGGGCGCGCGCCCGCGCGCCTGCTCCAGATCGCCTCTCATGCGGGCGCCTCCTGCCCGAGTATACTCCGCGAGGATGGGGGAGCCGGCTCCTTCCCGTCGAGACGCGGCCACGACCTCGCCTTCGGGGAGCGTTCGTGAGGTGGCGGCGCTCTTCCTGAAGCTCGGAACGATCGGCTTCGGCGGACCGGCCGCGCACGTCGCCCTGATGGAGGACGAAGTGGTCCGCCGGCGACGGTGGCTCACGCGCGAGGCGTTCCTGGACCTCCTGGGCGCGACGAACCTCATTCCCGGCCCGAACTCGACCGAGATGGCGATCCACATCGGCTTCGTGCGGGCCGGCTGGCGGGGCCTCGTCGCGGGCGGCGTCGCCTTCATCCTTCCCGCCGCGCTCACCACTCTCGCTCTCGCGGTCGGCTACGCCCGCTACGGCACGCTGCCCGCGGCGGGATGGCTCCTCTACGGAGTGAAGCCCGTGATCATCGCCGTGGTGGTCCAGGCGGTGTGGGGTCTCGCGCGCAAGGCGCTCGCCACACCCCTCGCCGCGGCCGTGGCGCTCGGCGTCCTTGGCCTCGCCCTGCGCGGCGTGAACGAGGTCGCGCTCCTCTTCGGAGCGGCCCTGGCGCTTCCCCTCGTCCGGGCTCTCGGGACCCGCGGCGGGATCGCCGGAGTGGCGCCGGGCGCACTCCTGGCTTTCGGCGGGGGGTCGGCGGCCGCCACCCCCCTGTCGGGGGCCGCCGCCGGGGCGGTCAGCCTCACACACCTCGGGCTCATTTTCCTGAAGATCGGCTCGATCCTCTTCGGCAGCGGCTACGTCCTTCTCGCGTTCCTGCGCCCGGATCTGGTCGAGCGCACGGGATGGCTCACCGACGGGGAGCTCCTCGACGCGGTCGCGGTGGGCCAGCTCACTCCCGGCCCGGTGCTCACGACCGCCACCTTCGTCGGCTTTCTCGTCGCGGGCGCGCCGGGGGCCATCGTGGCCACCATCGCCATCTTCCTCCCGTCCTTCGTGTTCGTGGCGCTGTCGAATCCGCTCATCCCGCGGCTCCGCCGATCCGCTTGGGCCGGAGGCTTCCTCGACGGCGCCAACGCCGCCTCCATCGCCCTGATGGCAAACGTGGCCTGGCAGCTCGGGCGAAGCGCGGTGGTCGACTGGGTGACGGCCGGGCTGACGGTGACCGCCGCCATCCTCCTGCTGACGACCCGCGTCAACTCGGTGTGGCTGGTGGCCGGCGGAGCGCTCGTCGGAGGCCTGCGCGCGGTCCTCGGGTGACGCGGGAATCCGACGGAGGCCGGCGCGCATCCGATTGACATGCTGTGGTGATTTCTCCATGCTCGTACCCGAACCCCCCAAAGCTCGGAGCATCCTGCACAGGAGGACGACGTGGACAAGGTGACGATCCAGACCCGCCCCAACGGCCCGTACCTCGTCAAGGGCCCCTTGCGCCTCATCGATGCCGACGGTCACGAGTTCGAGGTGACCGGGGACACCATCGCGCTCTGCCGGTGCGGCGGATCGACGAGGAAGCCGTTCTGCGATGGGACCCACTCGAAGATCGGCTTCCAGGGGGCCGAGAAGGCCGTCCGCGAGGCCGAGGGCCGCTAGGGCCGGGCGGCGGAGCCGCTCCATGCCGGCCGCACTCGCCTCCCGGCGTCACCGGGTGGCCGACCTCACCGAGGCCATCGAGCTCTGCTACGCGAAGGGATGGACGGACGGCTTGCCCGTCGTCCCCCCCACCCCGGACCGGGTCGAGGCGATGCTGGCGGCAGCGCGCCTACGGCCCGACCACGAGGTCACCTACGTCGCCCACCGGGCGGTCTCCGTGACCGCCGAGAAGGTCGCCATCAACGCGGTCATGGCCGGATGCCGACCCGAATACATGCCGGTCGTCGTCGCGGCCGTGGAGGGCATCGGGGATCCGCGGTGGAGCTATCACGGGCCCGGCACCTCCACGGCGGGCGCCGGGGTGCTCATCATCGTGAACGGGCCGGTGGCGAAAGAGCTGGACATCAACGCCGGCGACAATCTCTTCGGGCCCGGCTGGCGGTCGAACCTCACGATCGGGCGCGCCGTGCGCCTGGTGATGCGGAACGTCTGCGGCTCGCGGCCCGGCACGCTCGACCGCGGAACGCTCGGTCATCCCGGAAAGCTCTCCTACGTGATCGCCGAGAACGAGGCCGAGAGCCCCTGGCCGCCGCTCCACGTGGAGCGGGGCTTCCGGCCCGATCAGAGCGCGGTCACCGTCGTAGCGGCGGCCGGTCCGCGGCAGTTCTATAACCAGCTCTCGAACACGGCCGAGGGAGTGCTGACCACGCTGGCGGACGACATGCGGATCTCGGGCAACGTGGGCCAGCCTCACTACGTCGTGGTCCTGGCCGGCGAGCACATGCTGACGATCGCCGGCGACGGCTGGACGAAGGCGATGATCCGCGACTTCTTGTTCGAGCACACCCAGAACTCCTACGCACATCTGCGACGCACGCATCTCTTGGCCGGCGACGTCCAGCCCGGCGACGAGACCCGGAGGCGCCCATTGGTCGAGTCGCCCGACGACATCCTGGTGGTGGCGGCCGGCGGCCGGGCGGGCGCGTTCTCCTGTTACATCCCGGGCTGGGCCGGCAGGCGCGCGTCCCAAGCGGTGACCAAGGAGGTCACGCGATGATGGAAATCCTGGACCCCACCGTCGAGGCCACGATTCAGCCGGTGAAGTTCGTCCCGCGGCCAGACTCCCTCTCCGGCAAGCGGGTCGGCCTCGTCGACAACACGAAGCTCAATTCCGACCGCCTCCTCCAGAAGATCGGCGACATCCTGGTGGCCGACTACGGGGCCGCCGAGGCGCGGATGTGGCGGAAGCACAACGCGAGCGTCCCGGCCCACGAGGAGATCGTGGAGGAGCTGCGGGCGTCCTGCGACGTGATGGTCGCGGGGATCGGCGACTGAGGGTCCTGCTCGTCGGGCAGTGTGCTCGACGGAATCGTGCTGGAAAAGGCCGGGGTCCCCTCGGCCGCGATCGTGACCGACGTCTTCGAGATCACCGGCCGGGCGATGGCCGAGCAGTGGGGCGTCCCCACGTACCGGTTCCTCGTCATGCCGCACCCCATCGCCAACCTCACGGAGACCGAGCTCGACCGGCGGGCGCGCGAGATGGCGCCCCAGGTCGTGAAGCTCTTGCTCCAGGGCCAGGAGTAGCCGGACCCCGACGGGCGCGTCCGGATGCGACGCGCCCGTCGGCCGTCTATTGCGTCCGGCCCCAGTCGTCCCAGTAGGTGCGCTCGCGCGCCGGGACTCGCCGCGCGGCGTGGAACTCCCCTCCGGTGGCGTGCGCAACCGGGATCAGGGCCGCCTGAGTCACCGTCTCGGGGATCCCGAGCATGGCGCCGACCTCGCGCTCGTAGCGGATGTGGAGCGTCGTCCACGCCGACGCCAGGCCGCGGGTGCGAAGCGCGAGCATGAACGACCACGCCGCCGGCAGGATGTTGCCGTAGGCGCCGGCTTGGGCCAGTGGACCCTTGTCCTCCGGCCGGGCCTCCACACAGGGGATCACCATCAGCGGCACCTCGTGGAAATGCTCGGCCAGGTAGATGGCCGAGTCCGAGAAGGGCCCCTCACGCTCGGGAAAGTCGGGAGTCATCTTGGGCCGCCGCGGCAGGTACTCCTCGAAGAAGACCTTCCGGTAGTAGTCGGCCACGCGGATCTTCTTGGCGGGATCCGTCACGACCACGAAGTGATAGCGGGCGATGTTGCCGCCGGTCGGCGCCTGGACGGCGATCTCCAGGCACTCCTCGACGATCCGCGGATCGACGGGGCGGCCGAGGTCGAGGCGCCGTCGAACGGAGCGCGTCGTCGTGAGAACGTGGTCGACCGCCGAGAGATTCATCGTGGCACCCTCCCGGGGGGCGGCGGGTCAGCGTGACCGACGCCATCCCGCTCCGTGCCGTCGAATACGGCGATCAGGCGCTCCCGCTCGTCCATGACGATCCGCGTCTCGAGTGGATTCCGTCCCGCCCACCGGATCAGCTTCGCCTCGTCGACGGGGTCCTGCACGTGAGGGGCGTGCAGCCCTTTCGCCCACCGATACGGGACGGACACGATCACGATGCGGCCGGTGTCACGCAGCTTGCGGAGGAACGCCGGGGGATCCTCCAGGTGCTCGAGCACCTGGAGGCAGAGCACGAGGTCGAACCGGGTCGGCGCCTCCCAGCGGAGAAAGTCGGCAACGACGCGCTCGATTCCCGGCTGGGCCGGCCCCGGCCTGAGATCGAGGGCGATGCGGCGCGGAAACCAGTCCAGGCGAAGCATCGTCTCGGTGTCCCGCGCGCCGACGTCCAGCGCGGCTTGGCCCACGGGCACGTGGCGCCGCGCCGCCGCGACGACCTCGCGGTAGTAGGCAAAGTGCGCCCGGTCCTCCCAGTAGCCGAGGACGATCGCCCCTCCCGTGGCCTTGCGCCAGAGAGGACGCGCCAGCCGTGCGACCGCCGGCGCGCGCCGATCGAGCATCCGCCCGAGCCGGCGGATCGGCCGGACGAGACGAGCCCGGAGCCTCATCGGCGTGCCAGTTGCGGGCGCGGCCGGTGGCCTAGCCCGTGACCGCGCCCTCGGAGGCCGAGCCGACGAGGCGTCCGTACTTTGCCAGCACTCCCCACGCGTACCGGGGCTTCGGGGGCTTCCAGCCGCGAAGCCGCCTCTTCAGCTCTGCCGCGCTCAGCTCGACGTCCAGGCGCCGGCGCCTGACGTCGAAGACGATGGTGTCCCCGTGGCGGACCGCGGCGATGGGCCCGCCCACCGCCGCCTCGGGAGCGACGTGGCCGGCCATGAAGCCATGGGTGGCCCCGGAGAAGCGCCCGTCGGTCAAGAGCGCGACCGACGCGCCCAGGCCCGCGCCCTGGAGGGCGCCGGTCACGGCCAGCATCTCCCGCATCCCCGGGCCGCCTTTCGGCCCCTCGTACCGGATCACGATCACGTCGTTCGGCTTGACCTTCCCGCGCTTGACGGCGAGGAACGCGTCCTCCTCGCGGTCGAAAACCCGCGCCGGCCCCCGATGCTCCATCCGGTCCTGGCCGACGACCTTCAGGACGCAGCCGTCCGGCGCCAGGTTCCCCCGGAGGATCACCATGCCGCCCGTGGGCTTGAGGGGGCTCGCGAGCGGGCGGATCACCTCCTGCCCCGGCGTCTCGCGCGCGTCCCGCGCTTCCTCGCCGATCGTCCGGCCGCGGACCGTCATCTCGTCCGGATGGAGCAGGCCGGCGTCGAGGAGCCGGCGGGCGATCACCGCCATGCCGCCCGCCTGGTACATGTCCGGCGCCGTGAAGCGCCCGGCGGGCTTGAGATCCGCGAGGACCGGCACCTTGCGCGAGACGCGGTCGAAGTCGTCGATGTCGAGCCGCACGCCAGCCTCTTTCGCCACCGCGAGGAGGTGCAGCACCACGTTGGTCGAGCCGCCGGTCGCCATCGCGCCCGCGATCCCGTTGAGGAAGGCCTTCCGGGTCATGAGCTGCCGCGGCGTCACGCCTTGCCGGAGAAGCTCCATGACGAGCTTCCCGGTCTCGAAGGCGACCTCCTCCTTCCGCGAATCCACCGCCGGCACGTCGTTCCAGCCCATCGGCGAGATGCCCATGAGCTCGAAGACGGTCGCCATGGTGTTGGCGGTGAACTGGCCGCCGCAGGCGCCGGCGCCCGGACACGCCCGGCTCTCGATCTCGTTCAGCTCCCGGGCCGAGATCTTCCCCGCGTTGAACGCCCCCACCGCCTCGAAGACGTCCTGGACGGTGAGCTTCCGGCCGCCGTAGCTCCCGGGCATGATCGAGCCCCCGTAGAGCATGACCCCCGGAAGGTTCAGCCGCGCGAGCGCCATGACGGTGCCGGGAATCGTCTTGTCGCAGCCCGAGATGGCCACGACCGCGTCGAAGAGGTGGCTCCGCGCCACGAGCTCGATCGAGTCGGCGACGACCTCCCGACTCACCAGGGAGCCCTTCATCCCCTCCGTCCCCATGGCGATGCCGTCGGTCACGGACACCGTGTTGTACTCGATCGGGGTCCCGCCGGCCGCCCGGACGCCCTCCTTCACCTTCTCCGCGAGCTTCTGGTGATTCCAGTTGCAGGGCGTGATCTCGATCCAGCAGTGGGCCACGCCGACGATCGGGCGCACGAGGTCCTGGTCGCTGAAGCCCACCGCCTTGTAGTACGAGCGGGCCGGCGCGCGGTCCGGCCCCTCGAGGATCGTGCGCGACTGGTGGCGGGGGTCCATGGCAGGGCCTCCTGAGCGCTCACGCCGAACGAACCGTGGAACGCGGGCATTCTAGCGCACGCGCCGCCGCCTCGGTAGGCCGAGGCGGGGCGACGGGAGGAGCGCCGGACGGTGTCGCCCGGTCGACGACGGAGGCGCGGATCTAACGGTCCGACTGAGGTCTAACGGTCCGACTGATGGACAGGCACCGACTCCCGGGACACCTGCGGCACGGGATCGCCCCACCAGGCCTCCTTCTCCGCGGCCCTGGTGTCACGCTCTCGCGCGATGTCGACCCCGCCGAGCCACCGGACGAGGGTTGTCCGGATCGAGAACCCCATGTGCTGGTCGGTGGCATACAGCGTCTCGGTGTACTCGGAGTTGCTCCGGGCTTGCGAAGCCGGCGCCTGCGCCCATGCGGCGCTGGCTCCCACGAGCGTCACGATCGCGACTACCGTGAATCGGCGTCCCATCGACGGCACCTCCATCAGGCTGACCTCACGCTGGCACGAGTCGCGCGCATCACGGCGCGCACGATCAGCCTACGGCGTGGGCGGGAGGCGCCCCAAGGATTTTCGCCTGCGGCGCGAGAAGTTCCCCGACCGGCACGGCGGAGTATCCCCGGCGATCGAGCGCCTCGAGGAGCTCGGGCAGCATCGCCAGCAAGCGCTCGGGTGCGCCGGGGAGTCCGGGCGCGTCGTGGAGGTCGATGATCGCGCCGTCGTGCAGGCGGTCCACGACGTGCCTGAGCTGGGACGCCGGCGGCCGGCGGCGAAGACCCTCGTGCTGGATCGACCAGAGCACGGTCACCAGGCCCAGCCGGCGCGCGCTCGTGAGGGCGGCGACGTTGACGATGCCCCAGGGAGGGCGGTAGAGCAGCGGCGACCGCCCGACGATCTCGTGGAGGATGCGGGCGCCCTCGGTGATCTCGCGATCGACCGCGGCCGGCGACAGGAGCCAGGCGTTGCGGTGCCGCCACGTGTGGTTGCCCACCTCGTGGCCCGCGGCGGCGATCGCCCGGGCCACGTCGGGATGCCGCTCCGCGCGCTCGCCGATCAGGAAGAACGTCGCCCGGACGCCGCGCGCGGCCAGAAGGTCGAGGACGCGTGGCGTCGCCACCGGGTGCGGACCGTCATCGAAGGTCAGCGCGACGCGCCGATGCCCCGCCGGCCCCTTCCGCCAGGCGAGGAAGGGTAACGCGCACTGCCCGCCCCAGGCGTACGCGGCCCACGTCGCGGCGGCGGCGCCGGCCGCCCACCGCACGCCGCGCGCGCTCACCCCCGCCCCAGGAGGGCGAGCATCTCCTTGGCCACGATCCGCCTCGCCTCCGGGCGCCCCAGCTGGCGCGACGTCGCGGCGAGGGTCGTGCGGAGCGCCGGCTCCGCGAGGAGCGCGTCGAGATGCCGGCGGAGCTCGCGCGGGCCACGGGCCCTGAGCGCGGCGCCGGCGGCAACCAGGCCCGCCTCGTTGGCCTGCTCCTGGCCGGGGAGGGAGCGGTGCAGCAGGAGCGGGCGGCCCAGCGCCAGCGCCTCCGCGCACGTCATGGCGCCGGCCTTGGACACGACCAGGTCGGCCGCCCCCATGACGCGCGCCATGTCGGGCACGTGGCCGAGCACGCGGAACCGCGGGTCCCGGGCATGACGCGCGCGCAGGCGCGCCTCGAGCCGTCCGTGGTTCCCGCAGACGACGAGCGCGACGAAGGGCCGATCGATCCCGGCGAGCTCGTCGCACGCCTCGGCGACGCCGCGGAGCAAGCCCCGCATGCCGCCGGTCACGAGCACGACCGGCAGATCGGGCGGCAGGGACAGCGCCGCGCGCAAGGCGGGGCGATCGGCGGGAACGGCGAAGGACCCGTCCACCGGAAGCCCGCTGGTCACGACGCGGTCCGCGGCGACGGCGTGGGCGACCACGCCCGCGCGCACCCCCTCGGTCGGCACGAAGTACCGCTCGAGCCCGAGGTGGATCCACTGCGGGTGAGCCGCGAAGTCGGTGAACACGATCGCGTGCGGCAGCGACGTCCGCCCGCGCGCCCTGAGCCACGCCATCGCGCCGGCGGGCGTCGGATGGAGGTGCACCACCGCGTCCGGCCGATCCCGCTCGAGGTGACGGAGGAGACCGGCGGCGCCGATCCGGTCCATCCCGGCCATGGCGGGCGAGCGGGGGCCGATTCGGGCCGAGAACTCGTAGGCGAGCCCCCACAGCCGGGGGCAGCACCGGAGGATGCCCCAGAACACGGTCAGGGACCCCCGCACGAACGGAGGCGGCAGGAAGCGGACGAAGTGATCGACGACGTCGACCTGGGCGCCCTCCTCGGCGAGGGCCTGGCCCACCGCCTCGGCCGCCCGCGCGTGGCCGGCGCCGTAGGGCGCGGAGAGAATCAGGATCCGGGGGCTCACGCTCCGAAGCGTCGGTCGCGCTGCTGGTAGCTCCGAATGGCGCGGAGGAAGTCGATCAGACGGAACTCCGGCCAGTGCACGTCGCAGAAGTAGAACTCGCTGTACGCGCTCTGCCAGAGGAGAAAGCCCGAGAGCCGGACCTCGCCCGACGTGCGGATGATCAGGTCCGGGTCCGGCAGGTCAGGCGCATAGAGATACCGCGAGATCTCCTCCTGCGTGACGGCCTCGACGATCTCGTCCAGCGTCGCGCCCTGCTTCGCCCGGTCCCGCACGAGGCGGCCCACGGCGTCGGCGATCTCCTGGCGGCCGCCGTAGGCCAGGGCGAACGTCAGGAGGGTCTCGGCGTACCCTTCCGTCGCCTGCTCGGCGCGCCGGATGGCCGCCAGCGTGGAATCGGGCAGCAGCTCGAGCTTGCCGACGGCGCGCACCCGGATCCGCCGGCGATGGATGCGCGGATCCTCCGCCAGCGCGGACAGCTTCCCCTCGATCACCGACAGGAGACCGCGCACTTCCTCCGGGGTCCGCCCGAGGTTCTCGGTGGAGCAGGCCCAGAGCGTCACCGCGGGAATGCCCAGGTCCACGCACCAGGCTAGGACCTCGTCGAGCTTCTCGGCGCCCAGGCGATAGGCGTCGACCGGCTCCCGCCCCTGCGCGCGCGCCCAGCGTCGGTTCCCGTCCAAGATGACGCCGACGTGCTGGGGCATGGACCGGCGGCGCACCTCCGCTTCGAGACGCCGCGCGTAGAGGCGGTAGAGGATCCGCCGCCACCCCGAACCGTCGCCGATGGGCACCGTCACTCCCGTGGCCGGCGCGCGACCATGATCTTGTACTCCGCCTGCTGGACGACGTCGCCGTGCTGGTTCAGCATCTCGCGCTTTTCGACCACGACTCCGGCATCCTTCATCGGCCGCACGGCGGCCACTCGGATGCGGCAGTGGATGGTGTCCCCCACCCGAACCGGCCGGACGGGGTGGAGGTCCATGACCATGAACGCCAGGACCTGAGGCAGCTCGGCCGGAGCCCGGAACCCGAGGCCCGACGTGATGGCCATCACCAGGAGATCGGGCACCCGAGGCGGCAGGCCGGACTCTCCGGTGGTGAAGTCGAGGCTCTCCTGGTCACCGGAGATCGCCGCGAATCCGAGGACGTCGGCCGCGGTGATCGTGCGCCCGGGCGTCTCGCATCCGTCGCCGACCTTGAGGTCTTCGAAGTAGCGGGGCATCCGCCGCCGCCGCTACTTCCGGCGCTCGATCATGAGCTCGGTGTCGCCCTCCTGGACGAGCTCGCCCCGCTGATTCAGCACGTGGCGCTGGAGCGTCACGATGCCCCGGTCAGGCTTCGACGTCTCCCGCTTGGCGGACACCTTGAGGCGGACCTTGATGGTGTCCCCGATCTTGATCGGCCCCTTGAATCGCCAGCGCAGCCCCAGGAAGGCGAGGGTCGCGAAGGGGCGCGCGATGGCCCGGGTCCCGAGGCCGGACGCGATGGACAGGCCGAGCAGCCCGTGGGCGATGCGCTCGCCGAAAATTGACGTCTTCATGAACTCGGCGTCGGTGTGGAGCACGTTGTAGTCGCCGGACAGCCCCGCGAACGCGACGATGTCCGCCTCGGTGACGGTGCGTCCGGGAGACAAATACTCGTCCCCCACCTGGATGTCCTCGAAGTACTGGCGGACCGACTCCGACATCGGCATCTCCGATCGTCGACGATCTTGGCGATCACGGCCGAGGCGGTCGCCTCCCCGACCGTCACGCACTATATCATGGTGAATGCTACAATCTCAGCGATCGAGCGGCGCTTCGCCGCACGGAACGCGGCCGCATCCGCGCATCCGCTGGAGACCACGATGGGCAACGTCGTCGCCGACCTCCGCGTCGCGGATCCGCGGCTCCGCCGCGTGTGGG
Source organism: Candidatus Rokuibacteriota bacterium (assembly GCA_044867785.1). Classification (GTDB taxonomy): domain Bacteria; phylum Methylomirabilota; class Methylomirabilia; order Rokubacteriales; family DASRDR01; genus DASRDR01. Next base: position 5,467 of record JBIOVM010000086.1, on the reverse strand, counting down.
AGAAGGTCCACGGGGGCGAGCGGCTGGACTCGGCCGACGGTCTCGCCTGCCTCGAGACCGAGGACCTCCTGGGTCTCGGCCGGATGGCCGACCACGTCAAGCGGCAGAAGTCCGGCGACTGGGTCTACTTCGTCATCAACCGGTACGTGAACCCCACGAACGTCTGCGTGCTCTCCTGCTCCTTCTGCGACTTCGCGAAGAAGAAGGGCGAGGCCGGCGCCTTCGAGCACACGATCGAGGACATCGTGGGGATGATCGAGGCCGACGTCCGGGAAGTGCACATCGTGGGCGGCCACCACCCCGACTGGCCGTTCGAGTACTACGAGCGGATGGTGCAGGCGATCCACGCCGCGCGCCCCGACGCGCAGATCAAGGCCTTCACGGCCGCCGAGATCGACTACCTGTGGCGCCGCTGGAAGATCGAGCCGCGCGAGGCCCTGAGCCGTCTGAAAGCGGCCGGGCTCCACACGCTGCCCGGCGGCGGCGCCGAGATCTTCTCGGCGCGCCTCCAGAAGCTTCTCCGCTTCACCGGCAAGGCCGGGGCGGACCGGTGGCTCGAGATCCACCGGATCGCCCACGGCCTCGGGATCCGCTCCAACGCCACGATGCTCTACGGCCACGTGGAGACCCTCGCCGAGCGGGCGGAGCACATGCTGCGCCTCCGGGAGCTCCAGGACGAGACCGGCGGGTTCCTCACGTTCATCCCGCTGCTCTACCAGCTGGGCGACACGCGCCTGGTGCCCCGCCAGGCGTCCGCGGTCGAAGCGCTCCGCGTGGTGGCGACCTCCCGGCTCGTCCTCGACAACTTCCCGCACGTCGAGGCGTACTGGGTGATGATGGGCGAGGAGGCGGCGTCGATCGCCCTCAACTTCGGCGCCGACGACGTGAACGGCACGCTCGTCGACGAGCGGATCGCCCACGCCGCGCGGGCCGAGAGCCCGGCCGGGCTGGCGCGGGAGCAGATCCTCCGCATGATCCGGGACGCGGGTCGGGTTCCCGTCGAGCGCGACGCCCTCTACAACGTCGTCAAGGTGTGGAGCTGATGGTCCGCGTCGGCCGGATCTCGTACCTCAACGTCGAGCCGTTCTTCCACGCCTTCCCGTGGCCGATCGCCGCGTCCCTGCCGCCCCGCGCCCTGGGCGAGGAGGTAGCGGCGGGCCGAGTCGACGCCGGACCCCTGGCGCTGGCGGATTGCCTCCGCCTGGAGGACACCGTGACCCGCCTGCCATTCGGCATCGTGGGACCCACGCGGTCCCAGAGCGTCCTCCTCTTCTCGGACCGGCCCCTCCGGGAGCTCGGCGGCTCCCGCATCGCCGTGACCGGCGAGACGTCGACCTCCGTCAGGCTCCTCCGGATCCTGCTGGCGTTCCGGCACGAGGTTCCCGCGGCGACGCTGGTCGGGCTCGACGCGCCGGCCGACGCCACGCTCCTGATCGGCGACGTGGCCCTCCGCGCTCTCCGGGGACGGTGGCCCCGTCCCCTCTGCTTCGACCTCGGGGAGGAGTGGACCGAGTGGACGGGGCTCCCGATGGTCTTCGCGGCCTGGGCCGTCCGCCTGGCCGTCCCGGCTTCCGAGCGGAGAGAGCTGGAAGCCGTGCTGGGGGCGGCGCTCGAGACCGGCATGGCGAGCCTCCCCGCGATCGCCGCCCGGCGGCGCGACGTCGGGCTCTCCGAGGCGGAGATCGTGGAGTATCTCCGGAGCTTCACCTACCGGATCGGGCCCGCCGAGGAGAAGGCGGTCGTCGAGTACCGGCGCCTCGTGGCGCTCCTCGGAGCCTGACGGGCGGCGCCATGCTGGAGACGGTCCGCGGCAAGATCGACGACGGTGCCCGGCTGTCGCGCGAGGAGGGGCACTGGCTCCTGACCGGGGCTCCCCTGCTGGAGGTCGGCCAGCTCGCCGACGTCGTGCGGCGGCGGCTCCACCCCGGGCGCGAGGTCTCGTTCGTCGTCGACACCAACCCCAACTACACGAACGTCTGCGTCACCGACTGCCAGTTCTGCGCCTTCTATCGCAAGCCGGGCGACCCCGAGGCCTACACGCTGAGCGTCGACGAGGTCATGGCCAAGATCGCCGCCGCCGTCGAGCGGGGCGCGACCACGGTGCTCCTCCAAGGCGGGCACAATCCGGCGCTGCCGTTCGGCTACTATCTGGACCTCGTGCGCGAGACCAGGCGGCGCTTCCCGGGCGTGCTCCCGCACTTCTTCACGGCCTCGGAGATCCAGACGATGGCGCGGGTCGCGGCCCTTCCGGTGGCCGAGATCCTGGCCGGCCTCCGGGAAGCGGGGCAGCGCACCCTGCCCGGCGGGGGGGCCGAGATCCTGTCCGAGCGCGTGCGGCTCCGCATCGCCCCGAAGAAGGGTGGGCCGGCCGGCTGGCTGGACGTCCACCGCGAGGCCCACCGGCAGGGGTTCCGCTCGACGGCCACGATGATGTACGGCCATGTCGAGCGGCCGGACGACGTTCTCGATCATCTGGACGCCGTGCGGGCGCTCCAGGACGAGACCGGAGGCTTCACCGCCTTCGTTCCGTGGTCCTTCAAGCCCGGCAACACGATGCTCGAGAAGTGGATCAAGCACTACGCGGGCCCGAACGCCTACTGCCGGATGCTGGGCGTGTCCCGCTGCTACCTCGACAACTTTCCCCACGTCCAGGCGTCCTGGTTCTCGGAGGGCAAGCGCGCGGGGCAGATCGCGCTCCACTTCGGGGCGGACGACTGGGGCGGCACGCTGTTCGAAGAGAACGTCCACAAGGCGGCCGACTACGTCAACGCGATCACCGTCGACGAGATCGTGAACCTCATCCGGGAGTCCGGCTTCCGACCCGTCCAGCGCACCACGCTCTACGAGCGCGTGCGCGACTACTGATCGCCGGCCCGCGGCGGCCGACTCGCGCCGCGCGGCGGCGAGCGTCAGGCGAGCGTCAGAGGGGGTCGATCGGCGGGGGCGCGTCGAGGAGCCGCGCGGTGACGGCCTCGCGGTAGAGCGTCTCCAGCGCCCGGCGGCCCTCGTCGCCCAGCGTCACCGTGTAGTCGTTCACGTACATGTGGACGAAGCGCGTGCAAACGTCGGCGTCGATCCCCCGCCCGTAGCGGAGCGCGTAGCCCACCGCTTCGTCGGGGTGAGCGTGCGCGTAGCGGATCGAGGCCCGCAGGGCCTCGGACAGCTCCCGGGCCAGGGCGTCACCCAGGTCGCGCCGCGTCACGTTGACGCCCAGGGGCAGCGGCAGGCCGGTCCGCTTCGTCCAGACCTCCCCGAGGTCCAGCACCTTGTGGAGCCCCATGGCTCCGTACGTGATCTGGCCCTCGTGGATGAGGAGGCCGGCGTCCGCTTGCCCCTCGGCGACGACCCGCGGGATCTGGTCGAACGCCACCACGATCACCGGCGGATCGCCCAACGCCAGGCGAAGGAGCAGATACGCGGTGGTGCCGTACCCCGGGATCGCGATCACACGGTCGGGGAGCGACTCGGGCGCGATCGGCTCCCGGGCGACCACGATCGGCCCGTAGCCCTTGCCCATCGACGCGCCCGGATCCATCAGGCGGTACCGGGCGGCGATGCCCGGATACGTGGCGCAAGAGACCGCCGTGACCTCCAGCTCACCCGTTGCGGCGCGACGGTTCAGCGACTCGATGTCCTCCAGCACGTGCTCGATCCGAACCCCGGGAATCGCAACCTTGCCGTGAGTGAGGGCGTAGAACATGAACGCGTCGTCGGCGTCCGGGCTGTGCCCGATCCGGACCAGCTGGGTCATCGCTCCTCCGCGCCCGAGCGAGCGCTCGCCGGGACTATCGAGGTGTTCCGCCCGCGAGAGGGTACCACGCGGCCGCCGCGGGGCGCGAACCGACCGCCTCGACCGCCTCCAGCACACTCGCCAGTTATCCACTTATCCACCGTCATCCACCGACGGAGATCATCCGCATCTGGAGCGGCGCCACGCGATCGGCGCCACGCGAAGCCGCGATGGACGGGCGCGCGCGCGGCCGAGGTCTCCGATCCGTCGATGAATGCCCGCGGAAGCCCAGGCCCACATCGCGCGGACGCATGAGCAAAGGCGAAACAAACCCTTGACACGAGTGAGACGCGCGACGATTGTGGGGGGCATTCACTGGACCGTACGTCTTCTTCATTCGTTCTGCCGGAGAGGTCGGAGGCGCGCATGGACGTCCCGCGAAAGCCGCTAGCGAAGGTCGAAGGTCGGAAGAAACTCAGGGCAAGCGGCCTGGTGATCCAGTGGCGAGGCACGCCCAACCTGGACGACTGGGTGGCCTTCATCGCGAACGGCACCAAATCGAGGAAGCTGATCCTCGCGGATCACACCTCCGAGCGCAGGGTCAAGCAGATCCTCGCTCGCATCGAGCCGATGGCCAAGCGCGAGGTCGAGAAGCTCGCGAAGGGCTGACCTCGGTCAGCGCTGAGCCGGAGGCGCCGGCTCGGCCGGCGGCTCGAGCGGCGTCCCCCATTCGATCGAGAGACCGAAGGCCGCTCCCCCGCTCGACTCCCTGTCGTCGAACGGGACCCGGGGCGCGGTCCACCCGCTCAGGCCCCAGCGCACTCCCGAGGTCCGCGACGTGCGGGTGGTCTTCGTGGCGCCGCGAAGGAACGCGGGCTGGTGGACCGTCGGCACCCGCTCGGGATAGAACTCTTGCTCCCGGGCGCCGTGCTGCTCCGGGGGAATGCCCCACTCGAACCCGAATTCGGTCGGCGGCTCGCTCGGACGGGGCGCGGTGACGCCCACACCGCCGCCGGACGCAGCACCCGGCGCCGGGGCGGTCGGCGCCCCGGATGCCGGGGGTGTCTGTGCCAGGACAGGTCCGGCGCCCAGGAAGACGGCGAACCCGGCTACGAGCGGGACGATGCGGAATGGCTGGCTTCGGCGGCCTGACTTCATGGCTGGCTCCTCCCTCCGCTTGGCCCACTCATAGGATGCAACCATGATGCCGCGAGATGCTGCCGCGGCCGCCCGAAGGGATGTCGAGCCGAGCCGGCGTTCTACCCGCTAGCGCCCTCCCTGGGAGGCGCGAGGAGGTGGATGACCGAGGAAAAGTCCTTCCGCCCGAGCCCATGGCGGCTGGCCAGCATGTAGAGATCGTGGGCCAGCGCCCCCGAGAAGCAGGATACGCCGAGGTCCCGGGCGGCGGCTCGGGCCAGCGACAGATCCTTGGCCATCAGATCCGTCATGAACCCCGCCGCGAATTCCCGGTTCGACGCCGCCTTCGGCACCAGTCCGGGAACCGGGCAGTTGTTCTCGATCGCCCAGCAGTTACCGGAGCTTGTCCGGATGATCTCGTGGAGGATCTTAGGGTCCACGCCGGACCGGAGCCCGATCGTAAATGCTTCGGCAGCCGCGATCATCGACACGCCGGCGAGGAGGTTGTTGCAGATCTTGGCCACTTCCCCCGACCCGAGCGGCCCGACGTAGACCACGTTCCGCCCCATCGCGCTCAGGATCGGCCGCGCCTCGGCGAAC
>JBIOVM010000085.1:0-116638 GCA_044867785.1 Candidatus Rokuibacteriota bacterium | reverse complement strand
ATCGCTGCCGACGGCGGCGACGTGGTTGACCGGTGATCGCGGCGGTCTCTCGAGACAGCGGCCCAAGGCTACTGCGTCGAGGGTGACAGCGGCGTGCCGCAGCTCGTGCAGATCCGCGTGGAGTCCGGCGGCGTGTCCTGGGAATCGACGATCGAGGGCTGGACGGACTGGAGGATCGTCACGTCCACCGTGCTCTGGGTGAACGCCGGGGTCGCGCCGCCGGCCTGCGCGATCGGCCCCGTGCCGGACAGCCGGATGATGATGTTGCCCGGCTCGTCGACCAGCGCCCGCCCGACGATCTCGGCCTTGCCGGGCTCCACGACGATCAGCCGCCCGTTGGGGAGAAGGATCTCTGTCCGTCCCTCGGTGTTCTCGACGAGGATGAGGTTCCTGGCCGACGTGACGATCCGGGCCTCGCCGACGAGGGTCTTCACGGTCAGCTTGCTCGCGTCCGGCTGGAACTTCGCCTCGGCCGACGCGCCCTGCCCCAGCACCAGCTGCAGGCCACCGAAGGTGGTCTTGCTGGGCCCGTTGATGATTCGCTTCTCGTCCTCGGTGTCCGCCCATGCCCCCGTGCCGGAAGCGACGAGGAACGCGCCGAGCAGTAGCGCCAGCGTTCGACGTGTCATGTGGAAGCTCCCCCCGATGTCCCGGGCTCCTCGCCCGCCATAGGTCAGTTACCCCGCCCAAAAGCGCGGCAACGATACAGCAAGGCGAGTGCCAGGGCAATGGCAACACCGAGACGCTGACCTGCCGGCACACCGCTCCGTCGGCTCCTGCCTGAAAACTCGCGTAGTCATGCCCTCGCTTCTATATCACGGACGGCGCGTGGTTCCGGCGCGAAATGGCTTGACAGCCCCATCCCTGCCCTTGGATAGTGGTGCCCGGGAGAAATTCCCTAGCCTTTTTCCTCATATGGACCAACCGATCGTCCTCGTCATCGCTCCGGACCCCGCGGTGCGGGCGCTCCTGGAGCGAATGCTGCCCGCGTTCGGCTACAAGATTCAGACTGTCACCTCGGGTGAAGAAGGCATCGACCATCTCGCCCAGGGTCAGATCACCGTCGTGCTCCTGGACCTCGATCTCCCCGGCATGTCGGGGGCCGACACCCTGCGGGCGATCCGCGCGATGTCCCCGGCGCCGGAGGTGGTCGTCACGTCCGCTCGCGGAACCGTGACCGCGGCGGCCGACGTGGCCCGCCATGGCGCCTTCGACTTCGTGCCGCAGCCTTTCGACTTCAAGGACCTCAACCAGGTCCTGCGCGCCGCCCACGACCAGGCCGCGCGGCGGCGTCAGACGCTGCATCTCGAAGCGGCGCTCCGGGCCCACGATCCCTTTCCGGAGATCGTCGGCCGGAGTCCCGGAATCAAGCGCGTCCTCGCGCTGGTCAACAAGGCCGCGCGGACGCTGTCCCCCGTCCTGATCCAGGGCGAGAGCGGCACCGGCAAGGAGCTGGTCGCCCGGGCCCTCCACGTCAACAGCCCGCGCGCGACCGCGCCATTGACGATCGTGGATTGCGGCGCGCTGCAGGACACGCTCCTCGAAAGCGAGCTCTTCGGCCACGAGCGGGGGGCCTTCACGGGTGCCCACGGGCTGAAGCACGGCCTCCTCGAGATGGCGAACCTGGGAACCCTCTTCCTCGACGAGATCGGGGAGATGAGCCCGGCGACGCAGGTCAAGGTGCTCCGCGCGCTCCAGTCCGGCGAGTTTCGCCGGATCGGCTCCAACCGCCATATCAAGGCCGACATCCGGATCATCGCCGCGACGAACAAGGACCTCCGCGAGGAGGCGCAGCGCGGCCGATTCCGGGAGGATCTCTACTACCGGATCGCCGTCATCGAGATCCACATGCCGGCGCTCCGCGAGCGGACCGAGGACATCCCGTTCCTGGTCGAGCACTTCCTCCGCGTGAACGCGTATGGGGGGCGCGATCGCCTGCAGGTCACCCCCGAAGCCATGGCGTGCCTGCTCAGGTATCCCTGGCCGGGGAACATCCGGGAGCTGCGCAACGTCATCGAGCGCCTCTCGGTGCTGGCCGACAGCCAGGTGCTCACGGTCGACGCCCTCCCTCCGGCGATCGCGAAGGCCGGCCTGGAGCCGGCCGAACCGAGAGAAGGCGGCCGATCGCACGACGGCCCCCGGGGCGACGGCGCGCCGGACCTCACGCTCGACGAGGTCGAGCGTCAGCACATCATGCGAACGCTCGAGCGGCACCGCTGGAACAAAAAGCGGGTCGCGGGTATCCTGGGTATTGACACGAAGACGCTCTACAACAAGCTGCGCCGCTACGGCGTCCCCATCGGCCCACGAGGCGACGGGGACGTCGCGTCTCCACCCTCGTAGCCCCCCTCGATGGAGGGAGCATGAGCCAGGATACCGGGAGCGCGGCGCCGACTCCGGTCGCGGAGCGCGAGCGCATCCTCGTCTGCGACGACGATCCGCGGATGCGGGACACGATCGTCGAGACCCTGGCGAGCGAGTCCTTCGACGTCGACACCGCGGATCGGGCGGTCGACGCCATTCAGCGGATCATGCGGGCCAGCTACGGAGCGCTGATCCTCGACCTGAAGCTCCCTGGTCTGGGCGGGCTCGACGCCATCGCGGTGGTCAAGCGCTTCGACCAGTCGCTCCCCATCATCGTGATGACCGGCCATGCTTCCTACGAGACCGAGCAGGCCGCCCGGGCGGCCGGGATCTTCTACTACCTGGTGAAGCCGTTCAGCGTCGAGGAGCTGGTGGCGGCGGTGCGCGCCGCGCTTCGCTTCAGGAGCAGCAGCCGGCGAAAAGCGTGACGGCGCGGCCGGACGGCCTCGCCCCAGCCGGTCAGCCCGTTCGGCCGGATCCCCGACGGCCCTCACTCGACTCCTCGGCGAGGAGTCCCCGCACGACGTCCGTGAGACGGTCCCGCAGCTCCTCGTCGTCCGGCTCGTAGACGTCCGGGATTCCGAGGACGCGGACCTTCCCGACCTCTCCGGGCCAGCGCTTGCGAATGTAGGCCCGGTGCTCCTCTTCCATGACGCAGATCACGTCGGCCCACGCAACATCTCGTCCCGTGATCGCGCGCCCCCCGGAATCGGGATCGACACCGGCCGAACGCGCCTCGTGATCGCCGCGGGCGCCGACCGTCCAGGTGAGCACCTGGAATATCTGTTCCGCGACCCGACTCCGGCAGACGTTGCCCCGGCAGATGAAGAGGGCCCGCATCAAGCCCTCGCGTCGGACGCGATCGGCCGTGGACCGCCCGGCATGGCCCGACGCGCCCGCAGGAAGCGGAGGAACTCCACACCCTCCCGAAGCCGTCGGCGCATGACGGCGGGATCGCGAAGCATGTCACTCACCATCGCGACGACCTTTCGCGGGCGGAAGTAGAACCGCCGATAGAACGCCTCGACCGATTCGAAGATCTCGGTTTGAGGCAATCCCGGATAGTCGAGCGCGGCCACCTGCACCCCGTCCCGGCTGACCAGGTCTCCGGGTGTCCGTGGGAGCCACCCCTGCTCCTGCGCTTGCCGGTAGAGCTCCGTCCCCGGGTATGGCGCGGCGAGGGACACCTGGATGGTGTCCGGCTCGATCTCGCACGCGTAGCGGATCGTCTCCTGGATCGTCTCCGGCGTCTCCCCGGGAAGCCCCAGGATGAACGTCCCATGGATGGCGATGCCGAGTGCCTTCGCGTTCCGGGTGAATTCCCGGGCGACGTCCAGCCGCAGGCCCTTCTTGATGTTGTTCAGGATGCGCTGGCTGCCGGACTCGTACCCCACCAGGAGGAGGCGAAGCCCGTTGTCGCGCAGGATCTCGAGCGTTCGTCGCGGGACGTTGGCCTTGGCGTTACAGGACCACGTGAGCCCCAGGCGGCCCAGGCGGCGCGCGATCTCCTCGGCGCGCGGCAGGTCGTCGGTGAACGTGTCGTCGTCGAAGAAGAACTCGCGGACCCGGGGAAAGAGCCGCTTGGCCCGGGTCATCTCCGCTTCGACGCTGTCCGCGCTCCGCACGCGGTACCGGTGCCCGCCGACCGTTTGCGGCCACAGGCAGAAGGTGCACTTCGATCGGCATCCCCGCCCGGTGTAGAGGGATACGTAGGGGTGCAGGAGGTAGCCGATGAAGTAGTTCTCGATGGTGAGGTCACGGTGGTACACGTCGACGACGAACGGCAGCGCATCCATGTCCTCGAGCGGCGGCCGGGACGGCGTGAAGCGGATCCGGCCGCTCTCGCGGTACGCGATGCCTCTCACTTCGGCGAACGGCCGACCCTCCGAGACCTCCGCGCACGCGTGGTCGAACTCCCCGACTCCCACCCAATCCACCGCTCGGGCCGCCCGGAGCGACGCCTCGGGCAGCACGGCCACGTGCGCTCCGACCATACCGACGAGGAGCCGGGGGTTCTCACGCTTGAGGCGCTCGGCCACGCGGACATCACCACCGAAGGACGGCGTGCTCGTGTGCATCACCACGTGATCGTACTGGCGTGCGAGCGGCGCCACGTCCTCCACCGTCCGGCCGTCGGCGGGCGCATCGACCAGCCGGCTCCCGGGGACGAGCGCCGCGGGTTGCGCCAGCCACGTCGGGTACCAGAAGGAGCGGATCTCCCGGCGAGCCTGGTATCGCGCGCCGGCGCCCCCGTCGAAGCCCTCGAACGACGGCGGATGCAGGAACAAGGTGCGGAGCGCCACGGTCAATCAGGTCCGATGGGTCGTACCGCCGGCGGCGGAGTCGCCCAGGCGCAGGCCCAGCGCCCCGGCGGCGCTCGGCCGAGCGCTGAACCACCCGAGCGCGATCAGTCCGAGGCCGGCGTAGGTCAGCTCGCGAATGCGCCGGACGACACCGACCGTGAGACCTCGGGCGGGGCTGAGCCCAAGGGCGGCGAAGAGCACCACCTTGCCCCCCTCCTGGGTACCCACCTTCGCGGGCACGAAGAAGAGAATACCATCGATGAGGACGGACCCGGTCTCCAGCGCGAGCGCCGTTCGCCAGTCGACCGCGTCGCCGACGCAGTAGAGGATCAGGTAGATCTCGACGGCGCCCACGGCCCAGCCGAGAACGAAGCACCCCAAAGAGGCTGCGGTCCGCCAGCGGCCGAGCCGGGCGAGGGCCGCGTCAAGGTCGCGGCCCGGGCCGGTCCACGACGCGGGGAGCAGGTGCCCAAGGTGGACGCGGTTGAGGGCGCCGCGCATCGTCGCCCAGAAGCCGCGAGCGACCGTCCAGACGAATGCCGCTCCAGCCGCGACAGCCGCCATCCCGGCAATCACCGCGGTCACACCCGGCGAGGGTCCGGACCAGAACCGGACCTCGGCGAACCTCGGCAGAACCAGCGCGAGAGCGAGGAGGATGAAGACGGCTTGCGCGACCGATTGGCCGACCTTGGCCGCGCTCACCGACGCCCAGCGCACGTCCACGGGCACGTCCTCGCGGAGGAGGCGCACGCGGAGCAGCTCCCCCCCGACGGTGGCCGAGGGGGTCAGGTAGTTGATCGCGTCCCCGGCGAGACGGGCCGCGAGCAGCCGACCCGCACGGACGGTCCGCTCGCCTCTCGGGAACGCGAGGGCCCAGCCCACGGTATTCAGCGCAACACCAACGCTCTCGACCAGCAGGATCGCCACGAGCCACCAGCCAATCAGGCGCAGGTCCTGGACCAGCGTCCCGAGCCCGACCGCCCAGACCGTCCCGGCCAGGACAGCGAGGCCGAGCAACAGGCACGCCAGCTCGATCCCGCGCCGCCGCTTCGACGTCACCGGGCCGGTCCACGCGCGACCCGGCGATGCGCGAAGAGGGCGTACGCGACGACGCCCGCGGTGAAAAGCCACGCCCCGCCCGCGGCGGCATAAAGGAACCACTCGAGGTGGCCCACGAGCGCGAGCAGCAGGAGGAGATACGTGTAGTCGCGGCTCGCGAGCTTTTCGAGCACCGACGCCCCGGGCTGTCCCCGCAGGCTCTCGGCATCGCCGGCCCAGTGCAGATCGCCGCCGCCTCGGAGGGCGGGCCGTATGAAGAGAATGTGGACCGTCGTCATCGCGGCGCCGACTCCGCTCACGAGGGCGAGCGCCGCCCAGCCGCCGCCCGGCGGCAGGCCCTCTCGCAAGAGCCCGATGGCCAATCCGGCGAACACCGCGAGGTTGACGAGATAGTCGCCGATCACGTCCAGGCGCGCGCCCGTCGGGTTCTCGTCGAGACGCGCGCGGGCCAAATCGCCGTCGACGCAGTCGAGGACGAGAGACGCGATGAGCAGAAGCACGCCGACCAGCCTGCCCCAGTAGGACACGGTCGCGAGCCCCAGCGCCCCGAGACATCCGATCGCCACCCCGAGGGCCGTCACCTGGGATGGCGTCAGCGGCGTCCGGAGCAGGAGGCGCGTCACCTCCCGCGACATCGGACGGTCGAGCACGGCCGCCAGGTAGCTGTCGCCGGCCGGCCGATCGGCAAGGTGCGCGAGTAGCGCGCGCTCGAGTCCGCCCGGCGATCCGGCGTCGGCCAGCGGAACCGCCAAGCCCTCGATGATCCGCGTGCCTGGCTCTCTCGAGCGCCCCGGCGCCGGCGACTCGTCGCGGTCGAGGCCGTCGATGCCGTCCGAACCGACGCGGACCTCGCCGACGAGGCGGCCTCCGGCGGTCCGCACGGGCCCCGGACGCGCGGAGCGGAGCGCTTCGGCCGCGACCGCATCCACGAGCACGTCGCCGGCGAGGAAGAGCGTCGAGGCGTGACCGGACCTGGGCCCGTCGGCTTGCGCCGGCGCCGGATGCGGCTCCCATCGCACTCGAACTCCGCGGCGCCTCAGCGGCTCCGTCGCCCAGTCGGGTCGGGCTGGCGCCACCAGGCCGACGTCGTCGAAGCCCGCCGCGCGGAGCGCGAGGATGCTGCGCACCGCGAGCGGCAGGCCGCCGACGCACACGGCCGCCCCGGGCCGCGTCGCGAGGACAACCGCTCGCCGAATTGCGTCAGTCAATCGCTCGCCGCTTTCCTATCGTGTTGGGTGGGGCCCGCCGACGCCCTCGACGAGGCATTCAGCGTCGAAAGCTTATCAGAACGCGGCCGATCGAGAGGCAGACTTCACGGAGGAGGACACGCGGAGGAACCGCTAGGAACCAGCCTGGCTACCAGCTTACCTGGTTTGACGGTCGTCTCGCAGCGAGTGAAGAGCGGCGTCCCGCTCAGCGAGACGTTGCCGAAGTACTCCGCCCGGTACTGACCGATGGGGCAGGCGGCGACGGCGGAGTAGCTGGCGGTGTAGGTCACGTTCGTGGCGCCCACAGACCGGACAGACCCGCGCCCTCGGTGGGCGGGTCACGGCCCGACCGGCGTCAGTTGCCCGTCGGCCAGCGTGAGCACTCGATCGGCGCTGTGGGCCAGCTCCGCACTGTGCGTGACGAGCAGGACCGCGGACCCGCCGTCGTGCGCCCGCGCCCGAAGCTCCGCCAGCAACACGCCCGCGTTGTCCGCGTCGAGGTTCCCGGTCGGCTCGTCGGCCAAGATCACGGCGGGATCGTTCAACATCGCCCGGCAGAACGCCACCCGCTGCTGCTCGCCGCCCGAGAGCGTCGGGGGGTAGTGCGCCACGCGCGCCGCGACCCCGAGGCGTTCGAGGAGCGTCCGCGCCGCTTCCTCGGCCTCCGCCCGGGCGCGGCCCACGTAGCGCGCCGCGAGGAGCACGTTCTCCCACACGGTCAACTCCGGGATGAGGTGGTAGGCCTGGAACACGAATCCGAGGTGGCGGCCGCGGAAGCGGGCCCGGGACCCTCGCCCCGCCCCCGTGAGGCGCTCGTCCCCGAACCACAGCTCTCCCCCGTCGGACCGATCCAGACAGCCGAGCAGGTTCAGCAGCGTCGACTTGCCCGATCCGGAGCGGCCGACCACCGCGAGCATCTCGCCGGGCGTCAGCGCGACGTCCACGCCACGGAGCACGTCGAGCACGCGCCCGTCCGGGGTGCGGAAGCGCTTCGCGAGGCCGACCCCCCGGAGGACCGGTGGGCGGCGAGGCGGGGCGTTCACGGGGCGTTCAGGCGCCGCGACGAATCGCCTCGGCCGGCGGGACCCGGAGGATGCGAACGCTCGCGTAGACGCCCGCCACCGCGCCGAGCGCGGCCGCGAACCCCACCGCGAAGGCGACCAACCGCCCGGAGAAGAGGAACAGCTGCTGGCCCGCCTGCGCCGCGCGCGCATCGATCGCCATCCCGACCAGGATCGCCAAAACGGTGCCGATGCCCCCCCCGGCGAGGCTGACCGTCAGGCTCTCCCGCAGGACTTCGCCGAGGAGCTGGCCGTCGGAGGCCCCGAGAGCCTGCTTGATGCCGAAGTCTCGGATCCGCTCGAACGTCGCGGCCGCGACCGTGTTGGACAGGGACAGCCCGCCGATCAGGAGGCCGATCCCCGCGACCGCCACCATCAGCCAGCGGAAGAATGCCGTGGACGCCGACAGCTGACGCGCGACCTCGCCGGGCGCGGCGACGTTCACGCCGGCCACCTCCCGCCGGATCCGCGCCGCGAGAGCGTCCGGGTCCACGCCGGACGTCCAGCCCACCGCCGCCCCCGTGTTGAGATCGTCCGCCGCGAGGGCGCCCCCCGTCCGGTACAGCGCGCGCACGGTCGGGTCCAGGGCGAGCCATAGATCGCGCGCGTCCTCGATGGGAACGATGGCGAACCGGTCCGGCGCCGTGAGCAAGCGCTCCAGTATCCCGACGACCTCGAAATCGCGGTCGCCGATGCGCAGCGACGCGGGCGGGCGTAGCGTCCGGCTCGCGGCGAGCTCGGCGCCGACGACCACGCGCCCCCGGTCGCCGGGAGCCAGATCGCGGCCGTGGGCGATCGGAAAGCTGGGATAGTTCCGGTTCGGCGTCGGCACGCCGAGATCCACCCCCAGGACGAGCTCCTGGTTCACGGAGAACAGCTCGGAGGTGCTCGGGTTCAGCGGAAGCATGACCTGCGCCTGCACGAGGGCGACGCCGGGCACCCGCCGGATCGCGTCGATCGTCCGCTTCGGCAAGAGCCCGCCCGCCGTGAAGCCCGCGCCGGTCCCGAGGCCGGCGCCGGCGACCGAGATCTGTCCGAGCACGAAGCGATGGCCGCCGTCGATGAACCGGCTGATGCGGTCCGCGAGAGCGCCGAGGGCGACGAGCCCGGCCATCCCGACGGCGATGCCCGCGATGGCGAAGCCGTAGCCGCGGGGCAGTAAGCGCCGGCGCGGCCCTCCCGCGCCCGTCACCACGTGAGCCGAGACGAGGACCGCGCCGGGGGCGACGGCGGAGCGCGCATCCTCAGGACGTCAGGCGGGCGGGACGCGACGGCGAGGGCGGCGATGCCCCCGGCTCGCCCGCCGCGATCGCGACGTCGCGGAGCGGGGCCACGGGGGCGAAGCGATCGTCCGACGGCCGTCGGCCCGGTGCGATGGCGGTGGGCGGCGCCGCCGGCGCGAGGCGGCCGTCCGCCCAGGCGCGAGCCAGGTACCAGCCGATGCGGGCGGCGTCGGCGACGGCCTGGAACCGACTCTGTCGGCCCTTCGGGTACACCGACCGGACCGGCACCGAGACCAGCCGGTAGCCCGCCCGAACCGCCCGGACCAGCGCTTCCGTCTCGAGGACGAACCGCTCTTCCCGCAGCGGGACGTCGCGCAAGAACCTCCCTGGATAGATCCGAAAGCCGCACTGACTGTCCGAGACGGGCGCGGGCAGAAGCGGACCCAGGGCCCGATCGGCGGCTCGAATCGCCGCACGCCGCAGCGCCGGGATAGGGTCGCCCCGCTTGCCGCCGAAGCGGTCGCCCAGCACGAGCGCATCCGGAGCGGCACGATGGGCCGCCAAGAGGCGCGGCAGGTCGGCGGGGTCGTGCTGCCCGTCCCCATCCAGCGTGGCGACCGCAGCCGCGCCGTGGCGAAGGGCGGCGCGGAATCCCGTCCGGAGGGCCGCCCCCTTGCCCGCCCGCCGCGGATGCCGGAGCACTTCGGCCGCGCCGGACCGGATCGCCACCCGGGCGCTCTCGTCCGTGGAGGCATCGTCCACCACGATCACGGGGCAATGTGCGCGAACCGCCTGGACGACCCGGCCCAGCGTGGCGACCTCGTCGAAGACCGGCACGACGACCCAGACTCCGGCCATCACGCGGCCGCCTCCGCGCCGGCAGTGCGCTCGCGAGGGGACCTCGAAGCCCGGAGCACCAGTGCCACGTGGGCGCCGCCTCGCGCCAGGCCGTGCACCATCGCCGCCTTCGGCAGGACGCGCTCGCCCTCGCTCGGAGCGGTGACGAACCGCAGATCCGACCGGATCGGCTCCGAGAGCTCGGGCAAGAGCGGCAACGCCGAGCCCGTCACCGCAAGCGCCGCCGCTGCCGTCCGGAGGGCGCCGAGCCCCGCGTGCTCCCCCGCGAGCGGCGTGAGCGCGCTCACGCGCGCCCGGCCCGGCGGGAGAGCTCGCGCCACCAGGTCCAGCTCGCACGCGTCCTGGGCGGGGCGGCCCGACCCGGTGAGGAGCACGGCCTCGATGGCGTCCGGTGTCACGTGAGCGGCGGCGAGAGCGCGGCGGATGGCTCGAGGGTCGGGGCGTCCCGGCGGCGGGAACCCGCGGGGCGGGCTCGGAAGGTTCCCCCACGCCGCGCCGGCGAGCTCGGCGTAGACGCGCGCGCCTCGCGCCTCGGCGGCGTCGGCTGCCTCGAGCACCAGGAACGTCGCGCCCTCTCCGAGCACGGTCCCGCTCGCCCGCCGATCGAAGGGCCGGCAGGCCTCCGGCCCCGGATCCGATGGTGACATGAGGCCCAGCCGGCCGAGCTCGCGGTACAGAACCGGGGACATCTCGTCGCTGCCGCCGGCAAGCACGGCGCGCGCCCGGCCGGCTAGGAGCAGGGCGTGGGCCCGGGCGACGGCCAGCTCGCCGGCCACGTCCATCTCGTTCAGCGTGAGCACCGGACCGCGCAAACCCAAGGCGATCGATACCTGGGCGGCCATAGCGTTCATGACGGTGTTCGGGAAGATGAGGGGCGAGAGGCCGAGCGGCCCGCGCTCGAGGAATCCTCGCGCGAAGGCCTCCGAGGAGCGAAAGTCGCCCCAGTGCGACCCCAGCACGAGCCCCGCCATCGGGAGCTGTCCCGGCTGGCTTCCGGCGTCGGCCAGGGCGATTCGGGCGGCCACGACCGCGAGCTGGCTGGCCCGGGAGAGCCGACGGGCCTCGCCGTCCAGAAGATGGCCGGCAAGGTCACCCACCTCGCCGCCGAGGCGGCTCCGGCAATCGTCGGTCGGAAAAGCCTGGATCGGCGCGAGGGCCGGCATGCTCCGCTCGAGGGCGGCCGCGAGGCGAGCCCCGTCGTGGAAGCCGAGAGCGCTCACGCTCCCGATGCCCGTGACGACGACCCGCGGCGGCGCGCCCCGCTCGCGCTCAGCTGGCATCCGGCCTCCGAGCGTCCTGAGCGCGCCGGAACAGGAGGCTCAGGTTCTGGCCGCCGAATCCGAACGAGTTCGACAGGGCGTACTCGACCCTGGCCCGGCGCGCGACGCGGGGGACGCAATCGAACCCGATCTCCGGGTCCGTCTCGGCGAGGTTGGCGGTCGGCGGAACCAGCTCGTGCGCCAGCGTCAAGACGGTCGCGACGGCCTCCAGCGCGCCGGCGGCGGCCATGGCGTGACCCACGAGGGACTTGTTCGCGCTCACCAGGACACTCTCCGGATCGAAGAGCTTCCGAAGGGCGACGGCCTCGACCCGGTCGTTCTGCGGCGTCCCGGTCCCGTGCGCGTTCACGTAGCCGACGGCGCTCGCGGGGACGCCGGCTCGCTCGAGCGCCTCGGCCATCGCGCGGACGCTGCCCTCGCCGTCGGGATGCGGGGCCGTGAGGTGCCAGGCGTCCGTCGTCAAGCCGTAGCTCGCGAGCTCGGCATATCCCCGCGCGCCGCGGGCGCGCGCATGCGCCTCATCCTCCAGGACGACGAACCCCGCTCCCTCCCCGAGCGACATGCCTCGACGGTCTCGCGCGAACGGCCGGCAGGGGTCGGGATCGAGCAGCTTGAGCGCATTGAAGCCCATGAAGCAGATGCGGGTCATGGAGTCGACGCCGCCCGCGAGCGCCAGGGGGGCCGCTCCGGATGCGATCAGCTCGGCGGCCAGCCCGAGCGCCGCGCCGCCCGAGCTGCATGCCAGGACGACCGTCTCCTTCGGCCCGGTCGTCCCGTAGCGCCGTGCGACCAGGTCGGCGTGGGCGAACGGCAGGACGCTCGGCAGGGCAGCCCGCAGCCGGGGATCGTCGACTCCCTCCCGCTCGCGCCGCCAGTACCACGCCTCGACCTCGAACATTCCGCCGCCGATGCCTCCCACCACGACGGCGGCCGGGGCCAGCTCCGCGCGCGAGAGACCCGCGTCGCGGACGGCTTCGTCGGCCGCGGCCAGGGCGAACCGGTCGGCCCGCGCCCGGCGGCCGGACACTCCCGGAAGCGCGGCGTGGGCGGGAACCTCGGCTCCGATGCGCGAGCGAAATCCGTCGGTCTCGAACAGGCTGAGCGGCCCGATGGCGCACCGACCGCCGGCGAGCCCGTCCCAGAAGACTCGCCGCCCGCACCCGTAGGGGCTGACGACCCCGAGGCCGGTGACGAGGACCCGGGTCATGCCGTGCGTCGCGACGCCTCGGGCCGGGCGCTCACGCCCCCACGCGTCGCGCGCCCACGAACCGCACCAGCGCGCCGAAGGTGCCGAAGTTGGCCGCGACGTCCTCACCTTCCTGGATCACGATGCCGAACCGCTCCTCGAGGGCGATCGACAGCTCGATGAAATCGAGCGAATCCAGCCCGAGCGCCCCCTCGACGCCCTTCGGCAGCGGCGTCTCGGGCCCGAGCGCGGCCAAGCGGCTCGGGTCGAACCGTAGCCGCTTGACGATGATGTCACGGAGCTCCGCGACGATCCCGGACTCGTCCATCAGTCCTCCCGCGTCGTCTCTACGGTGCCCAGAGGAGCGCCGCGTACTCGCTCCGCCACGTCGCGGTCAGCAGCCAAGGTGACGGCGCGCCCTCGCGGCGCGCCCACGCGATCCCGAGGAGCGGGCCCATGGCCAGGGCCTCGCCCACCCGGGGCGCGGTCCCTCGAGCCCCACGATCGGCCAGGAGTTGCGCCTCGACCTGCTCCCGGCCCGCTCCCGTCGCCGCGCTCCAGACGAAGCGCGGGCGGAGGCCCGCCAACGCGCCGTCCAGCACGGCGGCGACCGACCGGCCCGCGCCCGGCGGTCCGGCCAGCGCGGACGCCCAGCGGATCGCCCCGTCCCCGTCCCCCGCCTCGAGCAACACGCACGCGGCTCCTTCCAGCAGCGGGGCCGCGAAGAGTCGGCGAGCTCGCCCGAAGAGGTCCCGCACGTCGTGGAACACCTCCACCGCGAGCACCAGGATCCGGTCGGCTCGACCGTCCGCCAGCCAGCTCGCCGCCCATCCCAGCGCCTGGAGGGTCGACGGACCGCCGCCCATCAGATTCACGTAAGGCCCGCGGATGCCCAGCTCGATCGTCACCTCGCCGGGCACCGCGCTCGGCGAGGTGTAAGGGAAATGGAGCGTCGTCGACGTCTCGTCCTCGAGGAACGCTCGGTTCGCCGCGGCGTAGCCGGTGGCGCTCACGTACAGGATACCCGTTCCCGCACCGGAGATCTCCGCCTCGGACAGACCGGCATCGGCCACCGCCGCCTTGGTGGCCGCGACGGCGAGCAAGCACTCCCGGGTGGCACGTCGGAACCGGTCCCCGCCGAGCGCGGGAGTGGGCGCCGTGACCAGCTCTACGTCCCGGGCGGCCGGAGCGGCGGCGAGCGCCTCGGCCCCCTCGCCCCAGCCGGTGATGAGGCCGATGCCACGGATTCGAGGGACGGGCGTGCCGGCCGGCGCGCGTGGCGGGGCCGCCGCCGCGGGCGTCACGGCGGATCCTCCCCGCTCGCCAGCACGAGGGCGGCGTTGCATCCCCCGAAGCCGAGGGAGGTCGACAGGCTGATCCGGGGCCGGCCGGGACGCGCCGTGTTCGGCACGTAGTCCAAATCGCAGTCCGGGTCGGGCTCGCCGTAGTTGAGCGTCGGCGGGATCTGCCCGTGGCGTCCGGCGAGGAGACACATGATCGCCTCGAGCGTCGCGGCGGCGCCCATCGTGTGCCCCAGGTGGGCCTTGATGGAGTTCACCGGCACCGCGTGCGCCCGCCGGCCGAGGACCCGTTTCAGCACCTCCGTCTCCACGCGGTCGTTGGCGGCGGTTCCCGTGCCGTGCGCGCTCACGAAGTCTACCGCGTCGGCGGTCACGCCGGCCTCGGCCATCGCTCCGCGCACCGCCAGCTCGAGCCCGCGCCCGGCCGGGTCGGGCGCCGTGATGTGGGCGCCGTCGGCGGTGCTGGCATGGCCGAGCAGGCGGCCGAGCGGGAGGTGGCCGCGGCGGGCGGCCGCCTCCTCGCGCTCGAGGACGACGAGGCCCGCCCCCTCGCCGAGAAGCAGCCCGCTCCGGCGCCGATCGAACGGACGCACGGCGTCACGCGTCAGCGAGCGCAAGACGTTGAAGCCCCGCTGGACGAACCGGCAGAGCGTGTCCGCCCCCCCGGCCACGACCACGTCCACCCGGTCGGCGCGCAGGAGGTCGGCGCCGAGCCCGAGGCTCGTCGCGCCCGAAGCGCACGCCGTCGTCACGGTGAGGACGGGGCCCCGCGCCCCGAGCCAGGACGCGAGATTCCGCGCGGGCCCGTCGTACATGGCGCCCACCAGCGTGCCGAGGTGGCCCCGCCCGGCAAGGGCATGGCTCGCCACGTCGATCCCGCCGAGCGCGGTGCCGACGACCACGCCGATCCGCTCCGGCCGGGGCCACGCGTCCCGAATGGCCGCCGTTTCCAGAGCCTCCCGAGCGGCGTGGAGCAGGAAGCGCGACGTGCGGCACCGGAGCCGGCCGCGCGACGGGAGAGCCCCGCCGGGGGACGGGCGCGGAATCTCGGCCCGGAGCTTCTTGACCTCCCCGCCGCGGGTGACGCGAAGATCGCCCACCGGGAATCGCTCGATCTCGCTGATCCCCGAGGCGCCGGTCACCAGTCCCGCCCAGAAGCCGTCGAGATCCCTGCCCACGGCCGCCACGACACCCGCGCCGGTGATGGCGATCGGTGAGACCCGCGGCGCGACCGGCCTCGTCACGCTGCGGGCTCCCACACATCGTAGAAGTTGAACCACTGGTCCCAGTGCGCCCGGACGTAGCGCTCGAGGAGCGCCACCGCCGTGCGCAGCGCCGCGATCTCGGCCCCGCGGGAAACCGACAGCGCGGGCTCGACGTGAATTCGGTACGCGCCATCCGGTTCGAGCACGCAGAACACCGGCACGACCGGAGCCCCCGCCACCGCCGCGATCACGAACGGCCCGAGCGGGAACGTGGCCCGCGCGCCGAAGAACGGCGCCTCCGCGTCCCCCCGCCCCCCGATCGCCCGGTCGAGCTGGAAGGCAACCACCTCGCCCCGGCGCAGGGCCGCGACGAGCTCCACCCCGACGACGGGGCTGGTCAACCGGACGAAGCGCACCCCGGGAGGCGCCGCCCGATCCAGCAGCACGCCCACCGCGGGGTCGGCCTCCGGTGCCATGACGACGTGGACGGGCCGCCCCATGACCGCGAGAAGGCGTCCGGCCAGCTGCCAGTTCCCCAGGTGCGCCGTGATCGACACGCAGCCTCGACCTTGCGCCAGCGCGGCGCGCGTCGGCTCCTGCTCGGCGCCCGCCACGTGGCGCCAAAGGTCGGCGGGCGAGCGGCCGTCGAGGGCCAGCAGATCGGCGAAGCACACCGCAAAGCGCTCGAAGACGCGGTGGACCGCCGTGTCGAGCCACGCGGGCCCGCGCTCCGGGTGGACGCGCGCCAAGTTCCGACGCACTGCCGCACGCTCCGCGGGAAAGCGCGTCCCCAGGGCTCCCGCCACGCGCCCGGCGACCCACATCCGGAGAGTCCGTGGCAGTCGCGGCGCGGCGGCGGCGGCGAGCCGATAATACCGGGATCGGTTGTACGGATGCGCGTGCCAACGGGCGGGCCGGGACGGCGCGGTCACGGTCACGCGGCTCCCCGATCCCTGCCGACGCCCTCGTGCGGTGAGCGCGCGAGCACGCGTCAGAACAGCGGCGAGGTGTAGAGCCGGAAGGCCCGCACCCGCCCGGGCGGGCTATAGGTGAGGGGCCCCACCCAGAAGGCGCGCGAAGCGTCGTCGTAGTAGAGCGCGAACGGCGTCCCGGGGTCGTTCGGATCGTAGGCGAGGAACTCGATTCCTCCTCCGCCCGCCATCCCGCCCGGTCGGCGTCCGTACACCAGGACCGAGTGGTTCAGGAGGTCCTCGTGCGGAAAGTTGGTGATCATGATGGGCGCCGGACGCCCCTCGCCGATCTCGCCGACGAGGTCTCGCGCGAGGCGCTCCTGATGCTCCGGCGAGAAGTCGACGCCGACGCGCCACGTGCGCCAGTGCATCATGCTGAGCACGTTCGAGCCGAACGCCCCCTTCAGCAGCGCTTCGTGAGCGGCCGAGAACTCCCGCAGGCCGGCGTAGCCGGGAATCACCACGCGCTCGGCCTCGGCCGCCGGCGCGTCCCAAGGCGCCCGCGCGAGGACTTGGCGCACGAGCCGGTCGTAGTCGACCGGCGACGCCGGCGGCTGGTCCGGCGCGAACCGGGCGAAGCGATGGAACTGGCTGGCGGACCGCGCCATCACCAGGCAATAGTTCGCGAACCCGTCGTTCCAGCCGGGGCGCTGCGCGCGCACCAGGTTCGCGAAGCCGAACGTGTCCCGGTCGAACCGGAACTCGTCCGGAACAGCGCTCGCGGGAGCCGGGGCCGCGGTGCTCGCGCAGGCGGTCAGGAGGAGGCCCGCGATCAGCCCGACCCCCGCCAGGCGGGGCCGGGCGCCCCGGCGCGACCCGTTGCGCGGCCCACCTCGTCGGTCGGCAGCGTCCCCGCAGGCCATACGCTTCTCATTCTGGGCGTCCGGCCCCGGCTTCGTCAACGCGCGGTCACGACCGCCGCCGCCGTCAGGCCGGGGTCTCGCCCGGGCGTCGGCTCAACGGTTCAGCGGCCGGCGAAGGAAGCCGAGGAGCCCCTGCGGCAGGAAGATGATCATCAGGATGAACAGGATGCCGACCGGGATCAGGTAGTACTCCGTGAAGAAGCGGGAGACGCCCTCCCGCAGCAGGAGGAAGAAGGCCGCGCCGGCGAACGGGCCCACCAGCGTGCCGATCCCGCCCATGACGTTGAAGATCACGACCTCGCCCGAGATGACGAAGAACACGAAGTCCGGCGCGGCGAACTTGTTCTGGAGGGCATAGAGGACGCCGGCCAGCCCGGCGAAGAGCCCCGACAGCATCACCGCCACCATCTTGTACCGCTCCACGTGGTAGCCGATCGCGCGGGTGCGCGGCTCGTTCTCGCGAATCGACTGGAGCACCATGCCGAACGGCGAGCGGAGGATCCGTCGGGTCACGACGTACGACAGCGTCACCACCGCCAGCACGAACCAGTGGAGGGTCGCCAGCGTGAAGCGCCAGCTCCCGATGCCCGGCAGCGCGAGGGCCGGCTGGCTGAAGGTCAGCCCGTTCTCGCCGCCCGTCACCTCGGTCCAGGTGAAGATGATGACGTAGAAGATCTGCGAGAACACGAGCGTCGAGATGGAGAAGTAGATCTCGCGCAGCCGGGTCGCGAAGTAGGCGACGAACACGGCCACCGCGCCCGCGCCCACCAGGCCGTAGAGGATGGCCAGCCAGAGGCTCGGCGGCCTGACCGAGAGGAGGGCCGCCGCCGCCCCGTACATGCCGAGCCCGAAGAAGGCCGAGTGGCCGAACGACACCATGCCGGTGTAGCCGATCAGGATGTCCGAGGACATCGCGAGCAGCCCCCAGATCAGGATCTCGGTCACGAAGCGCTGCCAGAACGGCGGCAGGACGAGCGGGGCCGCCGCAAGGAGCGCCACCACGACCGCGAAGCCAATCCAGTAGCCCGTCGCCGGGCGGGCGGCCCGCGGCGCGACCATGGTCAGCTCCCCGGGAGCCGTCATCGCTGCGTGGGGACGAACAGCCCCGTGGGCCGGAAGAGCATGGTGAGGACCAGCACGACGAAGGAGACGATCACCGCCTGGGCCGGGCTCACCACGATCGCGGCGTAGGCCTCGACCAAGCTGATGAACATCGCCGCCAGGATCGAGCCCCCGAGGTTGCCCATGCCGCCGACCACGACCACGATGAAGGCCCGGACGGTGAAGTCGAAGCCCATCGTCTGGGTGACGCCGCCGAGCGGGCCGAACAGGACGCCGCTGGCGGCGGCCATCCCCGCGCCGATCGCGAAGACCACGGTGTGGACGACCGGCACCGGGATCCCCATGGCCGAGGCCATCACCCGGTCCTGGGTGGTCGCCCGGATCCAGACCCCGAACTTGCCGTGCTTCAGGAAGAGCCAGAGCCCGAGGATGATCGCCCCCGACAAGAGCGCGGTGAGGATGCGGTACCAGGGGTACTCGAGGTAGAAGAGCGCGAAGCGACCCGTCACCGGCTCCTGGATCTGCCGGGCCGAGGGTCCCCACTGCCAGATCGCGTACTTCTGGAGCACCAGCGACATGCCGAAGGTCGCCAGCGCGGTCGTCAGGGGGTCGCGGCCGAGGAGCGGGCGGAGGGTCGTCGCCTGCAGGGCCGCCCCGAAGATCCCGACCGCCAGCGCCGCCACCAGGAGGGCCAGCCAGAAGTTTCCGGTCGCCGCGATCGTCGTGGCCCCGACGAACCCGCCCAGCATCACGAGGTCGCCGTGGGCAAAGTTGACCACGTCCATGATCCCGAAGATGAGCGTCAGGCCCGACGCCACCAGCGCCAGGATCATCCCGTTGACGAGCCCGTTGACGGTCTGGATGAGGATCTGGTCCATGGCGTTACACGCCCAGGTAGCGGTGGACGATCGCGGGGTCCGCGCGCAGCTCGGCGGCCGGCGCGTGGTGCCGCACGATCCCCTTCTCCATGATGTAGACGCGCTCCGACACCTCGAGCGTCAGCGGCACGTTCTGCTCGACGAGGAGGATCGCCACGCCCTCGCGATGGAGGAGGCGGATGATCTCCCGGATCTGCGCCACCATGCGCGGCATCAGGCCCTCCGTCGGCTCATCGAGCAGGATGATCTTGGGCTCGAGCATCATGGCGCGCGCAATGGCCAGCATCTGCTGCTCGCCGCCCGACAGGGTGCCCCCGGCCTGCCGGCGCCGCTCGGCCAGCACCGGGAAGCTCGCGTAGACCTTCTCCAGGAGCTCGTTCCGCCGGCTCTCCGACACGCCGCTGCGATCCAGACCCGTCCGGAGGTTCTCGAACACCGTCAGCAGGCGGAAGATTCGGCGATCCTCCGGCACCCACGCGATCCCCATCCGGGCGAGCTGGTGGGGCGAGAACCCGGTGATGTCCCGGTCCTCGAGCGCCACTCGACCTCCTGACGGACGCAGCAGGCCCATGACGGCCTTGAGCGTCGTGCTCTTGCCTACGCCGTTCCGGCCGAGGAGGCCGACCACCTCGCCACGCTCGACCCGGAGCGACACGCCGTGCAGCACGTGCGACTTGCCGTAGTGCGCGTGGACCTGGTCCAGAGCCAGCATCAGGTCTTGAGGTACACCTCCTGGACGCGGGCATTCGCCTGGATCTCGGCGGGGGTGCCCTCGGCCAGGACCTCACCATAGTGGAGGACCGTGATGGTGTGGGCGAGCCCCATCACGACCTCCATGTCGTGCTCGACGATGAGGATGGTGTAGTCGGCGGCGATCCGGCGCACGAGCTCCACCGTCGCGCGGGTCTCGACGGGGCTCATTCCCGCCGTCGGCTCGTCCAGGCACAGGACCTGAGGCTCGGTGGCGAGCGCGATCCCGATCTCGAGGTTCCGCTGCTCCCCGTGCGAGAGGTTCGCCGCCAGCTCGTCTTCCTTGTCCCCGAGGCCGACCGCGGCCAGCACGCGGCGGCTCCGCTCGACGAGGTCGACGTAGGCCAGGTGATGTCGCCACATGCTCCAGCCGTGGTGTCGCGACTGGGCGGCGATCCGGACGTTCTCCAGCACCGTGGCGCCGGGCAGGATGTTGGTGATCTGGTAGCTTCGCGCGAGCCCCCGGTGCGAGATCACGTGCGGGGGCAGGCCGGTGATGTTCCGGTCCTGCAGGACGATACGGCCGGCGGTGGGCCGGAGCACGCCGGTCAGGCAGTTGAACAGGGTGGACTTCCCGGCGCCGTTCGGCCCGATGACGGCGCGGAGCTCGCCGGGCGCGACGGCGAGCGAGACCTGGTTGAGGGCCGTGAGACCGCCGAACCGCACCGTCAGGCCTTCGGTGCGAAGGATCGACGGCGGAGCGGCCCCCGGTGCCCGGTGAACCGCTCCGCCGACGTGGGCGTCGGTCACGCCTGCCGCGCTACGCGAACTGGCAGGCGGCAGGGACTATCGTCTTCTCCTTGGGGATGACGTCCAGGACCTTGTACTTGCCCCCGCGGAGCTCGAAGAGGAACTCCCGCAGGAACGCCTGGTGGTCCTCCTTGCGGAGGATCTTGTCGCCCTGGGGGAAGTCGTCGCCTTCCTTCATCTCGAGCCCTTCCAGGGCCTCGATCAGCTTCATCGTGTCCTTGCGCCCCTGGAAGCCCGACTTCTGCATCCCGATCTTCAGCGCGTTCACACCCTCGTAGTTGGACTGCACGTAGCGGTCGGGGAGCGGCCCGCTGGGGTCGATCGCCTTCAGGCGCGCCACCGCGTCGTCGAAGAAGCGCTTGTGGTGGGGCGTGTTCAGGACACCCTCCATCACCGGGATGTAGCGGTCGATGCCGACGAATCCCTCGCCCTTGCTGCCGATGGCCGGTAGGGCCGTGGCGACCGCGATGGCCCCGTCGCCGGCCAGCCGGTATTTCTTGGTCAGCCCCAGATCGAAGCTCTGGGTGACGAAGGCGATGCCCTGGGGCCCGAAGAAGATCCCGAAGAGCCCGTCGAAGGCCCCGGTGATCTTGCTGAGGAAGGGGGTCATGTCGGCGGTGCCCAGCGGGATGCCGGTGGTGCCCACGACCTCGCCGCCGTTCTTCCGGATCTCGGCGACGTAAGCGTCCTTCGTCGACTGACCCCAGGCGTAGTCCGCGTACGCGATGTGCCACCGCTTGCCCATCTTGCCGACCATGTAGGGCGCCGCCGCCACGGCCTGCGAGGGCGCGAAGTCGAACGGGCGGAACGAGAAGCGGCTGCACTTGCTCTGGGTGATCGTGGTGTCGAGGCACACCGTGATCATGTTGACGAGCTTGTGCTCCTCGTACACCGGCATGCAGGCCAGGCACACGTTGGAGAGGTATCCGCCGGCGTGGGCGTCGATCTGATCCTCGACGACGAGCCGCTCGGCCTTCCGCCGGCCGACGTCGGGCTTGGACTCGTAGTCGGCGACCAGGAGCTCGATCGGCCGGCCGTTGACGCCGCCGCTCTTGTTGATGCGGTCCACCGCCATCTGCACCCCGACCAGCGCCGTCTTGCCGCCGGCCGCCGCCGTCCCCGACAGGGGCTGAAGGGTCCCGAGCTTGAACGGCTTGGCCTGACCGAAGGCCTCCCGCCAGGGGGCGGGGACCAGCATCGTCGCGCCGAGCGCGCCGGCCGCCCCGGCCGACAGCCCGAGGAAGCTCCGGCGGGTGGTCTTGCCGCTCCACCACATGTCGCGGGCCCAGGCTTCGTCCTGCCAGCGTTCCGCCATGGTCAGATCCTCCCTGCTATGGGTGTTGTCCGGATGCCGGACGAAGGCGCGCCAGTCGTGTCCGGGTTGACCCTCTATACTCCACGGTGGGGCTCTCGCGCAAGCCGGCCGCCCTCGCGTCCTGCCCGCTCACCACGCCGCCATCTCGTCGGCGACCACCTTCGCCGGAACGACGCGTCCGTAGGCCCGGCGGACGATGTCCAGCGTCGCCCGCTGGATCTCCGGCCAGAGGGTCGCCACCCCGTCCTCCACCACGGTCACGCGGTACTCGCGATTGAACGCGCCCACGACGGTCGCCAAGACGCAGATGTCGGTCATGGTCCCCGTCACGACCAGCGAGCGGACACCGCGCGCCCGGAGCGCGCCGTCGAGCGGCGTGCCGGCGAAGGCGTCGTACCAGTGCTTCCGCACCGTCAGCTCCTCGGGGAGCGGCGCCAACTCCGTCACCACCTCGACGCTCGGATCCCCCTCGAGACACGAGGACGAGGGATGCCCGAAGCCCGCCGGCCGACCGGGAACGGCCGGCTGGTGCTCGGGATGCAGCTCGCCCACGAGCAGGGGCGCCGCCGGTGAGTACACGAACTGGCTGAAGGCCACCGCCAGACCCTTCCGACGGAAGAGCTCGAGCAGGTCGCGGACGACCGGCACGATGCTCCGCGCCTGCGGCACCTCCATCGCGACGCCCGGATCGAGGAAGCCCCGTTGCATGTCGACGACCAGCAGCGCCGTCCGGCCGTGCTCGAGCCGCAACACGCGCTCGAAGGTCGCCGAGCGGTCGGTCACGACGCGTCCCGCCGGGGCCGCCCGGGGCTCACTCCCACTTCCGCCGATCGTCGATCTTCTTGGCGCTGGCCGGGATGGTGCCGGGGGGCACCACCTCGACCTCGCCCCGGAGCTTCATGACCTCTCGAATCGCCGCGACCATTTCCGCGACGACCTGCTCGGGCCGGGTCCCCGCGACCAGCTCGACGTGGAAGGCGAGCCCGTCCTCGTGCTCCTTCCGGGTGACCACGGCCTGCCAGCGCGCCACCGCGGGGAAGCGGGCGGCGACCTCGTCGGCCTGGCGGGGATGCACGAACATGCCCCGGACCTTCGTCACCTCGTCGGTCCGGCCGCGCCAGCCGAGCATGCGGGGGGAAGTCCGGCCGCATGGGCACGACGCCTCGGTCACCACGGAGAGATCCCCGGTGCCGAAGCGGATCATCGGGTACGCGCGGTGGTTGACGGTGCAGACGATCTCCCCGGTCTCCCCGCTCGGGAGCGGCGAGCCGGTCTCGGGATCGCAGATCTCGAGGACCACGTCCTCCATGACGTGCATCCCGTCCGCTTCCCGGCACTCGTAGGCGAGGATCCCGAGGTCCGCGGTGCCGAAGCCCTGGCGCGTCAGGATCCCGTGCTCGACCTCCAGCGTGCGACGGAGCGAGGGCGGCAGCGCCTCGGCTCCGACCTGGGCGACCTCGAGCGGGAGCCGCCCGGGCCCCTTCTCCGCGGCGTGCTTGAGGATGGCCATCAGGAACGACGGCGTCCCCACGTACCCGGTGGCGCCGAGGTCTTGGATGGTCCGGACCTGGGTCTCGACGTTCCCGGGTCCGGTCGGGACGACCGTGCACCCCAGGAGGGCCAGCCCCCGGTCGAAGAGGTGCGCGGCCGGCGTCAGGTGGTAGAGAAACGTGTTCACGACGACGTCGCCAGGCCGGAATCCCCCGGCGTAGGCCGCGGTCTCCGTTCGCCAGGGGCTCCAATCGCGCCGGGCGATGGGCTCGTAGATCGGCCCCGGCGAGACGAAGACCGTCCCGAGCTCGGCTCCGGACACCGTCGCGAAGCCGCCGAACGGCGGGTCGGCGCGCTGGAGGTCCGGCATCGCCGCCTTCTTGAGCACCGGGAGGCGGTCGAGATCGGCCAGCGTCCGCACGGCCGCCGGTCGGAGTCCCGCCGCCTCCAGGCGCCGCCGCACGCCCGGCGCGCGGCGCCAAGCGTTGGCCACCAGCGCCTGCACCCACCTGTCCTGGTATGCGCGGCGCGCGCGGACCCCCATGGTCTCGCGCTTCCGGTCGTAGTAGCCGCGTAGGCGATCCGCGCGCTTCATGACACTTCGGGTCGGTGGTCACTATCGGCCCACGGGCTGGACAGCCACCCGTGGGCCGATAGGGTCGAAGGCTTTAGCCTTCCTTCGAGCAGTCGCGCTTCGTGTAGTTGAGCTTCTTGGCCTCCTCGATGGCCGCTTCCTCGAGCTTTGGCCGCACCACGTCGCGCATCGGCTCGATCCAGTCGGAGACGATGGTCCACTTCTTGCCGTCCCACTGCTGGACCGCCGCCATCCCGTTGCCCTCGTGGTTCTCGCAGGTGACCTTGAGGGGCCGCACCATGCCCTTCATGCCGAGCTGCTCGAGGCGCTGGTCGGTGAGGTTCAGGTTCTCGAAGCCCCACCGGACCTCCTCGCCGGAGAGGGGCTTGTTGCCGTACTTGCCCATCGCCGTGCGGATCGCCTCGGTGTTGTACATGGCGTTGATGATCATGCGGTTGTAGAGCACTTCGCCGATCTGGGCCCGGTCCTTGTAGGCGCCCTTGCCCTTGTCGTACACGTGCTTGAGCACGTCCTGATGGACCTTGAAGCCGGCGCCGGGGGCGCTGAAGGTCAAGGACTTGTAGCCCTTGGCGCCGTCACCGGCCGGGATGACGTCCGTCTCGGTGCCGGTCCACCAGTTGCCGATCACGTGGTCCATCTTCATGCCGTGCGCGGCCGCTTCCTTGACCGCCACCTGGTTCATCACGCCCCAGCCGGAGATGTAGATCCAGTCCGGGTTGATCCGGCGGACCTGGAGCCACGTCGCCTTCTGCTCCTGTCCCGGGTGGTCCACCGCCAGGAGCGTCAGCTCGAACTGATGCTGCTTGGACAGGTGCTCGAGGGTCGGGTTCGCTTCCTTGCCGTACGGGCTGTTGTGGAAGATGTGGACGACCTTCTTGCCCTTCAGCTTGTCCAGCCCGCCCTCCTGCTGGCCGATGTACTTGACGAACGCCGAGGCCTGGCTCCAGTAGGTCATCGGGAAGTTGAAGACCCACGGGAACCAGCGGCCGTCCGCCGAGGCGGTCATGCCGTAGCCCATCGAGTGGACGACGACCTTGTCGACCGGCGCCTTGGGAATGAGCTGGTAGGTGATCCCGGTGCTGTACGGGTTGACCAGGATTGGCCCCTTCCCCTTGAGGCGCTCGTAGCACTCGATCCCCAGCTTGGTGTCGTACTGGGTCTCGCACTCCTCGAACACGAGCTTGACGCCGTTGATCCCGCCGTCGCGCTCGTTCAGGAGGTTGAAGTAGTCGACGGCGCCGTTGGCGATCGGGATGCCGCCCGGCGCGTACGGCCCGGTCCGGTAGACCAACAGCGGGATGAAAATCGACTTGTCCTGGGCCGGCGCCGGCGTGGCCAGCGGCCATACCGCGATCGCGACGGCCAGGATGCCGAGAGCGACGATCGAGAAGGTCTTCCCCCTCATGGTTGCCTCCCTTGTCCGGAGTTTCGGCTGCGTCGGTCGGATGGCGCCGCTCACGAGAGCCACCGCTTGCGGCGCCGGTAATGCTTGACGTCCCGGTAGCTCTTCCGGTGACCGACGCCGGAGAGCCCGAGGTAGAACTCCTTGACGTCCTCGTTCTCGCTGATGGTGCGGGCATCGCCGTCCAGCACGATCCGCCCGCTCTCCATCACGTACGCGTACTGCGCGAAGCGGAGCGCCATGGCCGCGTTCTGCTCGGCCAGGAGCACGGCCACCCCCTCCTCCCGGTTCAGACGGCCGACGATGTCGAAGATCTCCTGCACCAGCATCGGTGCCAGGCCCATCGACGGCTCGTCGAGCAGCATGAGCCGCGGCCGCGCCATGAGCGCGCGGCCGATGGCGAGCATCTGCTGCTCGCCGCCCGAGACGTACCCCGCCCGCACCCCGCGCCGATCCTTGAGGCGGGGAAAGTAGCGATAGACCAGCTCGAGGTCGTCCGTGATCGACCGTCCGTTCCGGCGCGTGTAGGCGCCGGTCAGGAGGTTCTCCTCGACCGTGAGGTGCTCGAACACGTGGCGCCCCTCCATCACCTGCACGATCCCCTGGCGAACGATGTCCGTGGGGTCCCGATGGTGGATGGGCCGGTCCAGGAACTCCACGGCCCCCTTCGTCACCTCGCCGCGCTCCGTCCGCAGCAGGCCCGAGATGGCCTTGAGCGTCGTGCTCTTCCCGGCGCCGTTGGCTCCCAGAAGCGCGACGATCCCCCCCTGGGCCACCCGGAGCGAGACACCCTTGAGGACTAGGATGACATGGTCGTAGATGACCTCGATGTTGTTGACGGTCAACAGGGGCTTCGGGCTCTCGCTCACCGGATTCGGCTCCGGACCCATCCTAGTAGGGGAAGGGCCACATGCGGAGCTTCTCCTTGGCGATATGCCAGAGCCGGGCCAGGCCGTGCGGCTCGACGATCAGGAAGAAGAGGATGAGCGAGCCGAAGACCATCAGCTCGATCTGCTTGAGCAGCGCCACCGAGAGGTTCACGCCGAGCCAGTGGGGCACGTTCGTCAGGAGGATCGGGGTGACGTCGATGAACGCGGCCCCGAGGAACGATCCGAGGATCGACCCGAGCCCCCCGATGATGATCATGAAGAGCACGAGGAAGGACTGGTTGATGTCGAACGCCAGGGTCTCCGCGCTGCCCAGGAAGAGGAACACGAGCTCGGCGCCGGCCACGCCGCAGTAAAAGGAGCTGATCCCGAAGGCGAGCAGCTTCGTCCGGAGCGGTCGCACGCCGATGATCTCGGCGGCGATGTCCCGGTCGCGGATGGCCATCCAGGAGCGGCCGATCCGGCCCCGGACGAGGTTCTTCGCGACGAGCGCGAAGACGGCCACGAAGCCGAGCGCCATCAGGTAGCGGGCGGACGCCGTGGCGCTGGGGCCGGTCACCAGGACGCCCAGCACGGTTCGGTCCGGGGCGGTGATGGTGCCGGACGGCGTGTAGTTCACGAACCATCCCACCTTGTTGAACATCCAGATCAGGAAGAATTGCGCGGCCAGCGTCGCGACCGCGAGGTAGAAGCCCTTGATCCGGAGGCTCGGGAGGCCGAAGATCAGCCCGACCGCCGCGGCGACGAGCCCGGAGAGCAGGAAGACGATGACGATGCTGACCTGCGGGAACGCCGTGGTGAGCTTGAACGCCGAGTACGCCCCCACCGCCATGAAGCCGCCGGTGCCGAGCGACAGCTGTCCCGCGTACCCGGTGAGGAGGTTCAGGCCGATGGCCGCCAGGGAGTAGACGAGGAACGGGATGAGGACCGCCTGAAGCCAGTAGTCGCTCGCCACGAGGGGTGGGACCAGCGCGGCCGCCGCCAGGACGAGTCCGGCGACCCAGCGGTCCTGGACGATCGGGAAGATCGCCTGATCGCTGGCGTAGCTCGTCTTGAACTGCCCGGCTTCCCGGTAGATCACGCTCTAGACCCGCTCGATGATCTTCTCGCCGAAGAGCCCTTGCGGACGGAAGACCAGGAACGCCAAGGCGACGACGTAGGCGAACCAGTTCTCGATCGCCCCGCCGACGAGCGGTCCCCAGTAGATCTCCCCGAGCTTCTCCCCGACTCCGATGATGAGACCACCCCCGATGGCGCCCGGCACCGAGGTGAACCCGCCGAGGATGAGCACCGGCAGCGCCTTCAGCGCGATGAGCGAGAGGGAGAACTGGACGCCCGCCTTGGCGCCCCACATGACGCCGGCGGCGAGCGCCACCAGACCCGAGGCCGACCAGACGACGACCCAGATGGTCTTGAGCGGGATGCCGATCGACAGCGCCGCCTCGTGGTCGTCGGCCACCGCCCGGAGCGCGCGGCCGATGCGTGTCCGATGGAAGAAGATGGCGAGCACCGTCACCAGCACGGCGGCGGTCACCGCCGCGGCCAGCTCGAGACGGCTCACGAGGACCCCTCGGACGACGAACGAGGTGTCGGGGATACCGATGTCGAGCCTCTTGACGTTGGCGCCCCAGGCCATCTCCCCGAAGCCCTGGAGGAAGATCGTCAGTCCGATCGTCGCCATGAAGAGGATGATCGGTTCCTGATTGACGAGCGGCCGGAGGACCACACGCTCGATCACGAAGGCGAGCGCCACCATGACGGCCATCGTCAGCCCGAGCGCCAGCCAGACCGGCGCCCCGCGCTCCATGAGGCCCACCAGGGTCAGCGCCGCGAAGAGCACCATGACGCCCTGGGCGAAGTTGAAGACACCCGAGGCCTTGAAGATCAGGACGAATCCGAGGGCGACGAGCGAGTACATGAGGCCGGCCGCGATCCCGCCGATCAGCACCTCGGCCAGGAAGGCCGGGTTGGCCGCCATGTCGGCGAAGGGCGCCACCAGCACCGCATGCAGGAGGTTCACGCGATCAGCCCTCGCCCGCCGACCGGCTTCGGGCCGGCCCCGAGGCGCCGCCTTCGCTCCTGTCGCAGGCGCGACCGGGTCGGCTGGTCACCCGTGCGCGACTCCCAGGTAGGCGGCGATCACGGCGGGATCGGCCCGGACGGCGGCGGGCGGGCCCTCGGCGATCTTGCGCCCGTAGTCGAGCACCGCCACCCGGTCCGAGATGTCCATGACCACGCTCATGTCGTGCTCGATGAGCGCGATGGTCGTGCCGAACTCGTCGTTCACGTCGAGGATGAACCGGCACATGTCCTCCTTCTCCTCGACGTTCATGCCCGCCATGGGCTCGTCCAGGAGGAGGAGCGTCGGTTCGGCGGCCAGCGCGCGCGCCAGCTCCACGCGCTTCTGCAGCCCGTACGGCAGCCGCCCGGCCGGGGTCTTCCGAATGGCCTGGATCTCGAGAAAGTCGATGATCCGCTCGGCGAAGGCCCGATGCTCGAGCTCCTGCCGGCGGGCGGGCCCCCAGTAGAGGGCCTCCCAGAGGACGCTCCCTCCCATTCGGAGGAGCCGGCCGGTCATGATGTTGTCCAGCACGGTCATGCCCCGGAACAGGGCGACGTTCTGGAAGGTCCGCGCGACGCCGAGCGCCGCCACGTCGGGCGCCCGCAGGTGGGTCCGGTCGCGGCCCTCGAACAGGATCCGTCCCTCGTCGGGCTGGTAGAAGCCGCTGATGACGTTGAGGAGCGTCGTCTTGCCGGCGCCGTTCGGTCCGATGATCGCCAGGATCTCGCCGCGCCGCACGTCCACGGAGACCCGGGAGAGCGCCTGGACCGCGCCGAACCGGACGCTGACGCCGTCGACCTCCAGCAGCGGCTTCGCCTCCGCCGCGCCGGCGGGCGCGGGGGCGGCGGCACCCGCCCGGCGGGCATGGGGCGTCGCCGTCTCGGGGCTGGTCGCGCCGGCGCCCGGCGTGCTCACGTGGCTCCCCGGGTTTCGCGGAAGTCGATCGGACGGCTCCGATTGGACGGCTTGCGGCCGGGGACGGCCCGTCGGCTCACGCCGCGCCCGCCCTGGTGACCACCTCGGCCTCCAGGATCCGCACGTCAGCCCGGACGGTGCCGGTGCGGCCGTCCTCGTACGTCACCTTGGCTTCCACCGCGACGTGGTCACGCTCGGAGTAGAGAGCCTCGACGAGCGCCCCGTACTTCTCGGCGATGAACCCCCGGCGGACCTTGCGGGTGCGCGTGATCTCCTGATCGTCGGGATCCAGCTCCTTGTGGAGCGTGAGGAACCGGCGGATCTGGGCGCCCTGGAGCTGCGGCTCTTCCAGCAGGCTCCGGTTCACCCGGGTGATCTCCTTCCGGATCAGCTCCGAGACCTCGGGCTTCTGGGAGAGATCCGTGTAGCTCGTGTAGGCCAGGCCGCGCCGCTCGGCCCAGCTGCCGACCGCCGTCAGGTCGATGTTCACGAGCGCGGCGACGAACGGCCGATCCTGGCCGACGCAGACCGCTTCCCGGATGTAGGGGGAGAACTTGAGCCGGTTCTCGAGGTACTTCGGCGCGAACAGCGTGCCGTCCGCCAGGCGTCCCACGTCCCGCGCGCGGTCGATGATGCGCAGGTGCCCGTCCCGGTCGATGATGCCGGCGTCCCCGGAATGGACCCAGCCCTCCTCTAACGTCTGGCGCGTCGCCTCGGGGTTCTTGTAGTAGCCGACGAAGACGCCGGGGCTCCGGTAGAGCACTTCGCCCGAGTCGCCGATGCGGACCTCGACCCCCGTCAGCGGGGTGCCCACGGTGTCGAGCCGCACCTCGCCGTCCCGCTGGATGCAGATGAGCGCGCTGGATTCGGTCATGCCGTACAGCTGCTTCATGTTGACGCCGAGGGCGCGGTAGAACTCGAAGAGCTCCGGCCCGATCGCCTCCCCCGCGGTGTAGGCGAGGCGGACCCGGCTCAGGCCGAGGTTGTCCCGCAGCGGCCCATAGACGAGGATTCGCCCCAGCGCGTGCAGGAGGCGATCGCCGGCGGGGACCGGCTTGCCGGCCAGCCGCTGTCGCTCCGCGCGCCGCGCCACCTCGAGGAAGAACTGGACCAGCCGGCGCTTGGGCGCGGTGGCGTCCTCGATCCGGATCATGGCGCCGGTGAGGATGCGCTGGTAGATACCCGGCGGCGCGAAGAAGTACGTCGGGCCGATCTCCCGGAGGTCGTGGAGCACGGTCGCCGAGCTCTCCGGGCAGTTCGTGGTGAAGCCGGTGAGGATCGACTGCGCGAACGAGAACATGTGGTCGCCGATCCACGCCATCGGAAGGTACGCGACGACCTCGTCGCTCGACCGGAGCCCCTCGTACTCGACGGCGTTCCGGCCCGTGACGATCAGGTTGCGATGGGACAGCATCGTGCCCTTCGGCTGGCCCGTCGTCCCCGAGGTGTAGCAGATGATGGCGATGTCGTCCGCGGCACCCTTGGCCACCTCCTGCTCGAAGTGGCCGGGGTGCTCCTTGTCGAACTGCCGGCCGAGGCCCTGGAGGTCGGCCAGGCTGAGCAAGCCCTCGTCCTTGTAGTGCCGGAGCCCCCGCGCGTCGTCGTAGACGATGTACTCGAGGCGCGGACACCGCGTCTTCACCTGCAGGAGCTTGTCGACTTGCTCCTGATCCTCGACGATCGCGAAGCGCACCTCGGCGTGGTCGACGATGTACTCCATCTCCTTCTCGATGGAGTCCTGGTAGAGCGGCACCGGCACGCCGCCGAGCGCCTGGGTCGCGAGCATGGCCCAGTAAAGCTGGGGCCGGTTGTCGCCCACGACCGCCGTCTTGTCGCCGCGGGCGAAGCCGAGCGCCGCCAGCCCGAGCGCAATCAGCCGAGACTGCTCGAGGTACTGCCGCCACGTGTAGGACTGCCAGATCCCATAGTCCTTCTCGCGGATGGCGATCTTGTCGGGGAAGCGCGTGACGTTCCGGAGGACGAGCTTCGGAAACGTGTCGAGCGCGGGGTCCAGGACCGCCGCGCCGTTGGTCGAGCGAGCGGGAGCGGGTTCGGCCATCAGGTGCGCGCCGCCCTCCCGAGGAGGGTCCCGGTGGCCTTCGCGCCGTATCGGAGATTCCGGCGTCGCGGCCGGACGATCTCCCGGATCGGGACGACCGGGCCGCGGGTGAGGGAGGAGACGTCGAACGCGACGTCGGCCCCGTCGGCGACCAGACGGCTCACGGCGTCGGCGCCCGTCGTCGTCGTGTCGACGACGTCGCGTCGCTTCCGGTCGCGCACCCAGGCCCGGACGACATCCGGGTCGTGGTGCCGATAGTCTCCCTCGCCGGTGGCGAGAAGCTCGACTTCTGGCATTCAGCAGCCTCGAGGCCGTCGTTGGCCGGGAGATTACGGGGGAGCCGACCCGACGGTGGCCCCGATGCCCGAGAATCCCGGAAAGGTAGGCGGAGTGTAGCGGACGGGTCGGTCAGCTGTCAAGCAGGACGCGGACTTACGAGTCAGGGCGCGCCCCATGCCGGGTCCGCTCGGGGTCTCAGGCGGCCTGCGCTCAGAACCTGACCCCGAGGTACAGGGCCGGCATGACGTTCGTGCGGAGGTCGACCTCGCGGTCTCCGACCCGGACCTTCTCGCCGAGAGAGGTCAGGTTCACGAGCACCTCGACCGTCACCGCGACTCTTCGGCTCACGGCATAGTCCAGCGCGATCCCCAGGGGAATCAGGAACGAGCTATCCGTGACCGCGGCGCCGGTGTCGGCGTCCTCGATGTCCGCCCACAGGTAGCCGAGGCCGCCCTGGACGGCCAGTCGAACCGGGCGCCGCGTGCCCGGGATGACCCACCAGCGCTTGGCCTGGACCGACACCCCGACCAGTTGATCGTTTCCGGCGCCGGCGTACTGCGCGAGCGGGCCCACCGAGAACGTCCGTGTCCAGAAGTACACGGCATGCCCCTTGAGCCCGAACTCGACGCCATCCGGGGTGTTCGCCCAGAAACCGACTCCGGCTCCGGCCGACCATCGACCCGGCGTCAAGTCCGTGACGTCCGCGCGCACGATGATGGGCATCGCGATCAGACCGATCAGGGGCACCAGGGCGAGCGCCAGGACACCGAGGGCCCGGCGCACGCCACCTTCCGAGACCGGGGGGCGATCGTCCCTCCGCATGGCTCCGACCGATCGTCCCGGCCTCAGCCCGAGGCCGCCCGGGCGGGGACGGTCCCGCGGCCCTACTTGATCGCCCCCACGGTGAAGCCGGCGATGAAGCGGTCGACGAAGAAATTGTAGAGGATCGCGACCGGGACGCTCGCGATGAAACAGCCCGCCATGAGGGAGCCCCAGAAGTACACGTCGCCGCGGACGAGGAAGGTCGGGACCCCCACGCTCACCGTGAACTGGCGGACGCCGGAGATGAACGTCATGG
The DNA here is from genome assembly GCA_044867785.1 of Candidatus Rokuibacteriota bacterium. Classification (GTDB taxonomy): domain Bacteria; phylum Methylomirabilota; class Methylomirabilia; order Rokubacteriales; family DASRDR01; genus DASRDR01. The sequence goes on along the minus strand of JBIOVM010000085.1, from coordinate 84,233 downwards.
CGTAGACGAACTCCTGCGTCACCAGCGTGAAGGCGAAGATCACGACGGTGAGCACCCCGGCGACGGAGATTGGGATCACGACCCGGAGGAACGCCCCGAAACGGCTGCACCCGTCGATCATCGCGGCCTCCTCGATGTCCCCGGGAATGGCCTTGAAGAAGCCCATGAGGAGCCACGTGCAGAACGGGATCGTGAACGAGGGGTAGACGAGGACCAGCGACCACAGGGAGTCCTGCAGGCCGAGGACGGCGATGACCCGGGACAGCGGGATGAAGAGGAGCGTCGGCGGCACCAGGTAGGTGAGGAAGATACCGATGCCGAGCTGCTCTCCCCATCGCCCGGTGAGCCGCGCCAGCGCGTAGCCGGCCGGCAGCGCCAGGAGCAGCGTGATCATCACCACCAGCACGCCGACGAACGCGGTGTTGAAGAGCCACCGGCCGTACAGGGTCTCCACGAACAGCACGCGAAGGTGCTCGAGCGTCGGCGGCTCGTTGTAGAGGAACGGATTGTTCTCGCGCTTCAGCAAGTCGCTGGTCCGCTTGAACGTCGTGATCAGCATCCAGTAGAAGGGGAACGCGGAGAAAAGCGTGAACGCGCCCACGATCCCGAGGTGCGCGCCTCGGGTCAGGAGCCGCCTCGGCCGGCCGGGTCGCATGGCTCAGGCCACCTCGGCGCGGCGCGCCACCCGCAGGAAGACCACGGCCACCGCGAGCAGCAGCGGGAACAGGAAGACCGCGATCGCCGCGCCGGTGGCCAGGTCGCCGCCCTGGATGCCCGTGAAGAACGCGAGGCTCGACAGGACCTGCGTCGTGTCGTACGGCCCACCGCGCGTGAGCACGAAGATCACGATCATGTCGGTGAAGGCGAAGACGAGGCCGAACAGGAGGGCGACCAGCATGATGGGGCGGATGAGCGGCAGGGTGATCCGGAAGTGCTGGCGCCAGAAGCCCGCCCCGTCCACGCGCGCCGCCTCGTGGATCTCCTTCGGGATCGAGGAGAGCCCGGCCAGGAGGATGATCGTGGCCAGCGGCAGGAGCCGCCACACGTGCACCGTGATCACCGAGCCCATCGCCAGGTGCGGAATGCCCAGCCACATGGGCCAGTCGTTCGGCCGGATGAGCCCGAGGGCCTGGAGCGTCCAGTTGATCACGCTGTAGATCGAGTCGAGGATCCACAGCCACCCGATCGTGCCGAGCGAGATCGGGGCGACCCAGGGCAGGAGCAGGAGGAGGCGCACGAGCCACTTGCCCCGGAAATCTCGCATCAGGGCGAGGGCCAGCACGTTCGCGCCCACCAGCACGATCACCTGGGAGACGACCGCGAAGACGAACGTGTTCCGGAGCGCCGTCCGGAACTGGCTCGTCCCGACGATCCCGGCGAAGTTCTTCAGTCCCACGAAGTTGAGGCTGCGGCTCCCGGCGGTGATGTCGCTGACGCTGTAGTAGAGCGCCAGCACGAACGGCATCCCGACGATGAGGGTGATGTAGAGGACGGCGGGCGCGATCATGAAGGCCCCGAGCCAGCCGGGGCGGTCGACCAGGGGACGGCCACGCCGGCGGACGGCGGAGTCGGCCATGGTCGCGCGCTCGAGGATGCTCACGGTGTGAGGACACGGCGGGAGACCCCGGCCACGGGGCCCCCCGCCCCGATCCTGTCCGGCGGGGGGCGCCTAGATCAGGCCCTTCTCCTTCCACTTGCCGAAGATGCGCTTGCAGGCCGCCTCGGCCTCGTCGAGCGCCGCCTCCGGGGTGGCCTGGCCGGCGGCGACCTTCGCGAACATCGTGTTCAGGAGCCACGTGCTGTAGATCTCGTCGATGGCCGCGGTGGCGTACCCGGGGTACCCCACGTTGGTCGCCCAGTCCAGCACGTCGTCGAGGACCTTGTACTTGTCGGGCGGGTGGCCCTTGGGATCGTTCGCGATCAGCTTGCCGAGGTCGGGGACGGTCTTCTGGAAGCACGGGAAGTCGTAGAACTCGCCGGCGACGAAGGCGTCACGGAAGCTCGTGACGTAGTCGATCAGGAACTTCTTGGCGCCGTCGATGTTCTCCGCGAACTTCCAGATGACGCAGCACTGCATGACGTGCTCGAGGCCGATGGCGCGAACCGGTCCCCGGAGCGCCTTGGCGAGCTGGATCTTCCGGGACATGTCCGGGTTCTCCTTCTCGGCCGTGCGCGTGGTAGAGATCGCGTTCAGCACGAGGGAGAGCTTCCCCGAGACGACCCCCCGGTTGTTGGACGACGCGTCCCACGTGAAGACCTCCGGGGTCATGGTCTCCTCGTAGAGGGCCTTCACGAACTTGAGCGCGTCGAGCGTCTGCTTCGACTTCAACGTCAGGTTACCGGCCTGGTCCTGCTCATGGGCGCCCCACGCGTACATGACCGTCCGCATCGCCATCGCGGTGTCGATCTCCTGGGCGAGGCCGATCCCGACCGGGTTGCCGGTGTCCTTCTTGATCTTGGCGCCGGCGGTGCGGACCTCGTCCCACGTCTTGGGCCCGTTGGGCAGGCCGACCTGGCCGAAGAGGTCCTGACGGTAGTTGACGGGATCGGGGGTGAACGACGGCGACAGCGCGTAGTAGGTCTTCGTCTTCGGGTTGTAGGTGCTCTTGACGCAGAGGTCGATGGGCTTGCCGAGCTTCTTCTCGAGCTCCTGGTAGACGTCGTTCATCGGCACCACCTGCTGCTCGAAGGCCGGCGGCGGCCAGTTGAACTGGAGGATATCGTGGCCCTTTCCCGCGGCGACCTCGGCGTTGGCGCGGGCGTTGATCTGCGCGAGGCCGATGTTGTCGACGATCACCTCGGTGTCGTTCTTCGCGCCCCACTCCTTCACGTACTTCTTGTTGAACCATTCGTCGTAGGCCGGGACGAAGTGAACCCACTGCAGGATCTTCAGCGTCTTGGCAGCCCGGGCCCGCCCCGGGATGATGATGTTCGCCCCGAGCGTAGCCGCCCCGGCGGCCGCTCCGGTGGCCTGCACGAACTGGCGTCGACTCAAGCGCGCTCCAGCCATGCTCCCCTCCTCGTCACCGCCCGCCGGTCGATGGCCGACCCGCGAACGGCCTCCTGGTGTGTGGGGTGGGTGAACTCCGCCGCGAGGACTGCGCCGATGGTACGCCCGCCGCCGACGCCCCTTCAAGCCGAAAGCGGCGAGGCGCTCGGGACCGACCGGGGCCGGCCGGGGCGACTCAGGCCGGGAGCGAGGTGACGTCCGGCAACGCGAAGCCGGCGATGCGCTTGTAGTCCTCCGAGAGTTGCCGCAGCTCGGCCTGGGTGATGTAGCGGTCGAGGTCGTCGAACGGCCGGTCGCCCACGAGCTCCTCCACCCGCCCGATGAGGTAGTCGGGCGGCTGCATCCGATTCGCGAGCACCACCCGGGCCGTCGGCCCCGAACGCGCGGCCTCGTAGGCCCGGAGCGCCGCCCGCGGGTCGCCGCCCTCGGCGAGGCTATCGGCGAGCGTCCGGGCGTCCACGACCGCCTGGGCGGCACCGTTCGAGCCGCGCGGGTACATCGGATGCGCGGCGTCCCCCAGCAGGGTGACGCGGCCGAACGTCCAGCGGTCGATCGGGTCCTTGTCCACCATCGGGTACTCGAACAGGACGTCCGATCGGCGGATCAGATCGGGCACGTCCAGCCAGTCGAACGTCCAGCTCGCATAGATCGGCAGGAAGTCCTCGAGCCGACCGGGCTCGTTCCAGTCGTTCCGGTCATAGCCGGGCTGCGCGACCTGCGCCGTCCAGTTGACGAGCTGGTTGCCTTCGCCATCCACGGCGTCGGCGATGGGATAGATCACGAGGTTGCCGCTGCGCATCGAGCCCGCCCGAACGTAGCTCCGCCCCGTCAGGAAGGGGCGCGCTCGCGTGACGCCGCGCCACGTGTTGATGCCGACGAACCGCAGCTCTTCGCGCGGGTAGAACTGCCGGCGCACGGCCGAGTTGACGCCGTCGCACGCGATCGCGATGTCGACTTCGACCGACGGGCGCGCGGCCCCAGTCCCGCCGGACCGGAGGTGCAGCGTCACCTTCCGCTCGGTCTGCTCCACGGCGACGCACTGGTGGTCCGTGTGGAGCCGCTCCCCGCCCAGCCGCTCGACCGCCGCGTTCCACAGAATCCCGTGCAGCCGGCCGCGGTGAATGCCGATCTCGGCGAACGGATAGCCCGCAAAGCGCCCCCGCGGCTCGGAATAGAGCAGCTGGCCGAACCGGTTGAAGAAGCAGCTCTCGCGATTCTCGATGCCCTGAGCCCCCAGGACCCGATCGAGCCCCAGCGCCGCCATCTCTCGCATGGCATGCGGCAGCAGGGTGATGCCGACGCCCAGCTCCTTCACCGCCGGCGCGCTCTCGTAGACGCGGGACGGGATTCCGCGCTGGTGCAGCGCGAGCGCCAGGGTGAGCCCGCCGATCCCGCCGCCGACGATGGCGATGTCCATCCGCGCCGCCGCGCCCGGGCGGCCGGCCGGGGCTAGCGCCCGAGCGCGGCCAGCATGTCCTCGACGCGCGTGAACTTGACGCGCGGACGGCCGGCGGCACGCCCCCGCTCGACCTCCAGCGCGTCGAGTCGCTGCCAGTCGGACCACGTGATGTGCTGGGGCTGGCGCTGACGCACCAGCGCCAGCGCGGCGCCGGCGTCGGGCTCGGACGGCGTCAGCATCCGGTCCCGGGCCACGTCTTCCATCATGCAGGCGACGGTCTCGGCGGCGTCGGGCTTGTTCGTCCCGATGACGCCGGTCGGCCCGCGCTTGATCCAGCCCGCGGCGTACTCGCCGAGGCGGGGCTCCCGGCTGTCGGGCTCGAGCACGCGCCCCTTCTCGTTGAGGATCACGCCCCACGCGTCGTGGAAGGGCACGCCGGGGATCGGCACGCCCCGGTATCCGACCGAGCGGAACACCAGGCCGGTCGGCAGCGTCTCGAAGCTGTCGGTGGGCCGGGCCTGGAGCGTGCCCGCCGCCGTCGCCTGGAGCGTGTTCCTGACGAGGCGGATGCCGGCGACCCCCTCGCTCCCGTCGTCCAGGAGGGCGACCGGCGAGACGAGGAAACGGATCACCAGCGTCCGTGGCTTCCCGCTGGGCGCCCGCCGAGCGTAGTCACGGAGGATCTCCACCTTCTTCAGCGTGCTCCGGTCGCCGCTCTTCTCGAGCTCGGCCCGGGACAGGGGGTCCGGCTCGACCTCCTCCGGGGCCGCCCGCACGTCGGCGCCGGGCAGCTCGCCGAGCTCCCGGATCTCCGGATTCGTGAAGGCGGCCTGGGCCGGCCCCCGCCGGCCCAGGAGGTACACCTCGCGCACGCGGCTCTCCCGGAGCGCGGCGAGGGCGTCGTCGCTGATGTCGGTCGTCGCGAGCTCCTCGGACGTGCGGCACAGGATGCGCACCACGTCGACCGCGACGTTCCCGACGCCGACCACGGCGACCTGCTCCTGCGAGAGGTCGAACCGCTGCTCCCGGTAATCGGGATGACCGTTGTACCACGCGACGAAGTCCGTCGCCGGGTGGCTCCGCCGCAGGTCCTCTCCGGGGATGCCCATGCGGCGGTCGGTCTGGGCCCCGGTCGTGTAGACGATCTGATGGTAGTGCGCGCGCAGGTCCTCGATCGTCACGTCCTTGCCCAGCTCGACGTTGCCGAAGAACCGGAACCCGGGGTGGGCGGCCGTCTTGTCGAACGCGGCCGTGACGTTCTTGATCTTCTGGTGGTCGGGAGCGACGCCGAAGCGGACCAGCCCGTACGGCGTCGGCAGGCGGTCGTAGAGGTCGACTTCGACCGCGAGCCCCGACTGCCGGAACAGGTGCTCCGCCGTGTAGAAGCCCGCCGGGCCGGCTCCGATGACGGCGACGCGGAGCATCGGGGTCAGGCCTGGCCGTCCATGCACGGGCCCCCCGCGGCCGGCCCGATGGGCGTGGACGTCAAGGCCTGACCCCGACCTGCGTCTGCAGCGTGTCCACCTCGCCGAGGTACTGGTCGAGCTCCGCCTAGACGACGTCCCCGATGGACACGATCCCCAGGAGCCGGCCGTCGGCGACGACCGGCACGTGCCGGATCCGTCGCTCGGTCATCGTGTGCCGGACCGCGCGCAGGTCGTCCACGGGCACGCCCACGATCACGTCGCGCGTCATGATCTCGCCGACCGTGCGCCCGAACAGCCGCTCGTCCCGAGCGGCCTCGCGCACGACGTCGCGCTCGGACAGCATGCCGACCGCCCCGCCGGCGTCGTCGACGACCACGAGCGCGCCGATGTTGTGCTCGGCCAAGAGCGACAGCGCCTGCCGGATCGACTGCTCCGCGCGACACGTCACGATCCGGCTGCCTTTGCGGGCCAGGATGCTCGCGATGTTCATGTCACTCCACCGCCTTCGCCTGCTCGCGCAGGACGTATTTCTGGATCTTCCCGGTCGAGGTCTTGGGCAGCGGGCCGAAGACCACGGCGCGGGGGGCCTTGAAGTGCGCGAGGTGCTCGCGGCACCACGCGATGATGCCGTCGGCCGTGACCGGCGCCGCATCCGGCCGCAGCGTGACGAACGCGCACGGCGATTCGCCCCACCGGGCGTCCGGCTTCGCGACGACGGCGGCTTCCATGACGGCCGGGTGGCGATACAGCACCTCTTCGATCTCGAGTGACGAGACGTTCTCGCCGCCCGTGATGATGATGTCCTTCGACCGATCCTTGACCTCGATGTAGCCATCCGGGTGCCACACGGCGAGGTCGCCCGTGTGGAGCCAGCCGCCGCGGAGGGCCGCCTCGGTCGCGTCGGGATTGCGGAGGTACCCCTTCATCACGGTGTTCCCGCGCAGCATGACCTCGCCCAGGGTGACGCCGTCCCGGGACACCGGGTCGAGCGTCGCCGGGTCGGCGACCATCAGGCCCTCGACGGTGGGGTACGCGACGCCCTGCCGCGCGGCGTGCACGGCGCGCTCGGCGAGGGGGAGATCCCGCCACTCGGGCTGCCCGGCGCAGATCGTGGCCGGGCCGTAGGACTCCGTCAGCCCGTAGAGGTGCGTCACCCGGAACCCCATCTCCTCCATCGCCAGGATGACGGCGGACGGCGGGGCCGCGCCTCCGGTCGCGACCTCGACGACGCGGTCCGGGCGGAGCTTGACCTCCGCCGGCGCGTGGATCAGCGCGGTCAGCACCACGGGCGCCCCGCAGAGATGCGTCACGCCGTGGCGGCGGATGAGGCGGAAGATCAGCGCGGGATCGACCTTGCGGAGGCACACGTGAGTGCCGCCGACCGCCGTCACCGCCCAGGTGTGCGTCCATCCGTTGCAATGGAACATCGGCAGGGTCCACAGGTAGACGGTGACCGGCCCGAGCCCGAGCGCGAGCGCGTTGCCGAGGGCGTTCAGGTACGCGCCCCGGTGCGAGTACACGACGCCCTTCGGGTCGCCGGTCGTGCCCGAGGTGTAGAGGAGCGCCAGCGCCTGCCACTCGTCGGCCGGGGGCGCCCACTCGTACGCGGGATCGCCTTCCTCGAGCAGCCCCTCGTAGTCCGTCGCGCCGAGCCGCTCGCCGCCCCGGCTCGGGTCGGCGAGGGCGTCGACCACGTCCACGACGGGGATCGGCCGCGGCAACAGCCGGAGCGCCGGCCCGATCGTCTCCGAGAACTCGGCGTCCGTGATCAGCAGCTTGGCGTCCGCGTGCTGCAGGATGAAGGCGATGGTCCGGGCGTCGAGCCGGTAGTTGAGCGCGTTCAGCACCGCGCCCGCCATCGGCACCCCGTAGTGGGCTTCGAGCATGGCCGGCACGTTCGGAGCCATGACGGCGACGGTGTCGCCGATCCCGATCCCGCGCCGCGCGAGCGCGGAGGCGAGGCGGCGGGACCGCGCGTAGAGCTCCGCGTAGGCGTACGTCCTCTCTCCGTGGACGACGGCGGCCTTCCGCGGATACACGGCGGCCGCGCGCGCGAGGAAGCTCGCCGGCGTCAGCGGGGCATGGTTGGCGGCGCGCGGGCCCAGGCCCTCGTCGAAGGGATTCACGGGCGGCTCCGGGCGGGCGGCGGGAAGAAGCGGGCGTCGCGCCCCTCGTCCCACGACCGGTTCGCCTCGGCCAGCTCCCAGGAGCGCATGCACTCCATCTGCGCCGCCACGACGTCGTCGATCAACGCGCGCGGATCGGCGTTGAACGAGGCGAGGAGCAGCCGCTTCGTGTGACGCGCCGCGGTCGGCGCCGCCTCGAGGCACTTCTCGATCACGCGCCCGAGCTCGGCCTCGAAGGCCTCCTCGGACGCGACCCAGTTGACCAGGCCCATGGCCAGGCCCTGCGCGGGCGTCAGGTGGTCGTTCAGGAGCGCCAGCTCCTTGGCCCGGCCGAGCCCCACGATGCGGGCGAGCCTGAGGACGGCGCCGTCGGGGATCAACCCGTGCCGGGTGGCCCCCAGTCCGAGGACGGCGTCGGCCGCGCACAGGCGAAAGTCGCAGGCGAGGGCGAGCTGGAGGCCGCCGCCGATGCAGTAGCCGCGAATCGCCGCCACCACGAGCTTGCCCATGTCCTCGAGCCCGTTCAGCGCTCGGATCCAGTCGCGGAAGAACGGCTCGCCGATGGCGCCGGCCGAGAGCGCCTTGCGGTCCATCCCCGACGAGAAGGCCCGCCCCTCGCCCGCCACCACGACGACCCACGCGTCCCGATCGGACTCCGCCGCGGCCACGGCCTGCGCGAGCTCCGCCGCGAGCCGGGCGTCGAGGGCGTTCAGCACCGCGGGCCGCGCGAGGGTGATCCGTCCCACGCCCTCCGCCGCTTCGTACCGGACGTGCGCGCCGCCGAGCTTCACGGGCCCTACCCTCCCAAGGGCCTCCGGACGTGTCAAGCGCCGCGCCCGGTCGGCGCCTCGTTGCGCCGTCGCGGGCTCGGGTGACACCATGACGGACGTGTCACACCCCCACGAGAGCCTGGTCCGCGGGTTCTACGCCGCCCGCGCTCGGCGTGACCTGGCGGCCGTCCGCGACGCGCTCGCGCCGGACGTCGTCTGGCACGAGGCGGGGAGCCGCCCGCCGTACACCGGTGACCTGATCGGGCGCGAGGCCGTGCTCGCCATGATGGCCAAGGCGGCGGAGCTCACGGGAGGCACCTTCCACCTGGAGCTGGAGGACGTCCTCGCGAACGACCGCCGCGCGGTCGCCCTGGTGGACTGGGGCGCCGAGCGGGGAGGCCGCACGCTTCGCGGCAAGGAGATCGCCGTATACCGGGTCCAGGGCGGTCGGCTGGTCGAGGCCTGGTTCTACCCGGACGACCCTCGCACCGTCGACGCCTTCTGGGCCTGAGGCGCGGGCGGCACCGATCGACGCCCGGGAAAGCGCCGGCTCATGCGTGAGCGCTCTCGCGCGCGCCGAGAACGATCCGCTCGTGGAGCGCCGACAGGATCTCGTCGGCGGCGGCCGCCGCCCAGATCCGGAAGAACGGCGAGGCCTGGAGCGCCCCGAACTCCCGCTCCACCCGGGCGGCGGTCGCCTCCGGCGTCTCGCCGGGCCGCGGGACGCGGATGTGGCCGTAGACGAGGCGGTCCTTGTCGTAGATCCGCGGGTACTCCACGTAGTGGTAGAGGTAGCGGAGGTCGTCCGTGTAGACGACGGCCACCGGGATCGACTGCCAGGTCTGCCCCCGCTTCTCGTTCAGGAACTCGGCCATGAGATCCGCGTTGCTGTCCGGCGCCTCGGCCAGACTCGGCGCCTGGCTCCGGCCGAAGCGCTGCCCGTCGCGCCGGAAGATCCGGAGCTCGAGCCCGCCGGCCTCGGCGAGGCGCTGGAGCATGGGGACGTCGCGCCGGCAGTCGGACGACCACTCCTCGGAGATGGCGAGGATGCGCCGCGGCCCACCGGGCTGGGCGGCCAGCCAGCGGATGGCCGCCGACTGGGCGTCGGAGAGCCGGAAGGCGTCGTACCAGCTCCGCATCCAGCCGCTCCAGTCCCGCCGCGGCTCGCCGCCGGAGCCCTCCCGGCGGAGGTTCTCGGGGCTCGCGACGTAGGCGAGGTACTGGTCGAACGTCATGCCCGACGCGTAGCGCTCCGGGGTGACGACGGTCTTCGTGCGGTCCACGGGTCCTCCTCCGGTCAGCGGGACGCGAGGAGATGCCGCGCGATGACCATCCGCTGGACTTCCGACGTCCCCTCGCCGATCTCGCAGAGCTTCGCGTCCCGGTAGAAGCGCTCCACCGGAAACTCGCGCGTGTAGCCGTAGCCGCCATGGACCTGGACGGCCTTGGTCGCGCACCGGACCGCCACCTCGGAGGCGAAGACCTTCGCCATCGAGGCCTCGCGCATGACGGGGCGACCACGGTCCTTGCCGTAGGCCGCGCGCAGCGTGAGGAGCCGCGCCGCCTCGATCTCGGTGGCCAGGTCGGCGAGCATCGCCCGGATGCCCTGGAACTGGCCGATGGGCTGGCCGAAGGCCTGCCGCTCCTTCGCGTACCGGACCGCCAGGTCGAGCGCGCCCTGGGCCAGTCCGACCGCCATGGCCGCCATGGCGATCCGGCCGCCCTCCAGCACCTGCTTCGTGTCCTGGAATCCGCGGTTCCGCTCGCCGAGGAGGTTGGCCTTGGGCACGCGCACCGCCTCGAGGACGAGCTCCGCGGTGTCGGAGGCGTGCAGGCCCAGCTTCCGGTAGGGCGGCCCGGGGCGGAACCCCGGCATCCCTCGCTCCAGGATGAAGGCCGACACCCCGCGGCCGCCGGCGGCCGGGTCGGTCTTGGCCATCACGACCGCGGTCCCGGCGACGGTGGCGTTCGTGATGAACGCCTTGGCGCCGTCGAGGACGAAGGCGTCCGCCGTCTCCACCGCGGTGGTCCGCATCGCCGCCGCATCGGAGCCCGAGCCCGGCTCGGTGAGGCCCCACGCCCCGAGCGTCTCGCCGCGCGCCAGGGGCGGCACGTAGCGATCGCGCTGGGCCGGCGTGCCGAAGGTGTAGAGGTGGTTGGTGCAGAGGGAGTTGTGGGCCCACATCGTGATGCCGACGGACCCGTCCACGCGGGACAGCTCCTCGACGACCGACGCGTAGGCGACGTAGTCGAGGCCGGCCCCGCCGTACTCGGGCGGCACCAGCGCGCCGAGGAACCCCAGGCCGCCGAGCTTGGCGATGAGGTCCGCGGGGAACTCCTCGGCCTCGTCGTAGCGGGCGATGACGGGCGCGACCTCGGCCTCGGCGAACTCCCGCGCGGTGCGCCGCGCCAGCTCCTGCTCGGCCGTCAGCTCGAAGTCCACGGATGCGCCGCTCGGAACTCCGTCAGCGGTCCCGTCCGACCGAGAACGCGCGGATCATCATGAGGATCCCGTAGGCCGCGAGCAGCCACGGGCCGGCGCTGCCGTCGCCGGCGAGGAGCGCGTCCACCAGGTCCCCGGGGCGCCGGACCACCTCGGCCGCCGCCGACCCCGTGCGAACGAACTCCTCGACCGCGAACAGCAGGCAGAGGATCCCGAGCGTCAAGCGCCAGATCATGCGGGCTGCCTCAAAAGCGCCTTCATCACCTTCCCGTTCGGATTCCGCGGCAGCGCCTCGAGGATCTCCACGACCTCGGGCACCTTGAAGCGGGCCAACCGCTGGCGCGTCCAGTCCCGGAGGTCCGCTCCGTCGAGCCGCGCCCCGGGGCGGGGCACGACGCACACCTTGACCCTTTCACCGTACACCGGATCCGGAAGGCCGACCACGGCGGCTTCCAGCACCCCCGGATGCCCGCAGAGGGCCTCCTCGACCTCCACGCAGTAGACCTTCTCCCCGCCCCGGTTGATCATGTCCTTGATGCGATCCCGGATCGCGACGTACCCCGCGGCGTCGATCGTCGCGAGATCGCCGGTCCGGAGCCAGCCGTCCTCCACGATCGCGGCGGCGGTGGCCGCCGGGTTCCCCCAATATCCGGCCACGACCATCGGGCCGCGTATCCAGAGCTCGCCGACCTCGTCCGCCGCGGCCTCGCGGCCGCTCGCGGGGTCCACCGTCCGGCACTCCCCCACCGGGATCGGGCGGCCCACCGTGTCGATCCGCGCGAGCGCGTCGGCGTCGGCCAGGCAAGTGGCGGGAGAGGCCGTCTCGGTGAGCCCGTAGGTATTGTGCAGGCGCGCCCCGGGAAGCCAGTCCCGCAGCCGTCGAACCGTCTCCCCCGCGATCGGGGCACCCCCGTAGCCGAGGACGCGGAGCCGGGGAAGCGGGACGGCCCGGTGGTCCGGCTGGGCCATGAGCATCACGTACACGGTCGGGGCGCCCACCAGATGCGTGATCTCTTCGGCCGCCAGGAGTCGCAGCGCCGCGGCGGCGTCGAAGCGCGGCATCAGGACGACCGTCCCGGCCACCGCGGTCATGGCCCAGACCTGGGCGATCAGGCCGGTCACGTGAACGAGGGGCACCACGACCAGCGAGCGCTCGCCGTCCCGGAGGCCGTACACCCGCTCGAAGGTGACACAGGAGTGCACGACGTTCCCGTGCGTCGCGACCGCGCCCTTCGGGCGGCCCGTCGTTCCCGACGTGTAGAGGATCAGCGCGGGCGCGTCGCCCGTGGTCGCGTCGGGCGGCGCCGCACCCGTCCACGGTGGCCCGCCGAGCAGATCGGCGAAGGCGATGGTCCCGCCGACGTGACCCGACCCGGCAAGGACACACGTCGTACCGGGCAGGTCGCCGTGCGAGGGCTCCACCTCCCCGTAGAAGACCGGATCGGCCACGAGGACGCGCGGGGCCGAATCCGTCAGGAGGACGCGCAGCTCGTCCCGCCGGAGCTTGGTGCTGAGCGGGACGGCGAGCGCGCCAAGCTCGAGCGCCGCGAACATGGTCAGACAGAATGGGGCCCCGTTCGGGAGGAGGGTCGCGACGCGGTCGCCAGGCCCGACTCCGAGCCGCGCGAGACCGGCGGCGAGCCGCCGGACGCGGTGCTGGAGCTCCCGCCAGGTCAGGCGGCTGGCGGTGTCGACGACGGCCTCGCGGTCGGGCGCCCGCTCGACGGCGCCGGCGAGCAGGTCTGTCAGGCCGGCGGGTCGGTCGGCGTAGCAGAGCACGTCCCGCCCGAGCCGCCGCTCGCGACGGATCCCCGCGGTCAGCGCAGGCGGCCAGCCGTCGAGACCGCGAGCTCTCAAGCGCGGCGGACGTGCGTTTTCACGAAGGCGATGATGTCGCGGGTGGACGTGCCGGGCGTGAAGATCTCGCGGACGCCTTCCGCCTTGAGCCGGGCGATGTCCTCGGGAGGCACGATGCCGCCCCCGAAAACCACGACGTCCTCGGCCCCCTTCTCGCGGAGGAGCTCGAGCACCCGCCCGAAGAGGTAGTTGTGGGCGCCGGAGAGGACCGAGAGCCCGATGGCGTCGACGTCCTCTTGCATCGCGGTCGCGACGATCTCCTCCGGGCTCTGGTGGAGGCCCGTGTAGATCACCTCCATGCCCGCGTCCCGGAGCGCCCGCGCCACGATCTTCGCGCCGCGATCGTGGCCGTCGAGGCCGGGCTTGCCGACGAGGATCCGCAGCTTACGCTCCCCACCCGGGCCGGCCGCCTCGCTCACGCGCCTCGCCTCATGCCAGCGCCCCGCGGATCCGATCCGCCGCCGCCTGGATCCGGCCGCGGTCGCCGGGCACCGGCGTCCAGTCGAATCCCTTCCCGTCCCCGCTCCAGCGCGGGATCAGGTGAAAGTGCAGGTGCGGCACCGACTGGAACGCGGCGGCGCCGTTCGCCTGCAGCACGTTCAGCCCCTGGGCACGGAGCCCCTCGCGGAGGGCCCGCGCCACGCGCCGGGTCGTGCTGATGGCCGCCCGGAGGTCCGCCTCCTCGATCTCGAAGATCGTCGCCGCGTGCGCTCGCGGAACGACCAGGCAGTGCCCCTCGTTCAGGGGGTTGATGTCCATGAAGGCGATGGTGTCCTGGTCCTCGAACACCCGGATCGAGGGGATCTGGCCGTCGCGGATCTTGCAGAAGACGCAGTCCATCGAGGGGGCTAGCCTTCCTTCGATTGCCGATCGACTTCGGCCTGGACCTCGGCGAAGGCCTTCTTGGCCGACTCGATCCGCTCCTTGACGTCCGGCGCCGTGCCCTCCGCTTCCGCCTCGAAGGCCTCCGTCGACATCTGGAGCGCCCGGGTCGCCCGCCCGTGAAGCTCCTGGAGGTCGGAGGGAACCGCGAGGACCCGCCACTTCTCCGCGAGCCGGCGGAACGCGGCGACCTTCGCCTGCGCGTCCAGCACGGTCTGCGTGAACAGCGCCTCGCCCTCCTTCAGGACCTGAGACATCTCGCGGGCCGCGGCCGGCGCGCTGGACGCGGTCGGCACGGCGGTGGCGCCGGCCGGTGCCGAGTACATCCGGAGGTCGCGCGTCTGGGTGCTGCCCTCGATCCGGCTGATGTCCGCCTTCAGGATCCGGATGATCCCGCCGCCGCGGCTGAACTCCACGGCGTCCCCGACGTCGCGCCAGGCGTCGATCTGGATGGTGCCGCCGCTCTTCAGATGGATGACGTCCGCCTGCGCCGTGAGCGCGGTCGCCGCCATCACCAGGAGGCCCGCCCCCGCTGCCAGCCGTGCGCTTCTCACGCTTCCGCCCTCCCCCGGCGACGCGGCTCGCCGGCGCTCAGAAGATGATGGGCTCCCGATAGCGGCCCAGCGTCTCGCGGTACACGTCGGCGATCTCCCCCAGCGAGACGTACGCCTTCACCGCCTCCACCAGGACCGGCATGAGGTTCTGGCCGCTCCGGCACGCGTCGGCCACCCGGCGGAGCTGGCGAGCGACCTCGGCCTGGTCGCGCCCCGCCTTGACCGCCCGCACGCGCTCGACCTGCTCGCGCTCCAGGGCCTCGTCGAGCCGGAGGTACGGGATCGGCTTCTCGTCCGCCTGGACGTAGCGGTTCACGCCGACCACGACGCGCTCGCCCGCATCCTCCTGGAGCTGCGTGCGGTAGCCGGAATCCGCGATCTGCTGCTGCGGAAAGCCGGCGTCGAGGGCGCGCACCATGCCACCGAGGTCGTCGATCTTCCGGATGAGCCGCCAGGCTTCGGCCTCCATCCGGTCGGTGAGGGCCTCGACGAAGTAGGCGCCGCCCAGGGGATCCACCGTGCTCGTCACCCCGGTCTCCTCGGCCAGCACCTGCTGCGTCCGGAGGGCCAGGGTCACCGCCTCCTCGGTCGGCAGCGCCCACGTCTCGTCGTAGGAGTTCGTGTGGAGGGACTGCGCGCCGCCGAGGACGGCGGCCAGCGCCTGGATCGCAACCCGCGCGACGTTGTTCAGCGGCTGCTGCGCGGTCAACGACACGCCGGCGGTCTGCGTGTGGGTCCGGAGGAGCATCGCCCGCGGGTCGGTCGCGCCGAACCGCTCCTTCATTATCGTGGCCCATACGCGGCGGGCGGCGCGGAGCTTCGCGATCTCTTCGAAGAAGTCGGAGTGGATGTCGAAGAAGAACGAGAGCTGCGGCCCGAAGCGGTCCACCGGGAGCCCGCGCTGCACGGCGGCCTCGACGTAGGCGATGCCGTCGGCCAGCGTGAAGGCCAGCTCCTGCACCGCCGACGCTCCGGCCTCCCGGATGTGGTACCCGGAAATGGACACCGGGTGGAACTTCGGCACCGAGCGCATGCAGAACTCGATCATGTCCACCACGATCCGGACCGCCGGCGTCGGGGGACAGATCCACTCCTTCTGCGCGCTGAACTCCTTCAGCATGTCGTTCTGGATCGTGCCGTCCACCTCGGTCCACGGCACGCCCTGGCGCTCCGCCACCGCGAGGTACATGGCGAGGATGACCGACGCGGTGCAGTTGATCGTCATCGAGGTGGTGACGCGCCCCAGCGGGATGCCGTCGAAGAGCCGCTCCATGTCGGCGAGGGTCGAGACGGACACGCCCTCCCGGCCGACCTCGCCCCGCGCGCGCGGCTGGTCGGCGTCGTACCCCATGAGGGACGGCATGTCGAAGGCGGTCGAGAGCCCCGTCTGGCCCTGCTCCAGGAGGAACTTGAAGCGGCGGTTCGTGTCCTCCGGCCGACCGAAGCCGGCGAACATCCGCTTGGTCCAGAGGCGGCCCCGGTACATGGTCGGGTAGATGCCGCGGGTGAACGGATACGCTCCGGGCATCCCCAGCCGCTCGGCCGGGTCCCAGCCGGGGAGATCCGCCGGCGTGTAGACGCGCTCGACCGGGAGGCCGGACATGGTCTCGAACGCCGGCTTCCGCTCGGTGAACCGCCGGTCCGGCGTGCCTCGCTCGTTCACGGTCCGCGTCTCCTGTCCTCGCCCGGCGGACTCACGGGGCCTCCAAGAGCGCGCGCGCGACGACCAGCCGCTGGATCTGCGACGTCCCCTCGTAGATCTGGGTGATCTTCGCGTCCCGGAAGTGGCGCTCCACCGGGTAGTCCTTGATGTATCCGTATCCGCCGTGGATCTGGACCGCGTCCGTCGCGACCCGCATCGCGGATTCGGAGGCGAACAGTTTGGCCATCGACGCCGCGGCGCCGTACGGCTTGCCCCGGTCCTTCAGGACGGCCGCCCGCCAAGTCAGCAGCCGGGCGGCGTCGACGGCCGTCGCCATGTCGGCGAGCATCCACTGGATAATCTGATGCTGCCCGATCGGCACCCCGAAGCTTCGCCGCTCTCTCGCGTACGCCACCGAGGCCTCCAGCGCCGCGCGCGCGATGCCCACCGCCTGGGCCGCGATGCCGATGCGCCCGGAGTCCAGCACGTGCATCGCGATCTTGAAGCCCTGGCCCTCGGCGCCCAGGCGGTTGGCCGCGGGCACTCGGCACGCCTCGAAGACGAACTCGGCGGTGTCCGAGGCGCGCAGCCCGAGCTTGTCCTCGACCTTCGGAACGAGGAAGCCTGGGGTCCCCTTCTCGACCAGGAAGGCCGAGATCCCGCGGTGGGCCTTCTCGGGGTCCGTCTGGGCGAAGACCAGGGCCACCGTCGACTCCCGACCGCTCGTCACGAACACCTTGCGGCCGTCGAGCACGTAGTCGTCCCCCTCGCGCCGCGCCAGGGTTGCCAGGTTCCTGGCGTCCGATCCGGCCTGGGGCTCGGTCAGGGCGAAGCACGCGAGCCCCCGCCCCGAGGCGATGGGCGCGAGGAAGCGCTCGTGCTGGGCCGGCGTCCCGAACTCGACGAGGGGGCCGCAGACCAGGGAGTTGTTGACCGACATCACGACCGCGTGGGAGGCGCAGGCGACCGCGACCTCCTCCAGGGCGAGCACGTAGGCCATCATGTCCGCGCCGCCGCCGCCGAGCGACTCGGGCACCACGATGCCCAGGAGGCCCAGCTCCCCCATCCGCTTGACCGTCGCATGGGGGAACCGGCCCTCGCGATCGCATTCGGCCGCAATGGGCTTGACCTCCTGCTCGGCGAACTCCCGAGCGAGGTCCTGCACCATCCGCTGCTCGTCCGTCAGTTCGAGCCGCATGTCAACTCCGGGGTCAGCGCTTCAGCTTGCGGAACTCCTCGGTGAGGTGCGGAACGACCTCGAAGAGATCGCCGACCAGCCCGAAGTCGGCGATCTTGAAGATCGGGGCGTCCGCATCCTTGTTCACCGCGCAGATCACCTTGGACGTCCGCTTCCCGGCGAGGTGCTGGATCGCCCCGGAGATCCCGCAGCCGATGTAGAGCTTCGGGGAGATCGTGCGGCCCGTCTGGCCGACCTGGAAGCGGTGCGGCTTCCAGCCGGCGTCGACGGCGGCCCGCGACGCCCCGACCGCGGCGCCGAGGACGCCCGCCAGCTCCTCGAGCAGGGCGAAGTTCTCGGGCCCCTTGAGCCCCCGCCCGCCGGACACGACGATCTCCGCCTCGGTGAGCTCGGGCAACCCCGTCTGCGCCTCTTCTCGCCGCTCCACGAAGCGCGTCGGCGCGCTCACGGCGCCCACGGTCTGCCGCTCGACCGTCGGAGCGGCCCCGCCCCCGGCCTCCGCGACCTTGAAGACGTTCGGACGCAGCGTGGCCACCCACGGCCCGCTCTTCCACCGGACCCGGGACAGGAGCTTCCCGGCGTACACCGGGCGCGTGGCGACGAGCTGACCGTCCGCCAGGTTGAACGCCACGCAGTCCGCCGCGATCCCCGCGCCGAGCTGCGCCGCGAGCCGCGCCATGATCTCCCGGTGTCGGCTGGTCACGGCGCCCCAGATGGCGCGGGGGGACTCCCGGCCGGCGAGCGCCGCGATCGCGGGCGCCCAGGTCTCGCCGCGGTACGGGACGAGCGCGGCGTCCTCCCAGAGCCAGATGCGGGAGGCTCCCCACCCGGCCAGCTGGTCCAGCCCCTCGGGCGCCGCCCGGTCCGTGAGCCACACGGCCTCGACCGCACCGCCGAGCTCGGCGGCCCAGCGGCGCGCCTCGCCGATCAGCTCCCCGGTGACCTTCTTCGGCTGCCCCTGCCGATCGTCCTCGACCACGCACCAGAACGCGCCCGCCATCGCCGCCCCCGTCCCTCAGATCGCCTTGACGTCTTCGCGAAGCGTCCGCACGAGCTCCCGCGCCATCTCCTTCGGGTCGCCGGTGAGCATCCGCCCCGGCGGGCGCGGCGGCAGCGCCTCCAGCGCCACGACCTCGAGCGCGGCCGTCATCGCGCTCATGCCGCCCGGCCGGAGGTCGGCGGCCTTCCACTCCTTGACCTCCTTCTTCTTGGCGCCCATGATCCCCTTGAGCGTGGGATAGCGAGGCTCGTTCATGCCCTTCTGCGCCGTCACCACGCACGGCAGGGGCACGTCGAAGACCTCGAGGCCGCCTTCCACCTGGCGACCGGCGCGGATGCTCTTCGCGTCCTCGGCGACGGATTCCTCCATGATCCACGACAGACACGGCCATCCCAGGATCTCCGCCACCTGCGCCCCGGTCGCGCCCATGTCGTCGTCGATCGCTTGCCGTCCCGTGAGCACCAGGTCGGGGCTCTCCAGGCGGGCGACCGCGGCCAGGGCGTGCGCCGCCACGAGCGTATCGGCGCCCTCGAACGCCGGGTCGTTCACGTGAATGGCGCGATCCGCCCCCATCGCCAGGCACGACCGGAGCGCCTCCTTGGCGCGCTCCGGGCCGAGCGTCACCGCCACCACCTCGTCCGCCGCGCCGGAGCCCCGCTTTTCCTTGATTCGGAGGGCCTCCTCGAGGGCGAACTCGTCGTAGGGGGAGACGATCCACGTGATGCCCGTCTGGTCGATGGCCCGCGGGTCGCTACTGACCTTGACCTGCGTGGCCGTATCGGGCACCTGCTTGACCAGGACGAGCATCTTCATCCGTCGGGCTCCTTTGGAACGGCGCGAGAGAGCGACCCGGATCCGTTTGGTAACGCGTTGATTTTATTCACGAGACACGCTGGAAGTCAATGACGCGAGCGGCGAACTCTCCCTTCGTCCTCGCAGAGCGTACAATCCTCGGCGCCCCCCGCGCCGGAGTCTGACCGCGCGGGGAACCAACCGGCCACCGTGAGCCTCGACCCGCGGTCGCTCGCATCCTGCCTGGACCAGCCCCTCGCCCAGCGCCTCGCCGCGGGCGACCGGGAGGCGCTCCGCGTTCACCTGGCGCGCGCGACGCGCGTGGGCGACGTCATCGCGGCCGAAGGCCAGGCGATCGGCCGGATCCTGCCTCACGGATCGACGACGCTCTACCGCCCCGAGGCGGCGGCGCCGCTCCGGCATCGCCTCCTCGACGTCGACCCGGGCGCCACGATCACGAGCGCGTTCGACCGCGATCCCGAGGGGGCCTTGCGCGTGGCCTGGGTCCGGCTGGCAAGCCATGACGCGATCGGCCTCGCGCCGGGAGGCGCCGACCATCCGCTCTGGGGCCCGTCCGATCGAATCATCCGGGCATCCCGCGGGGGCGACCCGACGACGCTCACGGTCGCCGGCGCCGTCGCGTGGGGCTCGGTGGACGCCATCCCGCCCGTCGCTGAGCCGGCCCGGGTGCCGGCCGGCGGCGGGTCGTCCCTCCTCAACGTCCTCGCGGCGGTCGCCTTGGACCAGGGGCGGCCGGCCCTTCGCTACCGCGGGCCCTATCCGACGGAGCAGCTCTTCTGGAGCCTGATCGAGTCCTTCCGCTTCGATCCCGGCGAGGCCGGGGAAAACGTCGTGGCGCGGTTCCTCGGGGACGCGGAGACCACCTTCGCTCGCGGCGCGGCGCGGGAGGCGCCCGTGGACTGGATTCCCGCCCCTCACGAGCGGCGCCTCCACGACGACGGTCTCGTCGTCCAGCTGCGGGAGGGCGTGGAGCGCGTCGGCTGGTCGGGCCGGATCTACCACCGGGCCGACTGCCAGGGCCTGCGCCGGCGGGAGCACCGGGTGGTGCGCCCCGTCGACCAGGCGGAGGGCTCACGGCTCTACGTCGCGTCGCTCCGGGCGCTGGGACGCGTGGTGGAGGACCACCTGGCGCTGGACGAGCGGGGCGAGGTCCTCGCGCGCTACGCGCCGGCATCCGATGCGGGCGGAGAGACCCCGCTGGCCGATCCCTGGCACGAGGCGCTCGCCGCGCTTCTCCCGCTCGAAGCGACCCCGCTTCTCGCCGGCGCGATCGAGCGGGTCTGGCCGGAGCGCTCGCTCGTGTGGGGGCCGGTGCACGGCGATCTCGTCGAAACGCGGGGCGCGACGCTGCGGCTCTCCCCCAAGCTCGCGAGCGTCTACCGGGGGGCATGGGCGGGCGCCCCCGTCGGAGGCAGGCGGGCGGTGGCTCACGGGCTGGTGCGGGAGGTGCTCGGGCTGCTCGCCCCGATGGCGCGGGAGGCGGCGGCGCGCTGGCTGGCGGCCCTTCCCCCGGCGAGGCAGGAGGCGGAGCTGGCCGCCGCCGCGCGGCGTGACCGGGTCATGCTCGCGCGAGCGGCGCTCGCTCCCCTGGGCCGGCTCCTCGACGCCCTCGAGGCCGGCGAGACACTCCCGAGCTGACGCGCGGCGGGGAAGCCTCGCTCCGGACGCGCGTGCCCGGCTACTGGGTTGCGGCGGCCGTCTTCGCGCGCGCGGTCGCCCGCGTGCCACTCAGCTCCACGTAGGTGGAGCCGTTGAACGCCCCGCCCTCCCAGATCCGCACCTGGAGGGACGCCTCGCCCTTCTCGTAGAGCTGGAGCGTCCCGAGCGTCGGGAAGGACGTCGCGCGAACGAGGCGCCAGCCGTTCCCCAGGAGGCCTTCCTGGATCGAGATCGCCAGGCTCCCCGGCTCGAACTTGCTGGAGTACATGAGCCGGGCCGCCCGGACCGTCTCGGACTCGATCACCGCCGACTGATCGGCGACGTACTCGAGCCCGCTCGGCAGCGGGATGTCCATGAACTCGCTGCGGAGCGGCGGGACGCCCTTGGTGGAGGCGCACGCGGAGAGCGCAACGGCAACGGCGAGCGTGGCGAGCATCTTTGTTCTCATGCGCCCACGCTAACAATCGGCCGCGGCACGCGCCAAGCTTTTTCGCCGTGGATGCGCCCGCACGTCGCGTTTCACTCGGCGCGGCCGTTCGGCGCGCGGGCCTGTCCGCCGCGTCGAGAGCGGCGCATCGCGCCCACCGCCCGGCGGCCGAGCCACACGAGGAGCGTCACCGCCAGGGCGAGCGCGGCGAGCGCCGCCCCGAGCGCCAGGAACGGATGCGTGAGCGCCAGCCACACCACCAGCGCCACCACGCCGTTCTCGGCCAGGCTCACCAGCGCGTTCGAGACCGGCTCGGGGCTGGCGTTCACCGCCAGCCGAGTCGTGGCCTTGGCCGCGTGCGTCGCCAGCGTGGCGCCGCCCAGCAGGAGGAGCGCCAGGATCTCGGCGACCGGCGACAGCTCGCCCAGGGCGCGACTGGCCAGGAGCGCGCCGCCGACCGGGCGGATCACGGTGTGGATCGCGTCCCATATGGAGTCCACGACGGGGATCTTGTCGGCCAGGAACTCGGCGGCGAACAGCACGCCCGCCACGGCGAGCACGACGGGATCGGCCAGAACGCCGAGGGACGAGTACGCCGGCCCGAGCTGCACCCAGCCCAGACGGATGCACAGGCCGGCGACGAAGACGGCTCCGTAGAGGGAGAGCCCCGAGGCGACCGCCAGCGCCGCGGCCGCGCCGAGGGGCCCGGCGTCCATTCCCGCCTATGCCTTCTCCTGGGCGAGCTCGCGCGAGAGCGTGACGAGCGCCTCGAGCTTCCCGCGGGCCGCCCCGCTGTCGATCGAGTGCGCAGCCAGCTGCGCCGCTTCCTTGAAGTCACGCGCGCGGGCGCCGGCCACCAGCGCCGCTCCGGCGTTGACCACCACCATGTCGCGCCGAGGCCCCGGATCCCCGGCCAGAATCCGCCGGATGATCTCGGCGTTCTCCTCGCGGTCCCCGCCTCGAAGGTCCGCGATCGTCGCCCGCGACACGCCGAAGTCCTCCGGCCGCACCGCGCTCGTGCGCACGAGGCCTTCCCGTACCTCGGCCGTCCAGCTCTCGCCGGTCGTGGAGATCTCGTCGAGACCGTCGGCCCCATGCACCACGAACGCGCGGACCGTCCCGAGCTCGGCGAGGACCCGGGCAAGCGGCTCGACGAGGGCCCGGCTGTAGACGCCGATGACCTGCGCGTTGGCGCCGGCGGGATTCGTGAGCGGCCCCAGGATGTTGAAGACGGTCCGGATTCCCATCTCCCGGCGGGCGGGCATGACGTGCTTCATCGCGGTGTGAAGGAGGGGGGCGTAGAGGAATCCGATGCCCACCTGATCGATGCACTGACCCACCTTGGCCGGGGTGAGGTCGAGGTTGACGCCGAGGGTCTCGACCACGTCGGCCGACCCGCAGAGGCTCGAGACGGAGCGGTTCCCGTGCTTTGCCACCTTCAGGCCTGCGCCCGCCACGACGAACGCCGTCGCGGTGGACACGTTGAAGGTCCCCGATGCGTCTCCGCCCGTCCCGCAGGTGTCGATGAGCATCTCGCGATCGGTGCCGGCCAGCGCCGCCTCCACGTCGCCCCGCGTGCGGACCCGGACCACCTTGAGCCGCATGACCTCGGCGAGCCCGATCAGCTCCTCCACGGTCTCGCCTTTCATCCGGAGCGCGGTGAGGAACGCCGCGACTTGCACGGAGGTGGCCGCCCCCGACATGAGCGCTTCCATGGCGGCCGCCGCCTCCAGCCGCGTCAGGTCGCGCCGCTCG
This sequence comes from Candidatus Rokuibacteriota bacterium, assembly GCA_044867785.1. Classification (GTDB taxonomy): domain Bacteria; phylum Methylomirabilota; class Methylomirabilia; order Rokubacteriales; family DASRDR01; genus DASRDR01. The sequence goes on along the minus strand of JBIOVM010000085.1, from coordinate 61,271 downwards.
ATCAGCGCGCGGATGGCCTCGACGATCACGGGACTGCTCATGAGGTGGCCCCCTTCCACGGCGAGGGCTCGCCGAGCTCGCCGGGCCCCCGGAAACTCGCGACGACTTCCTGAACGTCCTCGAACCGGAACGGTTTCGTCATCACCCGATCCACGCCGTGCGCCTGCAGCTCGTCGACTTCGACCTCGACCCCCCAGCCGGTGACCAGCACCACCGGCACCTCCGGACGCACCGACTTCACGGCGCGCGCCACCTGCCAGCCCGACATGCCGGGCATCGCCAGGTCGGTCATCACGAGGTCGAAGGCACCCGCCCGGAACCGCGCGAGCCCGGTCACTCCGTCGTCGGCCGCCACCACCTCGTGATGCTGCTGGCGCAGAATCTCCTCCAGCGTCTCCCGGACGAACGGCTCGTCGTCGATGACGAGCACGCGCACGGAGTCGGGGCCCACCTGCGGGGCGGCCGATTCCGGCGCATGCGTCGCGCTGCCCACGGGCAGGCGGATGCTGAACGTGGAGCCGACGCCCTCGGCGGTGTCCACCACGATCTCCCCGCCGTGCCGGGACACGATGCCGTAGACCATGGCGAGCCCGAGCCCGGGGCCGCTCGGCCCTTTGGTCGAGAAGAAGGGCTCGAAAATCCGCCGGCGCACCGAGTCCGACATGCCGACGCCGGTGTCGGCCACGGTGACCTCGACCCACCCCTCCCGGAGCCGTGTCGCGATCCGGATCTCCCCGCCGCGCGGGAGCGCCTCGGCCGCGTTGACGACGAGGTTCGTCAGGAGCTCCCGCAGCTCCGGCGCCTGGCCATCCACCGGCGGGACGACCCCCAGGTCGAGCGTGAGGCGGATCGTGACGCCCCGGGACTGGGGCTCGTCCTGCCAGCGGCCGCGCGTCATCTCGACCGCGTCGCGGACGGCCTGGTTCAGGTCGACGGTCTGGGTCGGCTGGTCGCGCCGCACCCGCGTGAACTCCTGGATCTGCCGGACCGTCTGCGCGCCGTCGAGCGCCGCTTGCTCCACGATGTCAAGCCACCGCCGGAAGGTCGGGTCCTGGAGCTTGCGCTGGAGCAGCTGCACCCGCCCCAGGATCACGGCGAGCACGTTGTTGAAATCGTGCGCCACGCCCGACGCCATCTCGCCCAGGGCACGGAGCTTCTCCACCCGCACGAGCTGCTCCTGGGTGCGCCGGAGCTCTTCGAGCGTGCGGGTGGCCTCGACCTCGTGCGCGCGCGCGTCCTCGTACAGGCGGGCGTTCTGGATCGCCACGGCGGCCTGGCCGACCAGCGCCTGCAGGAGGGCCTCGTCCGCCTCGTCGAACGGCCGGTCGCCGCGGCCGCTCACCGCCAGGATGCCCAGCAGCCGGTCGCCCAGCATGACCGGAAGCCCGCTGAACGCACGGATGCCGTGACGAAGAAGGGCGTCGCGCGCCACGATCTGGGCGTTCCCGTCGACCGCGACGTTCAGCCGGGGCTGGCGCCGCTCGGCGACCAGTCCCACGCCGCCCTGGCCGAAGGCGAGGCGGTCGGGCATCTCGGCCCGGATCTCCGGCGCCCCGTGGAAGGCCCGGCGCACGAGGACGCGCTCGGCCTCGTCGGCGAGCCAAACGGTCGCGAGGGGCGCGTCGCACAGCGCTCCGGCCGCGCGGGCGATCTCGTCGAGCACGTCGTCCAGCCGCAGGGACGCGGACACGGCGCGATTCACGCGGCTCAGACGCTCGAGCCGCTCGACGTGCCGGCGGGTCGCGTCGTACAGGCGCGCGTTCTCGATCGCCACGGCCGCGAGGGTGGCGAGCGAGGTCAGCGTCTGGACCTCGGCGGACGTGGGCTCGTGGCGCTCCCACCAGTAGGTCGCCAGACAGCCGAACGGCGCGCCCTGCGCCAGGATCGGCACCGACAGGACGGCCCGGTAGCCCTCGTGCTCGACCAGCCGGCGCACGGCCGGATCCTCGACCAAGTCCGTCTCGAGGATCTCGGCCGTCCAGACGGGCCGCCGCTCGGCGACCGACCGGCCCGACGTGCCGTCCCCGGGACGCACGGCGATCTCGCGCACGAACTCCGGCGAGAGGCCGGATCCGCGCGCGTAGCGGAGGAGCCCGTCCGGATCGAGTCGAAAGATCCCGCACGCGCGGACGTTCATCAACTCGAGGACCCGCTCGACGATCCGCTCGAAGACCCGATCCGGGTCCAGAGTGGAGCTGATCAGCCGGCCGACCTCGAACAGCGCTCGCGCCTCGGCCTCGCGGTCCCGGGCTTCCTCGTAGAGTCGGGCGTTGGCCACGGCGAGGGCTGCCACGCCCGCCAGATCGGCCGCCAGGCTCATCTGCTCGGCCGTCAGCGTCTTGGGCTCGCTCCAGAAGGCGTAGAGCACCCCCACGATCTCATCCTGCAGCCGGACGGGCACGGCCATCGTCCCGCGGATCCCCGCCTGTTCGATCTCGGGGATCATGGTTTCCGTGATGCGGGGGTCGCGGGCGTACTCCCTCGTGTGGAAGGCTTGGCCGTGGCGGAGCACCCAGCCGGTCACGCCCTGGCCCGGGGCCACGACGAGCCCGCGCAGGGTGTCCGCGCCGAGGCCGACGCGGGCGGCGAGTCGCATCGGCCCGCGCTTGGTGACCAGGCCGATCGCGCCGCCTTCCGCGGCGAAGAGCTCGCGCACGGTCGCCGCGACCCGGGACAGCACCGTCCGGAGGTCGAGGGAGGCGGTCAGGGTTCGCGTGATGGCGGCGAGGGTCTCGGCCTCCTCCTGACGCCGCCGCGTCTCGGCGAAGAGTCGCGCGTTCTCGAGGGACACGGCGGCGTGCGCGGCCAGCGTCTCGAGGAACTCCCGGTCCTCGGTCGGGAGCCGGTACCCCGTCGGGTGGTAGATCGCGACGACGCCGAGAACCCGGTCGGTCGTCAGGAGGGGCACGGCCACGACCGCCCGCAGGCCCAGGGAGGCGATCCGGGCCCGGGTCTCCGCCGACACCTCGATGGCCGGATCCTGCATGACGTCCGCGGAGACTATCGCCCGGCGTTCCAGCGCCGCCTTGCCGACGAGCCCCTCGCCGAACGCGATACGGTGGAACCGGTCGTCGAGCCCGAAGCCCCGGGCGTAGTGCAGTTCGTTCCCGTCGAGCCGGAAGAAGCCGAACGCCTCCGCCCCCAGGATCTCGCGGCACTTGTCGGCGATGAGGTCGACCATCCGATCGGCGTCCCGCGTCGATGCCAGCATCTGCCCCACTTGGGCCGCGACCTTCACGCGCTCCGCGCGGGCCGACGCCAGGCGCAGGAGGCGCGTGTTCGCCAGGGCGATCGACGCCTGGATGGCGAAGTCGGCGAGGATCGCGAGGTCGGTCGCCGTGAACGGCCGGCCCGCCTTGTCGCGGGTGACGGCGATCACGCCCTGCAGCGTGGCGCCGGCGATCAGGGGTTGGGTCGCCATGGCCCGATGCCGATCCCGGAACGGCGCCGGCGCGGGCGGCGAGCCGGCGACGTCGTCGACGAGGATCCCTTCGCGCCGAGCCGCCGTGGCACCGACCGGCCCCTCTCCCATCGCGACCGACGTCTCCCGCATCCATTCCGGCCAGTTGAAGGCCGCGTGCGGTCGAAGGACCGCGCCGGTCTCGTCGAGGAGGTAGACGCCTCCGGCGTCCGCGTCCAGCAGCCCGACGGCGCGCTGGCTGATGGTGGCCAGCAGCGCCTCGGGATCACGCTGCTCCGAGATCTCCCGCTCGATCTCGCGCAGCGTCTCGAGGCGCCGCAGGCGGCTCGCGGCGATCTCGAGGAGCGCCGCGCCCTCGATGGCGACCGCGGCATGGGCGCCGAACGAGCGGAGGAGGTCGACCTCGAGCGGCGAGAAGACGTGCGGCCGCCAGGTCAAGAGACACAGCGCGCCGAGCACTTGCTCTCCGCGCGACAGCCGGACGCCGGCGAACGAGCGGACGCCCTGATCACGGGCCCAGGCGGGGTTCGCGAGACGGGACTCCTCCGCGAGCGACGGCACGATCACGGGCTCCGCGGTCCGCACGACCGCGCCGAGGAGGCCCTCGCCGAGCGGCAGGACCCGGCGCAGCTCGACCCCGCTCGACCTCGGCCGTCCTCCGACCTCGACGGCCAGCCGGAGCTCCCGCCCGTCCTCGCTGGCGATCCACACGTGGACCAGCGCGTCGGCGACCAGGGTCGCCGCCGCCCGCGCGACGCGCTCGAGGACCGCCGGGAGGCTCGCCCCCGCGCCGGCGACCTCGGCCAGCTCGATGAGCGCCCGCTGGGCGGCCACCGGGCCGGCCACCAAGGGAACGGACGCCTCGCCGGACGAGTTCTCGCCCACGATCACGTCCCGCGGCGGGTGCCGAGGCTCGGAGCGGGGCTCCGGTTCATGACGAGGATTGTAGTCCGGCGGCGAGGGGCCATCGCGACGATTTCCGGGTTGCCGGGGACCGGGGAGGGGGCTCGCCCCTCGCCGTCGCGGGGCCGCGCCCGCTATCGAAGCCCGAGCAGCTCGCGCGCGATGACGAGCCGCTGGATCTGGTTCGTGCCCTCGTAGATCTGCATGATCTTGGCGTCACGCATGAACCGCTCCACGGGGAACTCCCGCGTGTAGCCGACGCCCCCGAACACCTGGACGGCGTCGGTGGCGACCTTCATCGCCGCGTCGGCCGCGAAGCACTTCGCCATCGAGGCTTCCAGCACGGTGCCCGCGACGCCACGATCGACCAGGCTCGCCACGTGATGGACCATGAGGCGCGCCCCGTGGGCCTGCATGGCCATGTCCGCGAGCATGAACTGAATCGCCTGGAACGCCGCGATCGGCTGGCCGAACTGTCGGCGCTCCTTCGCGTAAGCCGTCGCCGCGTCGAGCGCGGCCTGGGCGACGCCGACCGCCGTCGCGCCCGTCATGGGCCGCGTGTAGTCGAGCGTCCGCATCGCGATCCGGAAACCCTCGCCCTCCTCCCCGAGGCGGTTCTCCGCCGGGACCTCGCAATCCTGGAGATGGAGCGCGACGGTGGGGGACGCACGGATTCCCATCTTGCGCTCCTGCTTGCCGACGGCGAAGCCCGGGAAGCCGGGCTCGACGAGGAACGCCGTGACCCCGCGGGGCCCCTTGCCGGGGTCCACGGTGGCGAACAGCGTGATCACGCCCGCGTTCGACCCGTTGGAGCACCACAGCTTGGTGCCGTTGAGGACGTACCGGTCGCCCTTCCGCACGGCGATGGTGCGGAGACTCGCCGCGTCCGAGCCGGCGTCCGGCTCGGACAGCGAGTAGGCCGCGAGCAGCGCCCCGGCGGCGATCCGCGGCAGGTAGCGCCGCTTCTGGTCCTCGGTGCCCGCCAGGAGGATCGGGTAGCCGCCGAGGGGCGTCGCCCCCCAGTTCGTCGCCGTCGCGGCGCACGCCCACGCGATCTCCTCCGCGACGAGCGCGATCGCCAGCGCCCCCGCGTCGCTGCCCCCGTAAGCCTCCGGGATCCAGATGCCCATCAGGCCCTGCTCGGCCAGGAGGCGCATCGGCTCCTCGGGATACGTCTCCGTCTCGTCGTGATGGGCCGCGACGGGAGCGATCTTCTCCCGAGCGATCGACCGGGCGAGCTCCATCACCATCCGCTGCTCGTCGGAGATGTAGAAGAGATGCATGAGCTAGCTCCGTTCCCGGCCGGGGCGGCGAGGCGCCGCTCCGGGCCGTCCGACGCTCACGGAGCGCCCGTGGCTCCGCCGGAGTCGAACGGACGGGTCCGACGGGACGGCCGTCGGCCGGTGGCGGCCGGCCGGCTCATCGCAGGCGGAAGCTCTGGAGGATCGCGTCGAACGTGCTCGCCTCCGCGTCGAACTCGGCGGCGAGCGCCTGGCCCACGACGACGAACGCGCGGCGGTCCTGGAAGGTGCACAAGGCGGTGGCGCGGACCGCCGCCCCGTCCACGTAGCCCTTGAAGTCGAGCCGGGCGGCCGGCCGACCCTCGACGCTCACCACGCGGGTCGGCGCCACGGTCTCCGGCTCCGACATCCCGCTCCGGAGACGCTCGCACGTCTCGCCGATGTCAGCCGGCGCCCTGGGTAGGTCCTCGACGCGCACCACCACCAGGGGCGCCGCGTCCCGCCCGAGTGCGGGGATCTTCGACACGATGACCGCAAACCCGGCGGTCTTGACCGGGTCGACGTCGCCGCCCGGCGCCGGCATCCCGGCCGCCTTCCGGGCGATGTCCATGATCATCGTCGCGGTGATGAAGTGCCACCGGGCCGGCTTCTCGATCTGGATCCCGTAGCGGGGGTTCTGGTAGCGGTTGCCGTCGATCTTGTCTTGCGCGACGACGGACGTCGCGACGACGGCGAGGCCGAGAACCATCGCTCCCCGGGATGCCTTGGCCCAGCGCCGGAGGTCGCGCCGGCCCGCGCCGGGGGCGACTCGGACGGTCCCGCGGGTCATCGGATCATCCCCTGGGCCGGCTACCGGGGCGAATGGTCGTAGAACCCCTTGCCGCTCTTCTTGCCGAGATGCCCGGCGAGGACCATGCGCCGGAGCAGCGGCGGGGGGGCGAAGCGCGCTTCGCGGAACTCCTGGAACATCACCTCGGCGACGTAGAGCGTCGTGTCGAGGCCCACCAGGTCGAGCAGCGTGAACGGGCCCATCGGGTAGCCGCAGCCGAGCTTCATCGCCTGGTCGATGTCCTCCTTCGAGGCCACGCCCGACTCCAGCAGACGGATCGCCTCGAGCAAGTACGGCACGAGGAGGCGGTTGACGACGAACCCGGTGGTGTCCTGGACCGCGACCGGCGTCTTGCCGAGCGACTGGACGAACCCCCAGGCGGTCTTGAAGGCCGGATCCCCGGTGAGGATCGTGCGGATCACCTCGACGAGCTTCATCACCGGCGCGGGATTGAAGAAGTGCAGGCCGAGGACCTGCGCAGGCCGCTTCGTGGCGGTGGCCAGCTCGGTGATGGTGCACGACGAGGTGTTCGACGCCAGGAGCGCATGGGCGGGGCAGATCCGGTCGAGGCGCGCGAACGTCTCCTTCTTGATCGCCGGGTTCTCGGTGATCGCCTCGATCACGAGGTCGACCTCCGCCAGGTCGTCGAGGCGCACGGTCCCCGCGAGCCGCGCGCGGACGCGGTCACGCTCGTCGGGGGCGAGCCGTCCCTTGTCGACCAGCCCGTCCAGGCTGCGGCGAATGCCGCCGAGGCCGCGATCCAGCAGCGCCCGGTCCGCCTCGACCACCGTGGTCGCATAGCCCGCCTGCGCCACGACCTGGGCGATGCCGCCGCCCATGAGCCCGCACCCGACGACGCCGACCTTCGAGATCGCCATCGAAGCCCGTCGGGCGCGCCTAGAGCAGCGCGCCGGTATCGGCGGAGCGCCGCGGCGCCGAGGTCCCGCCCGGCCCGTGATGCATCCCGCTCAGCAGCGTCTGGAGACGGGTCCGCTGGTCCGGCGTCAGCGTCGCTTTCCCCTGCTCGATGGCCCGAAGGCGCGCGATCCGGAGGTCGGCCCTGAGCTGCGCCACCTCGCGCACCTTCGTCTCCACCTTGCTCAGGTCCGTCGGCTCCTGCTCGAGCAGCGTCGCCAGATCCAGCTCCGCGATGCGGATGTCGGCGGTCCGGCGGATGGCTTCCCGCGAGAACTCCCCTCGGAGCGCCTCCAGCCGCGTCACCTGCTCCGGGGTCAATCCGAGCTCGCTCCGGTGGTGCAGCATGATGGTGATGAGCGGGCGCCCGCCCGGCTCGCTCATCGGCCGCCCCATGGGCCCCGGGGTCCCCAGGCCGCGCATCCCCTGCTGGATCTGCTGGGCAAGCTCGGCGCCGAGGGTCCCGAGTCGGCCGGCCAGCTGGTCGACCATTCGCCCGGCCTCCTCGAAGCTGCCGGGGGTGGGCGTGCCGGCCGCCGCCGGCGCGACGACGATCGCCAGGGTCACGGTCGCCCAGAACGCGAGAATGATGCTTGTCATGGCTGTCTTCCGCCTCCCTCTGGGATCCCGGTCAGTCGTAGACGATCAGCGACGTCACCGGGTGCGACTTCAGCTTCGCACGACCGTGAAGGAAGGCCAGCTCGATCAGAAAGGCCAGCCCCACCACGACGCCGCCGCTCTGTTCGACGAGCCGGAGGGTCGCGGCCATCGTCCCCCCCGTCGCGAGGAGATCGTCCACGATCAAGACACGCTGCCCGGGGTTGATCGCGTCCTCGTGCATGGCCAGGGCGTCCCGACCGTACTCCAGCTCGTACTCGACCTCGATCGTCTTGGCCGGAAGCTTGCCGAGCTTCCGGACCGGGACGAACCCGGCGCCCAGCTCGTGGGCCAGGGCGCCCCCGAAGATGAATCCGCGGGACTCGACCCCGACGACGACCTCGACGCCCGACTGGATGTAGCGGGTGGCGAGCTCGTCGAGGACGCACTTGAAGGCCTTGGGGTCCTTCAGGAGGGTGGTGATGTCCTTGAAGAGGATGCCCTCGGTCGGGAAGTCCTTGATGTCCCGGATCTTGCTCCTCAGCTCGGACACGTCCATGTCGAGTCTCCCTCTCGGCCGGCGGAGGACGGAAGCTCGCCGGGCCTCGGCGCCGTGCGGGGCTTCATCATAGCGCCCGGCCGCGATGCCGGCAACCGAAGACCCGCCGGGAGGGTGCCGCCGAAGCGGAGCGACCGACCGAAGGACGGACGAGCGAGCCCTACTTGACCTCGACGGTCCCCTTCATCGCCGGGTGCAGGCCGCAGATGTACTCGTAGACGCCCGCCGTCGAGAAGGTCTGCGTGTGCGACTGCCCCTTGGCGGGAACCCGTGAGGGGGTCGGATGGGTCCCGCCCCCCGGCAAGCCGGCCCGCCCGGCTGAGGCGCTCCGTCAGCCGAGCCGGGCCACGAGAGCCGGGAGCTCGGCGAACTCGCGCAGCACCGCGTCGGCGGCCGCGCCGGGCGCGGCCGCATCGGGCACGAAGTGGATCGCCCGCATCCCGGCGCTCCGGGCCCCGCCCACGTCGGCGACGGCGTCGTCGCCCACGTGGACCGCGCCGGCCGGCTTCATCGCGGCGGCCGCCAGCACCCACCCGAACATCGCGCTCGCCGGCTTTCGGACCCCCCGCTCGTCGGAGAAGGCCAGCACGGCGAAATGCTCGAGCAGGCCCGCGTCGGCCAGGAGTTGCCGGAGGACGAGCCCCGGCGTCCGGCCCGTGTTCGAGATCAGGCCGAGGGCGAAGCCGCGAGCCCGGAGCTCGGCGACGGCGTCCGCCGCACCTCGCGCGAGCTGCGGCCGGTGCGTCAGGGCCGGCTCCTGGTAGGCGCGGGCCAGTCGCTCCAGCGTCGCGGCATCGAGCGCGGCCGGCAGCTCGGGATCGAGCGTCGCCAGGAACACCCGGAGCTGCTCCTCGGGCGCCAGGTCGCGCTGCTCTCGCCACACGGCGTCGAACGCCGCGCCCGCCCGCGTGTCGGCCGTCGTCAGCTCGGCGGAAGAGTAGAGGCGCCCGGCCTCGGCCAGGCTGGCCCGCACGCCCTCGAGGCGCAGGGCATGCGCTCGATGCAAGCCGTCCTGCGTGTCGGCGAACAGCGTCTGCCAGAAATCCAGCGTGACGAGCCGGATCACCGGAGCGCGCCCGCCGCCGCGCCCGACCGGGACCGCGGGCGCTCGCTCACGCGGACGCCCACCCGTGCCAGCGCAGCAAGGCCTCCAGCAGAAAATAGTCCCCCCACACCAGCTCGTGGTCGGGGGCCTCGCCGCTGTAGAGGTTGTAGCAGCCGTGAAGGAGCATGCCGGGCGGCCGCGCGTCGTCCGCGGCGAGCGGCGTGAGATAGCCGCGGATCAGCCCGGCCAGCAGCCGGCCGCCCTCGCGGCGGAAGCGTGCGTCTCCGCTCACGCGTCCGGTCTCGATCGCCGCCGAGGCGAGGATCGCCGCCGCCGAGGTGTCCCGTGGCGCCCCCGGGATTCGGGGATCGTCGTAGTCGTTGAACGTCACCGGATCCTCGGGGCTCCGGCGGGCGTGATAGTCGAGGGCGCGGCGGGCGATGTCGAGGAAGTCGCCGCGTCCGGTCGCGCGATGGGCCTCGAGGAACCCGTAGGCGCACCAGCCGAGACCGCGCGCCCAGCAGCCCTCCGCGGAATAGCCCTGGTGCGTGTGCTTCTTGTACGGCGCGCCGGTGTCCGGATGGAAGTGCACGGATTGGTAGCAGGAGCCGTCGGGTCGGACGTGCCAGGCCGCGGTCCGCTCGGCGTGCGCCAGCGCCACGTCCCGGTAGCGAGCATCGCCCGTCTCCGACGCGGCCCACCAGAGGACCTGGAGGTTCATCAGGCAATCGATCGTGACGTCGTCCAGGCCCGACGAGACCTCGGCGTGGGAGCCGACGGGGATCACCCGGGCGCGCGGATGCCACATCGCCACCAGGCGATCGGCGGCGGCCAGTCCGAGGTCGCGAAGGACGGGCTCCCGGACCGTCCGCCAGCCCAGCACGGCCCCGTACTGGAAGAGGAACCCGATGTCGTGGCTCGACTGCCGCTCGCGGCCGCGGAGCCGCTCCGCCCACTCGAGTCCCCAGCGGCGGTAGCGGGGCGCGCCCGTGGCCGCGTGAGCGAGCCACAGGAGCCCGACCCAGAACCCGTCGGTCCACGCCCCTCCGGGCTTGGCGGCCCAGCGTCCGGTGGCGGGGTCCGCCGCGTGCGGGAAGCCGTCGGGAGGCGCCGCGGCGGTGGCGTCCACGCGCGCCAGCAGGCGCGCCTGGGCCTCTCGCGTCAGCTCGTCGGTCACCACCGCGGACGCCGCGTCACTTTCGATCGCTCTGCTCGGGCAAGGGGGTCGAGCACGTCCATCGCCGCCAGGCCGAACGGCCAGCCGACGCGGCAGGCGCCGCCACGCCACTGGATGATGAGCGGCGACCCGAGCTCGCTCGGCCCGGTGGCCGGGTCGAGCTCGACGCCTTCCACGGCATGATCGTCTGCTCGGGCTGGAGGTCGGTCGCCGGGAGCGCGGTCCGGGGGGCGTCGGACGCCGTCGAGCGCCTTGCTCCCATCGCTTCCTCTCCTTCGCTGTCTCGGCGCGCCGACGCCCGGCCTACGCGTCCACGATCTTCAGGATGTGGGTGGCGGCGGCCACCACCTGGCCCCGCTGGTTCGTCACGGTCACGCGAGCGAACGTCTTGCGCGCCGCCTCGTCTCGCTCGGCGATCTCGTAGGCCACCGTCACGGTGTCGCCGATGAACACCGCTCCGGGGAAGCGGATCCGGTCGTAGCCGTAGGACACGATCGTGCCCGGCAGCCCGGCACACATCTTGGTCGACGCCTGCGACATGTACGCGACCATCAGGGCGCCATGCGCGATGCGGCGCCCGTACTTCGTCGCCTTCATGTACTCCTCGTCGACGTGGTTCGGGCTGAAATCGCCCGAGATGCCCGCGAAGAGGTACACGTCGGTCTCGCCGACCGTCTTGCGCACCTCGACGCGCTTCCCGACCGGCAGCGCCGCCATCGCCGTCGTCATGCCTTCCTCCCCGGATCAGACTTCGCGGTCGGGACGAGTCGCGCGGGCCGGTGTCCGGACGGCGCACGCTGACCCCGTCACAGCCGGAGCCCCGAGACCACGTACCGCTGGGCGAAGAGAGTCACCAAGAGCGCCGGGATCATGGCCATCACGGCCGTGGCGCTCATGAGGTGCCACTCGACGCCCAGCTCGTGGACGAACTGCGCCATGGTCACCGTGAGGAGCGGCGTCTGGCTTCCCGTCAGGATCAGGGCGAACAGAAACTCGTTCCACGTGAACAGCCAGCACAGGATCCCGAGCGCCATGATACCCGGCAAGGCCTGCGGCAGGATGATCCGCAGGAACGCGCCCCAGTGCGAGCACCCGTCGAGATAGGCGGCCTGCTCGAGCTCGGGCTCCACGCCGTCGAAGAACCCCTTCATCACCCAGCTGAAGAAGCAAATGTGCACCGCCACGTGGGGGAGCAGCAGCCCGAGGTAGGTGTCGTAGAGCCCGAGCGACTGGGTCAGCAGGTAGAGCGGCATCACCCAGGTGATGTAGGGCACGGTGCGGAACAGGTAGATGGCGGTGAACCAGACCTTGTTCGTCGCGCCCTTGAACCGGGACAGCATGTAGCCGCTCATCACGGTGATCTGGAGCGAGAACACCGTCGCCAGGACGGCCAGCACCGCGCTGTTCAGGAACGACTCCTGGATCTTCGGCGACTGCCAGGCTTTCAGGAAGTTGGCCAGCGTGATATGAGTGCCGCGGTGCACGTAGAACACCTCGGACTCCGGACGGAGGGCGGTGAGCGTCAGCCAGAACACCGGGAAGAGGAAGAGGCCGAGGACGCCGGCCAGCGCCAGGCCGACGAACGCCTGCCGCCATCCCCTCGCGAGGGCCCCGCCGGCCGGCCCCCGGGCCCTCACCGCGACACCTCGGTGATCCGGCGGAGGCCCCAGTAAAGCACCACGCCCACGACCATGATGATCGCCGCGCCGATCAGCGAGGCGGCCGCTCCCCGGTCGAAGTTCAGGAAGACGAACGCTTCCTTGTACGCGTAGATGCTGAAGACCTCGGTGGCCCGGCCCGGCTCCCCCTTCGTGATGGTCCACACCGTGTCGAAGACGCGGAACGCGTCGATCGACCGGATCACGATCGCGACCAGCAGCACCGGACGCAGCAGCGGCAGGGTGACGTTGCGGAAGACCTGCCAGGCGTTCGCACCGTCGACGCGCGCGGCCTCGAAGGGCTCGCGCGGCAGGGTCTCGAGGGCGGCCAGGATGATGAGCACGTAGAACGGCGTCTGCAGCCAGACGTCGGTCAGGACGACGATCGAGAGCCCGAGCCACGGGCTCACCAGCCAGGCCACTGGCGAGAAGCCGAGCGCCGTGACGACCACGTTGGCGATCCCGAACTGGTCGTTGAAGATCCACGCGATCATGATCGACGCGACCACCGGCGCGACCATGAGCGGGAAGACGAACAGGGTCCGCACCACGGTGCGGCCCGGGAACGGCCGGTTCAGCAGCATCGCGATCGCGAGGCCGAGCACCACGCCGCCCGCCACCGACGCCAGCATGAAGAAAAAGGTGTTGGGAAGGACGACTCCCAGGAACTGCGCGTCGGCGAGGATGCGCTTGAAGTTGCGCAGCCCGATGAAGGGGTGCTCCTCGTCGGTCAGGGAGAACCGCCGGAGGCTCGCGTCCACGCCCATCAGGATGGGCAGGACCTGGAACACGAGGAGGATGAGGGCGGCCGGCGCGATGAGCGTCAGCGTGAAGCGCCGCCGCTGCCGGAACAAGGACGCGGCGGCCTCGCCGCCCGGCGGGCCGCCGCGCCTCAGGGTGTCCGTGTGAACTTCGGTCACGCGCGGATCAGGGCGAGAGCCGCCGGCGCTCCGCCGTCGTGTCCTCCGCGCCCGCGCGATCGGGCCGGTTCACGAACGCCTACTTCCTCATGATCTCGGACAGCTTCTGCGCGCCTTCCGACAGGACTTTCCCGATGTCCTCGCGCTTGCCGATGAGAGCCTTCGACGCCACGTCCGAGAACGTCGCGTGCACCTCCGGCCACTGCTTGAAGTAGTAGGCCGGCACGATGTGGTACGGCGCGTCGATCAGGGTCGCCTTCATCTGGGCGAACAGAGGCTCTTCCTTCGCGAGGGCCTGCTGCACCTTCGTGATCGGCGGGATGCCCGCGGTGGCCTTGAAGATGTCCCGCTGGACCTCGTCGGTCTCGCCCATCCACGTGAGGAGCTCCTTCGCCAGCTTCTTCTGCTCCGGAGCGATCGCCTTCGGGACGGCCCAGAACCACGCGGCGCGCCAGGCGAGGCCCTTCTTGGTCGAGCTGGGGCCGAGCGGGAACTTGCCCATCGCGACCTTCCCGGCGACCTTGGACGCGGCCGGGTCGTTGTACTTCCCGTAGAGCGGGGTGTCGTTCATCGTCATGAACGACTCGCCGGCCATGAAGATTCCGTCGGCCTCCGTCCGGGTGTAGCTCACCAGCGCCGGGGGCGAGATCTTGTGGGTATGGATGTTATCCCACCAGAACTCCATGGCCTCGCGCGCGCACTTCTCGCCCAGCATGCTCTTCCAGTCGTTCTTCGCGAGGACCTCGTTGTCGCGCTCGTTGTACGGCGAGAACAGGTCGCAGTCGTTGGTCCACATCGACCAGAGCAGGGTGAACCACGTGTGCGGGTACTTCAGCCCGCCCACGAACCCCCACTTGATCTTCCCCTCCTTCTGGAGCTTCTGGGACACGCGCACGAGGTCCGCCCAGGTCTTCGGATACTCGGCCTCGCTGATGAGGTCCTTGCGGTAGAAGAAGACGCCGAGCGTCTCGTTGAACGGCACCGCAGTGGCGGCGCGCTTGCCGTCCGGCTGCTTCCACAGCATGGCCGGGTCCACCAGCACCTTGCGGTCCATGGCGGAGAGGATCTTGAGGTCCTCGACCGGCTCCATGAACGCGCCCCACAGCTGGCCCCAGTCGTCGTTGTGCCAGATGATGTCGTATTCCTGGGACTTCGCGAGGAAGCTCGCCGTGAGCTTCTCGACGTAGACCTCGTAGGAGATCGGGGTGGGCTTGATCTCCACGCCCTTCATCTCGCCCCACTTCTTCATCCACTTCATCTGCTGCTCGTGGATCGGATGGGGCATGTAGGCGATCGACAGCTTGCCGGCCGCCAGGGCGGGCCCGGCGAGCAGGCAAAGCCACGCCACCGCGGCCAGCGCCGCGAGCGTCCGGAACGCATCGGCTCGGAGCCTCGTCATGCTGCGCCTCCTTCAGCGGGTGACGGTCATCACGATGCCGCCCACGCCGGTCCGGGTCGACGCACCGGCGTTCCATCGGCGCCGACACGCGGGCCGACGAGCTTCGCGGGGTCTCTGAGCGGACTCTAGGGGACCGTTCCGAAGATTGTCAATGGGGGGACGTGTTCAGTGCATCCAGAGCCCGCCGGTGACGTTCACCGCCTGACCGGTCATGTAGCGCGCGTCGTCGGACACGAGGAAGGCCACCACGCCGGCGACGTCCTCCGGCTCGGCGAGCCGCCCCATCGGGATCCAACCTACCCGGTCGGTCGAGGTCGGGCGGCCGAGAGCGCGCGACTCGGCGTCGACGTGCGCCCGCATCTCGGTGCCGGCCACGATGCCGGGGCAGACGGCGTTCACCCGGATGCCCTGCGCCGCGACCTCCTTCGCCAGGGATTGAGTCAACCCGATGACGGCGAACTTCGAGGCGCAGTAGGGGCCGAAGTAGGGGGCGCCGGCTTTCCCGCTCCAAGATGCGAGGTTGATGATGCTGCCGTGCCCCCGCGCGAGCATGTGGGGCAACGCCGCCTGGCAGCAGAAGAAGACGCCGTCGACGTTGACCCGAAACGTCGCGCGCCAGTCCGCCTCGGAGAACTCGGCCAGGGCACCGAGGCGACAGACGCCGGCGTTGTTCACCAGGAGGTCGACGGCGCCGAGCGTCGCCATCGTCTCGGCGACCATGCGCCGAGCCGCCTCCCGGTCGCCGACGTCGGCCACGACAGCCACCCCGCGGACGCCCAGCGCCATGACTTCGGCCGCGACGGCGTCGGCGCGGTCGGGCTCGACGTCGTTGACTGCGACCGCCCATCCGTCGCGCGCCAGCCTGAGCGCGATGGCGCGGCCGATGCCCGTTCCCGCGCCGGTGACCAGGGCGCTCCGCGGCGTGCCCGACGAGCCCGGCGCGCTCACCTCGCGGCTCAGACGACCTGCCCGGCGCGCAGGCGCCGGATGTCCGCCTCCGCGTACCCGAGCTCGCGCAGGATCTCGTCCGCATGCTGGCCGGGCATGGGCGGCGGGCGGCGAATCGCGGCCCGCCCCGAGGAGAACTCGAGGGGAAAGCGGAGGAGGCGCACCCGCCCGGCCACGGGATGGTCGACCTCGTCCACCGCGTCGGCGGCCTGGACCACCGGGTCGGCGAACGCCTCGGCGTGCGTCCGGATCGGCGCGACCCACACCCCGCGAGGCACCAGGAGGTCGAGCCACTCCTGCGTCGTCCGGGTCTTCATCACGGGTTCGAGCACGCGGGCGATCTCCTCGCGGGCCGCGAAGTTGTAGGGTACCTCCGCGTAGGGCGCCAGCCCCGGCAGGTCCAGCGCCGCCTGGAGCGTCTTGAGCGGCGACATCGACAGCACCAGCCAGCCGTCCCGGGTCTCGTAGCAGCCGTAGGGCCCGGGATGGAACATGCTGGCCAGGCTGGTGGGGCTCTTCTCGAGCCGCGCCCCGTTCAGGAAGTACGTGACGATCTCCAGCTGAAGATCGAACGCCGCCCGCAGCATGCTCACCTCGACGTGCAGCCCCCGGCCGGTGCGCGCGCGCTCCACGAGCGCGGCCAGAACGCCCATGGCCAAGAGCGTGGCGCCGTGCTGGTCGACGACGGCGGTGCCGACGGGGGTCGGTGGCTGGCCCGCGCGGCCCGAGATGCTGGCGAGCCCCGAGAGGGCCTGGAGCAGGAGATCCTGCCCCGGGCGATCGCGGTGCGGGCTCGACTCGCCGTAGCCCGACGCCGAGACGTAGACGAGCCGCGGGTTCCAGGCCCGAACCGTCTCCCAGCCGAGCCCGAGGCGATCCATCACGCCCGGCCGGAAGTTTTGGACCAGCACGTCGGCGCCCTCGACCAGGCGGCGGGCGATCACGTGTCCCTCCGGGTGCTTCAGGTCGAGGGAGAGGCTCCGCTGGTTGCGATGCGTCGACAGGAAGAACGTGCTGACTCCGTTCAGGTAGAGGTCGCTGCCCGCCCAGTTGCGCTCCCAGAGCGTCCCCCCGGGGGGCTCGATCTTGATCACGTCCGCGCCGAGGTCCGCGATGAACTGGACGCCGGACGGACCCAGGAGAAACTGCGTGAAGCTGAGCACCCGCGTGCCCGAGAGCACGGCGAGGGGGGGCCGGCTGTCCATGGCTCCGCTCGCGTCAGGCGCTCGCGTGACGCCGGTCGAGGAAGGCCTGCATCGCGCGCTTCGGCTCACCGGTCGCATACGCGCGCGCGAAGACGTCCGTCGAGAGGGCGACCGCCGTGTCCACGTCGACGCGACGCCAGCGCGTGAGGAGCGCTTTCTGGAGTCGCACGGCATCGGGAGGGAGCGCGCGGAGCCGGGCGACCCAGGCCTCCACCTCGCCATCGAGCCGGGACTCGTCGACCGCCCGGTTCACGAGCCCCCAGCGCTCGGCCTCGCGCGCCTCGACCGGCTGACCGCCGAGCAGGAGCTCGATCGTGCGGCCCCAGCCCACCAAACCCGGGAGGAGCGCGGCCTGGATGACCGACGGGATCCCGACCGTGATCTCGGGCATCCCCAACCGGCACGAGTCGGCCGCGATCCGGAGATCGCACGCCAACGTGAGCTCGAGAGCGCCGCCGAGGACGTGGCCATGCAGCCTCGCGATCGTGGGCACCGGCACCTCCTCCAGCGCCCGGATCGTCGCCCGGAGCCTGTCGATGAAGGCCCGCGCCCCGGTCACGTCGAGATCCCGCATGACCCCCACGTCGACCCCCGCCGAGAACGCCCGACCGGCCCCCGCCAACACGACGACCCGCACGTCGGGGTCGGACGCGAGGGCCCGGCATTCGGCCCCGATGGCCTCGATCAGGTCGGGCGCGAGAACGTTGAGGGGGGGACGGTCGAGCGTGAGGCGCGTGACGCCGTGCTCGCGGGCGACGTGGAGCGCAGACACGCGGAGCTAGTACCGACGCAGGGCCGGGTCCACCTCGACGGCCCACGCGTCGATGCCGCCGCGCAGGTTCACGGCCGGGATGCCCTGGCGGCGCAGCCACTGGACGACCGCCGCGGAGCGCTGCCCGTGGTGACAGTGCACGACGATCTCCCGCTCGCCGGCCAGCTCGGCGACGTGCCCCGGCAGCTGGTCCATCGGGATGAGCCGCGCGCCGGGAATCGCGACGATCTCGTGCTCCCACGGCTCGCGGACGTCGAGGATCGTCGGCGCGTCGCCCGCGTCGATGCGGCGCTTGAGAGCGGGCGCGGGGATCTCAGCGTAGGGCTCCACGAGCCCGGAGTGTACCGCGCGCCAGGACGAGCGCCAAGCCGGGTTGCGGAGGGTGTGACGCGGGGCGCCGGCTCAGAGGCCCCGGGGCAGCGGCAGTCCGAAGCGCGTCGCCGCCGCCCGCAGGTTCGCGACCGTGCCGGGCGGGAGCGGAATTCCCAGCCGACCCCGCTCGTCGGCGGCGCGGTCTTCCGGCTCGCCCGGCGCCATGACCTCGCGCACGCCCTCCGCGGGCGGCAAGGCCTTCAGACCGTCGATGAGCCGGTCCACCTCGGCGCGGTACGCGGCGACGTCGGTGAAGGCGGCGATATCGAGCGCGGCGACGACGCTGTTCTGTCGGTGGCGGCCCGCGCCGGGCGCATGGGACAAGGCCGGGCCGAGGAGCGGGTTTCCCACCATCAAGCTCGTGAGCGTCTCGAACATCATGGCGAGGCCAGAGCCCTTCGGCCCTCCGAACGGGACGAGGATCTTCGCGCGATGCGCGTCGGTGGTGGGCTGGCCGGTTTCGTCGAGAGCCCAGCCGGCGGGCAGCGCCACGCCCTTGTCCCGGGCGAGGCTCAGCTTGCCGCCGGCGGCCACGCTCGTCGCCATGTCCAGGCAGAGTCGCCGATGCCGGCCCGCCGGCACCGCGATGGAGATCGGGCTGTTGTGCACGCCCGCCGCGCGCGCCCCGTGGGGCGCCATGTTGGGCGGGCTGCAGACGATCGCGATGCCCGCCATGGCAGCCTCGACGGCCATCAGGGCGTAGTAGGCCATCGCGCCCTGATGCGTGGTATTGCGGATCACGGCCCACCCGATGCCGGCCGCGCGCGCCTTCTCGATCGCCCGCCGCATCGCCAGCATCGTCACCACCGGGCCGAAGGCGCGGTCGCCGTCGAAGACCACCGTCGCCGCCGTCTCCCTTTCCACGCGGATCGTGGGGCGCGGATTGATGTCCCCCTTGTCCATGAGCTCGAGGTACCACGGGATGCGCAGGACCCCGTGGGAGTCCACGGCGCGCAGGTTCGCCCACACGAGGACCTCCGCCTCGAGGGCCGCGTCCTCGGAGGGGAGCCCGGCCGCGATGAAGACGGCCTTCGTGAACTCCTGCAGCTCCGCGGGGTGGATGCGGACTTCGTCGGGCATCGGACCGCGCGGTCAGGCGGGCGGGACGCCGTCCTCGACGAGGCGAGTCAGGCGATCACGGTACGGGAACACTCCGAAGCCCCCACCCGTGTGAAGGAACAGGACGCGCCGGCCGAGGAGACCGGGCTGGCGGCGCGCGGTGTCCTCCAGCGCGAGGAAGGCCTTGGCCGTGTACACGGGATCCAGCAGGAGGCCGGCGCGCGCGACCCGGGTCACGACCGCGAGCTCCTCGGGGCGCACTCCGGCACGCCCGTCACCCTGGTAGCCGTCCAGCAGGCGGATGGCGCCGCGATCCAGGTCGATGTCGGCGCCGATTCGCGCCGCCGACTTCTGCACGGTGGCCCACACTGCCGCGCGAATCGTCTCGGCGTCGAACTGCACGGGCACACCCCAGATCTCGGCGCGGAGGCCGTACAGCGCCTTCCCCAGGTAGAGACCGGCCAGGCACCCGCCGCTCCACGACGCCACGACGATCGCATCCGGGGGCGCCGTGAGCCCGGCCGCGATCTGCCCCTGGAGCTCTTCCACGGCCGCCGCGTAGCCGAGCGCCCCCAGCTCGTTGGATCCCGACTCCGGGATGATGTACGGACGACCGCCGGCGTGCCGCACGTCCTCCGCCAGCCGCGTGAAGAGCGCGTCGGGGCGGTCCACCGCGTCGGGCGGCACGAAGACGGCGCGCGCGCCGAAGAGCCGCGCCAGGAAGAGGTTCCCGTCCGGCACGTCGGGGGCTGCTCCCCGAAGGCCCAGGACGCAGCCGAGCCCGAGGCGGGCCGCGACCGCCGCCGTCGCCCGCGCGCAGTTCGACTGGAGGGCCCCGACGGTGATCAGGGTGTCCGCGCCCTGCTCCAGGGCGTCGTACACGAGGAACTCGAGCTTGCGCGCCTTGTTTCCGCTCTCGGCGAACCCGGTGAGGTCGTCTCGTTTGACGGAGAGCTCCAGGCCGAGCGCGTGACCGAGACGCGGGAGCGGCTCGATCGGAGTCGGACAGGCGGCGAGCCGCACCCGGCCCGGCAGCGAGAATCTCATGCTGTCAGCCTACCGGCAGCGCCTCCGCGCCGGGGCCCAAAAAACTCGGGCCCGGGTTCGTGGCCCGGGCCCGTGTCGGTCGGAGTAGCAGGCGGGGTCTACCGGCAGGCCTGCGCCCAGTAGCCGGGCACCCACTGGACACCGTTCCAGTAGGTGGGGACCCACTGGCTCGAGCAGACGGGAGCGGGCTGCACGACGACCGGTACGGGCTGGACCACTACCGGCACCGGTCGGTACACCACCGGCGGCGCCGCATACACACGAGGCGCAAGAATGCTGCCCACCACGACCCCGGTCACCGTGCCCACCACCAGACCGCCCCAGAAGGGACGATGGCCGTGGTGATGATGGTGCCAGTGACGGCCACCCGCCTCGGCGACTCGGGGCATCACGGCGAGGGTCGCCAAGAGGAGCCCCGCGATCAGAACCCCCGCGATGCCCTTCTTCGTGCGCTTCATCTGTTGGCCCTCCTTCGGCACTCGCCTGCCGTGCCGGCTTGTGTTGCCCCTTCGACGGGGGCTCCGACACGGCTATTCGGCGGGCGTCGGCAGGAATGAGCCCTCAACAAGTGGACAGTCGGCGTCGGCCCCCTGATCGCCCACCAGAACGGCGCGGCGGCTCGGTGGAGGCGTGCCCATCGCAGGTCCGCCGCCACCGCCGGTCAGGCGGCGCCGAGGACTTTGGCGGTCCGGGCCACGTCCCGCGGCTTCACCCAGAGAATGGCGCCGAAGCGCCCGGCGCCCGCCACGACGGCGTCGCTGGCGACGATATTGATCCTGACGGCCGCGAGCTTCGCGTAAATGTCCGCCATCACGCCGGTCCGGTCGTCCCCCTCGATCAGGAAGCCGACCTTGGGCCCGGTCACCTTCCACTTGGCTTTCCGGGCGACGGCGCGGAACTCGGCCGGGTTCTCGGGCACGAAGTCGAGCTGGGCACGCTTGCCCGCCGGAAACCCGGAGAACGCGAGGAGGTTGACGCCGGCATTCCGGAGCGTGTCGAGCGCGCGGGCGCCCTCGCCGGGCTTGTCGGGCGCCATGACGTAGAAGTACTGAACTCGCCGGATGCTCTCCGCCATCTGACACCTCCCGCCCCGATGCGTTACTCGATCGAGGCCGTCGATTCGCGCCGTCACCCTACGCCGACCGCGCCGAGGCCGTCAAGGCAGCCACCCCCCGGGATCGTGCGACCCCTCGCCCGCTGCGTCTGCATGCGGATCGCCGAGTATCACGTCGTGCGGGACAACCACGTCGTGGCGATCGAGGAAGGGACGATGGTCCGCGTGGAGGGCGAGCGGGCCACCGTGCGGGGCGCGGCGCGCGTCAAGGTGTTCCGCCGCGGCCAGCCTCCGGCCTGGGTGGCCGCGGGCGCCGCGCTGTCCCTCTAGCCGAACGTCTCCGAGGCAAACGCCGGGCCCGGCGGGCCTCGCGGAGCAGTGAACGCCGGAATGACTTCCCCCGTCCAACCCGGCTGCGAGCAGCAGAGCACGGAGCGGGCCCGGGCCCGCGCGGGGAGGCCGAGAGATGACGAATCGACACGCGAAATGGCCGGTGGCGGGCATCCTCACCGGCCTGGTGATCCTGGCGTCCGGCAGCGTGCCCAGCGAGGCCGCGGTCGGGCGTCGCGTCGCGCCGATCGAGCGCCGCGCCCTCCAGGAACAGTTGGGGTTGTCCGAGGATCAGGTCACGGCCATCCGGGAGATTCACACCCGGCACCGGGAATCGACGCGGGGCATGGCCAACGCACTGCGCGAGGCGCGCCGCGCGCTCCGCGACATGGCTCTCGCGGAGGTGGATGACGCCACGCTCGCCGCGAAAACCGACGAGGCCCGAGAGCTGGCGGGCCGGGTCCTGGAGGCGCGGGTGCGCATGCTTCAGGAGGTCGCCCGCGTGCTGACGCCGGAGCAGCGGACCAAGCTCCGCGAGCTGCGGCCGATGCGGCTCCACCGCCAGACTCCGCTCGCCAGCTGAACACCGGCCGCGTCCGGCGACCGGGGTGTCGGCGGCGCTCCCCCGTCCCCTGCTCGGTCAGACGTCGCGGCTCGCCGTGTCCGGACAGATCTGGCGGTAGGCGCAGTAGCGGCAGACCTGGTACGACGGCGTCGCCGCGAAGCGCCGCGCGCGAATGCCTGCGGCGGCGGCCTGGATCGCCGCGCGCGCGCGCTCGGCATCCTCATCCGTCGGCGTGTGACGGCCTACCACTCCTGACTCCAGGAACCTGAGCTCGACCCGCGCGGGAAGACGGCCGTTCAGCGCGCGCCACACCAGGGCGTAGATCTGGAGCTGGAGGCTGTCCGCGGCCCGCACGTCGGCGCGCTCCGCCTCCCGGACGTCGGACGACTTGTAGTCCACGATCACGGCGCCCTCTTCCGTCTCGTCGACGCGGTCCCACCGTCCACGGATCCGCGCGGGCCCGCCCACGTCCGCCAGGCTCACACCGAACTCGCGCTCGACGTACGTGGGCCGGGTGCCGGCCGCTTCCTCCTCGTGCCAGAACCGCCGGACCGCCTCGCGGCCCGCATCGTGACGCGCGGCCTCGTGCGCCCACGTGAGGAACCCCTCGTTGCGCCACTCGCGCTCGTAGGTGTCGAGGAGGTCCTCGAGGGACGTGTAGAGCCCGGCGGCACGCCGCCGCAGGTAGTGCTCGACGACACGGTGGAGCGTCTCGCCGTACACCACGGTGTGGTGGCGGCGGATCGGCACCCGCAGGACGTGGACGTAGCGGTACTTGAGCGGGCAAGTCTCGTAGTCGTCCACCTGCCGGTGGCTCAGGTCGAGCACGGCGTCCGGCGGCAAGCGCGGATCGCCCTCGCCGCCGGCGTCGGCGGGCGGGGCGAAGGCGCGGAGCTCCTCCTGCGGGGTGACCTTCACCGGCCGCGCGGCGTCTCGGGGCAAGTCGAGCGCCTCCAAGACGAACTGGCTGGGCTTCCGGGTGCGCCGACCTCCGTAGTCCTGCGCCGACGTCAGATGGAGGGCCTCCTTCGCGCGGGTCATCGCGACGTAGAACAGTCGTCGCTCCTCCTGGAGCCGGAAGTCGCCCGGCGACGGCCGGTCCCGCAGGAGGGCCTCGGGCAGCTCGAGCACGTCGCCGCGGCTCGGCCACGGAAACCGTCCCTGGACCAGTCCCACGACGAAGACCACCGGAAACTCGAGCCCCTTGGCCTTGTGCACCGTGAGAATCCGAACAGCCGGTGCATCGATGTCCGCCTCGGCCACCGCCGGATCCTCGCCGGCGTCGATGAGGGCGTCGAGATGGTCCACGAACTCGCGGACGTGGTCGCGCGGCAGGACCCGGGTCGCGTCCTGCACGCGGCGGAAGAAGCGCGCGATGTTCTGGACCTCGGCCTCCTCGCGCGCGCTGCTCGCCCGCGACATCCGCCCGAGCCAGCCGCTGTCCGTGAGGAACTGGTAGAGCAGCTCTCCGGTGCCGAGCTCCGCCGCGAGCCCCATGAAGCGCTCGAGCTCCTTCACCAGCCGGGCGATCGCCTGAGCGCCCTCCGGGGAGAGGGCGGCGCGGAGCTCGGGGGTCTCGTCGAGGCCGCGGAGCACGTCGAAGAGCCAGCGGTTCCGGCGGTCCGCGTGCACCCCGCATCGCGCGAGATCGACCGCCGGCACCGCGAAGAGCCAGGACGCCGCCAGGTGGTGGAGGCTCACCGAATCGTCCGGGCGCGCGATCACGCGCAGAAGCGCGATGCAGAGCCGGACCTCGGGCCGGCCATAGAGCCCCTGGTTGCCGGAGAAGGTCCAGGGGATCCCGCGCATGTTGAGCGACCGCAGGAAGGGATCGGCGTCGGCGTTGGCGCGCACCAGGATCGCGAAGTCCCGATAGGCGCGTCGGCCTGCCTCGACCTCGGACTCGACTCGCTGCGCGACGGCTTCGGCTTCCTGGGTGACGGTCTCGTACGACCGGTAATCGGGGTCCGGCCCCGGTCTCTCCGCCAACAGCCGCTTGTCGATGCCCCGGGAGAATTCCAGCCGCTCCGGGTCGTTGTGTCTGATCAGCCGGTGCGCGGCGTCGAGCAGGCGCTGGCCCGACCGGTAGTTCCGGACGAGCACCACCCGGCGCGAGTCCGGGTACGTGGCATCGAAGCCCAGGATGTTGCTCATCGACGCGCCGCGGAACCGGAAGATCGCCTGGTCGTCGTCTCCCACGACCGTCACGTTCCGATGCCGGTCCACGAGCAGCTTCACCAGCTCGAACTGCGCGTGGTTGGTGTCCTGGAACTCGTCGACCAGGACGTAGCGGAATCGCTTCTGGTAGTTGGCGACCACGTACGGGCGCTCGCGGAGGAGGCGGAGGGCCAGGAAGATCTGATCGCCGAAGTCCACGAAGCCCTCGCGGGCCATCAGGTCCCGGTACGCCGCGTAGGCGCGGGCCAGCTCGAGCGTGCGCGCCGCCAGGTCTCCGCGCTCGGCGTCCTCCGGATGGGCCGCGGCCTGGGCGACGAGCGTTTCCGCGTGGGCCAGGTAGGCCTCGGGCGCGACGTCCTCGTCCTTGGCGCGCCCGAAGAGGCCCGTGAGGGCCTGGAGGTGTCGCGTCGGATCGCCGAGCGGCCGGAAGTGGGCCAGAGGCAGGTCGAAGAGCCGGGACCGGAGGAACAGGACCTGCTCGGCGCGGTTCAGCACCCGGAACGCCGGCGTGAGCCCGAGCTCGAGCGCGTGCTCCCGCAGGAGCCAGTCACCGAAGGCATGGAAGGTCGAGATGCGAACGTCGGCGTAACCGTAGGGCACCAGGACGTCGACGCGCTCCTCCATCTCGAGGGCGGCCTTGTCCGTGAACGTGAGCGCGAGGATCTCCTCCGGGCGCGCCCGGCGTGAGGCGATCAGGTAGGCGATGCGCCGCGTGAGGACGGTGGTCTTGCCGGTCCCCGCGCCAGCGACGATGAGGAGCGGGCCCTGATCGTGGGTGACCGCCTGGATCTGGGCCGGATTGAGGCCTTCCAGGACGCGCCGGGCGATGTCGTCCGGGGAGTCTGGTCGCGGCGGCGTGCGAGGCGTCTCGGCGGGGGACACGTCAGATCGTAGCGCCCGGCCCCGCCGCCCACAAGATGGCGCGCCGCGTCCCGACCGGGCGCGACGTCACGGTGACACGGCGCGGGGCCCGAAGGCGCCGCGCTCGTACGGGAGGGAGTGGTGCCGGCCGCCCGCCCGGAACGCGGACGGCCGGATCTCAGCGCCCGTGGACGGGCGTGAGCCAGTCGCGATATGCGGGCTTCTCGCCGCGGACCACCGCGAAGTAGCAGGCCTGGATCGCCTGCGTCAAGGGACCGGGCTCGCGACCGTTCCCAAGGGGCATCCGGTCGATCGAGAGGACGGGCGTGATCTCCCAGCCGCTCCCGCAGAGGAACGCCTCGTCCGACACGTAGAGCTCCGTGCGATCGACGTCGCGCTCGGTCGGCGCCTGGCCGAGCTCGGTCCGGAAGAGCTCCAGGAGCGTCGTCCGGGTCACCGACTCCAGGATGTCCGCGGTCACCGGCGGGGTGACCGGGACTCCTCCGCGCACGACGAAGCAGCAGGCCCCCGGGGCCTCGGCGACCTTGCCGCGCCCGTTGAGGAGCAGCGCGCTGTCGTAGCCGTTCGCCTTCGCCTCGAGCGTCGCGAGGCGCCCGTTCTGGTAGTTGGCGGAGCACTTGATGCGGGGCGGCATGGAGCCGTCGGCGATGCGCGTCCAGGACGACACGCACACGCTGATGCCCACCTTGGTCGTCGCCTTGCGCGGCCGGGCGTCCACGGCCAGGCCCACGGGCCCCGTCGCGTCGAGATCCCCATCCCCGTCGAGGAACGCCGTCTGCCGGAGGTGAACGTCCTCCCGGACGTGGTTCTTCCGGAGCACGTCGAGGATCGACCGCGTGAGCTCCTCGCGCGTCAGCGAGTGGTCCATCCGCATGAGACGCATCGAGGCGAAGAGCCGGTCGATGTGCTCCTTCAGCCGGAACACGTAGAGCTCCTCGTGGGCGGGGTTCCAGTACGCGCGCAACCCTTCGAAGACCGACCCGCCGTACTTCACCGCGGTGGACTGCACGTGGATCCGCGCGTCCGCGTACGGCACCAGGTCGCCATTGAGGTAGACGTATCGGCTCGTCGTCACCGGAGGCCCTCCCCTCTCACCCGCTCCGAGGCGGGTCTACCGCCGGATACGCGGGTCCGGCTGGGTCAGTAGCTCCTCGAGCTCCCCGGGCCGGATCACCGCGATGTCACCCCACATCGTACACTTGAGCGCCGCCAGCGCGGTGCCGAGGTCCTGCGCCCGCTGCGCGTCGCCCGTCGTCAGCCACCCGTGCAGGAAGCCCGCCGCGAACGCGTCCCCGGCGCCGACCCGGTCGGCCACGACGTCGAGGCTGTAGAGCCGCGTCGGGCGCCGCGGCCGGTCGGTCAGCACCACCGATCCTTGGTCGCCGAGGGTCAGCGCCACGACCGCCTCGGGCGCGAGGGCGCGCAGTCCGGCCGCGACCGCTTCGGGCTCGCCGGTCAGGCGGAAGATCCGCCGCGCGTCCTCGACGCCCACGAACAGCAGCCCGACCTGGCGCAGCACGGGCTCGAGATAGGCCCGGGCTTCCTCCGGCGACCAGAGGGCGGTGCGGTAGTTCACGTCCAGCGACAGGAGGGCGCCCCGGGCGCGGGCCGACTCCACCGCGCGCTCGAACAGCCGGCGCGGCCGCGGGCCGAGCGCGGCGGTGACGCCGGTGACGTGGACGACACGCGCCTGGGCCACCGCCGGCCAGTCCACTTCCGACTCGTCGAGCAAGGCGAACGCCGAGTCCTTGCGGTCGTAGACTACCCGGATCGGGCGCGGTGCGACGCCATACTCGATGAAGTAGGTGCCGATCCGGCCACCCTCGCGCCAATGGACGTGGCCGACGTCCACCCCGTGGCCGCGGAGCTCCCGCGCGAGCCGCTCGCCCCACACGTTCGCCGGAAGCGCCGAGATCCACGCGGTGCGGTGGCCGAGCCGCGCCAACGCGCACAAGACGTTCGCCTCGGTCCCGCCGTAGGACACGTCGAGCTGCTGCGCCTGCTCGAGCCGCGTGGGCGGCCGGGCGGCGAGCCGGAGCATGACCTCCCCGGGCGCGACCACGTCGAACAGGGGCGCGGACACGGCGGTCAGGCGCCCGCCGCCGGCGGCCGCCCCTCTCGGGCGAAGACCTCGGGATTGACGCAGTGCCGCGGCCGCTCGCCCCGCAGCACCCGCACGGCCTCCTCGGCCGCGCGCCGCTTGAGGTCCGAGCGGCCCTCCTCCGAGTACCAGGCCGCGTGGGGTGTGACGATGACCTGCTCCATCCGCAGCAGCGGATGTGCCGGATCGATCGGCTCCGTCTCGAGGACGTCCAGCCCCGCGCCGGCGAGCAGCCCCATCTGGAGCGCGTCGACCAGGGCGGCGGTGTCGACGAGGCCCCCGCGCGCGGTGTTGATGAGCGCGGCCGTGGGTCGCATGCGGGCGAGGATCTCCTCGCCGAAGAGATGTCGCGTCGTCGGCGTCAGGGGGCAGTGAATGCTCACGTAGTCCGACTCGCCGAGCAGGCGCTCGAATGCGACCGGCTGCACGCCCGGCGGAAAGGTGCTCACGTACGGGTCGCAGCCGAGCAGGCGCACATCGAACCCCGAAAGCTTCCGCGCCACCGCCGAGCCGATCCGCCCGCACCCCACGATCCCGACGGTCTGACCCGCCAGCCGCGCCACCGGCCCGACGCGAAAGACGTCCCAGCCGCCGCCCCGCGTCTGCCGGTCGAGACGAACGAGCTTGCGCGCCAAGGCCAGGAGCATGGCGACGGCGTGATTCGCGACCTCGTCGGTGCCGTAGTCGGGCACGTTGACCACCGGGATGCCGTGATCGGTCGCCGCCGCCAAGTCGATGCCGTCCACCCCCACTCCGTACCGGACGATCGCGCGCAGGCGCGGGAGTCCCTCGAGCACGCGCCGGGTGACGTTTCCGTACTGGACGAGCAAGGCGTCGCCCTCCCCGCATCGCTCGAGGTACTCGGTCTCCGTGCGAGCGGGCACCACCCGGTAGCGAACCCCCGCCCGCGCGAAGACGTCTTGCTCGTCCACGATATTGGCGTGGTCGAGGCCGCAGATCAGGATGAGCGGCGTGGACGCCTGGGCCATCGGGGCGGCGGGGGTCGGCGGGCGCGGGAGGGATCGGTCGGTAGCGGCCTGCGGCTACCCGCGCTTCATCGGCCGTCCGCAGCACACCTTCTGCACGGGAGCCGTCTTGAGGCACTTCGGGCAGTGAAAACCGGACATGCGGCGCCTCCTCGATGCGCGAAAGACCGGGCCATCATACCGGCGCGCTCCGCGCCCCGCAACGGCCGCGGCGCGCGTGAGAGGGCGTCAGCCTCGCTCGGCGGCGGAGAGCGCGTCCCCCACCCGATGCAGCACCTCGGCCGCCTCGAACGGCTTGGCGATGACGAAGCGCACGCCGTGCCGCGTGAGCTCGGCCGGATCCAGCCGATCACCCCAGCCCGTGATGAGCCCGACCGGCACGTTCGGGTGTCGGGCGTGGCACGCTTCGGCGACCTCCCAGCCCGACATGCCCGGCATCGACACGTCGCTCAGCACCAGTTCGACGGGCTCCGCCTCGGAGAGGGCGAGGCCCGACCGGCCGTCCGGCGCGTCCAGCACCGTGTAGCCTTCCCCGCCCAGGAGGTCCCGCAGCACCTCGCGCACGCCGACCTCGTCGTCGATCACGAGCACCCGAGCGGGGCGGGCGGGACGCACGGGCACGGTTCCCGCGGGCGGCTCCGGGAGGGTCCGCGCCACAGGCAGCCGGACCACGAACGTGGCCCCCACGCCGGGGCGGCTGTCCACCTCCACCGAGCCGCCGTGCCGCGTCACGATGCCCCAGACCACCGAGAGCCCGAGCCCGCTGCCCTGAGGGCCCTTCGTCGTGAAGAACGGCTCGAACACCCGCCGGGCCGTCTCGGGCGACATGCCCACCCCCGTGTCGCGGACCGCCGCGACCACGCCGTTCTCCTCGACCCCCAGGCTGAAGACGAGGCGGCCACCGCTCGGCATCGCCTCGAGCGCGTTCGCGAGCAGGTTCGTGAAGACTTCGCGAAGCTCCTCGGGCCGCCCGGCCACCCACGGCACAGGGCCCCCCTCGATGGCGACCTCGTAGGAGACGCCTCGGCTCTGGGCCTCGTCCTTCCACCGTGGCCGGGTCATCTCGACGACCTCGCGGATGACGTCCAGCAGGTCCACCTGGCGGAACGGCCGCGTCCGGCGGGTCCGGGTGAACTCCTGGATGCGCCGTACCGTCTGGGCGCCGTCGAGCGCGGCCTGACGGATCGTCTCGAGCCCGCGGAGCAGCTCCGGGCCTTGCGCGCGCCGCAGGAGCAGCTCGGCGCGTCCCACGATCACGGCGAGCAGGTTGTTGAAGTCGTGGGCGACTCCCGCCGCCATCTCGCCGAGCGCCCGCAGCTTCTCGGTCCGGACCATGTGGTCCTGGGCGAGCGTCAGCTCGCGGTAGGTTGCCGAGCGCTCCTCGTAGAGCCGGGCGCTGCGGAGCGCCAGCGCCGTGAGGCTGGCGATGTTCGTCAGAAGGCGCTCGTCGGCTTCCGTGAAGGGGCGAGCGGCCGCCGACAGCGTCAGCGCGCCGAGGACTTCGTCGCCGACGATCATCGGGACGCCCAGCCAGTGCGGTCGGGTCAGCGACTCGGCCACGGGCTCGACGCCCTCCCGCGCGCACGCCGAGGCGTAGTCCGCCGTGCGGAGCGGGGCCCGCCGGGTGACGACGGTGCTCGCCAGCCCGACGCCGATCGGCCGGCGGCGCGGGAGGTCGGCCTCGCGCGCCCCGTCCCATTCGCGGAGGGCGATCTCCAGCTCCCGGCGGCCCGGATCGTAGAGGAAGACGGCGAAGCTGTGGACGTCCAGCACCCGGGCCACTTCCCGGTGGACGGCCTCGACCAGCTGCGCCGTGTCCAGCTGCCCCGTGACCGCCCGCGACAGCTCGTAGAGAGTGGATAGCTCGGCGAGCTTGCGCCGATCCTCCTCGAAGAGCCGGGCGTTCTCCAGCGCCATTCCCGCCTGGCTCGCCATCGCGTCCACCATCCCGAGCTCGCGGTCCCCGCACGTCAGCTCGCGCTCCCACCACACGACTATCAGCGCGCCGACCAGCCGCTCGTTGGCGACGATCGGCGCGAAGAGCTGGGCCCGGTGCGGCGCGGCGGCCAGGAGCTCGGCGGGCAGACCCGGGTCCTGCCGCGCGTCCCGGGCAGTGACCACGGCGCGGCGGGCGATCGCCTCCGCGTAGGTGGGGGTCCGGGCGGGGTCGATGCGGAACTGGCCCAGTCGCTGGAGGATGTCCGGCGGAACGTGGTATCCCGCAAACGGCGCCAGCGTTCCGGTATCCGACTCGACGAGCCACACCCCGGCCGTGTCCGCGCCGGTCGTCCGGGTGACCTGCCGGAGCAGCATCCGCAGGAGCGGACCGAGCTCGATCGTCGAGGACAGCGCCCGGCTGACGCTCAACAGCCGCTCCATCTCGTCGAGCTTCTGGGTCGTTTGCCGCTCCAGCTCGGCGTTCTCGACGGCCAGGCCCACCTGGGACGCCACGCCTTCGATGAGCCGGACCTCCGCGGGATCGAAGACGCGTCCCGGCCGCCACCACACGAGGAAGACTCCCCCCACCGCCTCGCCGCGAACGAGCGTCGGCGCGAACAGGACGGCCCCCGGATGGATCGCGGCCATGAACGGGAAGTCGAAGCGCGCGTCGCTCACGAAGTCCGACGTCCAGACGGGCGCGCGCTCGGTGAACGCCTCGCCGAGGAGCTCGATCGGGAACGGCGTGTCGACGAACGCCGAGAGGAGGTGCTTCGGGACGTGGTACCCCGCCATGGGCACCAGCGACCGACGGCTCGCGTCGAGGAAGTACATGCCCACCGTGTCGGCGCCGAAGGCCCGGCCCACTTCGCGCGCGACCCGGCGCATGACCTCCTGGATGGGCAGCGGCTGGGCGACGATGCTGGCCACGGCGAGGAGCGTCTCGCTCTCCGCCAGGCGGCCCCGGGTCTCGGCGAACAGCCGGGCGTTCTCCAGCGCCAGCGCCACCTGGTCCGCGAAGCCCTCCGCCAGGCGGACCTCGTCCTCGCGGAGCACGCGACCGACCGCATAGACGATGGTGACGGCGCCGAGGATGGCGGCTCTGGCTTTCAGCGGGACGGCCAGGACCGCTCGGTTGGGCGTGCTCTCATAGAGCCGCCGGAGGTCCGGGGTGACCTGGATCCCGGGGTCGGTCAAGAGGTCGGGGGTCCACACCGCGTGGCTGCGCGCCACCGCCCGCGCGCACGTCCCCACGCCGGCGGGAAACGCGTGGCCGCGGGAAAAGAGGGGCGGACCCGACGCGCCGGCCGACGCCAGGACGACGAGGGACCCATCCGGCTCGAGGCGACGGATGCTGGCCGATGCGGCGCCGAAGAGCTCGACGAGGCTCCGCGCGATGCGCGCCGCGAGATCCTCGACGGTCAGGCTCTCACCGGCGAGCCGGGCGGCGGCGGCCATCGCGGCGGCTTCCCGCTGCCGCCGCGCGACCTCGCGTTCGAGCTCGGCGACGCGGTCGCGCAAGCGGTCGAGATCGCCGCTGGGTGGGGCCGGAGGCTCTGGCATGGCTAAGTGTCGCGCGCTTTGCGGCGGGATCGCCTTGACCTCGACCACGCCGCGGGCTAGCGTACCGCGTGGTGCGCGCCCCGACCAAGACTTCCCTGACGCCAGGCCTGGCCCTTCGGGGCGTCATTTTCGACTTTGGTGGCGTCCTGATAGACATGCGCTGGGACGTCTCGGAGGGGCTCGAGCGGGTCCACGGGCTCCCCCGGCACGCCCTCATCGAGACGCTCTACCGGACGGCGACCTGGCGGGGGATCGAGCGGGGCCAGGGGGACCTGCGGACCTGGCGGACCGAGGCCCACCGGCTGCTCGAGGAGCAGGCCGGCCGATCCCTCCCGCAGCTTCACCGGGCCTGGGAGGCCGCCCGTCAGCTGATCCGGGTCAACATCGGCCTGGCTCGGCGGCTGCGTCCGGCGTACCGGACCGCCATCCTCTCGAACGCCGACATGAGCCTGCGCGACCGCCTGCGCGAGCTCGGCGTGCACGACCTCTTCGACACCGTGCTCTCGTCGGCGGAGGAGGGCCTCGCCAAGCCCGAGCCGGAGATCTACCGGCGAGCCGCCGCCCGGATCGGGCTCGCCCCCGAGGCATGCGTCTTCGTGGACGATGCCGAAGCGAACGTCCGTGCGGCCGAAACCATCGGCATGCGGGGGATCGTGTACCGCGTCGACCGCGGGCACGACCTGGAAGCCCAGCTGGCGGAGCTGGGCGTCTATCCGTGACCGCCCGGCCCCCGGCACGTCTTCTCGGTCAGCGCAACTCGTCGAGCAGGCGCTCCGCGGGCGCCAGCCAGAAACGCATGTCCATGGCACGAAAGAGCGCCGCCGCCCGCTCGACCTGCATGCGGGCCATCGTGGGCTGGTTCGCACGCCGGTGGAGCGCACCGAGCCCCAGTCGACAGCGGGCTTCCAAGGGGCGCATCTCGAGCGCCTCGGCCAGCGCGAGGGCCTGACCGAAGCCGCCGGAGGCGAGCTGGACGTCTCCGGCGTGCTCGGCGGCGTCGATGCCGCCGACGAGGTGCAGCACCCAGGCCTCGTCGCCACGCTCGCCGTGGGCGCGCGCGAGCTTGAGGGCCTCGTCGGCGGCCCGACGCGCCTCGCCCAGCCTCCCAGCTTCCAAGCACGCATCGCCGAGCTGGGTCACGATCATCGCGTAGCCGTAGAGCAGCCCGATCGTCTGCGCCTCGGTCACCGCCCGCTCGTACAGCGGGAACGTCTCGGCCAGGCGACCGGTGTACGCGTACGCGACCCCCAGGGACGAGAGCACGCGCGGCAGGTAGATGGGGAAGCGGCCGCCTTCGCAGAGCGGGAGCGCCCGCTCGAGCAGCTGGCGACCCTGCTCGAAGCTCCCCCGTCCGAGCTGGATCCGTCCGAGCGAGAAGTACGCCCAGACGCGCTCCCGGAGCACGTCGGCTTCTTCGGCGATGCGGACCGCTTCCTCGCCCCAGGCGATCGCCTCGACGAACTCCCCCCGCCGCGCGTGACACAGGGCCAGCCAGGTGCGCACGCCCACCGCGGGCAGAAGGCTCCCGTACTGGAAGCGCAGGTCGACGGGCCGGCCGTCGAGCGCGGCGATGGCCTCTCGCATCCGCTCGATCCCCCGGCGATATTCGCCGGTGGCGAAGTACTCCCGACCGAGGCTCACGCTGGTCCAGATCTGGAGCGGCAGGTCGCCGAGCGCGGCCGCGCTGGCGAGGGCGCGCTCCCCCGCAGCGATGGCGCCGGCGTGGTCGGCCAGGGAGCCGAGGAGGTAGGTCAGGCCGGCAGCGACCTGGGCGAGCCGCCGCTGGTCGCCGAGCCGCCTCGCGGCGGCTTCGGCGCGCTCGTACTCCCGCCGTGCGGGACCGAGCTCGCCGCCGGAGTAGAGGGCACGCGCCAGGTGGAATCGGATGTCGGCCTCCTGCTCGAGGGTGGCTCGATCGGGGGGAAGATGGCCGAGCGCGCCGAGCGCCTGCTCCCCGCACTGCGCAGCCTCCCGGTGCGCCGCGCGCACCGAGGCGGCCATCGCGGCCTGGCGGAAGTACGTGGCCGCCCGGCCCCACGCTTCGGCATGGGCGGCGTGGTGCGCGAGCTCGCCCACGTGGTCGGCGCGGCGCTCGTCCGTCAGGCGCTCGACGCATTCCAGGACGCGCCGGTGGAGCGCCTGGCGCTGTGGCGGCGGCAGGGTCGAGTAGGCCACGGCTTGGATGAGAGCATGCCGAAACGAGTAGATGCGCTCCGGCATCCGGCGGCTCTCGGCGAGGAACTCGGTCGCCTGCAGGCGCGCGAGGCTCTCCTGGAGCGCCGGGTCCGTGAGGCCGGCGATCGGCTGGAGCCACGTCAGCGGCACCTCGCGACCGATCACCGCCGCCGCCTGCAGGAGGCGCTTGTCCTCGGGCAGCAGCCGGTCGATCCGGGCCTCCAGGACGGCATGGATCGTGTTCGGGATCGTCAGACCGGTGCGGCGACCGCCATGATCGCGAAGCGAGCGCGCCAGCTCTTCCAGAAAGAACGGGTTCCCCTCGGCTTTCGCGAGGATCTCGGCCTCGAGCTCGGGGGCGAGCGGCACCTCGCCCATCACCGCGCGGACGATGTGGCGGCTCTCCTGGCTGCTCAAGGGATGCAGCGCAATCTGGGTCGCCCATGATTTCGCGAGCCAGGATGGCCGGTACCCGGGCCGGTAGGTCATCAGCAACATCACCGGGACCCCGGCGAGGTGGTCGGTCAGCGACTCGAAGTAGGCCTCCGAGGTGGGATCGATCCAGTGGACGTTCTCCACCGCCAGGACGATGGGCCGCCGGCGGCTGAAGTTCAGGAGGATCTGTCGCAGCGTATCGAAGGTCCGCGCCCGCAGCGGGCCAGGATCGAGGTCGTGCCGTCCCGTGAGGGCGGACAGCCCCATCAACTCGAGCAGCAACGGCGTGTCGTGCTCGGGTGCCATCGCGAGACCCCGGAGTCGACGCCCCAGCCGAGCGGCGACGACCTCAGGGGAATCCATCTCCGTCACGCGGCAGAGGTCTCGCAGGAGCTCGATCAGCGGGAAGTAGGGCGTCAGGCTGGCGTAGGCGAGGCAGTGGCCCTCCACGTACGCGATCCGCCGTCCGCGCAGCGACTGGCGCAGCTCGTAGAGGAGCCGAGACTTCCCGCTACCGGGCTCGCCGGCGATGCCGACGGCCTGGCCCGCCCCCACCGCCACCTTGGTGAGGAGCTCCTGGAGCAGCCCCAGCTCTTGCGCTCGGCCGACGAGCCGGCTCAGAGGGGCGCGCCCCTCCCGCCCCCGCCGCGCCCGGGGAGGTCTCAGGCCCCGCACGAGGTATCCGCGAGCTCCCGGACCGGTGCGCGAGCGTGTGCCGAGCTCCTGCGGCTCGAGCGCCACCCAGGTCCCCAGTCGCCGCTCGAGCTCCGACGAGGTCACGACCTCCCCGGGCTCGACGAAAGCGAGCAGGCGGACAGGTATGGCGAACGTCTCGCCCACCGGCAGCACGCCGAGCGTCGGTTGCGTCGCCCCCGGGTCGACGACGGCCCCCCCCAGATGGAGCGCCAGCCGGACGTGGGGGCGATTGAGCTCGGCCATCCCCTGGACGTCTCGCCGGATCGCCAGCGCGGCCTGCAACGCGCGCTCGGGCAGCTGGTCCAGCGCACGCGGCACTCCGAATCCCCAGAGGTCCAGCGACGGCGTGTGCTGGAGCCGCACCCCACCGAAGCCCGAGATCTTCTCGGTGATCAGCCGCTCCAGGTGCGCCGCGGCGGTCCACGGGTCGTGCTGCGGCCGCTCGCGGCTCCCGCTCTCCGGCCAGGTCACCTCGATGGCGAGCACGGCGACGGTCTTCTGCTCCCAGCCGGGCGCGGCCGCCGCCGCGTGTGCGGGCGCCGGCTCCCCGGGACGCCCCGCGCGGCCGGCCGGAGCCTGCCGACCGCCGCCCGCGGGAGAGGGCGGCGCGCCGGCGAGCGCGAGCGGGCCGGGGTCGGTCTCGCGGGGAGGGCGCGCGATGCCGTGCCGCCTCATCCGCCAGCGGATCGCGTCGCGGCTGAGACCGAGCAGACGCGCGGCTCGGACGACGTTGCCCTCGGCCCGCCGGAGCGCGTCCTGGATCCGCGCCCTCTCGTCTTCGAGCGTCGTCGGCCCGCCGCCGTCCGGGAGATCGGCCGGGGGATGGGTCGTGAGTGGCGGCGGCTCGACCAGCGAGGCGAGGGCGCGCGCGTCCACCTCCCGCTCGGCGCGCAGCAGCGTGACGCGCTCCATCGCGTGGCCGAGCTCCCGGACGTTCCCCGGCCACCGGTACTGGCGAAGCCAGCGCAGCGCGTCTTCCGTCAGCGTCTTGGGCTCGAGCCCGTAGCCGGCGGCGACCTGCCGAAGGAATGCCTGAGCGAGGAGCACGATGTCGTGCCCGCGGTCCCGAAGCGGCGGGAGGGTCAGGATCAGGACGGCGAGGCGGTGGTAGAGATCCTCGCGGAAGCGCCCGTCCGCGACCGCCTGGCGGAGGTCGCCCTGCGTCGCGGCCAACAGCTTTACATCCACGCTCCGCTCGGCGACCGCGCCCAGGCGCCGCACCCGCTTCGATTCGATCGCCGTGAGGAGCTTCGTCTGGAGTACTGGCGTCAGCGTGTCGATCTCGTCCAGGAAGAGCGTGCCGCCCGACGCGGCCTCGAACAAGCCCGGCTTCGCCCGCCGCGCGTCGGTGAAGGATCCCGCCTCGAACCCGAACAGCTCGGCCTCGAGCATCGTATCGGGGATCGCCGCACAGTTGACCGAGACGAACGGCCCCGCCGCACGCGGACCGCTGTCGTGGACAATGCGGGCGACCAGGCCCTTACCCGTACCCGTCTCCCCCTGGATCAGGAAGGTCGGGACCATCGGGCCGCCGACTTGGTCGAACGCGGCCAGCCGCTCGATCTGCGCGCGCAGGGCCTCGATCGCCGGAGCCGCCCCGATCAGACGCCCACTGGGAGGACTCATCAGCCTCGGCTCCATGCTCCCTGGTTCCTGTCCGGGCACACCCACGGAATGGGTGTCTGGGCCGCGGAGGCCACCCATTATGTGGGGGTGCTCCGGAGCGATCAAGCAGAATCCTCCGTCATCACAGTGGTTTCGGACTGGCCCAGTTCTTGCTTTAGGGAATCGACGGTGCGCGTGGCACCCGCCTCGCTCGTCCCGGGAATCGGCGGGCCCCGCGACGGGTATCATTGCCATCGTGGCCGGGGGAGGCGGAATGGCCCCTCGCCCCGAAGCTGCACGTCCGGTGAAACCCTTAGCAAGCGGAGGCGTATCGTGGCGTTGAGAATCAATAGCGAGGCTCCCAACTTCATCGCGGAAACCACTCAGGGCACCATCAACTTGCACGAGTGGATGGGCAACGGCTGGGCGATCTTGTTCTCGCATCCGAAGGACTTCACCCCCGTCTGCACGACGGAGCTCGGCTACCTCGCCGGCCTGACGCCTGAGTTCGAGAAGCGTCACTGCAAGATCATCGGGCTCAGCGTCGATCCGGTCGCCGATCACCATCGGTGGTCCAAGGACATCGAGGAGACCCAGGGACACGCCGTCACCTACCCCTTGATCGGCGACCCGGAGCTGAAGGTGGCGAAAGCCTACGACATGCTCCCGGAGGCCGCCGGCACCACGGCGCAGGGCCGCACGGCGGTGGACAACGCGACGGTGCGCTCGGTGTTCGTCATCGGTCCCGACAAGAAGGTCAAGGCCATGCTGACCTATCCGATGAGCACCGGCCGCAACTTCGACGAGGTGCTCCGGGTCCTGGACTCCTGCCAGCTGACCGCGAAGCACAAGGTGGCGACGCCGGTCAACTGGAAGCAGGGCGACGATGTGATCATCGTGCCCGCCGTCTCCGACGCGGAAGCCAAGGAGAAGTTCCCGGGCGGCTGGAAAGCGCCCAAGCCCTACCTCCGCGTGGTGGCGCAGCCCAAGTGAAGAGTGGGGGGCCGGCCATGGCGCGGACGTCCCGGCGAGCGATCCTGCGCGGTGCCGGGGCCGGCGTTGGCGCGCTCGTGGCCGGCTCCCTCGACGCATGAAAGTCCTGATCAAGAGCGCCTGGGGGTCCGACGATCCGACGAAGGCCGCCTTTCCGTTCCTGCACGGGACTGCCTTCGCGGAGGCCGGCCACGAGGTCCAGATCTTCCTGCTGGGAGAGGCCGTCTCGCTGATGCGCACGCCGGTGGCGAACGCGGTGGTGCCCGTGGGATGGCCGCCGCTCGCCGAGATCCTGCCGAAGGCCCGGGAGCTCGGGATCCCGATCCACGTCTGAACGGCCTGCTCCCGGGCCCGTGGGGTCCAGGACACGGATCTCGCCGGGAAGCACGCGACCTTCGCCGTGCCATCGACGCTCGTCGCGCTTGTCGAGTGGGCCGACAGGATCCTGAGCGAATGATCGCCGGCTTCGGCGTCGCGCGGCGCCGGACCCGGGACCGCGTATGATGGGAGTCCGGGCGTCGAGCCTGCCGGCGGTCGAGGCCGGACGCCCGGCAACCACGCGAGTGAACGCTCTTGGGGCCCAGCGAGACGAGGATCGCCCGCGCATCTTGAGTCCGAGCCGCCGGAACGTCCTGCTCCTCGCTCTGTGCCAGGCGGCCTTCATGAGCTCGGCGTCCCTGGTGGCAACGGTCGGTAGCCTCGCGGGGCACGTTCTCGCCGCCGACAAGGGGCTGGCCACCCTCCCCGCCACCGCCGTGGTCGTCGGCACCGCGCTCGGGACGGTGCCGGCCTCCTTGCTCATGCGCCGCGCCGGGCGCCGGCGGGGCTTCATCGCGGGCACCGTGTTCGCGATGGCGGGAGGCCTCGTGGCCGCGGCGGCCATCGGTCTCGGAAGCTTCTGGCTCCTGGCCCTCGGCAGCGCCCTCGTCGGCATGTCGTCGGCGTTCGGCCAGCTCTACCGATTCGCGGCCGCCGAGGCCGTCCCCGAGGCGGAGCGGAGCCGTGCCATCTCGCTCGTGCTGGCCGGCGGCCTTGTCGCCAGCTTCGTCGGGCCCCAGCTGGCGAAGGTGACGGCGGACCTCGTCGACACGCGCTACGCCGCGTCCTTCCTCACCGTGCCGCTACTCGCGCTCGTGACGATCTTGCTCCTGCTCGGGCTTCGCCTGCCGGCGACCGAGCGGGCGACGATGGTGGGAGCGGCGCGGCCTCTCGGCACGATCGTGCGGCAGCCGGCCTTCCTGGCGGCGGTCGTCGCCCAGATGACCGGCTACGGCGTGATGAACCTCCTCATGACCGGCACTCCCCTCGCGATGACCGCGTACCACGGGCACGGGCTGGGAGACGCGGTGTTCGTCATCCAGTGGCACATGGTCGGGATGTTCCTGCCGGGCTTCTTCACCGGGCCGCTGATCCGGCGGATCGGGGAGCGGCCGACGATCCTGCTCGGGATCGGCGTCAACGTCGCGAGCCTCGCCGTCGCCTTCACCGGGGTGGGGATCTGGCACTTCTGGCTCGCTCTGACGCTGCTCGGCGTCGGTTGGAATCTCATGTTCGTGGGAGGGTCGACCCTCGTCACGCGGACGTATGCGAGCGCCGAGCGCGCCAAGGCGCAGGCGGCGAACGACTTCGCCATCTGGGCGACGGTGGCGGCGACGTCGCTCTCCGCCGGTCAGCTCCTCCACCGGCACGGCTGGACCGCGGTCGTCACGACCGCGATCCCGTTGCTCGGGCTGGCCGTGGCCGCCGGCCTGGCCGGCCGGCGGCGCGGCGGGCCGGACACCGCGGAGCATCCTAGCCGAGGACGCACGACCGGCGAGGCGCCGTCCTCCGACGCGGCGCGGCTCGCGGCGAGCGCGAAAGGACAGCGATGATCTTCACGCAGTACTACCTGGGGTGCCTGTCGCAAGCGTCGTATCTGATCGGGGACGAGAGCACGGGCGTGGCGGCGGTCGTCGATCCGCGGCGGGACGTCGACGAGTATCTGTCCGACGCCGCCGCTCGCGGGCTTCGGATCGAGCACGCGATCCTCACCCACTTCCACGCCGACTTCGTGGCCGGCCACCTGGAGCTGCGTGACCGCGTCGGTGCCCGCATCCACCTGGGGGCCCGGGCGCAGGCGGACTACCCTTTCTCGCCCCTCCGAGACGGCGACGCGCTCGAGCTGGGGCGAGTCCGGCTTCGGGTTCTGGAGACCCCCGGCCACACGCCGGAGGCGATCTCGCTCGTCCTCTACGACCTCGCGGTGAGCGAGCACGAGCCGAAGGCGGTGCTGACCGGCGACACGCTGTTCATCGGCGACGTCGGGCGACCGGACCTCATGGCGTCGGTGGGCGTGACCGCGCCGGAGCTGGCCGGCATGCTGTACGACTCGCTCCATCGGAAGCTCCTGACGCTGCCCGACGCGACGCTCGTCTATCCCGGTCACGGCGCGGGGTCGGCCTGCGGGAAGAACCTGAGCCAGGAGCGGGTCTCCACGATCGGCGTTCAGCGGCAGTACAACTACGCGCTCCAGCCGATGTCGAAGGAGCGGTTCGTCGCGGTGATCACGGCCGACCAGCCGGCGGCGCCGCCGTACTTCGCCTACGACGCCGACCTGAACCGGCGCGAGCGCGCGACGCTGGACGCCGTCCTGGCCCGCGAGCTGCGGCGGTTGTCGCTCGACGAGGCGCTCGCCGCCCAGCGGGAGGGCGCGCAGCTCCTCGACACCCGGGAGCCCGCGGACTTCGCGGCCGGCCACGTGGCCGGCAGCCTCAACATCGGCTTGGGTGGCCGGTTCGCCGAGTGGACGGGGATCCTCCTCGCGCCGACCCGGCCGATCGTGCTCGTCGCGGCGCCCGGCCGGGAGCAGGAGGCGGCCGTCCGCCTGGGGCGCGTGGGATTCGACACGGTGACGGGCTACCTCGACGGCGGTATCGCGGCCGCGAAGGATCGGCCCGACGTCGTGCGGCGCGTGGAGCGGGTGACGGCGGGAACGCTGCGCGATCTCCTGCACTCCGAGCGGCTCCCCGTGCTCGACGTCCGCACCGACATGGAATGGCGGAGCGAGTCGATCCCGGGAAGCGTCAACCTCCCGCTGCACGAGCTTCGCGCGCGGCTCGCCGAGGTGCCGGCCGGGCCGCGGCTGGTCGTCCACTGCCAGAGCGGCTACCGGTCGTCGATCGCGGTGAGCCTGCTCGCTCAGCTGGGACGGTCCGGCCTGGTCGACCTGGTGGGCGGGATCGCCGCGTGGAAGGTCGCGACCGAGCCGGAGCCCGCCCCGGCGACTCCCTCGGCCCGGTGATCGGGCGGCGCGCCGCCCCCGCTCAGTCTGCCAGCTCGGTCTCCAGGTCGAGTCGCCACCGATCGCGCGCGGCCACGACACGCACGCCTGTCTCCTGAGAGAGGCTCTCCGCCAGTTCCCAGGGCCGCGCCCGCAGCATCGTGAGCCCGAAGTGCGTGAGAACCGCCAGGCGAGGGCGCATGGCGGCGATGAGCTGCCGCGCGTCGGGCAGCGCCAGGTGGATCTCGTCCCGGGGCTCCTTGTAGACCACGTTCAGGATCAGGACGTCCGCCTTCAGCGCGGCCTCGAGCTCGGGGAAATACCCCGTGCAGGCGATCAGCCCCACGCTCACGCGGCGGCCGACCAGGCGGAGGCCGTACGTCTCCACCGGGTGCTTGAGCTGGAGCGGAGTCTCGAGGATCGGCCCGCCGTCGCCGCCGATCGACCGCCGCCCGCCGGGCGTGAGCACGTCCGTCGCCGCCGGGTAGCTTCGCACGTAGCGGAGGATCACCGGGTCCTCGTCGTACGCGTCGCGCGGGGCCAGGACCAGGCCGCGCTTCTTGGTGCCGCCCTCGGTCATCGCCTCGATCATCGCGTTGACGTCGCCCGAGTGGTCGAGGTGCTTGTGCGTCAGCACCACGGCCTCGAGGCGACCGGGATTCAGACTGAGCGCGCGACCGCGCGCGTGTGCGAGCGCTCCCGGCCCGGGATCGACGCACAGCCATACCCCGTCGAGGCAGATCCAGAGGCCGCCGGTGGCGCGAGCCTGGAACGCGGTCGTCATGCGGCCGCCCCCGGTCCCCACGAAGACGATCTGATCGGAGTCGGGAGCCGGCAGAGTCGCCACGTGGCGCGCGCCCGTCAGGGCGCGTGGATCTCGGAGGCGGCGTGGAGGTCCGCGATGAGGCCGCGCGTGCCCGGCAGATCCAGGGGATGCGCCTCCGCCGCGGGCGCGGGCCGCGAAGGGCGGGCCGCCCGCGTCACCTGATCGCGGAGCTTGCAGAACGCGCAGACCTCGCCGGTCGTAACCTGACCGCAGCGCACGCACTCCGCGAGCGTCACCGTCTCCCGGGCCTGGAACAGCCCGCGGGCCCGCTCGAGAAAGCCTTGCAGGAACATCGCCTTCGAGCCGGGCGAGGTGTCCTCGAGGCGGTTCAGCACCTCCTTGTGCGCGATCGACGTCGCGCCGCGGGCGAACGGGCACTCCTCCACGATGTAGTCGATGCCGCGCACGAACGCGTAGGCGGCGGTCTCGCGCTCGCTCATGCGGAACAGCGGCTTGACGCGCCGGACCAGCTTGGGATGCGTGGCTTCCAGCACCGGGGTCTGGCGCGCCAGCGCCGACTCGTCCCAGCGGAGCGTGGAGCCGAAGAGCGTGGCGGCCTCGTCATCGAGGTTGTGGCCGGTGGCGACCACCGGAAACCCGGCGTCCAGCGCGGCGCGGTTCATGAGGTAGCGCTTCGACAGTCCGCAGGCGGAGCACGTCGGACGCCGCGTCGCGTCCCGGACGGCCGGGATCGGCGCCCCGGCCTCGTCGGCCACCGCCACCACCCGCAGCTCGAGGCCGCGCTCGGCGGCGAACCCCTCGCACCGAGCCTTCGACGCGCGGGAGTAGTCGAAGATCCCCAGGTCGAGGTAGAGGCCGATCGTCCGGTACCCGGCGTCGTGGAGCACGTCCCAGAGCGCGAGAGAGTCCTTGCCACCCGACACCGCGACCAGCA
Source organism: Candidatus Rokuibacteriota bacterium (assembly GCA_044867785.1). Taxonomy (GTDB): domain Bacteria; phylum Methylomirabilota; class Methylomirabilia; order Rokubacteriales; family DASRDR01; genus DASRDR01. Next base: position 18,723 of record JBIOVM010000085.1, on the reverse strand, counting down.
CCGGCTCGTCGCGCGTGAACATGCGCCAGCGCCGGACGGTCTCCAGCACGTGGCGCCGGAAGAAGCCGACGAAGTCGGGTCCGCAGAGCGCCGTGTTGTGGCGCCGGAGCTCCAGCACGGCACGCCCGCCGCACTTCCGGCACTTCACGCGCCGCCCCCCGAGATGACCGGCCGGAGCTCCACCACGTCGTCCTCGGCGACGACCTCGTCGATCGTGAGAAGGTCGCGGCCCCGGATCACGAGGACCGTCTCGGGGAGGACGTGGAGCTCCGCCAAGAGCTCCCGCACGCGGCGGCGGCCGCGAATCTCGACCTCGCGACCTGGGTTGCGAAGAATCACCTTCATCGCGCGACTCACTATACACCCGGGCCTCGGACCGGCCCGGCCCCTCCCCCGCGCGTCTGGCACAGCCGCGCGGCCGCTCGCCGCACGACGCTCAGCGGGCCGGAGCGCGCCGACGGGTCCGGGCCACCGCCGCAGCGGCGGGGTTCAGGAGGAACGCCGCCGGAGGCGCCTCGCCGCGCGCGACCGCCAGGATCGACTGGGCGCAGCAATCGCCGACGCCGGCCTCGCCGGCGAGGTCCGAGCCCGCAGCATGCGGCGTGAGGACGACGTTGTCGAGCCCGAGCAGGGGCGAGCCGATCGGCGGCTCACGGCGGAACACGTCGAGGCCCGCTCCGGCGATCCGCCGGGTCGCGAGCGCCTCGTGGAGGTCCGCCTCGTCGACGAGCCCGCCGCGCGCGGTGTTGATCAGGAACGCGCTCGGCTTCATCAGCCGGAGCCGCGCCGCGTCGATCAGGCGGTCCGTCCCGGGCGTGTGCGGGACGTGGAGCGTGACGAAGTCGGACTCCCGGAGCAGGGTCTCGAGTCCCACCAGCTCGATGCCATGAGCCCGGGCGTAGTCGGCGTCGGGCAGGACGTCGTGCGCCAGGATGCGCATCTCGTAGCCGCGACACCGCCGCGCGACCGCTCGGCCGATCCGGCCCAGCCCGACGATGCCGACGGTGGCGCGCCAGAGTCCCGGGCGGAACTCCCAGCCCCATCCCCCGCCCGCCACGCGCTGGTGATAGGCGACGACGTTCCGGGCCACGGCGCCCATCAGGGCGAGCGCCAGGTCCGCGACGCTCTCGTGGTTCCCGCCGAACGCCATCGCGACGTAAACGCCCTCACGCGTGGCCGCCGGGACGTCGACCTGGTCGTAGCCGACGCCGAACCGCGCGATCACCTCGAGGTCGGCCGCCTCTCGGAGGACGCGCTCGGTGTACGGCTCGATGCCGGCGACCGTCGCGAACACACCTCGCAGTCCATCGATCAGCTCCGCCTCGCCGTACCGGCGGCCCAGGGGACTGCGGATGACCTCGAGGCCCGCGGCGTCCAGCTGGTCGAGATACGCGGAGGGTCGGCTCGCCAACAGCGACGGCACCACCAGGACCTTGAGCGGTCGCGACATCGCAGCTCTCCTTGGATTGAGGAACGGGGCGGACCGTCCGGCGACGGTCCGGCGAGGCGATGGAAGGTCAGCCCGGAGGCTCGTCCCGCCGGACGACGCGCCGCGCCTTCAACTCGTAGCGCGGGAGGCTCCGCGCGGGCACGGCGACCACCTCGATGCGGATACCGAGGTCGCGCCGGATCGCCTCGGCGATCCCGCCCACGGTCTCGGGCACGGTCACGGCGGGGCGACCGCTCCCATCGATCTCGAGCAGGACCCGCACCTCGTCGAGAACCCCGCGGCGGAACACCTCGATCTGGAACTCGTCCACCACGGCGAAGCGGCGCACGATCCCCTCGAGCGCCGAGGGGAAGACGTTGACGCCGCGGACGGTCAGCATGTCGTCGACCCGCCCGAGGATGCCTCCCTCGAGCCGGACGAAGGTGCGACCGCATGGACACGCCTCGGCGGCGACGCGCACCCGGTCGCCCGATCGGTACCGCAGGACGGGCGAGCCCCAGCGTCCGAGGTTCGTCAGGGTGAGCTCGCCCACCTCGCCGGGCGCCACGGGCCGTCCCGTCTCGGGCTCCAGCACCTCGGCGATGAACTCCAGCTCGTTCACGTGGAGTCCCGACTGGGCGGCGCACTCGAAGGCATAGGCGCCCACCTCGGTCATCCCGGCATGGTCGTAGGCCCGGGCCTGCCAGAGCGACTCGAGCCGCTGGCGCACGGCGGGGATCCCCGCGCCCGGCTCGCCGGCGTGGACCGTCGTGCGGATTCCGAGCGCGGCGGTGTCGATCCCCCGGGCGCGCGCGACCTCGGCGAGGTGGAGCGCGTACGACGGCGTGCAGACGAGCGCGGTCGCGCCGAGCTCACGCATGGCGTAGAGCCGCATCGACGAGTCCTGCCCGCCGCCGGGAATGGCCATCGCCCCGATGGCTCGCGCGCCCTCCAGCCCGGCCCAGAAGCCGACGAAGAGCCCGAACGAGAAGGGAAAGAAGAGCCGGTCGCTCGGCCCGAGCCCGGCAGCCCGGAACACGAACGCCCAGGAGCGGGCCCACCAGCTCCAGGACGCCTCGGTCTCGAGCCAGCGGATCGGCGGGCCCGTGGTGCCGGAGGTCTGGAACACCCGGACGTAGCGTGGGAGCGGGTACGTCAGGTTGGTGCCGAACGGCGGGGCGCCAGCCTGATCGGCGGCCAGCTCGCTCTTCGTGAGCCGCGGCAGCCGGGTGAAGTCCGCCCACGTGCCGAGATCGCGCGGGTCACGGAGCCCGGCGCTCTGGAATCGCGCGCGCCAGAAGGGATTGGAGCCCCAGATCTCGCGCACGCCGACCGCCAGCCGGGCCCACTGCGCGTCGCGGAGCGTCTCCACCGGCGCGGTTTCCCGCGCTCGGTCGAGGAACGCGACGCTCGCCGTCAGAGTCATGCCCGTCGCACGGCGCGGCCCGACGCGTCGCTCACGCCAGCGCCAGCGCGCCGGTCAGCACGATGACGGCCTGGCCGCCGACCCGCGCGCGCGTCGCGCGACCCGGGGTGCCGTGCACCTCGACCGCGAGCCGCCCGGGCCGACCGTGGAAATCCCCCTGCTCCGCGCGAAACCGGGCCAGGCCGCGGTCCGAGGGCAGGACGCCCGTCTCCCACAGCCAGACCGCGATCGCCGCGTGCGACGAGCCCGTCGCCGGGTCCTCGGGGATCCCGAGGTGCGGGATGAAGTTCCGGCTGTGCGTCAGGGCCCCCGCCTCCCGCGTCTCGCGCGCGGTGAGCACGACGCCGCGGATTCCACGCTCCTTCGCGAGCCGGCCGAGAGCCCCGAGGTCGGGCACGAGCGTGCGCAGCGTATCGAGGCCAGCGACGGGAATCAGGAGGTCTTGCTCGGAGGTGCGGGCCGGCGGCGCCCACCCGGCGACGTCCGCGGTGGCGAGCCCGAGCGCCCGGAGAAGCGGCGCGAGGTCCGCCGGCTCCGGTGTCCAGCGCGGACAGTCGGGCTCGAACCAGGCCATCGCCGACGCTCCGGATCCCTCCAGCGTGATCGCCAGCCGGTGTCGCGGGGCCGCGAACACGAGCTCGCCCCCCGAGGCCTCACCCCGGGCGGCGAGGACGTGGGCCGCCGCCACCGTGCCGTGGCCGCAGAGTGTCAGCTCGGCACCCCCGGGCGAGAACCAGCGCAGCGGGCGCGCGCCGCCGGGCGCGGCCGGGCGGAGGAACGCGGTCGCCGGGCGCGCCATCTCGGCGGCGACGGCGCGCATCGTAGCCTCGTCGAGGCCGGTCGCGTCCGGCACCACGGCCGCGGGATTGCCGGCAAAGGGCGTCGCCGTGAAGGCGTCGACGAGGACGACCTCGATTGACTGGACGGCCTTCGGCCTGTGGCTCACGCGTCCTTGCCCGTGATCACCCACAAGGTCCGTGCCGTGCCCGGCCCCACGTTCTCCCAGGTGTGCGGGACGCCCCCGTCCAGATAGGCGGAGTCGCCGGCCTCGAGAAGATGGCGCGCGCCGTTGTACTGGAGGGCCACCTTCCCCTCGAGCACGTACATCAGCTTCATCTGTCCCGGCTCGATCAGCACGCGCTCGGGCGGCACGCTCGCGCCCCGCCGCCCCAGCGTCGAGATCACCGCGCGCACCTTGCCTCGGAAGAGGCCGGCCGCCAGGACCTCCCAGCGCTCGGTGGAGCCGTCGAAGCTGACCACGGCATAGTCCTTGCGCCGCCCGAGATGGAGCTGCCCGTTAGGGGGCTGCTCGAAGAAGGTGCCGATCGGCACCCCCAGCGCGCCCGCGAGCCTTCCGAGCGTGTGGAGGGACGGCGTGAGCTTGTCGGACTCGATCTGGGACACCAGGCTCGGCGTGAGCCCGGCCGTCTCCGCCAGCGCCTTCTGGCGTATGCCTCGATCCGTCCGCAGCGCCCGGATCCGCGCGCCGAGCGACACGGTCAGCTCCGGACGTACTCGAAGTCGATGGCCTGCCCGTTGATGCCGCGGGCGGGCGGCGCGATCCAGCTGGCGAACCTCCCGCGCTCGACGACGGGGACCATCAGGCCCTGCACGAAGGCCTGGTCGCTGTCCGTCGGCAGCCACTCCCCGTGACGGGCGTCCCACTCCGCCTGGCTCACCACCTGCCCCTCGGGGGACACCCGGGCCTCGGCGAACCCGCCGATGGCTCGGTGAAAGGCCCGGTGGGGCAGCCGGAGCTCGAAGTCGATCCCGTGCTTCCGGATGATCTGGTTCCACCGGTCGACGCCGCGCTGACAGTCCGCGACGTAGTCGTCGCGCAGACGCTCGTTGAGCGAGGTCAAGGCGGGCTCTTCCCGCGTCACGATGCGCTCGCCGTCGAGCTGGGTCACCGGATAGGTGGCGCCGGCGAGGACGTGGTCGTCGGCCTTCTTGCTCTCCTCGAAGCGTCCCTTGAGGCCGGCGGTGTAGAAGTTGGCGGCGTTGGTCGAGATCTCGCCGCCGAACAAGTCGATCGAGACGGAGAAGTGGAAGTTCAGGTAGCGCTGGATGGTCGGGAGGTCGATCGCCCCGTGCGGGCGGACGTCGTCGGTGCGGAGGTCCCGCATCACCTCGCACGTGCGCTGGACGACCCGCCCGAGGCCCGTCTCGCCGACGAACATGTGGTGGGCTTCCTCGGTCAGCATGAAGCGGCACGTGCGGGACAGGGGATCGAAGCCGCTCTCGGCGAGGCTCGCCAGCTGGTACTTGCCGTCCCGGTCGGTGAAGTACGTGAACATGAAGAACGACAGCCAGTCGGGCGTCTTTTCGTTGAACGCCCCGAGAATGCGCGGCTTGTCCCGGTCGCCCGCATGGCGGTGGAGCAGCGCTTCGGCTTCCTCCCGCCCGTCCCGCCCGAAATGCGCGTGGAGGAGGTAGACCATCGCCCAGAGATGCCGCCCTTCCTCCACGTTCACCTGGAAGAGGTTGCGGAGATCGTAGAGCGAGGGACACGTCCGGCCCAGCTGGCGCTGTTGCTCCACCGAGGCCGGCTCGGTGTCCCCTTGCGTGACGATCAAGCGGCGAAGCGTGCCCCGGTGCTCCCCCGGCACGTCCTGCCACGCCGGCTGGCCCCGCTGGGCGCCGAACCCCACCGTCCGGCCGACCTCGGGCTCGGCCAGGAAGATCCCCCACCGGTACTCCGGCATCCGCACGTAGTCGAAGTGGGCCCACCCCTGCGCGTCCACGCTGGTGGCGGTGCGAAGGTACACGTCGCGGGCCTGGAAGCCCTCGGGACCCATGTCGTTCCACCACTGGAGGAATCGCGGCTGCCACTCTTCGAGGGCGCGCAGGAGACGCCGGTCCTCGTGCAGGCGGACGTTGTTGGGAATGCGCTCCTGGTAGTCGATGCGCATCAGGCTCTCCTCCGATCGAACTCCGGTCGCTGGCCGGTCCCGTAGACCCGGAGCGCTCCTCGATCGCCCACCGCGTTCGGACGCTGGAAGATCCAGTTCTGCCACGCCGACAGCCGCGCGAAGATCTTGCTCTCGACGGTCTCGGGCCCGGCGAAGCGCAGCGACGCCTCCATGCCGGTCAGGGCGTCCGGCGAGAACGCGGCGCGCTCCTCGATCGCGATCCGCACCTCGTCCTCCCAGTCGATGTCGTCGGGCGTGAACGTGACCAGGCCCGCGTCCGCCGCGGCGCGCGCGTCCAAATCCTCGCCGATCCGGCGCTTCAGCTCGTCGACCCGGTGGGGCTCGCCCAGGAACCGGCTCTCGAGGCGCGTGAGCCCGTTGACCATGGGGTCCCACCCGAAGCTCGGCTCTCCGAGCCGCACCGTCGCGGCCGGGGCCGGGTCGCCCTCGCGCGTCCCGTCCAGCATGTACGACCGGTCGGCGGCGAGCGCCAGCTCGAAGAGGCTGCCGGCGAAGCACGAGCCGGGCTCGATGAGCGCGAACACCGAGCGCGAGGACACGTCGAGCCGCTTGAGCACTCGACGCCAGAGGAGCCGGATCTCGCGCGCGAGCCAGTCGCCCGAGTGCTCGGCCAGGAGCCGATCGTGGGCGGTCACCAGATCCGCCCGCCCCGTCGTCCGGAACGCCCAGAGGCCGATCCCTTCCTCGTTGCAGCGCAGGTGGAGGATCAGGTCGTCCAGCTCCCGCGCGAGCGCAAGCGGCCAGAAGGCCGCGCCCTGGGCGTGGAGCCCGCCCGCGTCGGCCGGCGGAGACGCCTCGGGACCCGCCACGACGATCTCGGCCACGCCCCGTCCTCGGTCGACGACGCAGGTGACGTGACGATAGGCGATCCGGTCCCCGTCGATCGTCCGGTCGACAGGCGTGAGGGCGATTCCCCGAGCCGACGCCGGGCGGTCGCTCTGCTCGGCGAGATGCGCCGCGCACTCGCGGGCGGCATCCGCCAGCCGGGAGCGCGGAACGATCGCGTCGACCAGGCCCCACTCCACCGCCCGCCGGCCCTTGATCCCTTCCTCGAGCGTGCAGAAGACGTCCGCCCGATCGCGCCGGACGTGTCGCTTGTCGACGAGGCGCGTGAGCCCGCCCGTGCCGGGGAGCACCGCCAGGAGCGGCACCTCGGGGAGCGACACCGAGGTGTTCCCGTCGTCGGCCATCACGATCCAGTCGGTCGCCAGGGCGAGCTCGTAGCCCCCGCCGGCGCAGGGGCCGTTGATGGCGGCGAGGTAGCGCTGGCCGGACAGGGCGCCGGCCTCTTCGATCGCGTTCCGCGTCTCGTTGGTGAACTTGCAGAAGTTCACCTTCCAGCCGTGGCCGGACTGGCTGAGCATGCGGATGTTGGCCCCCGCGCAGAACACCCGCTCCTTGAGCGAGGTCACGATGACCGCGCCCACCTCGGGGTGCTCGAACCGGAGCCGCTGGACGGCATCGGCCAGCTCGACGTCGACACCCAAGTCGTAGGAGTTGAGCTTGAGGTCGTACCCCGGCCGGAGCCCGCCGTCCTCGCGCACGTCCATCCCCAGGGTGGCCACCCGGCCCTCGATCGTGAGCTTCCAGTGCCGGTAGCGCGAGGGATCGGTGCGGAAGTCCACCGGGGGCGCGGCCGGGGTCGTCGCGGGCTCCGCCATGCCGTCTCCCGTCAGTCCACTCGCGATTCGTCGCGATACATGACTTTGTGGCGTGTCGTCTTGATCCAGGCGTCGATGTCGGCGTCCGTCATGAACGCTTCGGGGGCGAAGCGGTCCCAGCTCATGATCTCGGCGAGGGGCTTCTTCCAACGCTTGTAGGACGGCTTCGCCGGAGGCCCGAAGCACATGATGTCGATCACGTCGAGCGCGTCGGGCACCCCGAGCAGCGGCTTGACCTGCCGCTGGATCTCTTCCTGCCCGATCGCGGTGATCCACCACACGGCGTAGCCGAGGGCGGCGGCCGCCAGGTGGGCCGACATGGTGGAGGCGGCCACGCTCTGGAGGAGGATCCGCTCGGCGTTCTTCTTGTAGAGGCGATCCAGCTCCGAGCCGTCGTTCAGGACGGGAAACGCCCGGATGAAGCGGAAGTCGGCGACGATCACGACCAGCCCCGGGGCGGTCTTGACGCCGTTGTAGTTGGGCGTCGGGAATCCCATCCGCAGCTTGGCCCGGTGCTGCTGCTCGGCGACGAAGAGCTCGCCGATCCGGTGCTTGACGGCGGGGTCGGTGACGACGACGTAGTGCCACGGCTGGGCGTTCGCTCCGGAGGGCGCGTGGCGCGCGGCCTCCAGGATCATCGCGAAGTGCTCGCGCGGGACCGCAAAGGGGGCGAAGGCCCGGTTGGTCATGCGCCCGCGCACCACCTCCATCAGCGTCTCGTAGCGCGCGACGTTATCGAGCCCGATGGCGGGGACCGCCGCGGTCTGCCCGGACATGGCTTCCTCCTGCAGCGTCCGCTACTCGGGGTGGGGTGTCCGCACGTCGTCGATCGCCCGGCCCGACATGCCCGAGGGCCACAAGCCGTCGACCGGCAGCCCGGCCAGCTCGCGCAGCGCGCGCTCGACGTAGACGCGCGTCATGCGCTTCCGATAATGGTAGACGAGATCGGTGTTATCGAGCGGCTTCGCCGGACGGGCGGCGGCCTCGGCGGCGCGGCCGATGACCTCCGCATCGAGGCGCTGGCCGACGAGCGCCCGCGCGGCGTCCGGCGCCTCGCGAGGCGTCGAGGCCACCGCGCCGAGGACGATCCGCGCCTCCCGACACACGCCTCCCTCGATCCGGGCCGCGGCCGCCACGCCGAGCACCGGAAAGTCGAACGCCCCCCGGCGCCGAAGCTTCCAGTAGGTCGCGCGCCACCCGTCGACCGGCGGCAGGGCGAGCGCGGTCAGGATCTCGTCGGGCGCCTTGGCGAGGTACTCGATGCCGTCGTCCTGGAAGAGCCTCGAGACCGGGATCCGGCGCTCGCCCGCCCGGCCGACGAGCGTCGCCTCGGCGCCCAGCGCCCACAGGACGGGCGCGGTGTCCGAGGACGAGACGGCCCAGCAGCGCGAGCTGCCGGGCGCGACCAGGCAGATGTCGCCGTCCTTCTTCATGCAGAAGCCGATCGCCCGGCGCCACTCGTACGACTGGTTGTAGTAGTTGCAGCGCGTGTCGACGCACACGTTCCCGCCGAGCGTCCCCATGTTGCGGAGCTGGGGGGTCGAGACCACGCCCGCCGCCCGCGCCAGCGCCGGATACGCGCGCGCGATCTCCGGATGCTCGGCAACCCGCGTGAGCGTGGCGCCGGCGCCGACGATCAGGCCGCCCCGGGCGCTCCCGCGGATCTCGCCGAGCTCCCGGATCCCGCGGAGGCCGACCAGGACTCGCGGCGCCATCTGGAGGCGCTTCATGTTGGGATAGAGATCGGTGCCGCCCGCGACCGCCATCGCCTCGCGGCCATGGTCGCCCAGATGGCCGACCGCCTCCTCGATCCGCCGCGGGGCGAGATACGTGAAGGACGGGAGCCGCATCATGGGTACGCTCCCGATCCCGGGACGGCCTTCGGCCTGTGGCGACCGCGCCCCGCCGTCCGGGGGGCGGGGTGACGCTCCCTGACCCACTTCATCGGCCGGAGCGCTCCTTGCCGTGGACGACGCCGGCGGCGCGGCCCTCGGGATCGACCCACGGCGGTGGCACACGGATCGGCTCGGGAAAGACCACGTGCGGCAGCCGCTCGGGCCCGACGCGGGGCGCCTTGCCCTGCGCCTTCCGGTCCAGCGCCTTCAGGATCTTCTCCGGCGTGATCGGCACCTCGTCGATCCGGACACCGACGGCGTCATAGACGGCGTTGGCCACCGCGGGGATGACCGGCAAGAGCGGGCCCTGGCCGGCCTCCTTGGCGCCGAACGGTCCCTCGGGATCGCGGGTCTCGACCAGGAGCGTCGTGATCTCGGGAGTCTCGAGCGTCGTCGGGCTCTTGTACTCGAGGAGCGAGGGAATCTTGTGGAGGCCGTGGACGCGGAAGGCCGATTCCTCCATGAGGGCCTCGCCGAGCCCCATGTAGATCGATCCCTCGACCTGTCCCTCGACCAGCAGCGGATTGATCGCCGTCCCGCCGTCGTGGGCGACCCACACGCGGTCGACCCGGATGTCGCCGGTCTCGGGGTCCACCGTCACCTCGACGGCGCAGGCCGAGTAGGAGTACGCGGGGGTCGGGCCCACCCCCGATCCCTTGAACTTCGCGGCGCGCCGCGGCGGCGTATACGAGCCGGCGGCGACGAGCGTCCCGTGAACTGCCTCGGCCAATCGCGCCGCTTCGTCGAAGGCGAGCCCGCGGACGGGATCCTCGCGCACGAAGATCCGGCGATCGCGAGCTACCAGGTCCTCCGGCGAGGCTTCGAGCTTCTTCGCCGCCGCCCCCAGGAGCTGCACCCGGAGCTTCTCGGCCGCCTCAAGGGCGGCGTTGCCCGTCATGAGCGTGACGCGAGAAGAGTAGGAGCCGAGGTCCACCGGCGTGAGATCGGTGTCGGCGGTGACCACCCGCACGTCTTCCGGCCGGATCCCGAGCACCTCGGCCACGACGTAGGCGAGGACCGAGTCGGATCCCTGACCGATGTCGATGGACCCGCAGAACGCCGCGACGCCACCGCCCCGGTCGATCTTCACCATCACTCCCGAGTGGGGCATGTCGTTCCAGTAGATCGGCAGCCCGGCCCCGGACAGGTACGCGGAGGCGGCGAACCCGATCCCGCGTCCGGGCGGCAGCTTGCCGAACTTCTCCCGCCACCCCGAGGCCTCCACGACGCGGTCGATGCACTGGGGGAGGCCGCACGTCGTCACGGTGAGATGGTTCACGGTCTTCTCGTGCTCGGGGACGACGGTGCGTCGCCGCAGCTCGGTCGGATCCACGCCCAACTCCTCGGCGATCTTGTCGAGATGGACCTCCAGCGCGAACCGGGGCTGCGGCGTCCCGTGGCCCCGCTTGGGGCCGCACGGCGGCTTGTTCGTGAAGACCCGGCACCCTTCGAACTTGTAGCGGGCGATCCGGTAGGTCACGGTCTGGAGCGCGCCGGTGTAGAACGTCGACGCGACGCCGTAGGAGCCGTAGGCGCCTCCGTCGAGCCAGGTCCGGAAGTGGAGCGCCAAGATCTCGCCGTCCTTCCGGACTCCCGACCGAACCCACATCAAGACCGGGTGGCGGCCGCGGTGGGTGTAGAACACTTCCTCGCGGGTGAGCGTGGTCTTGACCGGGCGGCCGGTGAGCTGGGCGAGCCGCGCCACGACCATCTCGTGGCTGAAGGGGTCCGACTTCCCCCCGAAGCCGCCGCCGTTCGGCGTCGCCACTACCCGGACGTGGCTCATCGGCAGCTCGAGGACCTTCGCCACCGCGCGATGCACGTAATGGGGGGTCTGCGTCGAGGACCAGAGCGTCAGCTTGCCGTCCGGCGTCCACTGGGCGACCGCCGCGTGCTGCTCCATCGGGAGGTGGGTGTTCCCCTCGAAGAAGAAGACGTCCTCGCGCACGAGGTCGGCCTCGCGGAAGCCCTCCTCCACGTCGCCGAACTCGAGGGACACCAGCTTGTGGATGTTGTGGCCGTCGCCGTATTCGTGGATGCGGTGCGTGCCCTCGCGGAGCGCGGCCTCCATCGACATGAGCGAGTCGAGCGGCTCGTAGTCGACGGCGATCAGCCGCGTGGCGGCCTCCGCGGTCTCCTCGTCCACGGCGGCGACGGCGGCCACCGGATCGCCCACGAAGCGCACCTTCTCGACGCACAGGGCTTCCTCGTCCTGGGTGACCGGCATGATCCCGAAGCGGACCGGCGCGAAGTCCTTCCCCGTGATCACGGCGTAGACGCCGGGCAGCGCCGCCGCGCGAGCGGTGTCGATCCCCCGGATGAGCGCATGCGGGCGCTGGGCGCGGAGGATCTTCGCGTAGGCCATGCGCGGGAGCACGAGATCGTCGGCGAAGCGAGTCTCGCCGGTGACCTTCGCCCAGGCGTCGACCTTGGGCAGCCGGTGCCCGACGACGGAGAAAGGCTCGCGCGGGCTACTCACCGGCGCGGCTCCCGGCGGGCATCGCCATCCGGCCGGCGGCCAGCTCGACGGCGTCGAGGATCTTCGTGTAGCCCGTGCAGCGGCAGAGGTTGCCGGCCAGGGCGGCGCGGATGGTCTGGCGATCGGGGCGCGGCGTCGCATCCAGCAGCGCCTGGGCGGTCAGAAGGATGCCCGGCGTGCAGTACCCGCACTGCGCCGCCCCCAGCTCGGCGAAGGCCTGCTGTAGCGGATGGAGCCGATTCCCCTCGGCCAGGCCCTCGATGGTCCGGATCGGGACGTCCTGGCACTCGATGGCGAGCGCGAGGCACGACAGGACCGGCTGGCCGTCCACGAGCACCGTGCACGTCCCGCACTCGCCGAGCTCGCAGCCGTGCTTCGTGCCCGCGAGGCCGAGATCCTCGCGCAGGACCTCGAGCAGCGTCCGGTGGACCGGCACCGCCACGTCCCGGCGCTCGCCGTTCACGGTCAGGGTCAAGAGGCTCCGCATCTCGCGTCCCCCGGTGGGCTATTCAGGGGTAATGAACCTAGTTAATACATACTGAATCGCTCCACGGTCTGTCAACCGCGCGGGGGGCATCGGCGGGGGCGCCTCAGGCCATGGCGCGGCGCTCGTCCGGAGGCGGAAAGTCGGCGTGGCGATGCACCAGCCGCCACGTGTCGCCGAACCGCCGGTAGATGTGCGTGACTCGGATCGTCATCGGGCGCGGGGGCCCGTCGTCCACGGTCACCTCACCGCGCTCGAAGCCGACGGTATAGGCGAGGTCCCCGCTCGAGAACACGACCGAGTGCTCGGGCACCAGGTGTCCCTTCCGGAAGCGACTGCCCACCCAGCGAAACGTCTTGGCGAGGCGCCGGAAGCCCCTGTCGATCGGGCCCAGCGCGCCGAAGAGCGTGACGTCGTCCGACTCGGCCCAGCACTTGATGTACGGTTCCGGGTCGCCGGATCCCATCGCCGCTAGGGCGAGCCTGACCTGCTCCAGCGCCTCGGCCAGCTTGCGATCCTCGCTGACCATCGCTCACGAGTCTCCTTCTTCGGCCTCCGGCGGCGTGGATGGCGCGCCGGTCTCGGCGCGGCGAACCCTCGCCGGCGCCCGCGGCCGGGAGGCGGACGTCAGGACCTCATGGGACCCGCCGCGGCGAACTCCTCCGGCCGGACCGTGCCCGCGAACAGGACGTCGGCCATCCCACCCCGGTCGAACTCGAACATCGCCCGGGTCGCCCGCCCCACGTCGAGGTCGGCGATCAGCAGCTCCTCGCGGCGGAGCTCGGTCTGGGCGGCGATCTGGCCGTCCGGCGCCACGACGAGCGAGCGTGAGTTCTGGTGCGGCTCGAGGCACGCGTTGCAGGAGGCGAACCAGACCGTGTTCTCGGCCGCCCGCGTGACGATCATGGCGTGGTGGACGGGCACCTTCCAGTCGTTCGGCCGGGTCGTGTTGTTCTGAGGATGGAAGATGACCTGCGCGCCCTGGCGGACGCACTCACGGGTCGAGTCCGGGAAGCGCAGGCCCTCGAAGCAGATCACCACGCCGACGCGGACGCCGAACAGCTCGAACGTCTCGAACCCGCGGCCCGGCGTGTAGGCCAAGGCGTCGAGCGGCGTGAGCCGCGTCTTGTGGTGCACTCCGAGGACCCGTCCTCGTTCGGAGATCACGAGGGCAGAGTTGTACGGCTTGCCGCGATGTGGATCCGTCTCGAGCGGCGTCTCCGTTCCGAGAATGCACGCCATCCCCAGGCTGCCGCAGCGCTCGGCCGCCTTGCGGTGGAGCTCGGCGAGCCGCTCGACCGGAACCGGCTGCTCCGGCGTCGCGATGTCGACGCGATACCCGACGGTCTGCGTCTCCGGAAAGCACAGGACCTGGACGCGCTGACGCGCGGCCGCGTCGATCATGCGGGCGATCGTCGCGGCGTTCGCGTCGAAATCGCCGGTCTGGCGACACTGGGCAAGCCCGATTCGCAGCGTGGACATGATCACCCCTCCGGAAAGGATGGCTTCACGGTCCGACAGTGAAGGTCTTCCGGGATCCCGGCCCGGGGGACGGTGCCGCGGAGCCGGGTGCAGCGCCTTGGCCCTTCATCTCACGTGCTCCGCGGAGGAACCCGGCGAAGGCAAGGACCACTTACTTGATCCAGTGGTAGGCCCGTTTGGCCGCCTGGAAGATCCGGGACTCCCGGGAGAACTGGCGACGGAAGACCGCGTCGGCCCGGAACTGAAGTCTCGTCAGCAGGAACTCGGCGGTGGACCGTTCGCGGTAGGCCTTGAAATAGCGGCGCAGCTCGTCTTCGGACTGCGCGCGCCCGTTGTCGGCGTACTTCGCCACGTACGGCGTGAAGTCCGGGTAAAGGCCCGTGAGCCCGTGGAGCGTGGTCTTCATGAAGTTCCCGATCAACAGGTCGTCGAAGGTCTCCCACTTGATCGCCTTGACGAAGGAGTTCCGCGGGCATTCGAAGGTGAGGCCCGTCCTCAGAGCCGCGTTCAGCACCACGGTGTCGGTCCGGCCGCCGATCCGGAGATTGATGAACCCCAGGGTCTTGGCAAGGTGCGCCTTCCGCTTGAAGTACGCATGGCAGGCCGCCAGCTCGTCTTTCTCCAGGGGTTCCGACCAGTCGTCTCCGAATGCGGCGGGGTCCTTGACGACGGCGGGGGTCTCCGGCGGGTTCAGCTCGGTGACGGACTCGCTTTCGAAGTCCACGCGCACGAACGCGGGCAGGAGGTCGGCCCCGCGGTAGTCGTACCCCTGATAGTGGGCGGACAGCGGCGTACTGTACCGGGACGCCCAAATGCTGTCGCTCCGCTGATACGCGTGGAAGCAGCTGAACGGCACCGCGTGGGTGCCGTCGAAGCTTCTCAGCAGCTCCTCGTACATCCGCCCGACGGAAGGCTTGCTCGCCGCCGGCGGCGGCAGGAAGCGGCCATCCTCGCTCCAGAGGTTCATCATGTCGGCGTCGCCGTAGTTGCGCAGCGCGAGCAGATAGCGTCGCTTGAACGAGCGGGAGAGACGCCGTATGAACAGCCGGTAGCCGAGTGCCGCGCCGTCGTTCAAATCCACGATCAGGCGGTCGCCCATGGCCACCAGCAGCGTCGCGTCCTGGTTGTAGTCGGGAAGGCACATGACCCGGACGTTCGGGGAAAGCTCGACCCACTGCTTGGTCGGCAGGATCTGGACGTTGAGCTTTGATTCGATCATCGATCCGGCGATGAGACCGCCCACGTGGTCGGGCAACAGGATCTGGCGCCCGGACAGCTCATGCAGCGAGTCCGCGTTCAGGTGGTCAGGATGCCCGTGGGAGAACCAGATGAAGCGGCTGTGCGTGATACGATCGAGGATTGCGGGCGGAATCTGGTGCGACATGCCCCAACTGCCGAAGTATGGCTCGCCCGTGATCCACGGGTCGGTGGCCAGGATGGGCTCGCCGTCGTGGACGATCAGCGTGGCGTTTCCGATGGTCTCAAACCCCCGCATGGAAACCCCGCCCTTCCGTCACGATGACCGACAATCTATCTGCACGCACGCAACGCGTAAAGGTCCGCGTAGCCGCGAGCCACGCCGGAACGGCCGCCGAGCGGCCCGGGAAGGCGTGGCCGCACCCAAGGAGGCATCGAGACCTGCCAGTAGGGCCGGGTCCCCTCCTGAAGTGGGCACCAGCGGGCCGGGTGCCCGCCGGTCCACCGCGACCGTGGCTATCGCGTCTCCTCCCTCGGCTGGATCGCGCTGAAGATCGCCCACAGCTCTCGGCTCGGAACCGTGTCGCGCAGCCAGCTGAAGTCGCCCCGATCCCTCAGCGCCCGCGCCCCCGCGCGGAACGCGGCCAGCGCGAGCCGCGACAGCGCGCCGCCGACGCTGATGCGCTTGACGCCCACCTCCGCGAGTTGGGCGGCGGTGATCGAGGGATCGAGCGTGCCCGCCACGACGTTGACGGGACGCGTCACCGACGCGACGACGGTGCGGATCGACGCGAGGTCCCGGAGACCGGGTGCGTAGAGGACGTCGGCGCCGGCCCGTTCGAACGCCTGCAAGCGCCGGATCGTGTCGTCGAGGTCGGGGTGCCCGTGGAGGAGATTCTCCGCGCGGGCGGTCAGCGTGAAGGGAATCGGCAGCGACCGCGCCACCTCGATCGCGGCGTGCACCCGCTCGACGGCCAGCTCGAAGTCGTAGATCGGGTTCTCGGCGTCGCCCGTCGCGTCCTCGATCGAGGCGCCCACGACGCCCGCCTCCGCCGCCAGCCGGATCATCTCGGCGGCCGCCCGGGGCTCGTGGGCATAGCCGTTCTCCAGGTCGGCCGTGACGGGCAGCTCGGTCGCCCCGGCGATCGCGCGGCAGTTGTCGAGGACCTCGGTGCGGCTGACGGCGCCCGCTCCGTCTGGGCGTCCCAGGCTGTTGGCGAGCCCCAGGCTCGTCGTCGCGAGCGCCTCGAAGCCGAGCGCCGCGAGGATCTTGGCGGTGCCGACGTCCCACGGGTTCGGAACGATGAAGACGCCGGGGCGCGCGTGGAGCGCCCGGAACGTCGCTCCCCGATCCGCTTGCGTCCGCACGGCCCCTTCACCCCTCCGGCGTCCGATAGGCGTAGAAGTGCCAGTACTCCCAGGCCGACGCCTCGCGGAGCCGCCGCTCCTCACGCCACTCCACGCCGAAGCGGGCGATGGACATGGCGCCGAGGTCCTCGGTCGGCCTGCCGTCGACGATCCACTCGGCCAGCTGCTCCCCGATGGCGGGGGCGATCGACAGCCCCGCCACGTTGCAGCCGCTCGCCACGAACAGGCCGCGGGCGCCCGGCACCGGCCCGACGATGTGCTGGCCGTCCGGAGTCATCGTGGGATCCCTCCGCGGTGGACGCGGACGGGCGCCTCGTGAAGCGCCGGCAGCTGCTCGCGCACACGCGCCATCAGGCGACGCAGCACGTCGAGGTCGAGAGGCGTGTCCGCGATCGAGAAGTCCTTCGGCAGGGCGTCGATGTCGAACTGCGTCGGGTCGCTCTCGTAGCCCAGCCCGCCCGATCCGATGACGACGACGTCGGCGGTCACGGACGCCGATCCGTCCGGTGCACGCCACGGGGTCTCCGCCTCACCGTCCCCATCTTCGTCCGGAACCTCGGACTTCGCCAGGCGGACCTGCCGGCCGACGGTGCGGGGCGACGCGCCGTGCGCCTCATCCGCGGGCCCGCGTCCAGAAGCCGTCCGGGTCGAAGCGTCGGATCGTCGCCAGCTCCTCCTCCGTGGGCCGCGGAGTCTCCTCGACGGCGGCGGCGACCCGGAGCGGCCAGCCGGTCTCGGCCCGCACGTGGTCCACGCTCACCGCGGGGTGGGCGCTCGCGAGGACCATCTCGCGGGTGACCGGGTCGAATCGGAAGAGGCCCAGCGTGGTGATGACCGCCGACGGACCCCCGCCCGACAGTCCCGTCCGCGCACGCCAGTCGCCGCCGGTGCCGTGGCCCGGGGACGTCACGTAGTCGACGCGCTCCACGAATCGGCGCCGCTCGTGCGCCATGATCACGACATGGCGACGTGCGAGCGAGGCGATGTCCGCGGCGCCGCCGGAGCCCGGCAGGCGGACGCTCGCCCCGCGCGAGCCGACGTAGGAGGTATTGAGGTTCCCGAAGCGGTCCACCTGGGCGCCGCCGATGAAGCCGAGCGTCACGCGGCCCGCCTGCATGAGCCCCATGACCTCGCGCATCTCCGTGCACCAGAGGGCCCCGCTCACGTTGGGCCCGTCCGACATCGTCACCAGGAACGCGAGCGCCGGAGAATCGCGGACCACGCCGTTTTCGAACAGGCCCACGGCCGTCGGGGCGTGAGTGGACCGCGCCAGGCAGAAGGCGAGGAGCGGCAGCCGCATGCCCACGAAGACGACCTCGCCGTCCCGAATCTCCCGCGCGGCGGCGGCCACCATGAGCTCGGCAGGGGTGTAGGCGAGCGTCACGCGAGTCCCGTCAGCTTCCGTAGTCGACCGGCGCCGCAAACTGGGCCCGTCGCGGCCGGAGCCGATCCAGCCGCTCCGGTCCGAGCTTCGCGAGGTAGCCGGCATGGTCGCCGGGCGCGCGCACCCACTCGTCCAGCCAGGCGGCCGCGCCGTCGACGGTCGCGGAGCGCGCGTGCCAGTCCGCGTACAGCGCGTGGTCGCGGTGGTAGTGGCCCTGGACCGGGGACGGATGCGCGCCGCCCGGCAGGGGCACGACGGCCGCCACCAGGAACCCGGGCAGGAGGGTCCGGTTCGGGTCGCTCCGGAGCACCGCGGGCTCCACCAGCTCCTCGGCGACGACGATCACCGTGCGGCTGGCCTTCCCCGCCGCCGCGCTCACGCCGGTCGGCCCCCAGGCCTGGCAGTTCCCCTGGGCGTCCGCCCGCTGGACGTGGAGGATCGCGACGTCGGGGGCGAGCGCGGGCACGAGGACCAAGGGATCGCCCGTGAACGGGCACGCGGCCGTGCGCAGCCGCGGGTTCCGGGCGAGCACGTCCGAGCCGAGCAGGCTCCGGGTCGGCAGATACGGGACGCCCAGCGCCGCCGCCTCCAGGGCGAGGGCGATCGAGAAGTTCGAGTGGTCCTCCACCTCGATCCGGTTCGGCACGCCCTGCTCGAGCGCCCGACGGAACGCGTAGGCGGAGCCGTGCTGGACGTTCCCCACCCAGGCGGCCACGATGCGGCGGACGCAGCCGGCCGCGACCAGCTGATCGAAGGCGATGTCGGAGATCGGCCCCACGAGCACGAGGTCCCGGCGACCCTGCCGGATCAGCTCGTGGACCGCGGCGAACGGGATGAGGCACTCGAGCGCGGTCCCGAGCGCGACGCTGGCGCCGTCCGGAACATGGCGGCGTACCGCCTCCGCCATCGTCACCACCTTCGGGGTCAGACTTTCACTTCCCGACATTTTCCGGGCGGCTGAGGCTTCTCGCACCGAGCGTTGCGA
>JBIOVM010000084.1:0-5852 GCA_044867785.1 Candidatus Rokuibacteriota bacterium | reverse complement strand
ATCCCGTCCCACCATTGGAGACTAGAGGTAGCTATGGAACGAACCTTCGCTATTATTCTCGCCGCCGTGGCTGCAGCCGCCCTGTTCGGGGGGCTTGTGCATGCCGTGCTGGTGGCCGCGCACCTTTCCGAGCCAGCCGCCACCACGGTTCACGGCCTGACCACCCGGCGACTATGGGCCGCCACGGCCCTTGTGCTGGGGCTGGTCGGCGTGGTCATCGGTGGGCTGGCTACGGCCCGCCCCGCCCGTCGTTTCGGCACCGCCCGGCGAGTCGGAGCCGTCGTGGCCTTGGTGGCGGGGCCGATCGCCGGGGTCAACGGCGGGCTGGTCCTGGCCATCGCCAACGGTGGTCCCGGCACCGGCAACGGAGTCGTCGGTGGCGCCGCGGCCTTGGTGCTGGGGCTGATCGCCCTGGCCCTCGGTGGTCTGGCTCTGGCCCGATCCCGCCGGTCCGGCTGACCGGTGACCCGCCCGCGTGGTCCGGGTTCACCCTTGGGATCCGCTGTCGTCCCGCTCCTGTGCTACGGCGTGACCCAGGAGAGCGAGGCTGCGATCGACGACACTGGACCACTGGGATGACGCCGCCTCGCCGTATGCGTCGTGCCAGTTCCACCACTTGTACGGCGGCGTCTGCGGGTAGCCCTCCGGCGAGTCCTCCCACTCCTCCTGCCGCCCGAGCGCGGTCATGTCGAGGTAGCTCCAGGTGCTCCCCATCGCCTCGTCGCCGCGGCTGTTGATGAAGTAGGTGCGGAATACGCGGTCGCCGTCGCGGATGAACGCGTTGTGGCCGTGCCATTCGTCCACGCCGAAGTCGCTGTCGAAGCTGTCCTTCACGGTGTACCAGGGCATCGCCCAGCCCATCCGCGCCTTGAGTCGCTCGATGTCCGCCAGCGGCGCGCGCGAGACGAACGCAAGCGTGGTGTCGCGAGCGTTCAGGTGGGCGAGATGAGCGACCTGGTCGGCCAGGAAGGAGCAGCCGCGGCAGGCGTGCTCGGGCCAGCCGAACACGCCGGGCTCGAAGAAAGCGCGGTAGACGACGAGCTGGGGGCGACCTTCGAACAGGTCGAGGAGGCTCGCCGGGCCCCGGGGCCCGTCGAACGTGTACTCCTTCTCCACGGCCACCCACGGCATACGCCGGCGCTCGGCGGCCAGCGCGTCACGGGCGCGGGTGAGGTCCTTCTCCTTCACCAGGAGCTTCTGGCGCGCTACTTCCCACTCCTGCGGCGACACGATCGGGGGCGTCTTCATGACCCTTCTCCTTGTTCCTGTTGCTCTTGCCGCGGAGCGCGCTCGCGACCAGCGTGGCGACGCCTCCCGTCGAGGTGGCGCCCGCGGCGATCAAGGCCCAATTCGTCAGACAGGCCGGACACATCGCTTGACCTCCCAGCGCGGCCGGCGGTTCCGGCCGCCACTGGTATGGCGCTCGATGGGCGGCCATTTCGACAGGTGGGCGGCGATCAGCCGCGCTGAGCGAGGAGGAACTGCCGGATCGTGGGGTCCACCGCCAGGCCGATGGCGCGGTCGTAGGCCTCCACCGCTTCGGCCCGGCCCAGGCTTCGCAGGAGGTGCGCGCGCACGGCCCAGTACGGCTGGTACGTGGCCGCGGCCGCGCGGTCGATCTCCTCCAGCCTCGCCAGGCCGTCCGCCGGCCCGTGCGCCTCGGCCACCGCGGCGGCCTGCGCGACCTGGGCCCCCAGCGTCGGCGCCAGACGGACCAGGTGCTCGTAGAAGACGACGATCGCGCCCCAGTCGGTGCGGCCGGTCTGCGCGCGTTCGGAGTGGACCGACTGGATGGCGGCTTCCAGCTGGAACCGGCCGGGTCGCCCCAATCGCGCCGCCTCGCCCAGCTCGGACTCGGCCTCCCGTATCGCGTCCATGGACCAGGCCGACGGATCCTGTTCGGAGAGCGGCACGTAGCGACCGTCGGGCGCGCGCCGCGCCGCGCGCCGCGCGTCGGAGAAGAGCATGAGGGCCAGGAGCCCGCGGACCTCCGGCTCGCCCGGCATGCGCTCCCTCACGACCCGCGCCAGCCAGATCGCCTCGTCGGCGAGGTTCTCCCCCTGCGGGTCGACGCCGGCCGCTTCTTCGCGGCCGAGACCAAAGGCGGCGTAGATGGCCTCGAGCACCGCCTCCAGTCGGCGCGGCAACTCCTGCGGGGGTGGGATCGCGAAGGGGATGCCCGCCTCGCGGATCTTCCGCTTCGCGCGCACGAGCCGCTGTCCCATCGTCGCCGGCGCCACCAGAAACGCCTGCCCGATGCGCGCCGCATCCAGCCCCAGCACGGTCTGCAGCATCAGCGGCGTGTGCAGCGCGGGGTCGATCGCCGGGTGCGCGCAGACGAACAGCAGCTCGGCGCGCCGATCGGGAAACGCGTCGCCGCTGGCCGCGGCCGCCGTGGAGTCGTCGGCGAAGCGACGCAACGATTCCTGGTGGTATTCGCGGACGCGCCGGCGCCGTGCCTGGTCGATGAAGCGATGCCGCGCGGCCGTGAGCAGCCAGGCCTCGGGCTGCCTCGGTATGCCGTCGACCGGCCAGGAGGCGAGGGCCGACACCAGTGCCTCGCCCAGGGCGTCCTCGGAGTCTGCCACGTCGCGCGTCGTGGAGCTGAGGTACGCGAGCAGGCGTCCGTAGGACGATCGCGCCACCGCCTCGACGGTTCCGCGCGCGTCCTCCATCGGTGTCAGGGGGCCACGATCGTGTCGTGGGACGCGGCGTCGACCGGCCGCACCTCGACGGCGCCCGTCGCAGCCGCGGGACAGCGCGCGGCCCATTCGAGCGCCTCGTCGATGGAAGGAAGGTCCAGGATCATGAAGCCGCCCAGCTGCTCCTTGGCCTCGGCGAAGGGACCGTCCTGCACGCGCCGCCGGCCCTCCTTCAACTGCACGGTGGTCGCCGTGCCGACGTCCTGGAGGGGCGCACCCCCGACGTAGACGCCGGCTCCGAGGAGCGCCTTGTGGTAGGCCCGCCACGCCGCAATGTACGGGTGGTTGCGGTCAGCGCCCCTGCTCTCGAAGTCCTTGGGGGTCTCGTAGATCAGCACGACGTATTGCATCGTCACCCTCCCGCGGCGGACCGCTGCGGTCCGTGACCGCTCCCCTATATTGACGGGCGGGGACCCGCGCGTTCGACATTTCCGGGGAGAGGCAAACTCTAGCCTTCGCGCTTCATGCGCTCCCGGCGGGCCATCTCACGTTCGCTGGGGGAACCGAGCGCGGTGTCGTCAATCTTGATCTCACCCTCTCGCTCGTAGTGGCCGACGATCAGGCCATTGGGAGAGACGCGGGACCGGGCCAGCTTGAACGAGTGCGGCGCCGAGCCGTCGGCGAACAGCTTCTTGCCGCCGCCAAGCACGACCGGCAGCGTGAAGAGGCTCATGGCGTCGACCAGGTCATGGGCGAGCAGCGCGTGGACGAGCTCGGTACTGCCCTGGGTGACGAGGCTGGGGCCGTCTTCCTGCTTCAGACGCTTCACGTCGGCGATGTCACGCAGGAGCACGGAGCCCGCCCAGCTCGTATCGACCTCGCCGGAGCGCGAAACCACGTACTTCTTGATGTCCTTGAACACCTTGGCGATGCTGCCGTGGGGAGCGTCTTCCGCGTAGTAGGGCCAGTACCCGGCGAAGATCTCGTAGGTCTTGCGGCCGAGCAGGAGGTCGAAGTTCTTGAAGAGGCGGTCGATCTCTTCGCCGGCCTCTTGATTGAAATAGGGCATCGCCCAGCCGCCGAACTTGAAGCCCTTGGTCGGATCCTCGGTCGGCCCGCCAGGGGCTTGCATGACGCCATCCATGGAAACCTGGGCGCCGACGATGATCTTCCGCATGGGCTCAACCCCGCCGCGCGGCGTCGATCCTGGCGACGTCGATCTTCTTCATCGTCATCATCGCGTCGAACGCGCGCTTGGCCTCGGCGCCGCCCTTGGCCATCGCCTCCGTCAGCGTGCGCGGGGTGATCTGCCAGGAGAGGCCCCAGCGGTCCTTGCACCAGCCGCATTCGCTCTCCTGGCCTCCGTTGCCGACGATCGCGTTCCAGTAGCGGTCGGTTTCCTCCTGGTCGTCCGTCGCAACCTGGAAGGAGAACGCCTCGCTCTGCTTGAACGTCGGGCCGCCGTTGAGGCCGAGACACGGAACGCCCAGGACGGTGAACTCCACGGTCAGGACGTCGCCGGCCTTGCCGCCCGGAAAGTCGCCGGGCGCCTTGCGAACCGCGGTCACCTTGCTGTCCGGAAAGGTGGCGGCGTAGAAGCGCGCGGCATCCTCGGCGCCCTTGTCATACCAGAGGCAGATCGTGTTCTTCGCGGTCATGCTCGTGCCCTCCTCTGGCATCATGACCGATGCGGTGCGTTCTGGGTGGCCCGCATGGGCAGCCGCCACATGCGGCGCCCCTATCCGACCGGTTGCGGGAGCTGGCGCTCCGAAAGCGGCTCGTCAGTCCTTGACCGTGACGGTCATGCAGTGCGGCCAGGGCTGGCCTTCCACCGTGGCCGGGCCGATCCGGGCCGCCTTCACGGTGGCCAGGACCTTGGCTTCCAATTCGGGCCACTCCGGCTCCATCTTCGGACGCTCGGCGATGCGGACGTCACGCACGGCGCCCGCCTGGTCGATCACGAGGTCCAGCTTCCAGTTGCCCTTCACCGTGCGCTTCACGTCCGACGCGGGACGGGTGACGTTCATCTTGCGCGACGGCTCCACCACTTCGGCGCCGGTGGGGACCGCGCGATAGCGGCCGGTCGTCAGCTTGGGCCAGACCGCCGACCAGGCGCAGGGCGGCTCGGCGGGCGGGGCCGCCGAGACCAACGCCAAGAGCGAGAGGGTGACGAAGTCCATTGGCCACCTCCGACCGGAGAGATAAGCACTGCCGACGCGCGGGCGGTGTGATCCCGGCCACATCGCGGCCCGATGGCCGCCCAAACCGGCCTGCGGTAGGCTTCAGATCGTGAGAATCGCCCGATTCGGCGTGTTCGAGCTCGATGTCGGGGCCGGGGAGCTGCGGCGTTCAGGCCGGCTGGTGGCTTTGACCGGTCAGCCGATGCGGGTCCTCATGAAGCTCGTCGAGCGGGCCGGCGAGGTCGTGACCCGCGAGGAGCTGCAGCGCGAGGTCTGGGGCGAAGACACGCACGTGGATTTCGAGGCCGGACTGTCGACCTGCATCAATCAGGTCCGCACGGCGCTCGGCGATCGGGCCACGTCGCCTCGCTTCCTCGAAACGCTGCCGCGGCGGGGGTTCCGGTTCCTCGCACCGGTCGAATGGCCGACTGACGGTCGCGTGCCGCGCAACGTGTCGGGCATCGACCGGATCGACAGCCGGATCGCTACCGTCGCGATCCTGCTCGTGATGGCCGCGGGGTTCGCGTGGTGGGTGAATCGCTCGCGGCCGGCGCCGGTTGCGATCGCGGTGTTTGCCGTGGACGTCGACGCCCGCACGCCCGAGCTCCAGCCCGTGTCGCTGGCGCTGACGGATACGCTGATCGGCGCGCTCGTCAACGAAGCCGGCGCTCGCGCGCGCGTGGCCAGCCCGCAAGTGGCGCGCGAGCTCGGGGACAGGCCCATGGGCGCCATCCTGCAAGGTGGGATCGACTACGTCGTCCTGGTGACGCTGCGGTCGCTCGGTGACCGCGTCCTGGTGCATATCAAGCTCGTCGATCGCACGCAGTTCGTGCGGTGGACGTCGGACCGGGCGCTGCCGCTCGATCAGCTTCAGCGGGAGCAACTGGCGATGGCCGGCGAGTTGTCCCGGCAAGTCGTGGGCCAGATCTTCGGAGGCGGGTTGATCTCGTCCTCCAATTGACTGCCGCTTCGCGGGTTGCGGATTGAAACCTTCGATCTTCGCCGTGCGCGCGGGAGTGATCGCGCTCGG
>JBIOVM010000083.1:0-6362 GCA_044867785.1 Candidatus Rokuibacteriota bacterium | reverse complement strand
GGGCTGTTCGGCGTTCAGGATGGAGACGAGACCTTGGTCCCGGAGGACTACCGTCAGGTCGGGCGCCCCCTGCATCTCGGGTCCCGCAAAGACCTCCTCTCGCGTCATCACGCGGGGGATGATGCGCTCGCCCGATCCGGGATCACGGAAGTCGAGGAGGCGGGCAATCAGCTCGGCCCGGAACGCCCCGTATCTCTCGGGTGGGATGCCGGGCTGGCCAGGCTCCCGCGCGACCCGGATGTATATTCCGTTGCTGCTGGGCGTGAGGCAATAGGCCGTCGTGCGCTTCCAGTCCACCAGGCCGTACTGCGTCTTCATGCGAGCAGCCAGAAAGTTTCCGCTCTCATCCAGCGGCGCCGCCGATCCCCACGAGAGGTAGCCGTGCTGGTGAAGCCACACGTTCAGATAGACGACGTCGTAGGTTGGGCCGAAGCCGTGGTCGGACGCGATGAACACGCGCGCATCAGGGCCCGCCAGGGTCACGATCTCCCGGAGGAACGCGTCCACATCACGGAAGTACGACAGGCATAGCTCGTGAATCTCGCGCTCCCAGGGCGTGGGCGCTACCGGCAGGGACTCGGGCGAGATGAGGCGCCAGGCGAGGTGCTGCAACTTGTCCGTGCCGTCGAACAGCACGGCCATGAGGTCGCACGGGTCGTGTCGCAGGAGGTAGCGGTAGATCTCGAACCACTGGCGTTCGCGGCGGATGTGCAGGCGGATCCACTCGGCATACTCCTCTAGCGGGAGACCCTGGACTCCTTGTTTCTCCCGGTCGAGGTCCATCGCCAGCTCGCGCGCGTTGAACGACGGGAGGCGGATGAGCTCGTCGTAGAGCGTCCGGGGGTGCACCGAGCGCCTCAGGTGTCGCAGCGGCACGAAGCCGGGGACGACGTAGCCCGAGATGTCCCGCACCGGGAACGTCAGGGGAAAGTTGAGCACCGTGGCGCGTCCGCCCAGCCGGCTCACGCGGGACCACACGGTCTCGCAGCGGACGTCGCGGGAGGAGAGCAACCGGATGTACACGCCCTCTGCGGTCTCCTCGGGCCGGAGAAAGTCGAAGATGCCGTGGTGACCGGGCGGTTGGCCCGTGGCCAGAGAAGTCCACGCCGGGGGCGTGAGCGGATGCGGTGTGGACATGAGCTCGGCCCTGACGCCCGTGGCCATGAAATCGGCCAGGAAGGGCATGACCCCCTCTTTCGCCAGGGGATCCAGCACCGAGAACGTCGCGCCGTCGAGCCCGATGAGCAGCGTCCGTGCCACCGTCGCCCTCAGCGCTTGAGGTGATCGGCCAGAAACGCCGCGACCTGGTCGACCCGCAAGTCGTCGACGAAGCGACCCTCGATCATCAGCATCTTCTCGAAGGGCAGGCCAGGCTGGCCGAAGTGTTCCTCGATGGCAACGGCCAGCTGCACCACGTCGATGGATGCAAACGCCAGGTCGCCGACCAGGCGGGTCGTGGGCCCGATCTGACCCTGAAAGTCTGTCTCCCAGTCCCGGGTCATGTCGTTCAGGATCGCAATCAGTTCCTGGAGGATCACCCCCCCGTCCATGTGTCTCTTCGCCTCCGGCGTGTACATTTCGAGCCTCTAGTCGTTCACTGTGTCAGCCCAGTCGCGCCGGGGCCGACCGCCCGGGGACGACCCCGGCACCAATGCGCCATGACGCGGACGACGCGCACCGGTGGAAGCCATCCCGTCGTCCCCGGCCATCGGCAGGCATGGACACGCATCGTCCTCCCGCGGGTCGGGGCTTGAGCGAGGGGCACGGCGTCTGCGTCCGAGCGCGACGCCGGCACTTCGAAACGCCCTCCGGGCCGTCTTCCACCGATGACTCTCGTAGAAGGCAGGGTGGCCCGCGGGCCGTGCATTCCACGGGTCCTACGCGCGACTACGGCACCACGCGCCTCGCCTCGGACGCCCTGACCGGGCGTCACGATTCGAGCGCGCGGGCCAAGCATCCTCGGGCCTGCCGCTCTAGCGGCTACCCGGCCCGGCCTCCCCCAGCTCCGGGGAGCTTGCCGTCTCGTCGACGGACTCCACGATTTCCCCGACCTCCGCCGACGTGTCGACCACGGCCTCCTGGGCCGCAGCCAGCTCTTCGTCCAGCTTCTCGATCTGCTGGTAGGTCGTCTGGAGCAGCTTCTCCAGTCGGGCGGCCCGTTGCATCAGGACCTCGCGCTGGTTGGCCGGATCCGCGTCGAGGCCTGTCTGCCCGGCGCCGAACCCACCGAAACCTCCACCGCCCATGCCCATACCGCCGCCCATACCCATGCCACCGCCCATGCCCATGCCGCCGCCCATGCCCATGCCGCCGCCCATGCCGCCCTGGCGTCTCTGGAGCAGCGCCGCTAGGCGTCCACCGCCCATCCCTCCCCCGAAACCTCCCTGCCCGAAGCCGCCGCCTTGGCCAAAGCCCCCTCCCGCTCCGAAACCGCCGCCTTGACCGAAGCCACCGCCCGGCCCGAAGCCACCGCCCTGTCCGCGTCGCTGGGCGGCCAGCCGTTGGAGGAGCCACGCCCGGCGACCACCCATTCCCGCGCCTCCCCCTTGACCACCTTGACCCCCTTGACCACCTTGACCCCCTTGACCGAATCCCTGCTGCGGGCCTTCCATGAGACACCTCCCTTCCATGTCGGAGCCTGTCGGGGCCTAGCCGGCGCGGCTGTCGGCCGTCCGCTGCTCATCCCCACGAGTCGTCCCGGCATGGAGATCGCGGAGAAACCTGCCTCGGACAGTGGCAACTCGCGTGCCAAGCAAGTCTTGAGGGTGACACTCTATGCGCAGGGACACTGTAGTGTCAACCGATTCAGGGAGGATTGGCGCGGGGTTCGGGCGAGCCCCCCACCCCTCGCTGTCATCGCGTGACGTGCCATGTGGCCGCTCCCGTCGAGCCAATGCGACTTGGCCGCCGGCCGGGCTGCCAAATCAAGCGTCGGGAGGGAGACGGCGGCGGCAGTCCGCGCGAGCGGACAATGGCTTCGGAGGCTCTGCGAGATCTCGCAATCCGGATGCGCGGCTGTCGGGCGAAATCCCGCATAGCTCAGAGGAGTACTGCGGGACGTTTGGGGCCGACCCGAGATGCGCGAGGACGTTCCCGACGTTCGCGCTCGAGTCCGGACGGCCGCTCGAGAGAATCCACCGAAACAGGACGTCCTCGGGCGCCGCGCGCCACGTCGGGACGAAGGAGCTCGTCACTTCGCACGTGACGAGCCCGACCGTCTTCGTGTGCCCGGCGACGAGGCTCCCGCGCGGTGACTCGGGCTGGAGCGCAGCTTGGCGATCGCCGGCTCCACTCGCGCGCCGCATCGGCGCCACGTGACTCTCGCTGCTGAAGAGCGGGACACCGTCCGTCCGGGGGGACACGCGAGCGAACCGCGCGCCGTCCCCGCGCGTATCAGGCGTGCGTGGCAGCCCTTCGGCGCGCGGGCGAACCCCTCGGATGAGCTCGGACGGCCGGGCCGACGCCGGGCCCGACCAATGTCGGAGCTCTGGTAGCATGTGACCGGTCACGTCCCCCTGCCGCCGAGTCGCCGTGGCCCGCGGCAGATCCGCCGGCCGCAGCTTCGCACGAGGAGAACGATGGCACGACTCGAGCCCGGTGCTGCGTCACGATTCGAGCGCGACGGATCAACCGTACGGTTCGACGCAGGCAAGTCGCGCCTGACGATCACGTTCTGCACGCCGCGGATCGTGCGGATTGCCTTCGGCGCTCCAGACCCGGCGCCGTCCTACGTCGGTCCACGCGACTGGCCCGGCGCCCCAGTGCGCCTCGAGGGAAACGAGCCGATCCGACTGGCCACCTCCGATTTGCACGTCGAGGTGTCGACCGTGCCCTTGCGGCTCGCCTTCTTCGACGCGACAGGCGCCTTGCTCTTGCGCGAGCCGGAGGACGACGGAATGGCGGTCGATCCGCCGGCGGACGGCCGGCAATCGATCCGCGCGCGCTTCGCCTTCGCCGGCGAGCAGCATTTCTACGGTCTCGGCCAGGGCGGTGCCGCCCTCGATCGGCTCGGGGTGACCCGGCAGCTCTGGAACACGCATCTCGGGCACGGGCCCGGCTCCGACATGGGGGTGCCGCTCCTCCTCTCCAACCGGGGCTACGCCCTGTTCTTCGACAATGCGAGCGACGCGCGGCTGGCGGTCGGGCGATCCGACAACGGCGTGCGAATCGTCTATTCGGCCGCGTCGGGGCCGCTCATCTGGTACTTCCTGATCGGGCACGACCTGCGTGGGGTGATGCGCGAGGTCGCCGAGCTCCTCGGGCGGGCGCCGATGCCGCCCCGGTGGGCGCTCGGGTTCCTCCAGTCGACCCGCCATTTCCGCGACACCGAGGAGCTCCGACAGCTGCCGCGCACGATCCGCGAAAAGCGCATCCCGTGCGACGGCCTCATCTACCTGTCCACGTACGGCGAGGCGCAGGGGTGGAACCGAGGCGTCGGGCATCTCGAGTTCCAGCCCGAGCTCTGGCGCGATCCGGCCGTCCTCCTCGGGGAGGCGCAGGCCCGGCACTTCCAGCTGATCACCCACGAGTATCCGGTGCTCCACGAGGACTCTCCGCTCTTCGCCGAGGCCGAGTCGAAGGGCTACCTGCTCGACGCCGGCTATGAGCGCGTCGGCGGCAGCGGGAGGCCGGCGGCCACTTACCGCGAGGGGCAACGCTACCTCGACTTCTCCAGTCCGGCCGTCCGCACCTGGTGGTGGTCGGCCCACCGGCACCTCGTGCGTCTCGGGATCGCCGGCTGGTGGCTCGACGGCGGCGAGGGTCCCCCGGCGACGGCGAAGCTCCAGGCGGGTGACGGCACGCGGCTCCACAACATCTACGATCGCCTGCGCCACCAAGGCTTCGCGGAGGGTGAGGCCGCCGACCGTCCGGACCAGCGTGTGTTCCTCCTGTGCCGCTCCGGGGCGGCCGGCATGCAGCGCTTCGGCGCCACGTGCTGGTCCGGCGACATCAACAACGACTTCGCGACGCTGGAGGCACAGGTTCCGCTGGGACTCAACACCGGACTCTCCGGCGTGCCGTACTGGGGAACCGACGTCGGCGGGTTCTTCCATCCGATCCCCGAGACCGGCGAGCTCTACGCGCGCTGGTTCCAGCTCGGCGCCTTCAGCCCCATCTTCCGCTCACACGGCTGGGTCTGGCGGGAGCACGTGCCGTGGGCGCACGGCCCGGAGGTCGAGGCGATCTGCCGCCGCTACGCCGAGCTGCGCTATCGCCTGCTCCCCTACACGTATACCCTCGCCTGGCAAGCGCACACGCTCGGCCTGCCCCTCATGCGCCCGCTCGTCCTCAACTATCCCGACGATCCCAGGGTCTGGAACCTGGGCCACGAGTTCCTCTGGGGCGACGATCTCCTCGTCGCCCCGGTGACGCGCGAGGGCGCGACCGCCTGGCCGGTGTACCTCCCGGCCGGCCGCTGGCACGATTTCTGGACCGGCGCGCCCTACGAGGGGCCCGGAGGGATCACGGTGCCGGCGCCCCTCGAGCGGCTCCCGCTCCTCGCGCGCGCCGGCGCGATCGTCCCGATGGGCCCGGTGGTCCAGCACACGGGCGAATGGCCGCTCGACGAGCTGACGCTCCTCATCTATCCCGGAGACGCGGGCAGCACGTCACGGTTCGAGCTCTACGAGGACGACGGTCACTCCAACGCGTACCTTCGAGGCCAGCGCGCGTCGACCCCGATCGAGTGCGAGGCCGCTCCCGCGCACGTGACGGTCCGGATCGGCGAGCCGTCGGGCGACCGCTCGGTGGTGCCGCGAGGACGGCGCTACGTCCTCCGGCTCCGGGTGGATCGGCCCGCCCGGGTGGTGGTCGATGGGCATGGCGAGCTGCCGAGGCGCGAAAGCCCCGAGACCGGCGCGGCGGGCTGGTGGGTGGACGCCGAGGGATTCACCCTCGTGCGCCTCCCCGCCCAGCCCGCCGTCCGCGCGACGATCCAGACTAGGACTTGAAGTACCAGGTCTCCGTGTGAGCGATGTGCGGGTTGTCGCTCACCGCGCTGTTCCACAGCCGCTCGGGCACGTTGCCGACGTTGGTCTTGACCACCCGGACACCTTGAGAGGCGGGTGAGTTCGCGATCACCGGGATCACCCACAGCTCGTCGAGGGCGATCTTCCAGACCTCCTTGGCGAGCTGCGTCCGCTCCTGGTCCGGCACCCCGAACGACTTCCGGTACTTCTCCATGAGTTCCCGCATCCGCGGCGGCGGGATCTTGCCCTGGGCGCCCGCGCTCGAATACCAGGTCCCGTAGAGCGGGCCCGTCGGCACGCCACCGTCCGTGGGGAAGAACCACGGCGCGTGCCCGTACATGTTGTCGGCGCCCCACTGCGTCTCGAAGTAGATCTGGTGCTCGTTGGCGCGCA
>JBIOVM010000082.1:0-12005 GCA_044867785.1 Candidatus Rokuibacteriota bacterium | reverse complement strand
TGAGGCTTCTTGCACCGAGCGTTGCGACCGAAATGTCGGGAAGTGAAAGTCTGACCCCGTCAGGCGAGGGTGGCGCAGGCGGAGTGGATCCGCGTGAGGCCCTCCTGGATCTGCTCGAGGCCGCAGGCGTAGGAGATGCGCAGGTGCCGATCGGACCCGAAGTCCGCGCCCGGCACCACCGCCACCCGGGCCGCCTCCAGCAGGAACGTCGTGACGTCGGCCGACCCGCGGAGCGGCTGGCCGTTCCACCGGCGGCCGAACAGCCCGGAGACGTCGGGGAACGCGTAAAAGGCGCCCTGCGGCATCGGGCAGCGGATCCCGGGGATCCGGTTCAGGCCGTCGATGATCACCCGCCGCC
This sequence comes from Candidatus Rokuibacteriota bacterium, assembly GCA_044867785.1. Taxonomy (GTDB): domain Bacteria; phylum Methylomirabilota; class Methylomirabilia; order Rokubacteriales; family DASRDR01; genus DASRDR01. Next base: position 11,647 of record JBIOVM010000082.1, on the reverse strand, counting down.
GCCGATCGAACTCGCCCGCCATCTTGGCGACCTCGTCCTGCGGTCCCGCGAGCGCCTCGACGGCCGCCCACTGGGCGATCGACGTGGGATTCGACGTGCACTGTCCCTGAAGGTCGCCCATCGCCTTCACGATCTCGCGAGGGCCGGCGGCGAACCCGAGGCGCCAGCCGGTCATCGCGTAGGCCTTCGAGCAGGTGTTGACCACGAGGGTCCGCGCTTTGATCTCCGGCCCCAGCTCGGCGATGCTCGGGACGCGGCCCTCGTAGGCGAGGGCGTCGTAGCACTCGTCGGACACCACGTGGAAGCCGCGCTCGAGGGCCAGGCCCGCGACCCGCTCGAGGTCGGCCCGCGGATAGACGGCGCCGGTCGGGTTGTTGGGCGTGTTGAGAATCAGGAGCTTCGTCCGGGGAGTGACCGCCCGGCGGAGGGCGGCGAGGTCGAGCTGGAAGCCGCGCGCCTCGTCGGTCGGCACGACGACCGGGACGCCCTCGCAGAGACGCACCTGCTCCGTGTAGCTGACCCAGTACGGCGCGGGCACGAGGACCTCGTCGCCCTCGTCCACCAGCACCGCGAAGATGTTGTAGAGGGTGTGCTTCGCGCCCACCGACGCGATGACCTCCGCTGGCTCGTAGGCGAGGCCGTTGTCGCGCCGGAGCTTGGCGCAGATGGCGGCCTTGAGCTCCGGAACCCCGCCCGCGTCGGTGTACTTCGTCAGCCCGTCGCGGAGCGCGCGGATCGCGGCGTCCTTCACGCGCTCCGGCGTGTCGAAATCGGGCTCCCCGGCGGTGAACGACAGGACGTCGACCCCCTGCGCCCTGAGCGCCCGGGCGCGGGCGGCGAGAGCGAGGGTCGGGGACGGTGTCAGGCGGCGGGCGCGCTCGGCCAGCATGGATCGGGTCACTCCTCTTCGGGGGTCCGGCGGCCCGCGGTCAGCCCTTCTTGAGCTTGTCCCGGAGCCGTTGCTCGACGCCGGCGGGAACGAGGCCCTTGACCGAGCCTCCGTAGCCGGCGACCTCCTTGATCAGGCGGGAGGAGATATACGAGTACGCCTCGTGCGGCATGAGGAACACCGTCTCGATCTCCTCGCGCAGCTTGCGGTTCATCAGCGCCATTTGAAACTCGTACTCGAAGTCGGAGACGGCCCGGATCCCGCGGACGATCGCCTTCGCCCCGACGCGCGTCACCAGATCGACCAAGAGCCCGTCGAACACGACGATCTCGATCTCGCGGAGGTGCTGCGTCGACTCCCGGATCATCTCGATCCGCTCGTCGTCGGTGAACAGCGCGGACTTCGCCGGGTTCGTCACGACGGCGACGATGAGCTCGTCGAAGATCCGCAGGCTCCGCTCGATCAGGTCCAGATGGCCGTTGGTGAGCGGGTCGAACGATCCCGGATAGACGGCGCGAACGTACACGTCGGGTCCCGGATCCGGAGCTAGGCGCACTGCCGCGGGCGGCTCACGTCGCCCGAGCCGGCAGCGGACGGTGGACGACGGCGATCTGATGCACTCAGACCCTCGAGCCGTCGGGAGTGTACCCCTCGGCTCTCAGGAAAGTCAAGGCAGTGTCGCCGAAGCGTCGCCCGCGTCGATGCTCGGCGAACCCGTCCACCATGGGCAGCGTGTCGCGCGTCGAGTGCTGCACGACCACCTCGCCCCCGGGCCGGCTCACGCGAGCCGCGGCGACCGCCGCGAGAGCGCGCCCGGCGAGGGCGGTGGCGTAGGGTGGGTCGATGAAGACGAGGTCGAACGGCTCCTCGTGCATCGGGAGATCCCCCAGCACGCGGAGGACGTCGCCCGCCATGACTCGGGCCGCGGCGCGGGAGGCGCCGAGGGTCGCCAGGTTCGCGCGGAGGGCGCGCAGCGCCGCCTGGTCCTTCTCGACGAACACCACGCGCGCCGCCCCGCGCGACAGCGCCTCGATGCCGACCGCCCCCGTGCCGGCGAAGAGATCGAGCACCCGCGCGCCGGCGATCGCCGGCCCCAGCACGTCGAACAGCGTCACGCGCACGCGGTCGGCCGTCGGTCGGGTGCCGAGCCCGCGCGGCGCCCGGAGATGCCGCCCGCGGTCGTGTCCTCCGATGATGCGCATGGGCGCCTACCCGATCGACGCCAGCTCGAGGCGCTCGCGCCAGCGGGCGACGAGCGCTTCGCGCAACGCGCGATGCTCCGGGAGTCGGAGCGCGGGGTCCCGAGCGACCAGCTCCTGAGCCTCCTGCCGCGCCTCCTCGAGGAGACGGGCGTGGGTCACGAGGCTGCCCGTGCGGAGCTCGGGGATGCCCGACTGGCGGGTGCCGAAGAACTCGCCCGGGCCCCGGATGCCGAGGTCGACCTCGGCGAGACGAAACCCGTCCTGCGTCGCGACCATCGCGTCGACGCGCCGCCGGGCGTCGTCGGACATGGGCTCGCTCACCATCAGGATGCAGTAGGACTGGGCCCCGCCGCGGCCCACCCGCCCGCGCAGCTGGTGAAGCTGGGCCAGGCCGAACCGCTCGGCGTGCTCGACCAGCATCACCGAGGCGTTCGGCACGTCGATGCCCACCTCGATCACCGTGGTGGCGACCAGGACGTCGATCTCGCCGGCCTTGAAGGCGCGCATCACCGCGTCCTTCGCGTCGAAGGAGAGGCGCCCGTGAACCAGCCCCACGCGACACTCGCGGAACGGTCCGGCCCCGAGCCGCTCGGCCATCGCGGTCGCCGCTCGGAGATCGCTCGCTTCGGTCTCCTCGACCAGGGGACAGACGACGTACGCCTGGCGCCCGGCCCTGAGCTCCTCGCGCATGAAGCCGTAGATCTTCTCGCGCTCGTGCTCGCGGCGGGCCCTGGTCTTGACGGGGGCCCGGCCGGGCGGCAGCTGGTCCAGCACGGAGACGTCGAGGTCGCCGTAGAGGGTCAGGGCGAGCGTGCGCGGGATCGGCGTGGCGGTCATGACGAGCACGTGCGGATGCTCCCCTTTCCCGCGCAGCGACGCGCGCTGGAGCACGCCGAAGCGGTGCTGCTCGTCCACGACGGCCAGTCCCAGCTGACGCAGCGCCACCGCGTCCTGGATCAGAGCGTGGGTGCCCACGCCGATCGCCGCCTGGCCGGTCCGGAGGGCGTCGAGCGCGGCCTCGCGCTCGCGCGCGCGCTGCCCGGCGGCCAGCCAGGCCACCTCCAGGCCCAGCGGCCCGACCAGCGGCTGCACCGTCCGAAGGTGCTGCTCGGCCAGGATCTCGGTCGGCGCCATGAGCACGGCCTGGCAGCCCGCCTCCACCGCGGTCAGGAGCGCCATCACGGCGACGATCGTCTTCCCCGAGCCGACATCGCCCTGCAGCAGGCGGTTCATCGGCACCGGACGCGCGAGATCGGATCGGATCTCGGCCCACACGCGCTCCTGGGCGGGGGTGAGGGCGAAGGGCAACGCGCGCCGAAGGCGCTCCACCAGCGTCCCCGCGGGCGCGAGCGCCCGTCCCTGCTCCTGGGCCTGGCGGCGACGCCGGAGCGTCAGGCCGACCTGCAGCACCAGGAAGTCCTCGAAGGCGAACCGGCGGCGCGCCGCCTCGACGTCCTCGAGTCGCTCCGGGAAGTGGACCGCCCGGTACGCCGCGGAGACCGGCGGCAGGTCGCGCCGCCGGCGCAGCGCCTCGGGCAGAATGTCGGGTACCTGCTCGGCGTAGGCCTCGACCACATCGTGCTGGAACTTCCGCATCGGGCGCTGGAACAGCCCCTCGGTGAGCGCGTAGACCGGCACGACCCGACCCATGTGGATCGAGACCCGCTCCCCCTCGTCGAGGATCTCGAAGTCGGGACCTTCCAGGACGACCCGGCGGTCCTTGGCGAAGACCTTCTTGCCGTAGAGCACGACCCGCTGGTCGCGCTTGAACGTCTGCGCGAGGAACGGCCGTCCGAACCAGTGAGCCGTGAAGTACCCCGTCGGGTCCCGGAACGTCACCTGGACCGGGGCCCGGGAGCCGCGCCGGGGCGGGGCGACCCCGAAGACGGTTCCCTCCACCACGCCCGTCTCCCCGAGCGGGAGCCGGTGGAAGGGCACGAACTCCCGGCGATCCTGGTAGTCGCGCGGGAAGTGGTTGAGCGCATCCCGCACCGTCAGGAGGCCCAGGCGCTCGAAGACACGGGCGCGCTGCGGACCGACGCCCCTCAAGTACTGGAGCGGCGAGTCGAGGCTCGCTGGCGCCCCGGCGACGGGGTTCAAGGGGTCAGCAGCCGCGGCGGCGGCAGGCTTGTCTCACTCCGGGCCCCATGGTATAGACATGCGTTGCCCGGCGGCAAGGCGGCCTTCGGCCGCGGGGTGGAAGCCGCCGGAGCCCCATCTTTCCCGAGGAGTCCAGGAGCATGGCCCAGCGCTGTGATGTGTGTGGAAAGGGCCCCGTCGTGGGCAACCAGATCAGTCATGCGCACAATGTATCGGCGCGCCGGTGGCTGCCCAACCTGGTGTCGATGCGGGCGGTCGTGAAGGGCCGGACCAAGCGGGTACGCGTCTGCACACGCTGCCTGCGCGGAGGGAAGGTCGTCAAGGCCGTCTGAGACCGGCCGCCGGGGGTGCCAGTCGCCCCCGGCGGCCTGCATTGAGAGGGTTCCAGGTCAGGGCTGGCGTGGATCCCTGACCGACTCACCGCGCTACTTCTTCTTCTTCTTGGCCGCCTTCTTCTTCGCCATCGATCATCACCTCCCTTCGTGTCGTCTCGGTTGCGGAAAGGGGGCTGCACCCCGCTTCCTGCGGTCCCGCGACGCTACTTCTTCTTCTTGGCCGCCTTCTTCTTCGCCATCGTCTTCACCTCCTTCCGTCGCTCGAGAGCGCGGCTAGAACCCCATCGCGTCACGACGGAGCTTCTCGGCCTGCTCCCGCCCGCGCAGCTCGTGGCCATGGAGGTCCACGTAGAGCTGCGGGATGCTGACCACGCGGAGCCCACCCTTGACGACGGGCGCGTAGAAAACGCCCGGATCGTAGGGCGCCATGAGGTACACCGGCCCCTCCCCTTCCACCGCCTGGAGACCCAGGGCGCGGACCAGGGGCTCGGCGTCGCCGCTCACGTAGCAATGGATGGTCGGCACGCGCACGTGCGGCCCGATCAGCGAGGCCCCGGCGTGCAAGGTGAACGCGTAGCTCATGCCGAGCTCGGTGGCTTTGCGGGCGAGGGCGTCCATGACCCGGCGCTTGTCCCCGAGCGGCGAGACGAACGCCGAAAGCCCGTTGACGCGGTAGCTGTACTCGTCCCGCCAGGCGTCCAGGAGCTCGCCCGGGCGGGCCAGCCGGTAGAGTCCGTCGCGCCCGCGTTCGAGCCAGTCGAGGTCATCGAGCCGCTTCACCACGTTGTGGGCGTGGCCGAGGCTGACCGACGCCGCCCGGGCCAGCTCGTCGAGGCGCCACGCCCGGTCCCGGTGGACGAGCAGGGCTCGCACCGCTCGCGTCGCGCGGGGAGCGAAGAGGGCCTTCAGCGGCCGGGGTGCCCTGCCGGCGTTCGGCCGCCCCTCCTTGTGGATCAGGACGCGATCGAACGCGAGGTAGCAGTTCCCCGAAAGGTCGACGTAGCCGCAGCCGTTCCGGCGGACCAGGGCGGCCGACTCGGTGCTCACGTAGGGGGCGGCGACCACCGGGTACGCGCCCGGCACGTGGGTGCGGAGCTCCCGGAGCCGGGTGATGGCCTCGCGCAGATACCGGGGCTCCCCGCGGGAACGGGTCTCGCAGATCAGTGTGCTGGACCCCTGCCCGAGCTGGAGTCGGACGAGCAGATCGACCGTCTGGTCTCCGACGGTCGCATCCAGCGACTCCTGCCATTCAGCCACTTGCGGGAAGAGGGCACGGAGCCGGTCGGCGATCTCCTTCTTGAATTCATTGATTCGGACCATAGTTTCACTTGACCGACCATTTTCAACGTGCGCTGAAAGTCTAGATTCTGGTGAAAGGTCGTGTCAAGGGGAATTCACTCGGGTGAGTGTCAAAATGTTGACACTCAGAGAGAGGAGGCGTTGGGCTAGGGCTGGCCCTCTTCGAGCTGGCCGAGCTCCTCGTCGTCCAGGCCGAAGTAATGCCCGACCTCGTGCACGACGGTGTCGCGGACCAGGGCCTCCATCTCCGGGATCGAGTCGCAGTCCTCCTCGATCGGCCCCTGGTAGATGGTGATCACATCCGGCAGGACGCCGCCATAGGTCGTGTCCCGGCGGGTCAGATCGGTGCCGCGATAGAGTCCGTAGAGCGTGTCGGGCGGCTCGATGCCCATCTCATCGAGGGTGTCGTCGTCGGCCCAATCCTCGACGACGACCGCGATGTTCTCGAGGCGCGCCCGGAAGCGCCGCGGCAGCGTCCGCAGCGCGCGCTCGACGAGCCGCTCGAACTCCTTGCGGCTGATCTCGAGCATGGGCGAGTGGGCGGACGACCTGCGGCGGCCGGGACCGCTACAGCCCGCGGACGCGCTCGACGCCGATGACGTCCTTCACGGCCGCGATCGCGCCCATGACGCCCTGGAGCTGGTCGAGGTCCTTGACCTCGACGGTGAAGTGGTTCAGCCCCTTGCGGTCCTCGGTCACCGTCACTTCGGCCTTCACGATGTTCGCGTGGCGCGACGAGATCGCGGTCGAGATGTCGGCCAGCAGGCCCGGCCGGTCGCGTCCGATGTGCACGGCGATCTTCACGGGAAGCGCCTGCTGGTCGGCGATCGCCCACTCCACCGTGACCGTCCGCTCGCTGTCGATCGCGCCCGCGGCGAGATTGGGGCAGTCACGCGCGTGCACGGTGATCCCGCGGCCCCGGGTGATGAAGCCCACGATCGCGTCCCCGGGCACCGGCCCACAGCACTTCGCGAACCGCACGAGCACGTCGTCCACGCCCTTGACGGTCACCCCGCCCGGCTCGACGCGGGCGCGGGCGGGCTTGGCGGGCTTCCCGTCGGTCTTGGGCTCGGCGAGCGCGTCGGGCGGCAGGAACCGCGTCACGACGGTCGAAGCCGCCAGCTTTCCGTACCCCAGGCCAGCCAGAAGGTCGTCGACCGTCGTGTACCCGTGCTCGACGGCCAGCTTCCGCACCTCCTCCGACTCGAGGATGGTCGCCAGGGGGACGCGGTACTTCTTGGCTTCCCGGTCGAGAAGCTCCCGGCCGATGGACACCGAGCGCGCGCGCTCCTCCGTCCGGAGCCACTGCTTCACCTTCGACCGCGCGCGCGTCGACTTGACGGTCTTCAACCAGTCGCGCGACGGCTTCTGCGTCGGCGAGGTGACGACCTCGACGATGTCGCCCTGCCGGAGCACGTGTCGGAGCGGCACCAGCTTGCCGTTCACGCGGGCGCCGGCGCAGTGGTTGCCGACTTCGGTGTGGACCGCGTAGGCGAAGTCGATCGGCGTCGACCCCTCGGGCAGCGCCTTGACGTCCCCCTTCGGCGTGAACACGTAGACCTCGTCCGGGAACAGGTCGACCTTGACGGTCTCCATGAACTCCCGCGGATCCTTCATTTCCTGCTGCCACTCGAGGAGCTGCCGGAGCCACACAAACGCCTGGTCGAGCCCGGTCCGGTCCTTCTTCTCCTTGTAGAGCCAGTGCGCCGCGATCCCCTCCTCGGCGATCCGGTGCATGTCGGGCGTGCGGATCTGGATCTCCACCGGGTCCCCCTTCGGCCCGATGACGGTCGTATGGAGGGACTGGTACATGTTCGACTTCGGGATCGCGATGAAATCCTTGAAGCGGCCCGGCACCGGCTTCCAGAGGGAGTGGACGACCCCGAGCGCCCCGTAGCACTCGCGCACCGTCGGCGCGAGGATCCGAACCGCGGTGAGGTCGTAGATCTCGTCGAACTCGCGCCCGGCCTGCATCTTCTTGTAGATCGAGAAGAAATGCTTCGGCCGCCCGGTGATCTGCCCCGGGATCCCGACCTCCGACAGCTTCTTCGTGAGGATCGCGATGACCTGGTTGATCTCCGCTTCGCGCTCCAGACGTCGCTTCGCCACTCGCCGCTGAAGGTCGTCGTACGCCTCGGGGTGGAGGGCCTTGAGCGCCAGGTCCTCCAGCTCGCCTTTCACCTTCGCCATACCGAGCCGGTGGGCCAGCGGCGCGTAGATGTCGAGCGTCTCCTGGCCGATCGCGCGCTGCTTCTCCGGCGGGAGGTAGTGGAGGGTCCGCATGTTGTGGAGGCGGTCGGCCAGCTTGATCATGAGGACCCGGATGTCCCGGGCCATCGCCACCAGCATCTTGCGGAAGTTCTCGGCCTGCCGCTCCTCCCGGCTCGCGAAGGCCAGCTTGCCGATCTTGGTGACGCCGTCCACCAGCTCGGCGATGTCGTCTCCGAACCTCTCGACGAGCACCGTCTTGGTCGTGGCGGTGTCCTCGAGCACGTCGTGGAGGAGCCCCGCCGCGACGGTCGTCGCGTCCATCTTGAACTCGACGAGGAGGCCGGCGACGGCCAGAGGGTGGAAATGGTACGGGTCGCCCGAGACCCGGCGCTGGCCGCGATGCACCTCCTCGGTGAACGCGTAGGCCCGCCGGACGACGTCGATGTCCCCTCCCGACTGGTAGCGGGGAATCTCGGTCAGGAGGTCGCTCAGAGTTCGCATGTCCCGCCCCGGCCCGTCTCCGGGCACCAGCCAGGCGTCGAGCCCAGCGGGCGAGGTCCGACGGCTACCGGGTAGCCCAGTAGTTTACCGGCCGGCGCCCACCTTCACCACGGCCTTTTTGCCGCCCGGCTGGCGCCGCTGGGTCCACGCCTCCCAGTCGAGAACGATCGGGGCCGCCACGAAGATCGTCGAGTAGGTCCCCACCACCACCCCCACCAGCAGCACGAACGCGAAGTCTCGCAGCACCTCGCCGCCGAAGACGAAGAGCACCGCCACGACCAGGAAGACCGTCAGCGACGTCAGAACCGTCCGCGACAGGGTCTGGTTGATGGCGGCGTTGATCACGTCGGCCAGGGTCTCCCCCTTCCGGAGGCCGCGCCCGCGGTTCTCGCGGATCCGGTCGAACGTCACGATCGTGTCGTTGATCGAGAACCCGACGATGGTCAGGAGCGCCGCCAGGACGGGCAGGGACATCTCCCGATGGGCCAGGGACAACGCGCCGACGGAGATGATCACGTCGTGCATGAGGGCGAGAATGGCGGCCACGCCGCCCTTGAAGTCGAATCGGAACGCGGTGTAGACGAGGATGCCCGCCATGCCCCACAGCACCGCCTGGACCGCGTCCCACTGGAGGTCGCGCCCCACCTGGGGGCCGACGAACTCGAGGCGGCGCACCTCGAAGCCCGGCAGGCCCGCCTGCCGTAGGCCGCCGTCGACGCGCTTCGAGACCTCGTCCAGGCTGCCGCTTCCGACCGGAACCCGGATCAAGTACTCCTGCGCGTCCCCGAACTCCTGGATGACGCTCTCGCCGGCCTGAACGCGCCCCAGGGCCTGCCGCAGCGCATCGACCGTGATCGGCTGCTCGAACCGGATCTGCATGAGCGTGCCGCCCGCGAAGTCGATGCCGTAGCGGAGCCCGCCCTGGTACGCGATGTGCGCGAGGCTGAGGGCGATGGCCACCCCCGAGATGAGGTACGCCCACCGGCGCCACCGCACGAAGTCGAAGTGCGTGTTGACGAGAATCTGGAGCATCTCTCCCCCGCCCCCGGCGGCCCCTCAGATCGACAGCGTCTGCAGCCGCCGGCGGCCCATGTAGATCAGGTCGAACACGACGCGGGTGAAGAATACCGCGGTGAAGAGGCTCGCCACGATGCCGATCATGAGCGAAACGGCGAAGCCCTTCACCGGTCCCGTGCCGAACTGGTAGAGAATGGCGCCGGACACCACGACAGTGACGTGAGTGTCGATGACCGTGGTGAACGCGCGACGAAACCCCGCGTCGATCGCCGCCCGGACGGTTTTCCCGAGCCGGAACTCCTCCCGGATGCGCTCGAAGATGAGGATGTTCGTGTCGACGGCCATGCCGATCGTGAGCACGATGCCGGCAATGCCGGGCAAGGTGAGCGTCGCCTGGAACCAAGCCATGGCCGCCAGCAGGATCAGAAGGTTGAGGACGAGGGCGACGTCGGCGATCGCGCCGGACAGGCGGTAGTAGATCACCATGAAGAGGAACACCGCGAGGGCCCCGGCCAGCGTCGAGATGACCCCCTTGCGGATCGAGTCGGCGCCGAGGGACGGGCCGACCGTGCGCTCCTCCAGGACCTGCACCGGCGCCTGGAGCGCCCCCGTCCGCAGGACGATCGCGAGGTCGCTGGCTTCCTCGAACGTGAAGCCTCCCGAGATCTGGGCCTGGCCGGAGGGGATGCGCTCGCGGATCACCGGCGCGGAGTGGACGTTCCCGTCCAGCACGATCGCGAGGCTCTTGCCGACGTTCTTCTCGGTCACCTCGCCGAAGAGCCGCGCGCCCACGCTGTCGAAGGTCACCGAGACGTACGGCTCCCCCACGTCGGAGACCCGCACCGAGGCGTCCGAGATCAGGTCGCCCGTCAGCACCGTCTCCTTCCGAACTGCGTAGGGCACGCGGGTCTCCGTCTTCGTCCGCGTGTCGACGCGGCGCCCGTAGAGCACCTCGGTGCCGGCGGGCACCCCCTCGCTTCGTGTCGGGTCGACCTGGTCGTCGACCAGCTTGAACTCGAGGACGGCGGTCTTGCCGATGAGGGCCTTGGCGCGGGCCGGGTCTTGGACCCCCGGCAGCTGGACCAGGATGCGGTTGTCCCCCTGCTTCTGGATCGTCGGCTCGGCGACCCCGAACTGGTCCACCCGGTTCCGGATGACCTTCAACCCTTGATCGACGAAGGAGTTCCGCCGGTCGGTGATGACCTTCTCCTTCAGCACGAGCTCGAAGCGCCCCGCCGCGGGGTCCTGCGACCGCGTGTCGAACTCCGTGAAATCCGCGAGCGCGCGCTGGGCGTCCGGGAACGCCTGGGCCGAGCCGAGCTGGACGGTCAGCCCGGCGCGGCCTTGCCGGGTGACCTGTGCGCCGATACCTTTCCTCTGCAGCGCCGTCCGCAGGTCGCCGGCCATCCGGTCCAGCACGTTCTCGATGCCCTTGTCGAGGTCCACGCCGAGGACGAGGTGGATCCCCCCCTGCAGGTCGAGGCCCAGGTTGATCGGCTGCCGGGGCTGGCCCCGCCAGTCCCGGGGTGACACCAGGATCACCGAGGCCACGATGACGGCCAACACCACGACGATGCGAAGCCAGAGGTAGCGAGGCATGGTCCAGTCCCGTCAGGCCGAGTCGGCGTCGGTCTTGCCGTCGGACTCGAGCCCGGTGATCGCACTCCGGAGGCACTCCACGCGGACGGTGTCGCCGAGCTTGAGGCTCACCCGGCGCTCCGTCACGTTGACGATGGTGCCGATCAGCCCGCCCGCGGTCACGACCCGGTCGCCCTTCTTGAGGCTCGCCAGCATCTGCTCGCGCCTCCGGCGCTCCCGCTGCTGGGGCCGAATGACGAGGAAGTAGAAGATGCCCAGCACCAGCGCGATCGGGACCAGCTGGATGAGCATGGACCCGGCACCGCCGCTCGACGACGGGGGCGGCCCCATGGCGTACGCGAGATCGATCACGATGCCTCCTCCTGGCCGGGCGGCTCCCCGCCCGGCTCGGTCACCGGCTCGGCGTCCTCCGAGCCATAGGCCTCCAGCACCGCCCGTCGCAGCGCGGCGAGCGTGCCGGCCTCGATGGCGGCGCGCAGGTCGGCCATCAAGCC
>JBIOVM010000081.1:0-14459 GCA_044867785.1 Candidatus Rokuibacteriota bacterium | reverse complement strand
GGACTCCCGCCACGAGGGGCGCGCACGTGCTCTGCATGGCCGTCGGTCAAGCCATGACCGTCTCCTCGCGGATCCACGCTCCGATCGTCGACCGCCCCGCCTCATTCGATGCCATTGGCCCGCTGGAGCTCGCGGACATAGCGCGTGATCTGGGCGACCTCCGCCGGGGCGACGGCAGGCTGCGGCGGCATATCGCCGAAGCGCCAGTGGTGCGCGGGCACCCCTCGTCGGACGGCGAGCTCGAAGGCGACGTCGGCGTGGTGTCGGGGCTGGTAGAGGCGGTGGACGAGGGTCGGCCCTGATGCGCTCCCTGCGACGTTCTCGCCATGGCACCGCGCGCAGTGAAGGTCGAACGCACGTTTCCCAGCCTGCGCCTCGGCGGACAGGTTGGGGACTCGAATCGGGCCGTCCCCCGGTTCCGGCCGCCACCACCAGAGAACCAGCACCGCCAAGACGATGTGGCCGACCACGAGGAGGACGGCCGCGCCGCGCAGATGCCTCACCGAACACACCTGCATCGGCCGGGCCGCGTCCCCATCGAGCCCGCGGCTGTCACCCCCTCCGTGCTTCCCGCCTACCGCCGTGGCGGGCAAGCCCTCCCGTCACCGGTCCGTCGCTGTCGGCTGGCCATTTGCCGCCAGTCGCGTCGCCGTCATCCCGACATTCCCGGGGCCGCTGCGCTGGGTCGGCGTCGCCGAGGCCGAGCACGCGCTCTATGCCCCGGTCGGCGAGGAACGCTCTCCATTGGGTGTCGCCGACCCGACCGAGAACCCCGGCAACCAGCGCGTACGCGGCCAGCATCCCGAACGCCCATCGTGGGAGGGCATATCGGTAAACGGTCGACCACCACGACAGGGCGAGCGCGACGGCGAGGAGACCGGTCACCACGGGGTCGAGCACGTACAGCCATCCGAGGCCGAATCGGCGGGCCGCGAACGGCCAGAGGACGGACGTGCCGAAGGGGTTGAAGAGGTCGAATCCTCCGGTGCCCTGGCGTGAGTGCCTCGGGGCGGACAGGGGCGGCTCAGTGGTGGGCGTCATGGTCACCAACGGCGCCCGCGTCGGACCCGACGGGCCCGGTCGCCGGTGAACGCAAGGCCTTGAGGTACGCCACGAGGTCGATCAGCTCCTGGACCGTCAGCGAGTCGTTGTAGGACGGCATCTTGGACGATCCGTCGGCCGCCTCGTAGCCCCGGCCGCGGTCGACGACCGCGTTCGGGTTCACGATCGCCTCGACGAAGTACCCGGCCTCGTGGACTGGCCCCATGACCGACAGCTCGGGTCCTAGCTTCCCGGGCTCGTTCGGCGCAGGAAACCGCTCGCCTCGGACCTCGTGACAGCTATAGCATTCGAACCGAACGAACGCCGCGCGGCCCCGGCTGGGGTCGCCCGTCGGCCAAGACAGGCTCCAGCCGGCGGGAGTGCCGTGCTCACCGTGGGCGGCGGGCTGAGCCGCCACGCGCAAGAGCCCGAGCACACCGAGCACCAGGGCCGTCCCCACCAGCATACCCGTGGCGTATCGACACACGATCGCTCGCATACGCACTCCCCTGATCGAGAGAGTCCGGTCGGCAAGACCCGAGCGTGCCGCTCGGGTCTCAAGGACGGAGCGCGCGAACGCTGACTCTAGATCAGGAGCGAGGCGTGCAGGATGAACAGGGGGGGACGCGAGACCGCGAGGGACGAGACCCCGAGGAAAGGACGCGGCCAGATCCGGCCGAGACGGACGGTGGCCATTGGCCGGCTGTCGACCGTCGAGACGAGGGGCCCCATCGAGGTCGGCTTGATGCCATCGCACGACGCGACGTGAAGGTCAGACGCTTCCGGCCCCTGATGTTCGGGAGCCGCTCCCGCCGACCGGGCGTGCTCGGCCAGCCCGTGGGCGGCGTCGGTCTCCAGGGCACACACGTGCCCCAGCAGGGCGGCAAGCGCCACGACCAGGACCACCCGGCACATGAGCGGGCGGCCGGACATGCGTCGTTGCATGAGCCGAGGCTATCGCTCCCCCGGGAACGCGTCAATCAGCTGACCGAGCGTGTCGGTCGAGCGACTCACCGGGCCCATGCCAAGTTCGAATGCCAAGGCCCGTCAGGCCCTTCCCTATGTCCGGACGATGTACCAGTTGTTCTGGATGTCGTGCGCGAGCTCGTGCTTCTCGACCAACCGGAAGCCGGCCCGCGCGAGGTATTCCCGTGTTTTCTCCTCGCCCCACATCGCGCCCAACCCTTCGCCCCCCTGGGCGAGTGAGACGGTCATGCAGTGCATGCAGGACACGGTGTAGAGGAGCGTCCCGATCGGATGGTCCAGGTTCTTCTGCACATCGCTGGATCCTTTGATGTCCTGCATCAGGTAGACGCCGTCCGGCTTGAGTGCGCGATGGATGCCCCTCAGCACGTTGAGTGGGCGCGCCTGGTCATGGATCGCATCGAAGGTCGTAATGAAGTCGAAGGCGGCCGGCGTCGCCGTCTGATCGAAGTCGCTCAGATCGCGCTCCACGAACTCGACGTTCTTGAGCCCGCGGGCGGCGGCATCTCCGCGCGCGTTCGACGTGGCCTCGCGGGAGAGGTCCATGCCGACGAATCGGCTATTCGGGTACAGCTCGGCCATGCGGTTGACGATACGGCCCCGCCCGCACCCGACGTCGAGCATCCGGATCCCCTGCGCCAGTCGATCTGCCAGGCCGGGCACGAGGGGAAGGACGTGGGACTCCAGCGAGGACAGCACCGACTGCCCGCTGTCCTCGGCCATGACCTCGTGGAAGCGCGGGAACCTCGCATACGGCACCCCGCCGCCGTTCCTGAAGCACGCGACGATGTCATCCTCCACGCCGCCAAGGACTGCCACATACTGGCTGAAGACCGCGAGGTTGTCCGCGCCAGCGGCTCGCGTCAGGAAGGCGGCATGCTCGACCGGCAGGCGGTAGCGCTGGGTCGCCGGATCCAGATCCACGACGCGAGAAGTCGTCATCGCGCCGAGCCACTCCCGCACGTAGCGCTCGTTGAGGCTCGCACGACTGGCGATCTCGGCCGAGGTCATCGGCGGCTGATCGCGCATCGTGTCGAACAGACCCGCGCGGTGCCCGATCGAGACCATCAGGCAGAGAGCGCCATCGTTCAGCGCCGACAGGAGACGGCCGGCGAACGCCTCGGCTCTTCCGGCATCGAAGCTGGGATTGGGGGCTGGATTTGACATGAGAGCTCCCTCCCCTACGCGCTGCAGGGTCCCATTGAATCGCGGGTCGCCGGGAGCGCGCAAGCACGAATCCGCACAGGTCGGAGATAGCGACGCCCCGGAGTCGTCGCTCAGGACCATCACGAGGGGGTGTTGCGGACCGCCTCGGCCCGGAGGAAAAAGCTGCCCTCCGTCACGACCACCTCGCCGGGCTGGAGGCCGGAGAGGACCGCGTAGCCATCGGCGATCGGCGGGCCCAGCTTGACCGACCGCTGAATGAACCGGCCCTCGTCGTCCTTCGCGGGCAGGTACACGACGTGCCGGTCCCCGAGGGTCTGCACCGCGGCGCGCGGCACCATAACCGTCTGGCCTCCACCCCGGGTCGTGAATGCGAGCGTGACGTACATCCCGAGCCGGAGCCGTCCGTCGGGGTTCGGTACCTCGACCCGGACCTTCGCGGTCCGCGTGGCTGCGTCGACCCGCGGATCGACGTAGGCCACCCGGCCCCGAAGGGCGAGCCCGGAATAGGCGGGAACGCTGACGACCGCCTCTGACCCCACGCCGACCGCGGCGAAGTCCTGCTCGTAGAGATCGCCCACGGCCCAGACCTCCGAGAGGTCTGTGACCACGAACAGCTCCTGGCCCATGCCGACGACCTGGCCCGGGTTCGTGGACCGTCCGGTCAGGACCCCGTCGATCGGCGCGGGCACCACGATCTCCGCGACGATCTGGCTCGGCGAGGCGAACTGGGCGACGTGCTCTGGGCCGAGGCCGAGCAGGATGAGCCGCTGGCGGGCGGCCTCGAGCTCGGTGGCGTGGCTGGTGTGGATCGCCGTCACTTCCTCCAGCTCCTGGCGGCTCGCGGCCCCGATGTCCGCCAGCTTGCGCGTCCGCTCGAGCTTCTTGTGGTCCGCGTCGACCATCGCCGCCATGGAGAGGTACTTCGTCTGCGCGTCAGCCAGGTCAGTGCTGAAGAGCGTCGCGAGCGGCGCGCCGCGGCGCACGGCCGCGCCCAGCTCGGCGTGGACCGCCCTCACGATGCCGCCCGCGATCGGGGTGACCTTCACCTCCCGGTAGGCGTGGGGCATGACGGTGCCTGGGACCTGCACGGTCGACCGCCCCTCGATCGCGCCGACGCGGGCCGTCTTGAGCCCGAGCCGTGCCAGGGCGTCAGTCGTGAGGACGATCTCCACATCGCCGGGCTCCGCCGGCGGCTCGCTCGCGGTCGGCGCGGGCAACGGCTTCGCCTGCGAGGCGCCGGACGACCCGCCGGCCATCGGGGCTCTCGCCGAGCTGGCGCTCGGACCAGCCGGGGCCGTGGCGGGAACGGATACCAGCCCGGGGATCTGGACCCCCTGGCGCAGGGCGAACACCGCCCCGGCGGCGCCGATGCCGAGCAGTCCCACGGCCGCGACAGCCCAGAAAAGCACGCGGAGGGCCGTGGATCGGCGCCGCGGCGCGTCGACCTCGTCGGCCTCGACGTCGACGAGTGGCTCTGGATCGTTCGAGTCGCCCCTCATGGCCTCCCCCTGCGCTACCCGGGCGGCGCGACCGCCCGCTCGATCTCGACGGCGGCGTCGTACACCTGCTTGAGGCTCTCCGTGTAGCCCGTCTCGACGTCGATCAGCCGGCGCTGCTCGGCGATGACCTCCAGGATCGGGATCCGCCCGAGCTGGTAGGCCTGCCGGACGGTCTGGAGGTTCTGCTGGGCCACCGCCCGCACCCCGCGCGTGTACAGCTCGAGCGCCCGCTGCGCCGCGTCGTACTGGGTGAGGGCGGCGGCCACCTCCTGCCCGACGATCAGCGTGGCGAACTCGAGTCGGCGCTCGGCCGCCTGGAGGTCGGCGTGCGCCGCCGCCACGTTGCCCTGATTCCGGTTGCGGACCGGGAGTGTCACCGTGATCCCGCCGCCGAAGTAGTGGAACACGTCCTGGATGGGGCGGGTCGCCCCCGTGCTGGTCAGACCGTTCAACGGGTACCCGAAGTCCTGACGCTGGTAACCGAGCGAGACGCTGGCGTCCCAACGCCCTTCGGCCGTTTCCTTGTCGATTCGGGCCTGGGCGAGCGCGATGTCCAGGCGCGCCATTTCGAGGTCCGGGCGGAGAGCGACCGCGCGAGAGGCCGCCTGGCCCGGATCGGGCACCATGGGGAGCGCAGTCAGGTCGCCGCGGAGGGCCAGCGGGGCTTCGGGCGGCAGCCCCACCAGCGCGCGGAGCTGGAGGGTCAGGATCTCCGCCCGGCTCTCGAGCAGTCGGCGGGTCGCCTCCAGGCGGTTCACCTCGACCAGGAGCAGGCTGGCCTCGAGCGGTGGCACGGCGCCTTCACGGGCGCGCGCCTCGACCACGAAGAGCGCCGCACGGTTGGCCTGCAGCAGTTCATCGGTGAACGCGAGATTCCGGCGCGCCGCGAACCCCTCTCCGGCCTTCATGCGGATCTCGGCGCGAAGCCGGCGCTCCCGGTCCGCCACCCCCGCGCGCTTCATGGCGAGCTCACGCTCCGCCACAGACACCCGCCCGGCCTTTCGGCCGTTCAGATCGAGCGGGAGCGTGACGCCCACCATCAGGTTGTTGTCCGGGCTCAGAGCCTTCTGCCCGCTGAGGTCGAGCATGGGGTTCGGGCGCAGGCCGGCCTGGGTCACCCGACCGCGCGCGGCCTCGAGCTCGGCCCGAGCCGCCCTGAGGTCCGGGCTCTCCGCAAGGGCGCGCGCGATCAGCTCGTCGACCGTGACGGCGCCCGCGCCGCCGGCCGGCTGCGCGTCGACCCTCGTCGCCGGAGCCACCCCGGCGACGACCAGCATCACGACACAGATCGCCAATCGTGGCGGCATTGGAGGGCGCCTCAGCGGACGGACACGGAGAACCGGACCGTCCCCTTCCCGCCGGGGCCGTCCCACCGGAGCGTCACCTGGCGCGTGCCGGCATCCGGGAAGCTGATCGTGCCGAGATAGCGTCCTGGTCCCGCGTCCCGGGTGACAGTCGCCCCGGCGAGCATCGGCGCCATCCCCGGCATGGTCATGCTGGTCTCGAAGCTGACCGTCCCGACATCCAGGGGCTTGCCAGCCGTGGGATCGGCAAAGGTAAGGACGAACGTGTTCTTGCCGACCTTGAGCTGGCCGGCATCGTTCGCGAGCGTGATCACCGCCTCCTTGGTCTTCTGCGTGTGGATCGGCTTCGGCTCTGCCGCCTTCGCCATGACGACGATGTTCCCGTTCAACAGCACGGCCACGATTCCCACCATCACGAGTCGTCGCGTCATCGAGAGTCCTCCCTCATCGTCCAGGGTTAGTGCGCGGCGGCCCCCGCGCCGGCTGGTCGGCCCGCTTGCGGGGCCGCGGCGCGCGCGGCGGCCCGACGCAGTTCTCGCACGCGGAGCCAGTAGAAGATCACCGGGGTCACGATCAAGACCAGGACGAGCGAGCTGACCATCCCGCCGAGGACCGGGGTCGCCAACGGCTTCATCACCTCGGCGCCCGCCGAGTGGCTCCACATGATCGGGAGGAGGCTCGCGACCACGGTCGTCACCGTCATGACCTTCGGTCGGAGCCGGAGGAGGGCGCCCTCGGTCACGGCCTCGAGGAGCGCCGCCGGCGTGAGCCGGCCGCCGAGCGCTTCGCGCTTCCGGACGACCGCCTCCTCCAGGTAGATCACCATGACCATGCCGGTCTGGACCGCGGTCCCGAAGAGCGCGATGAACCCGACCCACACGGCGACCGAGAAGTTGTAGCCAAGGGCGTACAGGAGATAGATCCCGCCCGACAGGGCGAACGGCACGGCCAGGAGCACGTGCGCCGCCTCCAGGAACGAGCGGTACGTCACGTAGAGCAGCAGGAAGATCACGGCCAGCACCACGGGGAGGACGATCTGGAGACGGCGCTTCGCCCGGGCCTCGTTCTCGTACTGGCCGCTCCACTCGACGTACGAGCCCTTCGGGAGCGACACGCGCTCGGCGACGGCCCGGCGGGCCTCGGCGACGAAGCTCCCCACGTCGCGCCCGCGGACATTGAGAAGCACGGTCACGACGAGGAGCCCGTTCTCGCTCGAGATCATCGACGGCCCCGCCACCGACCGGATCGTCGCCAGCTGGCCCAGCGGGACCTGCGTGCCATTCGGGGCGGCGACCAGCACGCTCCCGAGCGCCTCCGGGCTCGCCCGGTACTGCGGGGCGTAGCGGACGCGGACCGGGAAGCGCTGGCGGCCCTCGATCGTGAGCGTGAGGTTCGTCTCGCCCACCGCGGTCTCGATGACGTCCTGGATCGCGCCCACGGTGATGCCGTAGCGAGCGGACCCCTCGCGGTTGACGCGCACGTCGAGATACAGGGTGCCCGTGACCTGCTCGGGATGGACGTCGGCCGCCCCGGGGATCGTCCGGAGCACCTCCGCCACCAGGCGCGCGCGCTCCTCGATCGTTGTGAGGTCGTCGCCGAAGATCTTGACGCCGACCTCGGAGCGGATCCCGGTCGTCAGCATGTTGATCCGGTTGATGATCGGCTGGGTCCAGATGTTCGACACGCCTGGCAGGGTCGTCGCCGCGTCCAGCTCGGCGATGAGGCCCTCCCGCGTCATGCCCGGCCGCCACTCCGACTCGGGCCTGAGCCGCACCACCGTCTCCGTCATGTTCACGGGCGCCGGATCGGTGGACGTGTCGGCCCGGGCGATCTTGGCGACCACCATGTCCACCTCCGGGACGGCCCGAATCGCCGCGTTCTGCTTCCGCGCGATGTCCACCGCCTGGGCGAGCGAGATGGCCGGGTCGGTGACCGGCATGAACATCAGGTCCCCTTCGTTCAGGGGCGGCATGAACTCCGTGCCGATCCGGGGCACCAGCGCCACCGCGCCGGCGAACACGAGGCCAGCTGCGGTCAGGGTCAACCCCCGATAGCGGAGCGCCCATCCAAGGACGGGGCGGTACAGCCAGACGAGTGGCCGCATCACGGGACTCGCCTCTTCGCCGCGGATCCGCCCGCCGATCAGAAGGCTACAGAGCACGGGGACCAGGGTCACGGAGAGGAGCGTCGCCCCGGCCATCGCGAACGTCTTGGTGAACGCCAGCGGGTGGAAGAGCTTGCCCTCCTGCCCGGTCAGCGCGAACACGGGGATGAACGCGAGGATGATGATCGTCATCGAGAAAAAGATCGGCCGGCCGACCAGGTGCGTCGCCTCGCGGACCGTCTCTAGCACGCGGGCTCGGTTCCGGGGGTTGACGCGCCGCTGCTCCATGAAGCGGAACGTGTTCTCGGTCACCACGATGGCGGCGTCGACCAGCACGCCGATCGCGATGGCGATGCCGGCCAGCGACATGAGGTTCGACGTGATCCCGAGATAGCGCATGAAGAGGAACGCCGTCAGCACCGCCAGCGGGATCGGGATCGTCACGATGAGCACCGACCGGAGGTGGAGGAGGAACAGGACGTTCACCAGCGTGACGACCAGCGCCTCCTCGAGCAGCGCGCGCTTGAGCGTCGCCACCGCCCGCTCGATCAGCCCCGACCGATCGTAGAAGGGCACGATCCGGACGCCGGCCGGGAGCCCGGCGTGAAGAGCGGCGATCTTCGCCTTGACCCGCTCGATGACGTCGCTCGTGCTGACGCCGACGCGCGCGACCACCACGCCCCCGACGGCCTCCTCGGTGCCCTTCACGAGGGCCGCTGCCCGGAAGGCGTCACCCACCCGCACCGTGGCGACCTGGCGGACGTAGAGGGGGACCCCGCGCTCGGCCCCGATCACGACCTGCTCGAGGTCTTGGGGGCGCTCGATCAGGCCCAGGCCCCGGATCACCGACCAGGTCCCGTTCGCCTCGACGACGTTGCCCCCGACGTTGCGGTTGCTCCGCATCACCGCCTCCACCACGGCGGAAAGCGGGATGCGGTAGGCGCGCAGCCGGTTCGGGTCCACGTCGACCTGGTACTGGCGGACCATGCCGCCGACGCTCGCGACCTCGGCCACGCCCGGCACCGCGTTGAGCTGGTACCGGATGAACCAGTCCTGGAGAGACCGCAACTCCTGGAGCGAGTGTCCCGCCCCCTCGACCGTGTACCAGAAGACGTGCCCAACACCGGTGGCGTCGGGGCCGAGGGTCGGCACCACGCCGGCGGGCAAGGACTTCGCGACCAGGTTCAGGCGCTCCAGAACGCGGGCGCGGGCGAAGTAGAGGTCGACCGCGTCCTCGAAGATCACGTTGATCATCGAGAACCCGAAGGCGGACGATGAGCGCACGACTCGCACCCCAGCCAGGCCCTGGAGGCTGACGGTGAGGGGGTACGTGACCTGGTCCTCGACTTCCTGGGGCGACCGGCCGGACCAGTCGGTGAAGACGATGACCTGGTTGTCCGAGAGGTCCGGAATCGCGTCGATCGGCGTCGTCAGGAGCGCCCAGTAGCCCCAGCCGCCGAGGAGGAGGAACGCCGCGATGACCAGGACGCGATTCCGGAGGGAGACGTCGATCAGCCAGTTGATCATCGACCTCGCCCTCGTGGCGGTGGCCATCCAACCGGGCGGCGCTCGAGCTCGGGAACGCGGACCTGCCGTCCCGAGTTCGAGTCGCCGGCGGCCGTCGATGCGCAGACGTCCGTCCTCGGCAGCCCGAGCCGCGGCGATGCGAGCGAGAACCCCACAGCCCGTTGGGACCAGAGCACGATCGGACGCCTCCCCCTGCGCGGAGAGATCCGCGCCATCGCCGGACGGACTTCGCCCGCCAAAGACTACGAGGGTCGAAGCGGACGACTACCGGGTGCTAGGCGAAGAGGAGGGAGCGGGGGACGGGGTCGAGACCGGCCGGGATGGTGGTCGGAGCGCTCTGGTCGAGTGGCGGCGACACGCTCGTCGGCAGGAGCTGGGGAAGCGTGGGAACCACGCTCGGAAGGCCCAGGATGCCCAACCCGCACGGCGCCTCACACAGGGCTCCCATCATCGCGCAGTGGTCGAACGCCACCGCGACGGAGCCCCAGAGGACCCAGACCGCGAGCAACGCCACAACGACGAGCATGCGAAGCCGCATATCGCCAATCAATCTCCCAGATGCCCCCAGCCGTGTCAAGAATGCGCCAGCGACCGCAATTGAGGAGGAGACTGGCGTCGCAACCCCCATCGTGAGTGGGCCTGGCTCGCGTCGGTCTCGTTATCGTAGAGGCGCCCATCCTTCCGGCTGATCTGATCCTCCCCCGGGCCGAACCACACGCCGACAACTTGCGGAAGAGAGCGAGCATCGGTGTGCGGGGATTACCGACGCACGAGCATTCCGGTCACCAAACGGTCACCATCCGATGGTGACTTTCCTGGTGACCCAGTCGACGCGCCGGACGGGAAGTGTGCGAAAAACAAGAACGGCGCTCGGAGCCCGAGCAGTGAATGCCAGCCTGGAAAAATAGCAGTCGCATCGGGGGCCACGGCATGCGCCGTAACCCCCGATGAGCGTTGGAGCGGGCGACCGGAATCGAACCGGCGACGTCCAGCTTGGGAAGCTGGCATTCTGCCGCTGAATTACGCCCGCATGTCCTGGATTCTAGGCCCCCGTCCTCCGGGCTGTCAAATGCGCGGCCGCCCCGGCGCCGTGGGAGCCCCTACTCCGTCGGCGAGGAGGGATCGTCAGGCGAAGCCGCTTCCCGCTGCTCGCGAACGAGCCAGTCGAGGGCCTCCTCGCGGGTCCGCACGAGCCCGAGCGCCTGAGCCTCGCGGGCATGCCGGAGCGCGCGGCCCACCGCCGGCCCCGGAGCGAGCCCCAGGACCGCCATGACGTCCTCCCCGCGGACGAGCGGCGGCGCGGCGGCTTCCTCCGCCGCGGGCGTCTCCCCGGCCAGGAGCGACTCCAGGAGCGCTCGCGTTCCGCCCCGGTACACGAGGCTCGGCGCGCGCCCGTCGGTGCCGGCGGCGTCGGCGATGGTGAGGCAGACGAGCGCGGGGACCTCCTCGCCCAGGTCGCGGTGGAAGCGGTAGCGCGCGCGACGGGTGACCTCGTCGAGCATGCCGAGGTGCATCGGCCGCAGGTGCTGGCGGACGAGCAGCGCGAGCACGTGCCCGGCCCTGACCGGCCAGCGGAGCCGCGCGGCGATGGCCTGCACGCGCTCGGCTCCGATTCGGTCGTGGCCCAGGAAGCGCGTGCGCCCGTCCGGCTCGACGCTCCGCGTCTCGGGCTTCGCCACGTCGTGAAGGAGGACCGCCAGCTTCCAGACCTCTCGCCGGGTGAGCCCGCCGCCCAGGGACTCGGCGAGCGAGGCCGTCACCCGCGTGTCGTGCGGGGCCAGCATCCGGAGGTCTTCGAGCAGCGCGTCAGCAGCGTCGAGCGCTCGGAGCGAGTGCTCCCACACGGTGAAGCGATGCGGCGCCGATTGCGACGCCGCGCGCATCGCCGGGATCTCCGGCAGGATCACCTCGAGCGCCGCCCAGGCGTCCGCTCGGCGGATGGCGGGCCCGCTTCGCGCCAGCCGAAGGACGTGGGTCAGCTCGTCGCGCACGCGCTCGGCCGCCACTGACGCGAGATTCGGCGCCGCCGCGCGCGCGAGGGCCTCCGTCCCGGGGTCGATCGCGAACTCGAGCTGGTGGGCCAGCCGGAGCAACCGGAGGACGCGCACCGGGTCGTCCGCGAATGCCGACGGCCCGCACGCCCGCAGCCGCCGACGGGCCAGATCGTCCACGCCTCCCGTGGGGTCCTGGATCGGGGCCGGGCCGGCGAGCAGCGCCCTGAGATCCACCGCCAACGCATCGATGGTGACGTCCCGCGCCGCCAAGTCGGCCTCGAGAGTGGGCGCGCGTAGGTCGGCGAGATCCACGTGCACGATCGGGGGGCCTGGCCACACCACGCGCGCCACCCCGTGAGGCTCGCCGAGCGGAACGTACGCGGCCCCGAGCCGCGTGGCCAGGCGCCGTGCCGCGGCCACGCTGCCGGCCGGCATCGCGAGGTCCACGTCCCGGACCGGGCGCCCGGCGATCAGGTCCCTCACCGCCCCGCCGACCAGCCAGACCGGGGCGCCCAGGGTCTCCAGGACGACGCCGAGAAGCGGCCGGAGCGGATGGGCGGGCGCCAGCGTCACCGTGAGCGGGAGAGACTCGGACATCGTGGCGAACGCAGCGCGGCGACGGCGGCGGCAGCGGCGCGCCGACCGCTATCGGGCGGCCTTGTACTCCTTCACGAGCGCGGCGTCGAACTCGACCTCCACCTTCGGCCCGCCCGACGCCGTATCGTCGAACGCGAGCCGGCCGGCCAGGCGCCTCGGCTGGTTGGCGCTCGTCTCGAGCGCCGCGGGAGGCTTGGTCCCGGAGTGCTGGACCAGCTGGTCGTTGACCGTCATCCAGTAGTTGAGGCGCGGGCCGCCGTCGATGTCCACGGCCAGGCCTTCCAGGAGCACGCCGTCGGCGCAGCTCATGGTCTCGCAGCGGCGCAGCTTCGCGCCGACATCCATCGTGGAGAGGATCACCCGCCGCACCGTCTTCTTCGGATCGAAGCCGTCGGGTCCCGTGACGAGGTACGCGTGCGTGAAGGTCACCGTCCGGGCCTTGTGGGTGAGCGTGCCCTTGGCTTCGCCTGCGGTGGCCTCCCCGCTCGAGGGCTGGGCCAGCGTGACGATCAGGGCGATGGGCAGGCCCGCGCGGCCGGCCATCGCGAGCGAGCGGATGATTCCAAGCATGTCCGAGTGCCGCCCCGCAGTGTAGACGGCTCCGGAGGTCGTGCGCAACGCGAACCGGAGGGGGAACCCTCAGTCATGAGCGGCGACGCGCGGGGATCGGGTGCTCGGCTTGGATCTCGCCGGCCCGGCGGCTTCGCAGGACGCCGCCGGCCGCGCGCCCGGCCTTGCCGGATGCGGCTCGGCGCTCGATAATCGCCCGGCAATCACCACACTCGAACCGGGGGACCGCCAGTGGCCAAGCGAATTCTCTTCGTCGGAGCGGGCGCGATCGGCAGCTACCTCGGAAGCTTCCTCTCACGGGCAGGGCACGACGTGACGCTCGTCGACCCCTAGGCCGAGCAGGTCGAGGCGATCCGCGCGCGCGGCATCCAGGTGTCGGGCCCGCACGAGCCGTTCGAAGCGCGCCCGGCCGCCGTCCACCTCCACGAGGCCGCGCGGCTCCCCCGCGACTTCGACATCGCCGTCGTGGCCATGAAGGCCTACGACACGGCGTGGGCCGCGCCGCTGGCCCTGCGCCACGTCGCGCCCGGCGGGTACGTGGTGTCGGCCCAGAACTGCTGGCCCGATCCAGTCGTGGCGCACGTGACCGGCGCCGGGCGCGCCGTGGGCCTCGTCATGTCCAAGATCGGGGTCGCGGTGTGGACGCCCGGCCGGGTGGAGCGGGGCGTCGAGCAGGGACGGGGCGCGGGACACGACGTCTTCCGGGTCGGGGAGCACGACGGGCAGGTCTCGACCCGCACGCGCGAGCTGGCCGAGATGCTGGCCGTCATCGACGGCGCGCGCGCGACCGACAACCTCTGGGGCGAGCGCTGGGCGAAGCTCTCGCAGAACGCGATGAGCAATCCCCTCCAGGCCATGTCCGGCCTGGGCTCCCTCGAGGTCGCGTCCAGCGAGGTCGGCCGGACGCTCATGATCGGCCTCGCCGCCGAGTCCGCGCGCGTCGGGCTGGCGCTCGGCCACCGCGTGCCCGCGTTCGCCGGGGCGCCCGCCGAGCGGTGGGCCGACGCCGGGAGCCCGGAGACGCGCGATGCCCTGGATCGCCTGCTGACACCGGCGGCGGCGGGCGGCCGGAGCTGGCGCGCGTCGATGGCGCAGGACGTCGCCAAGGGGCGCCGCACGGAGATCGACGAGATGAACGGCTTCGTGATGGCTCGCGGCCAGGAGTGCGGGGTGACCACGCCGGTGTCCCGGGCGGTGGTGGATACCATCCACGAGGTGGAATCGGGGGCGCGGCCCGCCGCGCCTGGCAACCTCGAGCTCACGCTGCGCCGGGCCGGGCGCTGATGGACCGCGGGTTCGCGCTCCACGCGGGCGTGACGCCCGAGGTCATCCGCGCGGCGGCGCGGGAGGCCGAAGCGGCGGGGTTCACGTCCTTCTGGGTGAACTACCCTCACCCGGGGGACGGGCTTCACTCGCTGGCCCTCGCGGTGCCCGAGACCCGGCGCATCGCGCTCGGCGTGGGGGTCGTCCCGCTGTCAGCGCGCGAGCCGGACGAGATCGCCGCGGGCGTCCGGGCGAACGCGCTCCCCCTCGAGCGCCTCCGCCTCGGCGTCGGAAGCCCGAACCCCGGCGCTCTCGCGCGGGTGCGGGCCGGGATCGCCGCCCTGCGGGAACGGCTCTCCACCCATCTCTGCGTCGCCGCCCTCGGGCCCCAGATGTGCCACCTCGCGGG
>JBIOVM010000080.1:0-43067 GCA_044867785.1 Candidatus Rokuibacteriota bacterium | reverse complement strand
GAGCGACCCCCCGACCAGCCCCGAGCCGCCTCGCCTGAGACCGGCAAGCGCGTCAAGCGTGGTTTGGGCTACGCGTACAAACGAGGCCGCATCTGGTGGATTCGGTACAGCCATAGGGGCAAGGATCGTCGCGAGTCGACCGGGAGCGAGCGCGAGACGGATGCCTGGCGCAAGCTGAAGCAACGCTGGAAGCAAATCGGCGCCAAACGATTCGTGTTCGGCGAAGAAAGGGTGCGAATGGAACATCTGTTCGTGGCCCTTGAGCTGGACTACCAGAACAACCAGCGGCGCTCGAAGCGTGGGCTCAAGTGGCGACTCGCCCCCCTACGCGCCGCGTTCGGCGAGGACCGGGCGATCGACGTCACTGAGGATCGCATCGAGCAGTACAAGGTGGATAGACTCGCCAGCTTCACACGAACACGGTACGGCATCGGCAAGCGGCGTGTATCAGCCGCCACGGTCAATCGGGAGTTGGCCGCGTTGGTCCGCGCCTTCCGGCTCGCCGTGCGGAAGAAACTCCTGAGCAGTGCCCCAACGATCGAACGGCTAAGGGAGGCAGCCCCGCGCCAAGGCTTCCTCGAACCCGACGCATTCGAGCGGGTGGTCGCCGCGCTCCCCGAGGATCTCCAGGACGTCGCGCGGTTCGCGTACATCTCAGGCTGGCGGAAGGGGGAGATTCAAACGCTCGGCTGGCCCGACGTGGACCGGGCGGCGGGGCGTATCGTCCTTCGCCGCGAGCACTCCAAGAACGGCGAGCCCCGCGTCCTCCCGATCCTCGGGGACCTCGTCGCGCTGATCGAGCGGCGCTGGACCGCTCGCGAGTACCAGACGGACGAGGGAACCACTGCCCTTTCCCCGTTCGTCTTCCACCGTGACGGCGCGCCGATCGGGGACTTTCGCAAGGCGTGGGAATCCGCGTGCCAGGCAGCGGGTGTGTCAGGGACCCTCTTTCACGATCTCCGGCGGTCTGCGGTACGGAACTTCGAGAAGGCCGGAGTCAGCCAAACGGTCGCCATGAAGATCAGCGGCCACAAGACGGCCAACGTGTACCGCCGCTACCGGATCGTCGACGAGAACGATCTCCGCGAAGCACTCGTGCGGACGCAGGAGAGCCTCGCCGCGCGCCCGCCCGGAACTGTCACGCCCATCCGCGACGGGGCTCGCAATTCCGGTCGCTGATCGTGGAGCGCGGGTGGTCGGCCCGTTTTTGACGGAGCAGGGCCCGTTTTTCGACGGAACCCTGGGGACCCGCACAATTCCCGCACAATTTCAAGCCCAAGCTGAGAAGCGGCATCGTGGAAGTGCTTGAAAAGCTGGAGCCGACGATCGGACTTGAACCGATGACCTGTCGATTACGAATCGACTGCTCTACCAACTGAGCTACGTCGGCCCCGGACCCGCAGGGTACCACATCCCGCGCGGGATTTCCTCGCCCGGGCAGGAGTTCCGTAAGGTCGAGGGCGAGCGCCGACGCGGTCGGCGTGATCGCGAGGCATGACCCCCGGCTTCGGAGGCTCCGGACTCTGCGCTATTTCTCGAGCCAGACCGTGTCGAGCTGATTGTTGAGATAGTGGCTGGGCGTGATCGTCCAGCCGCGCACCTGCGAACTGTGCGGCACGATCCGGTTCCACTGGAGCGTATGGATGTAGTGCGCCTCCTCGTCGAGGAGCCGCCTCTCGAACGCGCGGATATGCCGTCGGCGCTGTTCGGGATCCACCGTACGGCTCTGGAGCACGTAGAGGTCGTCCAGGACGGGATCGGTGTACCGGCCGTAGTTGGAATCGCTCCGGCCCCGGGACTGGAACTTGTAGAGATCAAGGTCGGGATCCACCACGTACCCGCACTGGAAGTCGGTACTGAGCTCGAAGCTCCCGTCACGGAGATCCTTGAAGTACCGGACCGAGTCCTGGATCTCGTGGCGCACGTTCAGACCGATCCGGCGCCACTCGTCGACCAGCCATGTGCCGATGTGCTGGTAGGGCATCGTGATGTCGCGGTTCTTCAGCACGAGCGAGAACCCATCGGGAACGCCGGCGTCGACCAGCAGGCGCCGTGCCTGGGACCGTGATTCGCGGATGTCTCGCCAGTAACCGGCAAGCTTCATCAGCTCCGCCGGCGGGGTGGCGAACAGCGAGCCGGGCACCTGCACGCCCGCGACCTCTCGGACGATGGTGGTCTTCGCCAGTTGGTCGACGGCGCTGTAGCGGTCGAGTGCGAGCGAGAGGGCGCGGCGCACCTGCGGGTCGTGCAGCGGCCACTTCTCATGGTTGATGGCGACGAGCAGCGCGCAATTCCAGGGGCTCGCCTGCTCGGTGACCTTTTCACCGAGCGCACGGACGAGCTCGTCTCGCTGCGCCGGGGAGAAGCCGCGGAACTGGATGTGGGCACGACCGGACCGTATGGCGGACACCTGAGCCGCGTCGTCACGGATGAAGAGCGCTTGGTAACCGTCGAGATAAGGCTTGCCGCGGTCCCAGTACTGCGGGTTTCGCCGTCCGACCCAGCGCGAGCCCTTCAGGTGCTCCACGAAGACGAATGGCCCCGTACCCATGATGTTTCTCTCGTACCAGCGGATATCGCGCTCCAGGATGTCGGCCTTGTAGATCCAGTTCCACGGCGACGCCAACGAGTGGATGAACGAGGGCGATGGCCATTTGAGCTTGAACGCGACGATGTACGGCTCAGGCGCCTGCACGGTCTCGATCTGCAGGTACTCCCCCCTGCGAGCCGACGTGATCCCAGGAGGTGGATTGATGATCTTTTCGTAGGTCGCGCGCACGTCCCGCGATGTCATTTCGCTGCCGTCGTGGAACTTGACTCCACGACGAAGCCTGAGCACGTAGGTGCGCCGGTCCGACGAGACCGTCCACGACGTGGCCAGGTCCCCGACGACCCGGGTGCCCGTCCGGTCGAGCGGGTCGATGCGGAGCAACGTGCTGTAGTGCGGCGCCGCCGGATGGATCAGCGCAAACGTCTCTTCCCGGTGGGCGTCATATGAGGGCGGTTCACCCGACACCACGAACGTCAACTCGCCGCCGGCCCGGGCGGGCGGAGGCCCGGCGGGCGACCGTTCATCCGGCGTGCGCGGAGCAGGCGGCCGCTCCCGGTGCTCAGGCTGGAGGGTCGGGTCGCCAGGGCCCGTGCTCACGGGCGGGCTTTGGGCGATCCGTGCCGCCATGCTCTCGGTAGCCCCGGTGACCACGGGCCGCTTGGCGCCGGTACCGACCGCCGATGACGGCCCGGCGATCGGCGTCGCGAGGTAGGTATGGACGAGAGCCACGCCGAGGACACCCATCATGACGCTCGCGAGCCCCGCCCACATCCAAGTCCGAGGCACACGTGAAGGTGCCTGGAGAAATCGCTTCAGCTGCTCGAGGCGCCGGGAGTCCTCGAGCTCGTCCTCGATCGGCTGCGTGCCACGCTCCGCCATCCGTGGAAGTGGGTCGGAGGAAACCGAGTCTGACTCCCCCTCGGCCGACTGCGAATGGTCCAGCGACGGGCCGAACGGAGCGACGGATGCGGTGGCATGCGCTCGTCCTGCGTCGCGCAGACTGCTCCCGCAGTTGCCGCAGAAGTTCGCCTGCGGGCGGTTGATCGCGTGGCAACGAGGACAGTGCACCGGCAACTTGACGCCGCACACATCACAGAAGTGAGCGTTCGCCGGATTACGGTGCCCGCACGGCGTCCCCGGATCGTCGGGAGCGCGACTGTCTTCCTCGCGCATGACCATGCTCCTTCGTCAGGGCGGCTTCACGAGAAAACGCGAGCGACGATTTCGACTCCAGCACCGTTCGCTCGCCTCGGTGCACTGCGGCCGCTCTTCCCCATAGCTCAGGATGGTGATGCGGCTCGGATGAACACCCAGTGCGACGAGATGATCCATCGCAGCTTGCGCCCGGCGTTCCCCCAGGTCCATGTTCGACTCGTTCCTGCCATCCGTGGCCCCGCGATTGTCGGAGTGCCCCTCGATGAGCAGGAGGTGGCCCGGATGGGCACGCAACCAGGCGGCGTTCGCGGCGAGAACCGTCACGTCACCGGGACGGATCGTCTCCTTGCCGGAGTCGAAGTAGATGTCCCGCAACTCCGGGATTGGCTCGTAGTCCTTCACCGGGGGCAGGCCGATGGGGCGATCCAAGGACGGGGCCGGAACGACCGGGGGAGCCGGCGCCGGGTTCACCTGCGTCAATACGAAAGGTTGTGCCGGTGAGGCGGCGCCGGCGGGGGCGGACGGCCCGGGCTGGGCGAGCGCCGGGCGACAATCGGCGAGGATCGGGCCCAGGGCGACCGCCGCGATGGCGATGATGCGCCATGCCCAGCCTCCCCGTCGCGCGCCGTCACTGGAGACGTCCGCCTGACACGAGATCGCCGGGCGTGGTGGCTGCGAAGCGCCTCGCGTGGCTGGCAGGAATCGAGCGCCGGAGAAGCGCCGCGCCACCTCGGTGATCGTGCACCGGGCTCCTGCGGTCGTGATGCCACGGCGGCCACCGTCGCCCACTTGCCGATTCCCCATATCGCTGCCGGAACACGGACGACCTTTCATCTGCCCACTCCGTGCTGTGGCTGGCCGAGTGTCGCCAGAAGCCGAGTCTAGGGCTCTCGAGGCGTCCTTGACAAGCTTCGGGAGCACAGGCGCAAGGGAGTTTTTCCCGACGACGCGATGGTCCTCGAAGCTCTCCTGCCACTCCGTGACAGCCAGTCCTCGCGAGCGATGATCTCGTTGATCTCGGTGCTCGGCTGGATGCACACGGCCCGGAGAGAGGGTCGCACACGCGGGCTCCAAAACTTGACGCTGGCAGGACCGGGGCGTAGAGTCGGCACTATCTCGCACCGCCGCGTCGCGAGGAGCCCAGCCATGACGCGCGCCTTGGTCGCCTTCACCGCTCTGGTCGTCCTGGTCGGCTGTGGCGGACCCAAGCCGCCGGCCCCGGCGAGCACCGTGCCGCGCTCCGAGCCCGCGACATCGGTCACCGTCCCTCATTCGACCCCTCCGAGTGGAGCGGCTCCGGCATCGCCGCCCGCACCGGCCGCCGCGCCGCAGACGGCCACCCCGCCGGCCGCCGCGCCCCCGGCGCCGTCGCCCTCCGTGGCGCCCGACCCGGCTCAGACCACGCAGGTGCTGTACGTGAAGACGCACCTGGCGAACTTTCGCGAAGGCGCCGGCACGAGCCGAAAGATCCTGCGCGTCCTGCGGCAGGGGGCGCGATTGCAGGTTCTCGAGACGCGGACCACGTGGCTCCGCGTACGGCTCGACGACGGGCTGGAAGGCTGGGTCGCGGAGTCGGTCACCTCGGTCACGGCGCCCATAACCCCCGCCCGCGCTCCGACTCCCCGCGTCCGCCCGACCCGCGTCGCCGCCGCGTGACCGCGTGATCGGCCTTCCCCGCGCGGGCGCCGCCCCGGAGACGCGGCGCCCATGACCCGCGTCGCGATCCTCGACGACTACCAGGACGTCGCGCGCCGCCTGGCCGACTGGGCCAGCCTCCCGAAGGGCGTCGAGGTGGTCGTGTTCCGGGACCACCTGGCGAGGGAGGCGGCCGTGGCCGCGCGGCTCCTGGACTTCGACGTGGTCGTGGCGATGCGGGAGCGCACCCCGTTCCCGCGGACGCTGCTGGAGCGGCTCCCCCGCCTCCGGCTCCTGGTCACGACCGGGATGCGCAACGCCTCCATCGATCTCCGCGCGGCGGCCGATCGAGGGGTCCTCGTCTGCGGGACGGGCGGACTCCCCTACCCGACCGCCGAGCTGGCGTGGGCGCTGATCCTCGCCCTGGCGCGCCGCGTGCCGCGGGAAGACCGGGCGACCCGGGAGGGTGGCTGGCAGGAGACCCTCGGCACGGGGCTCAACGGGAAGACCCTGGGCGTGCTCGGACTCGGCACCCTCGGCTCGCGCGTGGCGCGCGTGGGGCGCGCGTTCGAGATGAACGTCGTCGCGTGGAGCCAGAACCTCACCGCCGAGCGGGCGGCCGCCGCCGGGGCCACGCTGGTCGACCGGGACGAGCTCTTGTCCCGTGCCGACGTCGTGACGATCCACCTCGTGCTGAGCGACCGCACCCGCGGGCTCATCGGCGCCCGCGAGCTCGGCCTCATGCGCCGGACCGCCTATCTGGTGAACACGTCGCGCGGGCCGATCGTGGACGAGGCGGCGTTGATCCAGACGCTCCAGGCCGGCCTGATCGCCGGCGCCGGACTCGACGTCTACGACGAGGAGCCACTGCCGCGGGACCATCCGCTCCGTCGGCTGTCGAACACGGTGATCACGCCGCACCTCGGCTATGTGACCGAGGAGACGTACCGCATCTTCTATGCCGAGGCCGTGGACGACGTGCGCGCCTTCCTGGCCAGCGCGCCCGTCCGCGTGTTGCGACCGTGAGCGGCCGCGCGGTCGTGGTCGTGGGCGGCGGCGTGGTCGGCGTCAGCTCGGCCTATTTCCTCGCGCGGGAGGGCTGGGACGTCACCCTGCTGGACAAGGGCGAGATCTGCGCCGGCAGCTCCTACGGCAATGCGGGCCTGATCGTGCCGAGCCACGTCGTGCCGCTGGCGGCGCCCGGGGTCTGGTGGCAGGGCGTCAAGTGGATGCTCGATCCCGAGAGCCCGTTCTACATCAAGCCGCGCGCGAGCCTCGAGCTCGCCCGGTGGCTCTGGCGGTTTCGCGCGGCCTGCACACCGGCGCGGATGCGGCAAGCGATGCCGCTCCTCAGACGGCTCGGGGTCGAGAGCCTGGAGCTCTACCGCGAGCTCGCCAAGGAGCTCGAGAAGGCCGGCGTCGACTTCGGTTTCCGGCAGCCGGGATCGATGACCGTGTTCTTCACGGCGGACGGGCTGGCGCACGGTCGCGAGGAAGCCCGCCTGCTCGCCTCGGCGGGAGTCACGGTCGAGATGCTGGACGGGCCTGCGGCGCGGGCGGCCGAGCCCACGCTCAGGCCCGGCGTCGTCGGGGCGCTCTTCTGCCCGGAGGACGCGCTGATGGTGCCGGATCGCTTCGTGAAGGGGCTGGCGCAGCTGGCCGCGACGCTCGGCGCGCGGATCGTCACCGGCGCCGAGGCGATCGGCTTTCGCACGGCCGAGGGCCGCATCACCGCGGTCGAGACGACCCGCGGCGCGCTGCCGGCCGACACGGTCGTGCTCGCGGCCGGCGCGTGGTCGCCCGTGGTCGGCCGCGCGCTCGGTCTCCGCATCCCGATCCAGCCGGCCAAGGGCTACAGCCTCACCTACCGCCGCCCGCCGCGCGGCCCGGCCATCCCCCTCCTGCCCGCCGAGGGGCGCTTCTCCATCACGCCGATGGGCGAGTTCCTCCGCTTCGGCGGCACGCTGGAGCTGGCCGGCCTGGACCTCACGATCAACCGCCGCCGGGTCGACGCGCTCCGACGGAGCGCGCTCCAGTGCATCGAGGGAGTAGAAGAGCTGGAGCTCCTCGAGATCTGGCGGGGGCTCCGGCCGTGCACGCCGGACGGGCTGCCGCTCGTCGGCCGCACGTCGCGCTTCGCCAACCTTGTCTTGGCGGCCGGCCACGCGATGGTGGGCATGTCGCTCGGGCCGGTGACGGGCCGACTCGTCGCCCGGCTGGTGGCGGGCGCGGCGCCGGCGAACGACCTCCGCCTGCTCGATCCCGAGCGGTTCGGGTAGCCCGAGGGGCGACGGGCCCCGCCGCCGGCGCCGTGGAGCCCGCCCGACCGGCTCGTCCGCTCAGAACCTGAGCCGCACGCGGTACGTCAGCTTCGCCGCGCCTTCCTTCGGCACCGGCACTCGATAGCGCAGCGTGTGCGCCTCCACCTTCTCGTGGGCCTGGCTCTCGCGGAGGACTTCCCAGTCGCCCGGCACGGGCTCGATCACGCTGACGACGACGTCCTCCTTCTTGTGGTTCCGCAGCGAGATCTCCCACTCCACCTCGTACAGCCCGCTGCCGATCTTCCGCCAGTCCCGCTGGATCCGCTCCCCCACGACATCGAAGGCCTCGCCCATCTTGATCCGGATGCGCTCGTCCTTCGGCGTGTGGTCGATCCAGTCCTCACCCACGAGCTGCTGGCTGCCCGACTGGTCCGCCTTGTAGACGCGCATCTTCCCCTTCGGAAGCGGGACCCCGAGGTTGTTCGCCTTCGCGTTCACCAGCTCGACCAAGACGCTCACCTTCTGGTTGCTCATCGGGGTGCCGTACTGGGAGCGGTAGTAGTCGCGCGCTCCGAAGAACGCGAACTCCTTGCGGACGGGCACGCCGGCGGCCGTCATGAGGGTGAGCTGCTTGGTCTGGTTGTCCTTGATCGTGGTCCGCCCGTCCAACGTGTAGAGGTGGTACTCGAAGAACCCCTCCGACGCGAAGTCGCGGGACGCCGGCGCGGCCGCCCCGGCCTTCGCGGCCATCTCCAGGGCTTGCCGCGTCCGGTCGTCGCGGGCGCGATTGACGTCGCCGGCCACGAGCTTCAGCGCGGCGTCCCGGTACGTGGCGCCGCTCTTGTTGTCGATCGTGACCCACCCGGTGAGGTCGGCCCGGTCGTCGGCGGCGTTCAGGACCACGACGTAGTCCGCCTTCCACATGATGCCGCCGGTGAGATACGACGCCTCGATCCGCTGGGGCGCGGTCGCCGTGTTCCGCAGGAGCCACATCAGGGTGGGCTTCGAGACCAGGTTCTCCGGAAGCGACGGCAGCACGACCTGGCCGTGGTGCCCCATGTGGATCTGGCCGTTGATGTCGAAGACCGGGCCGTTGGTCGAGAGCAGCGTCGCCTCCAGGTAGGAGCCGTTGCCCTGGTAGAGGCGGACCTTCTTGCCCACGTACTTCTCGAGGAGCTTCTGGCTCGACAGGAGGTCGTACTCGTAGTTCTGCTCGAGGATGCGGAGCCCGGCGGGGTTCGTCAGGGACTTGAGGTGGACCGACGTCGGGTCGATCTGCGCCGCGACGTCGGCGAACTGGACCTCGATCATCCCCTCGGGGAGCCGCGCCTCCCGAGTGTCCTTCACGAGTCCGAGGTTGCCGTTGTAGATGGTGACCATCAGGTCGCGCTGACTTTCGCGGGTGATCGCCAGCGGGCCCGCGGCGCCGGCGGGGCTCGCGGGCGACAGCGCGGCGAGGACGAGCAGCACGGCGAGGACACGGCGTGGGCTGGAACGCATGGGTGGCTCCTCCTCCTGGATCGCGTGGAATCGAATCGCTCGGTTCCTTGGACCAGGCGGGGCCGCGAAAGTTCCGGCGGGCGATGCCGGCGGCCGCTCAGGGCTCGACGGTGAGCGCGACCTCGACGCGCACCTGGGCGGGGAGGGTCGCCGACTCGTACTCGGTGATCCAGCGGCCGATCCGGCCGAGCCCCTCGATCAGCTCGGGATAGCGAGCGCCGGGCACGAGCACGTCGAAAACGATGAGGCCCCGATCCCCCTCGAGGAGCCGCCCGACGCGCGCGCCCCCGAGGCGTCCCAGCAGCGCGTCGAGCGCCTGCTCGGCAGGGACCCGCGCCGGCACGGTGAGGCGGCCGCTGGCGTCGACCGCGCGCATGAGCTGCCGGGCCACGGGAGCCCGGGCGGCGCCGGGCGGCGCGCCGGGGGTCCGCTCGGCCGACGGCGGCGGAGGCCCGGGCGCAATGCCCCCGGTGCCCCCGCGCGGCTCGGGCGCGGGCGGAGCACCTGCCGGGGGCGGCGCAGGCTTCGTGCGCGCCACATCGGAGCGCGAGCCCGCCGCGTCCGACGGCGGCGCCGACTCGCCCGACTTGGCCGCCTGCTCCGGCGCGGCGGACGAGAGCGCGCTCGCGGGGGCATCGGCCCGGCGGTCGGCCGGCGCCTCCTCCTTGGCCTCCTTGCCCAGGGCCTTCGCGGCGGGGCCGGCCGGAGCGTCACGCAGCTCCGGGGCCGCCGGCGTCGGAGACGCGGGCGCGCTTCCGTCCGGGGAGGCGGCGCCCGGCTCCTCGCGCGCCGTCTGAGGCCGGGCCGGCGTGCGCCGAGCCCCCGCCACGGGCTCCTTGGCCGAGGGCGGCGGCGCGGCGGGCTCGGGCCTCGTAGCGCTCGGCGCCGGCGCGGTCGGGGACGGCTCGGCGGGAGGGGCTGGTGAGACCGGAGCCGGTGCGCGAGCTGCCTGGCGGTCGAGCTCGCGGACCTCGGGAGTCCGCTGGTACACGTAGAGCGCGGAGACGCTCACCAGGAGGACCGCCACCGCCTCCAGCGGGAGCTTCACGCGGAGCGGGACGAACAGCGTGTCGAGGATCCGGCGCGGCCACGACGGGCAGTACGCCTCCGCCATGACCCGGTCCACGAACCCCGCCGGCGCGTGCGCCGGCGGCAGGCGATCGAGCAGCGCGATCGTCGCCCGGAGCTGCTCGAGCTCACGCCGGCACTCGGCGCACGCCGCCAGATGGGCGTCCAGCGCCCGCCGCTCGGGGGCGGCGAGGGCGTCGTCCAGCAGCGCGGACAGCTGCTCGCGGGCGTCGTGACAGGTCATTTCAGGAACCGCTCCAGCTTGTCCTTCAGGTCGAGGCGCGCGCGGTGGAGCCGCGACCGGACCGTCCCGACCGGGAGCACCAGGATCTCGGCGATCTCTTCATAGGCCAGCCCGTCCACGTCGCGCAGCACGACGACGACGCGCCGCTCCTCGGGCAGCTCCGCGATGGCGCGGTGGAGCGCCGCGTCGAGCTCGCCCCGCTCGAGCGTCTCGTCCGGCCCCGGACGGGCGTCGACCACGCGGCCGAGCGCCTCGTCCCCGGGCCGGGTGAGGCGCCGCTCGCTCCCGGCGAGCCGGTTCAGGCAGAGCCGCGAGGCGATGGTGTAGAGCCACGTCGAGAGCCGCGCGTCACCCCGGAACTCGGCGAGGCCCCGGTGGGCGCGGAGGAACACCTCCTGGGCGACGTCTTGGGCCTCCGCGGCGTCGCCGAGCATCCGGAGCGCCAGGCCATAGACCCGGTGCTGGTGGGCGAGGACGAGCTCTTCGAAGGCCCGGCGATCGCCCGCCCGGAGCCGGGCGATCAACTCCGCGGAGTCGCCCGCCGCCGGCTCAGCCACGGGTGGGCCCCACGGGCCGAGCCTATCGCACGCCAGGACGCCCGAACAAGCCGACACGCCGGTCCCTCTCCTTCCTTGGACCGGCCCCCCGTCCCGCAGTTCCCGGGGTCAGAGGTTCACTTCCCGACATTTCACTCGCCCGTGCTGGAAGTGTCGGGAAGTGAAAGTCTGACCCCGGACCGCGCCAGGATGTCGTGGAGCTCCTGCCGCGTGACGTCGTCGAGAGCGGGGCCGGGCTGGCGCACGACGCTGGTGGCGATCGCGCCGCGGAGGCGGAAAAGCTCCTTGCGGAGCGCGAGCCCAATCCCCTGCTGGCCCTCGTAGCGGATGTAGGACGCGTAGCGGTCGAAGATTGCCGCCGCCTCCACCCGCTCGCCCCGCTCGAACGCCGCCTGGATCCGGACCAGCACGTCGGGGATCGCCGCGCCCGTCATGATGCCGACGGCGCCTCGTGACAGCTCCTCGTAGAAGTACATCGCGTTCATACCGCCGAAGATGCGGACGCGGTCGCCCCCCGGCAGCCGCCGCATGGCGGTGATCTTCGTGGGGGTCGGCGGCTCTTCCAGCTTCACGTACCGGCACGCCGGGATCTCGGTCGCGATGCGCACCAGGAGCTCGGGCGGCATGAGGACGCCGGTGGTGACCGGCTCGTCCTGGACGACGATCGGGATGCCGATGGCGCCGGCCACCGTCCGGTAGTGCGCGACGATCGCCGCCTCCCCGCGCAGCCCCGTCGGGGGCGCCACCATGACAGCCGCGGCGCCCGCAGCCTCGGCGGCTTTCGACAGCTCGACCACCACTGCCGTCCCGCCGTGGGAGGTGCCCACCACCACGGGGAAGCGGCCGTCCGCGCACTTCACGAAGAGCTCGGCCACCCGGCGCCGCTCGCCCTCCGACAGCTTGTGCGCCTCGCCCATGATCCCCAGCACGTTCAGGCCGTGGACGCCGCACCGGGCCTCGAACTCGACCAGCGTCGCGATGCTGGCCTCGTCCACCCGGCCGGCAGCGTCGAACGGCGTAGCGGTGATGGGAATGACACCCCGGAGCTCGCTTGTCATGTCACGCTCCTCGCGCTCGGCTGGGACCGCGCTATAATCCGCCCCGACGGCCGAGCCGGTACGCGCGGCCTCTGGGTCACTCGCCACCGCTCCCGGAGGAGACGGCCATGACATTGCCTCCTGCCCTCGACGCCATCGCCCGCGAGCTGGACGCCGTTCGCGCCGAGGTTCTGCGCGAGGTCGAGACCCTCACGCAGGCCCAGGCCGACTGGCGACCGAGCGCCGACGACTGGTCGGTCGGCGAGATCCTGCACCACCTCACGCTCGCCGAGATCAATACCGGCAAGCTCACGTCGAAGCTCCTGAAGGAGCCCGGGGACGCCACCGGGCCGTTCCCGTCCGACCTCGCCGCCTTCGCGCCGGTGCCCGCCTGGCCGCCCGGCCCTCGCGAGGCGCCGCCCGTCGTCCGTCCGGACAAGGGGCAGCTGATCGCCCATCTCCTCCAGGACATGCGCGCCGTCCGCGAGCGGAGCCGCCAGTCGCTCGACCGCCTGGCGACCGTCGATCCCCGCGCGTTCACGTGGCGGCACTTCACGCTCGGCGAGATGGACCTCGGCCAGTGGTGGATGCTCCAGGCCCATCACGACCGGGACCATCTCCAGCAGCTCCGGCGGATCAAGAAGACGCCCGGGTTCCCGAAGGCGTGACTCCGCCGGCGGGCGCGTAGGTCACCAGCCGGATCGGCGTCGGCCGCCCGCCGTTGCACGGGTTGTAGATCTGCGGGCAGTTCGACACGACGGCCAGGACATCCGTCTCCGCGCGAAGATCCACGTAGTCGCCCGCTTTCGACCAGCCGTCGACGATGGCCATCGCTCCGTCCGCCTCCACGGGGACGTTCATGAAGAAGTTCAGGTTGGCGACGATGTCCTTCCGGCCGAGGCCGAACGGCGCGAGGGCGCGCAGGAAGTTGTCCCGGCAGTTCCCCGTCCCCTCGACGCCGTAGCGGACCTTGTTCGACTCGCTGCTGCAGCAGCCGCCGATCGTGTCGTGGCGGCCGCACGTGTCGCCGACGATCGTGAAGAGACGCCGGCCCAGCCCGGAGTAGAGCCCGTGGCCCGTCGTCAGGAAGATGGTCTTCGCGAACTTCATCGTGTCGGCCGCGTTGTACCGCTCGCTCGGGTCGGCCGCCGCGTAGCAGAGGAAGTCGACCGCCTGCCGGCCCTCCAGGTCCACGATGCGGAGCACGTGGCCCGCGGGCACGACGCCCGACCACTCGCCGCCGGCCGGAATCACCCGGTCGTCGACGACACGCCCCGGCACGCCGGATCCCGTCACGTCCGCTTCCGTCATGTCTCGCTCCCTGTGTTCGGGTCGTCCCAGAGGTCCGAGACGGCCGGCGGGGCGCTCGCCGTTCCCCGGCGTCGGCCCGGCCGCCACGCGACCCGCGCCGCCGCGAGGTCCGGCGTCTCGAGACCGAGCAGTCGCTTCAGATCGAGCGCGTTCTGCGTGGGGAAGTCCTCGTTGTTGTTGTTGAACGTCACCGCCACGCGGCGGACGCTCCGATGGAGCTGCCGGGCGCGAGTGGCCATGTCGGCGAGCTCGTCGGCGCCGTAGAGATAGTCGTACTTCTCCGCCACCGAGGGCTCGTGCCCGGCCAGCTGGTCGAGCCATCCCCGAAGGTTCCGCCCGTGCAGCCGGACGACGGCCCACTCGTCCGTCGTCGTGGCCTCCACCCACGGTTGCCACACCGCGTCCACGGTGACCAGCGTGAGCCCGTGCCGCGCCAGGAAGGCGACCGACTCGGCCGTCCGCTCGGGAATCCACGTCTCGTTCCGGAACTCCACCGCCAGCGGCCAGCCGGGCAGCCGGCCGCGGAGCGAGGCGAGGTAGGCGAGCGTCCGCTCGTCGTACCGGACCCACGGGGCCAGCTGGAAGAGGACGTAGCCCAGCTTGCCCGCCGCGGCCAGCGGCTCGAGCGCCGCGCGGAACAGCTCGAAGCAGACGTCGAGCGCCTCGGCCGGGAGCTGCTCGCGCTCCACCTCCCCGCGGCGACGGAGCCGCACGTCCTCCGGCAACATGACCTGCAGCTCCGCCGGCAGGGTGTCCAGGCGCGGATGATGGCCCGTCATGAGGCTGTAGGCCTTGACGTGGAACTGGAAGCCCGGCGGGGTCCGCTCGATCCAGAGCGCCGCGTTCCGGGACGACGGCAAGGCGTAGTAGGTGGAGTTGACCTCGACGCAGTCGAAGAAGCGCGCGTACCAGCGGAGGCGGTCCTCGGCGGACATCGACGCCTGCGGGTAGAAGCGCCCGGAGGCGATCAGCGACTGGTCGAGCCAGGCGGCGGTGCCGATGCGATACGCCGGCCCCGGCGCCGGTGAATCCCCGGCCGCGGCACCGGCCGGTCCGATCTCAGCCGGCGTCGAAAACGCCACGGGCTCGGAGCCACCGGAGCGCGTCGGCCACCAGGAACAGCGAGCCGGCGACGCAGACCACGTCGATCCCCGGCGCGGCGAGCGCCGCCTCGAGCGCCTCCTCGGAGCTTCCGGCCAACCGGACCTCCGCGTCCACCGGAGGTAGCTGCGCCAAGAGCTCGGCCGGCGGCGTGGCGCGCGGGTGGTCGGCGGGCGCGAGGAACAGACGGGCAGCGAGTGGCGCCAGAGCCTTCAGGATCCCGGCGCGGTCCTTGTCGGCCGAGATGCCGAGGACGAGCGCCAGGCGGCGACCCGGAAAGTGGTGCCGCAAGGAGGCCGCCAGGGCCGCGGCCCCGCCCGGATTGTGGGCGCCGTCGAGGACGAGGGTCGGCCGCCCCGCGCCCTCGGGGACGATCTGGAACCGCCCGGGCCAGCGGACGGCCTCGCAGCCCGCGCGCACCGCCGCTTCGGGGACCAGCTGGCCGGTGGCCTCGGCGAAGGCGCGGACCGCACCGACCGCCAGCACGGCGTTCCCCGGCTGGAAGAGGCCGGGCAAGTTGAGGCGGACATCGTCGTAAGCCCACCCGGGGCCGCGAAAGCTCACGCGGTGGCCGGCGAGGTCGCTCGCCAGTGTGCGCACGAAGAGCTCCCGGCCCTCGACGAGGAGGGGGACGGAGACCGCCCGACACCGCGCCTCGACGACCGCCATGGCCTCCGGCGCCTGGGCCGCCGAGAGCGCGACGCCGCCCCGGATGATGCCGGCCTTCTCGCCGGCGATGTCCTCCAGGCGCCGGCCGAGGAACTCCTGGTGGTCGTAGTCGATCCGCGTGATGACCGAGGTAACGGGGACGCCGACGTTGGTCGCGTCCCAGCGCCCGCCGAGGCCCACCTCGAGGACGGCCGCGTCCACCTCGGCATCCCGGAAGGTCGCGAGCGCCGCCGCAGTCATCGCCTCGAAGAAGGTGGCGACGCCGGCCTCGAGGGCGGACTCGAGCCGCGCGGCCTGCCGCGCGAGCGCCTCGCGCGACACGGGAACGCCGTCGACGCGCACCCGTTCCGCCACGTCGAGGAGATGAGGCGAGGTGTAGAGGCCCGTCCGGAGGCCGGCGGCCCGGAGAATGGCCG
Organism: Candidatus Rokuibacteriota bacterium; assembly: GCA_044867785.1. Lineage (GTDB taxonomy): Bacteria > Methylomirabilota > Methylomirabilia > Rokubacteriales > DASRDR01 > DASRDR01. The sequence goes on along the minus strand of JBIOVM010000080.1, from coordinate 27,562 downwards.
CCGTGAGCGCGGCGACCGAGCCCTTGCCGTTGGTCCCGCCCACGTGGACGATGCGGAGCGCGGTCTCGGGACGCCCGAGCGCCGCGAGCAGCGCCTCGATCCGCTCGAGTCCGAGCCGCATGCCGGCCCGCTCCCAGCGAGCCAGGCCGAGCAGCCGGTCGAGTGGCGCGGTCACGGCTCCGCGGACTCGACGGGCTCCGCGAAGAACGCGAGCAGACGCCGGACGGTCTCGCGGAGGTCCTTCCGCTCGACCACGAGGTCCACCATCCCGTGCTCGAGGAGGAATTCCGCCCGCTGGAACCCCTCGGGCAGCGGCTGCCGGATCGTCTCCTGGATCACCCGGGGACCGGCGAACCCGATGAGGGCCTTCGGCTCGGCGAGGATCACGTCGCCGAGCATGGCGAAGGACGCGGTCACCCCGCCCGTCGTGGGATCCGCGAGGAGGGCGAAATACGGGACGCGCTCCTCGGCGAGCCGCCCCAGCGCCGCCGAGGTCTTCGCCATCTGCATGAGCGAGAGCACGCCTTCCTGCATCCGAGCGCCGCCGGAGCACGTCACGACGAGCAGCGGGATCCGCTTCCGCGCCGCCAGCTCGATCGCCCGCGTGATCTTCTCGCCGACGACGGACGCCATGCTGCCGCCCATGAAGGCGAACTCGAAGACGCACACGACGACCGGATGGCCGTCGATCCGGCCGACGCCCGAGACGAGGGCGTCCTCGCGACCGGTCTTTTCGCGGGACGAGCGGAGGCGGTCGGCGTAGCGTCCGCGGTTGTCCTTGAAGCCGAGCGGATCCTGGGACCGGAGTCCGGCGTCCCGCTCCTCGAACGAGCCGGGGTCCAGGAGGAAGTCGAGGCGCTCCCTGGCCGAGAGCCGGACCGGATGGCCGCAGCGCGGGCAGGTCCGCGCGTTCTTCTCCACGTCGGCTCGGTAGACGATTTCCCGGCAGGCCTCGCACTTGGTCCAGAGGCCCTCGGTGGTCGCCTTGCGCGGCCGGTCCCGTCCGAAGAGCCAGGCCATCGCTCCGCCCTACGCCGCCGGACCGCCGTTGCGCGCCGCCGCCGGCTCCGTGCCCGCCTTGAGGGCGCCGACGAACTCGCCCACCTGCCCCACCAGGCCCGGGTCGCCCGCCAGACGCTCCACCAGCCGGACGATGGCGCTCCCGACGACCGCGCCATCGGCGTGCCGGACGACCGCCGCCACCTGCTCCGGCGTCGAGATCCCGAAGCCCACGCAGATCGGCTTGGTCGTGACGGCGCGCAGATCGCGCACGAGCCGGACCAGCTCGGGCGGCGCCTCCGTCCGCTCGCCGGTGATCCCCGTCAGCGGGACGAGGTACACGAAGCCGCGGCTCGCCCGCGCGATCCGCCGGAGGCGGACGGGCCCGCTGGTCGGCGCCGCCAGCGCGATCAGGTCCAGGCCCGCCGCGCCGGCCCCGTCGGCGAGCGGCCCGCTCTCGTCGACCGGGCAGTCGGGCACGATCAGGCCGGCGACACCGGCGCTGGCGAGGTCGCGCGTCACCTTGTCGAACCCGTACCGGTAGAGCGGGTTCAGGTACGTCATGAGGACCAGCGGCGCGCGGATGCGGCCGCTCACCTCCGCGAGCACCGGCAAGAGCCGGTAGAGGCTCGTCCCCCGCTCGAGTGCGCGGACCGCCGCCCGCTGGATCGTCGGCCCGTCGGCGAGGGGATCGGAGAACGGCAAGCCGACCTCGATCACGTCCGCGCCGCGCGCATCGGCCTCCTCGATCAGGCGCGCGGTGGCGTCGAGACTCGGGTCGCCCGCGACGAAGTACGGGATCAGCGCGCGCTCGCCCCGCCCGCGCAGCCCGGCGAACGCCTGATCAATGCGCGACACGGTTGCTCCCCGCCCCGTGGGCGGACCCGGGGCGCGCGGTGCCGCGCGCGGCACGTACCGTTTCCACGTCCTTGTCGCCGCGCCCCGACAGGCCGATCACCATGCGGGTCTCCCGCGGCAGGATGGCGGCCAGCCGGACCGCGTGGGCCACGGCGTGCGCCGACTCGAGGGCCGGGATGATGCCCTCCAGTCGGCTGAGCAGGCCGAGGGCTTCCAGCGCTTCCTCGTCGGTCACCGCCACGTACTCGGCCCGGCCGGTGTCCCGGAGCCACGAGTGCTCGGGCCCGACTCCCGGGTAGTCGAGCCCCGCCGAGATGGAATGGGCCGGCAGGACCTGCCCGTCCTCGTCCTGGATCACGTAGGACAGGCTGCCGTGCAGCACTCCCGGGATGCCTGCCGAGAGCGGCGCGCCGTGCCGCCCGCTCCGGAGGCCGGCCCCGGCCGCCTCCACGCCGACCAGGCGCACCTCGCGGTCGCCGAGGAACGGGTGGAAGAGGCCCAGCGCGTTGGACCCGCCCCCGACGCACGCGACCAGGATGTCGGGCAAGCCTTTGAGCTGCCGCCGCACCTCGCGCCCGATGACGGCCTGGAAGTCGCGCACCATCATCGGATAGGGATGCGGCCCCGCCGTGGACCCGATGCAGTAGTACGTCGTCCGGACGTTGGTGACCCAGTCGCGGAGCGCCTCGTTCATCGCGTCCTTGAGGGTGCGGCTGCCGGACCGCACGGGGATGACGCGCCCGCCGAGGAGCTCCATCCGGAAGACGTTGAGCGCCTGGCGGACGGTGTCCTCCTCGCCCATGTAGACCTCGCACTCGAGGCCGAGGAGCGCCGCAATCGTCGCCGTGGCCACGCCGTGCTGCCCGGCGCCCGTCTCCGCGATGACCCGGGGCTTCGCCATCCGCTGCGCGAGGAGCCCTTGGCCCAGCGTGTTGTTGATCTTGTGGGCGCCCGTGTGGCAGAGATCCTCGCGCTTCAGGTAGATGCGGGCGCCCCCGGCGTGCTCGGTCAGCCGCTCGGCGAAGGTGAGCGGCGTCGGGCGCCCGACGTACTCCCGCGACAGCTGGGCGAGCCGCTCGCGGAAGGCGGGATCGCGCCGCGCCACGCGGTACGCCGTCTCCAGCTCGAGCAGCGGCGTCATCAGGGTCTCGGGGACATAGCGGCCGCCGAAGGCGCCGAAGTGCCCCGAGCGGTCCGGCAGGCGCGGCCGCTCCGGCGTCTTACCCACGGCCGGCTCCGTCCGCGTCCGCGACCGCCGCCGCGGCTTCCCGGGCCGCCCGGATGAACCGCGCGACCTTGGCCGGATCCTTCCGACCCGGCACGGCCTCGACCCCCGAGTTGACGTCGACGCCCCAGGGTCGTGCCACGCGCACCGCGTCGGCCACGGTCTCGGGCGTGAGCCCGGCCGCCAGGATCACGCGGCCTCGGGCGGTCGCCTCGCGCGCGAGCATCCAGGAGATCGGCGGCCGCGCCTCGCCGTCGCTCCAGCGCGCCGGGCTGTCGAGCAGGAACGCCGCGGGCTTGTAGCGGTCCAGCTGGGCCAAGTCGGCGGCCTCGCGGATCTTGATCGTCTTGAGCACGGGCCGCGGCATGCCCGCCACGAGCTCGGGCGGCTCGCTCCCGTGGAGCTGCACGGCCCCCAGGCCGCACTCCTCGACGACCGCAGCGACGTGGGCGAGCGCATGGTCCCAGAAGACCCCCACGGGGCACACGAACGGCGGCAGGCCGGCCACGATCGACGCCGCCACGGCGGGCGTCACGTACCGGGGCGTGCCTTCCACGAAGATCAGGCCGACGGCGTCCGCGCCCGCCTCGGCGGCCCGGAGCGCGTCGTCGAGCGACGTGATCCCGCAGATCTTGACGCGGATCATGCGCCGAGGAGCTCCCGTACCTTGGTCGCGGGGTCGGCGCTCCGCGACAGGGCCTCGCCGACGAGAACGGCATGGGCGCCGGCGGCGCGAACGCGGAGCACGTCGGCCCGGGCCGCGATCCCGCTCTCGGACACGACGCAGGCGCCCGCCGGAGCGCGCGGCGCCAGGCGCTCGGTCGTCGCGAGGTCCGTCCGGAACGTCGTGAGATCGCGGTTGTTGACGCCGATGAGGCCCGCCCCGAGATCGGCGGCCCGCTCGAGCTCGACCTCGCGGTGCACCTCCACCAGCGCGGAGAGCCCGAGCCCCTTCGCGGCCTGGTAGAGATCGGCGAGCCGGGCGGCCTCCAGGATGTGCACGATCAGCAGGACGGCGTCGGCGCCGCGCGCCCGGGCCTCCCACAGCTGGTACTCGTCGACGACGAAGTCCTTCTCGAGCACCGGGCAGTCCACGCGACCCCGCACCGCGTCCAGGTCGTCGAGGCTCCCCTGGAAGTGGGCATCGGTGAGCACCGAGAGCGCCGCGGCGCCGGCGCGCACGTACTCGGGCGCCCTGGCCACCGGATCGAACCGGTCCGCCAGGACGCCCTTCACGGGGGACGCGCGCTTCAGCTCGGCGAGGATCCGGACCTCGCCGGCCGCACGCGGCGTCAGCGCGGCGGCGAGGCTCCGCGGGGGCGCGAGCGCCGCGGCCAGGGCCGCGAGCCGCGGCCGGGGAACGGCCGCTTGCCGGGCGGCCACGTCGACACGCTTCCGGGCGACGATCTCCTCCAGGATCCCCATGGCATCGAGTCGCTCAGAAGTCGCCGCGGACCCCGCCGGACCGCGACAGCTCGAGCGGCAGGCGGCTGAGCTGCTCGAGGACGTGCTCGCGCAGCGTGCGCGGCGGCGGCAGATCCCGCGCGATGCGCCCCGCTCGGATCAAGGGCTTCAGCAGGTCCTCGTACGTTCCGCCGCAGGGGCACGCGACCACCGGGCGGTGGGCGGCCACGACGACGGTATGCCCGCAGGCGCGGCACCGCAGGACCCGCTTCGAGCCCGAGTGCTTGCCCCGCTTGGCGATGGGCTCGCCCTCGATCTCCATGATGTCGAGCCCGAAGTTGAGGACCGGGGCGTTCGCGATCGCCGTTCCCACCCCGTAGGCGTCCACCAGGGGGTTGAGCCGCGGCATCTGGTATTCGTCGATCCCCCCCGTGGCGATGATCTTCACGTGCTCGAATCCGCGGAGGTCGAGCTCCCAGCGGACCTCCTCCAGGATCCGGTAGAAGTCGCCGCGCCGGGACGACGGGGTGTCGAGGCGGACCGCGTAGAGATCGCGCCCGAGCGCCTGGGCGACGCGGATCGCCTCGAACTTCTCGTCCTGGAGCGTGTCGATCAGGGCGACTCGGCGGACCTTCGGATCGATCACCTCGTTGAACGCGCGGAGCGCCTCCACCGTGTCCCCGAAGAGCAGGACCAGCGAGTGCGGGATCGTCCCCATGGGGTCCGCGTCGATCAGCTCGGCCGACTTCGTCACGGCCACGCCGTCGCACCCCCCCAGGAAGGCGTTCCGCTCGATCATCGGCGCGAGCCCCGGGTGCATCCGCCGGGCGCCGAAGCTGATCACCTGCCGATCACCCGCCACCTTCTTGCACCGGGCGGCCTTCGTGGCGATGCCCGAGGCCTGGCAGAGGAGGCCGAGGAGGGCCGTCTCGTACTCCGCCCATTCCACGTAGACCCCTTCGACGGTGAGGACGGGCTGGTAAGCGGCGAACACCGTGCCCTCGTCCATCGCCGTCACGTCGATCGGCAGGCCCTCCAGGAGGCGGGCGGCCTCCTCGATCCCGGCGAGGATGCCCCAGCCCCAGTCGCCGGGCAGGCTCTTCAGGTACACCTCGGCCTTGACCCGGGCCCGGTTGCCCCGGGCGCGGAGGATCTGGACCGTGCGGTTGAAGTAGACATCGGCGACCTCGCCCGACTTGATCTCCTGGTGGGTTGCCAGGTGGAAGGGGCGCTTGTCAGGCACGGTCAGCACTCCGTCCGGAGGACCCGGTGCGCCGCGGCGAGCCGGGGCGGGCGCCGCCCCCGGCGGAGGACAGCCCCGCCGGTGCGAAGAGACACCCGGTCACGCTCGAGCGAGGTCACGAGGTTCGTCCTGTTGGCGCGAGAACGGTTAAAGGTGCCAGGATTCTAGCAAAAGCCGACCACCCCCACAAGCAAGGCAGGGGTCCCGGAGTGATCGCGGCCCTCTAGCGAACGGTGTCCAGGTAGGCGCGGAAGGCCTCACCCAGATCGGGCCGGGCGAGCGCCATCTCCACCGTCGCCTTCAGGAATCCCAGCTTGTCGCCCGTGTCGAAGCGCCGGCCGGTGAACCGGACGGCGTAGAGCGGCCGGCGGGCGCGCAAGCGCCGCAGCGCGTCGGTCAGCTGGATCTCGCCCCGATGGTCCGGCGGGGTCTCGGCCAGGATCGGGAAGAGGTCCGGGGTGAGCACGTAGCGGCCGATGATGGCGAGGTCGGACGGCGCGGCCTCCGGGGCGGGCTTCTCGACGAGGTCCTCGACCAGGTAGACGTTCTCGGAGACGGGGGTGCCTTTGATGACGCCGTACATCGAGAGCTGCGACCGGGGAACCCGCTCGACCGCCAGCACGGGATTGTCGAATTGCTCGTGGACGGTCAGCAGCTGGCTGATGGCGGGCGGGTCCGCCACGATGATGTCGTCACCCAGGAAGGCGGCGAAGGGCTCGTCCCCCACGAGCGGTCGCGCGCAGAGGATCGCGTGGCCCAGGCCCAGGGGCTCCTTCTGGCGCACGTAGGTGACGGACGCCAGGTCGGAGATGGTCTTGATCTGCTCCAGCTCCTCCCACTTGCCGCGCTCCTGGAGATAGAACTCCAGCTCGACCGAGGCGTCGAAGTGGTCCTCGATGGCCCGCTTGCCTCGACCGGTCACGATGCACATCCGGTCCAGCCCGGCGGCGACGGCTTCCTCGACGACGTACTGGATCATGGGCTTGTCGACGAGCGGCAGCATCTCTTTGGGCTGGGCTTTCGTCGCCGGCAGGAACCGCGTGCCCAAGCCCGCGGCAGGAAACACGGCGGTACGCACCCTCATGAAACCGACTCCTTTCGAGCGCCGCCGCCGTCGGGCGGCGCCAGGCGAACTTCCAGCGCGGGACGCGGGACGCGGATCCCGTGGGCGGCGAACGCCTCCTTGATGCGGCGTCTCGCCTCGAGCTCGAGCGGGAACCGCGCCGTCGCGACCACCCGGGCGTGGAGTCGCAGGACGGCTTCGGCCTGGCCCACGCGGAGGAGGCCCTCGGCAACCGGCGGCTCGAGCATCGCCGCCGGGTGGGCCGCCACCAACGCCTCGCCGACCTCGCCGAGGACCCGGAGCGCCCGGCCGACGTCCTCCTCGTAGTCCACCGAAACCTCGACGACCAGGCGGGCCCAGCCGGCCGTGTGAAGGCCGAACGCCGTCAGCTCGCCATTGGGCACGATGCGGAGCTCACCCGAGAACTTGCGGAGCTTGGTGACGCGAAGCCCGACCGCCTCGACGACGCCCGTGTGAGGGCCGACCTCGACCACGTCACCGACGGCGATCAGGTTCTCGAAGAGGAGGAAGAATCCCGAGACGACGTCCTTGATGAGGCTCTGCGCGCCGAACCCGATCGCCACCCCGGCCACGCCCGCCGACACGATGAGCGTGCGGACGTCGATGCCGATCTGCTGCAAGACGACGACGGCGACCACGAACCCCACCACGTAGCGCGCCATGCTCGTGAGAAGCGGGCCCAGGGTCCGCGCCCGCTGGGCGCGCGACGAGTCCGTCACGCCCTCGAGCCGGCGGAGGAGTCGGCCGATCAGGACCGCGATCAGCCGGAAGCCGATCCAGCCGACCAGCAGGACGCCCGCGATGGCCGCCAGGCGAGCGAGGACCTGGGCGGCTTCCTCGCCGAGCGAGAGCGCCCGGGCGCCGATCAGGGACAGCTCTTCGAGAAGCGACCGGGGGACCTCCATCAGGGCGTCCGCTTGGTGCCGCGCGGCGACGTCCCGGCAGCCTCGGGCTTGGGGTGCATCCGGGCACGGAGCTGGCGAACGTCGCGAACGGCTTCCAGCGTGATGAAGTACGTGGCCACGGCGAGCACCAGGCCGACGAGGGTCGTACCGACGAACATGGGGATCGAGGCGTGGAACAGCATGCCCCAGACGACATGCCAGAGCGTTCCCGCCGTCTCCCGGGGGCCCGCGCGGAGGTACTCTCCGGCGGACTCGGCCAGCCCCCGCACGCTGGCGAGGGAGAAGCTGCTCCAGTCGCCGCTCAGCACGGCCTCGCCCACGCGGAGGCAGAAGGCATAGACGAACGGCGCGAACCAGGGCAGGTTGAGCCACGCCCCCGTGATGGTGGCCGCCTTGTTGAGGCGGAACAGGTACGCCGCCCCCAGGGCGATCAGCGTGTGGAGCCCGTAGAAGGGCGTCACGCCGATGAACACGCCCGCCGCCATGCCCGCCGCCAGGCGCGAGGGCTCCTCGTCCAGATGCAGGACGGCCGTCGCGCGCTCGCGGAAATGGCGCCAGGAGAAGACCATCGAGGGTCGCGCGCCGGGTCAGGAGGCCCCGGGGCGCTCGGCCGGCGCCTCGGCGATGGTGACCGACACGGCGATCTCCTTGCCCTGCCGGAGGACTCGAAGGGTCACCGGCCGGTTGACCGGGGCGTCCCCCACGAGACGCTGGAGCTGGTGCAGGTCTTCCACGGCCGCGTCGCCGAACCGCACGATGACGTCGTTCTGGACGAGCCCGGCCTTCTCGGCCGGCCCGCCGGGCAAGACCCGCGCCACGATCACACCTTTGCCCTTCGGCGCCCCGAGCGCCTGGGCCAGGTCCTCGTTCATGGGCTGCAGCGAGACACCCAGCCAGCCCCGCACGACCCGGCCGCTCGAGATGAGCGCGCGTGCGACCCGCTGGGCGGTGTTGATGGGAATGGCGAAGCCGATGCCCTGCCCCGACGACAGGATCGCCGTGTTGATCCCGATGACCTCGCCGCGCGCGTTGAGCAGGGGCCCGCCGGAGTTTCCGGGATTGATGGATGCGTCGGTCTGGATGAAGTTCTCGTTGGGAACGATACCGACCTCCGAACGGCCCGTCGCGCTGACGACACCCACCGTCACCGTCTGCTCCAGCCCGAAGGGGCTGCCGATGGCGATGGCCCACTCCCCCACCTCGATGCGATCGGAGTCGCCCAGCGGCGCCGCGACGACGCCCTCCCCCGCGGGGATGCGGATCACGGCCAGATCGGTCGTGGAGTCGGTTCCGACCACCTTGCCGGTCACTTCCTTCTTGTTGTGGAAGCGGACGGTGATCTCGTCGGCGCCCTTGATGACGTGGAGGGTCGTCAGGATGTGACCCTGCGCGTCGATGATGACCCCGGATCCGACGCCCGCCCGCTCACGCTCGCCGGGCGGCATCTGCCCGAAGTACTGGTCGAAGTACTCCTTGAGGCTCGGCGGCGTGCCCGGCGACGGCGCGCCGCCCCGCGGGCGCTGGCGGCGCAGGAAGTGCGCGGTGGCGATGTTCACCACGGCGGGCCGCACCTGCTCCGCGACGCCGACGAACGCCCGCTGGATGTCGAGCGGCGTCGCGCCCGCGGCGCGGGGCGGCGAAGCCGGGGGCGAGCCGGGCCAGCGGAGGCCCGAGGACCGGAGCCCGATCCCCACGCCCAGGCCCGCGGCCAGCGCGATGAGAACGCCGACTCCCGCCTTGAGCGGCAGGCCGCTCACGGAATCGTCCGGCCGGCGGCGGTCCGGCGCACAATCACCTTGACTTCGCTCCGGGTGGTCCCGAACATCGACCTGGGCCTCCGATGCGCCGGCTGGTATCGCGATACACCCATGTTCCTCTCGCGGCGGCGAGCGTGGTCGTCCTGGCCGTGGTCATCGCGTGGCTGCTGCTGGACCGCCTGGGCGGTCCCTGGCCCCGATGGCCCCGGTGGTCGATCCCGACGCCCTCCGTGGTGGCCATTCCGGCCGTGCCCGATCCGGCGGGAGGCGCGCCGGATCGCCGCGCGGAGTCGCCTCCCCCGCCCGTCGGCGGCGTGCCGCGCGAGCTCCGGTCGCCCGCTCCGCCGCTCGAGCGATACACGCTCGAGAGCGGGCCCTTCACCCCCGGCGAGACGGCGGATCGCGTGGAGGCCGAGCTCAACCGGCTGGGCCACGCCACCGTGCGGTTCCGCAAGGAGGACACCACGCGCCTGTTCGTGGTGACGGCGACGGGCTTCCTGACCACTGACGAGGCGCGGCAGGCCGTGCGCGAGCTCGGGCGCGGCACCGTGGTCGAGGACGGCGGGATCGCCGAGGTCGTCCTCGGGCGCCACCCGTCGTTGGCGGAGGCCGTGGCGGCGGCGAGGCCGCTCCGCGCGCGGGGGTTCGACGTGCGCGTCAACGAGGCCCTCGCGCCGGGATCCCAATACCACATCCGGTACGGACAGTTCGCGCAGCGGGCCGACGCCCAGGCGTACCGGGAGGCGCTCGCGCAGCGCGGAATCTCGAGCCGGGTCGTCAAGGTCCGGTAGGCCGATCCCCGCCGCACCGGCACGGTGCGTTCCGTCGCGGCAATGGCTGGCGATCCATCAGGCAACGAAGGGTGGGATCGGAGGCACCTCGAGGAGCTGGCCTTTCACGTCCACCACGCCCGGCACGGTCCACGCCACCTCGGCGGCCCGCTCCAGCGCCGCGGTCCCCTCCAGCCGGATCAGCCCGCGATCGGCCTCGACGGTGAGGCGATACTTCCGGGTGTCGGGGTGTGCTGCCAGCGCGGCCCGAACCCGCGAGCTGAGCGCGCGATCCCGCACTTGCTGCAGTGACTCTTCCGTCACGACCAGGCTGCGCACCAGCCCGGCGAGCGCCCCGACGGCCGCGTCCACCGTGACCTTCTCGGTGTTGAGCACGAGATCGTAGAGCGCCGGATCGCCCCAGTTGACGTCGTACAGATAGCGGATCCGCCCGTGCTTCTCCTGGTCGCTTCGGCGCACCATCTCCGCCGTCGTCCGGACGTCCACGCTCTCCTGCGCCTGGCCGGCCATCTTCTTCATGACGCGCTTGACGCGGAGCTCGAACGGGGCGATCACGAAGACCCGCAGGACGTGCGAGATGCCCCGGAGGAGCATCTGGCCGCCCCGTGAGTTGATGACGACGCTGTCCTGCTCCGCCGTGTCCAGGAGGGCGGACTGCAGCACCGTGATGTACTGCCGCGTCTCGACGTCGAAGCGCTCGAAGAGCGAGGGCTTCTTCTCGTCGAGCTCGGTCAGCTTGTCCTCCCCGACCCCGTACCGCTGAGCCGCCTCGGACAGCATCTCCCGGTCCACGTACCGGAACCCGAGCCGCTTGGCCAGCTCGATCCCGATCTCGGGGCCGCCCGACCCCGTCTCGTGCGCGATCGTCACGATGGCCATAGCGCTACCCTCCTGCCCGGTCTGTGCCGGGCTCAGTCCTCTTCCACTAGCTCGAAGTCTTCCGGCGGTGCCCCACAATGAGGGCAGCGCTCTGGGGGGTCTTCCCCGGACTGAATGTAGCCGCAGCGCAAGCAGCGACAGACTAGTACCACACCCGGCCTCCGGCGGAAGCCGGGCCTAGTCTAGCCGATCAAGGAGGCGAGGTGAAGCCGGCGGGCGGCCCGAGGCGGCCAGGGGCAGACGGCCGACGAGCGCCGGCACGGAGACCGGCGCCCGTCGGCACGCCAGCCCGGGGCTCGGACGGAACGACTACTTGCCCTTGCCTCCTCCTCCTCCACCACCACCGCCACCGTTGCCGCCGCCGCCGCCCTGGCCTCCACCGCCACCCTGGCCCCCACCGCCGCCGTGACCCGCCTCAGCGCTTGCGGCCCCATGGCCCCCCGCGCCGACACCGGTACCTTTGTCGGTACTACCGCGACCTGAGGACCCAGGCCCGGCGGTGGCGCCGGAGCCCGAGACCGCGACACCCCCGCCTCGCTGGTGCCCTGTGTCGAAGCTGTTGGAGAAGCCTGGTGCCTCGGTCCGGCCCTTGTCCGACTTGACGCCGCGCTCCGTCCCACGAGCACTCGGCTCGGTCGGCTCGAGCGTTGCCGCCTTGGCCGCGGCCCGGTCGACGGACTTGGGCCCCTGCGGGTGACCGGTCCGCTGGCCCGTCACCGACTCGGTCGTGTGCCTGACGCTGCTGACCAGGGCGCCAAGCTTCACGCCATTGTCTTTGGCGATCACTCCCCAGCCGGTGTGTGCCTGACGCGCGGCGGTCACGGCCGCGAGACTCTGCGCCAGGGCCTCTTCGGGAGTGAGTGTCGGGTTGGCGGCCAGCAGCGACTCGGCCATATGTTGCGCCAGGCGGTTTCCGATCAGGACACCGCCCCAACCCCAACCCGTCTCGGCCCGCTGCGCCGTGAGCGACTCGGCGGAGTAGGGCGCAGGCGTCCGCCCCCACGAGGTGTTGAGCTGGGAGGCCAGCCGCCCGGCGACGTTCTGCGATCCCGAGGTGGCCGCCGCCTGATCCACCGCCCGCGCGTTCGACTCCAGGGACGACGAATCGGCCGTTCTGCCGGGCGTCGCCCCAAACACGATGGTGGCCGCGAGCCATCCGGCCATCAGGCTCGAATAGGTCCTCATGCGGTCCCTCCTTGCGTGGACTTGTAAGAAGCAAAGGCGGTGCCAGCCACGCCTGGTATGTTCTATCCTAGAACACACCGGGCGCGGTCGTCATGAGCGTTCGGGGAGGGGATCGCGGAAGCGGGTCGAGCCGACCACTTGCCACCGCCCGGGACCCTGCGCCACACTGCCGCCCGTGGACCCCTTGCGACTGGCCTACTTGGCGCTGGCGGTCGGCCTCATGGGATTCGGCGCGATCTGGGCCTGGCAGGGGATCCGCCGGATCCGGGGGGCGACCCCGCGCCACTCCCGCGTCGCCGCCACCCTCTTTCTCTTGCTCGCCGCCGGCGGCACCGTTGCCGCGGTCATCCTCGAGGGGCGCGCAGCGCGGCCCTGGTGAGGACCCGCCGCCCGCGTGCCGGTCCCCTCAGGGACGAGAGCGCGCCGGGCGCCGCCGCGCGGGAGGCGCCCCGGCGGGCGGGCTACTCCCCCCGGCCGGCACGCCGTCCGTGATGCCCGGGAGGGCGATCCCTGCATCGACGAGCGGCTTCGCGATCCGGTCTTTCAGCCAGTGGTCGTCCCACCACTCGATCGGGCTCGTGTAGACGCCGTGGATCAGCATGGCGAAGTGCAGGTGGTCGCCCCCGGCGAGGCCGGTGTCGCCGCTTCGCCCGAGGGTCTCCCCCTTCTTCACGGTCTGCCCCACCTTGACCCCGATGTCCGAGAGGTGGGCGTAGAGGCTCATGAGACCGAGGCCGTGGTCGAGGACCACCATGTTCCCGTAGATGCCGTTCGGCCCCACGAACGCGACACGTCCCGCGTTGGAGGCCTCGATCGGGCTCTGGCGGTTGGACGCGAGGTCGATGCCGAGGTGCCACTGGGTATCGACCGTGCGCCCGTCGATCTGATACGTCCGCTCCTCCGGGAAGTTGGCGAAGACCTTGGTGTTCGTCTGCTGGCGGAACGCGCCAGTCCAGAGTGGCTTCGGCGAGGTGTCCCCCCGCCCGATCTCGCGGTTCTTCACCTCGAATCCCTTGCGTCCCTCGCCGTTGACGCGGAGGAATGCCTGCAGGAGCTCTTCGAGCGAGGCCGAGCCCGGCATCTGCGGCGCCAGATCGGGCATCTTCCGGCGGAGGAACGGCTCGGTGAGCGTGATGGTGTCCTTCGGGAAGCGCACCGGCAGGAAGGTCACCGGCACCCCCATCACGCGCTCGTTGCCGGCCTCGTCCACCGCCACGACGGCCGGCGGCGTCGCCGGCCCGTTGTAGGGCACCACGAACAGGGCGACGTGCACGGCCGGGTCCGCAGCCAGCCCCGCCACGCCCGGGAACATCTCGGTTCCGACCCGGACCCCGGAGCGCGCCGCTCCGTCCGGCCGGTACACGACGATCCCGGCCCCCGCGTGCTTGATGTACCCGGTCGCCGTCTTGAACTCGAGCTTCGGAGGCGTGAGGTCGACGGTGAACCGGTGGACGAGGCGCGGGCCGCGCGGCGGTCGCGGGCGCCAGAGCGTGTCGCGGGCTTCCACCTCCAGCTCGGCCGGCCCCTCTTGCAGCTTGAGCGCGCCCGCGTCCAGCGTCACCGGCTTCCGGAGCGTCCGCGTGGCGGCGCCGGAGAGGTCTTCCTGGAGGATGGGTCGGGCGGAGCCCTGTTGAACCACGCGAACCTCGACAGCCGCCAGGTCGGCGGCCGGCGCCTCCAGCACGAGCGTCACCGTCCGCGCCGGGTGCCCGAGCGCGACGAGCGGGGGCTCAAGCGTGACCCGGACCGGGGGTTGCCGCTGCCGCCAGATGAGAAAGCCCCCGCCCGCCACCAGGACGACGAGGAGGAGGAGCCAGACCTTGCCACTCCTCACGCCGAGCGCCACGCCTCCGGGTTGACCAGGTTCGGCGGCCGGTGACCCTCGAGCGCGGCCACGCAGTTCTCCGCGGCTCGGCTCGCCATCCGGAGCCGCGTCGCGCCGGACGCCGAGCCGATGTGCGGCGTGAGCACGAGATTCTCCAAGCCGAGCAGGCCGGGGTGGACCTTCGGCTCCTCCTCGAAGACGTCGAGTCCGGCCCCCGCGATCCGCTTCGTGCTCAGCGCCTCGACCAGCGCGGCCTCGTCGACGACCGGTCCCCGCGCGACGTTCACCAGGAACGCCGTGGGCTTCATGAGCGCGAGCTCGGCGGCGCCGATCAGGTGCCGGGTCTCCGGCGACAGGGGAAGGGAGAGCACGACGAAGTCCGCCTCGCGGAGGAGGTCGGCCTTCGATCGGTACGCGGCCCCGACGGCCTGCTCGGCCTCGGGGTCCCGCTTTCGATTGTGGTAGAGGACGCGCATGCCGAATCCCTGGGCGCGCCGCGCGATCGCCTGGCCGATCCGGCCGAGGCCGATGATCCCGAGCGTCGCCCCGTGCACGTCGGCTCCCATGAGCTGACTCCAGTAGACTCCCGTCCACTTCCCGGCTCGGACGAAGCGGTCGCTCTCGGGCACGCGGCGCGCCACGCCGAGCATGAGGGCCCACGCCATGTCGGCCGTCGTGTCGGTCAGGACGCCGGCCGCGTTGGTCACCAGGATGCCCCGCCGGGTCGCCGCGGCGACGTCGACGATGTTGTAGCCGACCGCAGCGACCGCCACGATACGCAGGCGAGGCGCCGCCGCGAGGACCCGCTCGGGAATCGGATGGGCGCCCATGGGGATGATCGCCGCGCAGTCCGCAACCCGCCGGGCCAGCTCGGCCTCCGGCAGCTCGTGCTCCGTGTGGCTCGTCTCGACGCTGCCGACACGCTCGAGGATCGCGCGCGCCTCCGCCTCCATCGGCCAGGTCACGAAGATGCGGTGACGCGTCATCCCGGGCGAGCCTACCCGCCGCCGCCGACGGCTGTCAAGCGCGCGGCACGTCCGCGCGCGAGCGAACACCGCGCCGCATGGCCGGGAAACCCGGCCAGGGATCGGCCCGAGGTCCCGCGCCGCGGCCAAGCGCGCGCCGGACCGCCGGCGGCGATCGCGCCCGCCGCTCGAGCCGCCGTCTTGACGGCGCTGCGAGATTCTGGCGCTATGGACGGCCGATGAGTGGGTACGCCGGCATCCTGCTCCGGGTCGTGGTGGGCGGGATCTACCTCTTCCAGGCGTATCTCGCTCTGTTCGCCGTGACCCCGAAAGGGCTGGCCGCGTACATCGAGAAGCTCGGGGTGCAGGTCCACACGATCCTGTCGGTCACGGTGATCGCCGTCAACGGGATCGGCGGGGCGCTCTTGGTCGTGGGCCTCTGGACGCGCCTCGCGGGCTCCCTGAACGCCGCCGTGCTGCTCCTCGGTCTCTTGACCGTCTACATTCGCCAGGGGACTCTTCTGAAGGGCACGCTCGTCGACGCCGCCCTCGGCCGGGCGTCCGCGGGCTACGAGTACGTCGCGCTGCTCGTCGCCGCGACGGTGTTGATCGCGGTCGGCGGCGGGGGAGGCAAGAAGTAATCCTCGATCAGCCGGTCGTCGACACGACCGGGCGGGAGGACGACGGATGGGGCAGATGAAGGAATTCGCGGGGCTTCACTATCGGGAAGGCGCCCTCGATCCAAAGACCCTCCAGCTCGTCGCCCTGGCCGCCATGGCGGCGGCCGGGTGCACGTCCTGAGTGCCGGGACGCTTCGCGGCTGCGAAGCAAGCCGGCGCGACGGACGACGAGATCAGCGAGACCCTGATGATGGCGATGCGGGGGGCCGCCCGCGCCACGTGGAGTACGATCAAGCACATCCCGGGCGTGGAGGACCTCGCCAAGGAGTGGAAGTCGGTCCACGAGCGGGAGCATAGCCACTAGCCCGCCGCTCAGGCGCCGGACAGCCGGCCGACCCCGGCGCCCGCACAGGACCTCACCGAGGAACGCGGCGGATGCCATACGCCCGAGCCTCCGACGGCGTGCGGCTCTACTACGAGACGCACGGCCCGGCGGAGACCCGGCCCGCCTCGCCGAAAGGGGCGAGGAGCCTCCGCTCGTCGGCCGGCGTGCCCCTGATCCTGGCCTACGGGATCGGGGGCAACACCGACATGTGGGCGCCGAACACGCGGGCGCTGGCGGCCGCGCGCCGCGTGATTCTGTGGGAGCCGCGCGGCCACGCGCGCTCGGACAGCCCGGCGGATCCGGCCCGGTACTCCTTCCGCCGCTGGGCGCTGGACCTCCGGGACGTCCTCGACCACCTGGGCGTGCGCCGCGCCCACGTGGGCGGCCTGTCGCTGGGCGCCGGCATCGCCACCCGCTTCGCGCTCCTCTACCCGCGGCGCGTCCGATCCCTCGTGGTCACGAACTCCTCGTCGGCCTCCGGGTTGCCCCTGTCGGTCGAGAACCTCGTCATGCGCGCCCGAAGCATCGAGGTGACGCTCACCCGAGGGATGGACGCGATGGCCGAGTACGCGATGGCGGCAAACCCGAACGTCGCCGGCCGGCTGGCACTGGACCCCGGCGCCCGGGCCGAGTTCTACGAGGAGTACCGGCGGCTCACGCCCATCGGCTACGCGAACTCGCTGCGGACCCTGCTCGCCATGGACCACATCACGGACGAGCTTCCGCGGCTGGCGGCGCACGGGATCCCGGTGCTCCTGGTCGGCGGCGACCGCGATCCGTCCCTCGAGCCGATGCGTGTGATGCGCCGGAAGATCCGGGGCTCGCGGCTCGTCGTGCTCGCGCCGGCCAGCCATTTCGCCAACCGGGACCAGCCGGCGGCGTGGAATCGGACGGTGCTCGCGTTCCTGCGCCGGGTGGAGGCCGCCCCGACGCGCCGAGGCTGAGATCCCGGAGCTCGGCTCCGGGGCTACTCGCGGATCCAGCTCTCGGCGAGCGGGATCTCGGGCGCGGGCGACGGTCCCCCGCTGGGCTGGAGGCGACGGAGGGCGTCGAGGTCCAGGCGCCGGTAGAGGCGCTGCCGGCCGCGACCCCGGCGGTAGCTCTGGAGCACGCCCCGGCTCACGTAGGCATAGAGCGTCGCCGGCTTCACGCCCAGCCGCTCCGCGGCCTCCTCGACCGTCAGGTACTCCTCACCGCCGATGACGACCATCGTCCACGCCACCCTAGCAACCGCGTCCCGTGTCGTCCAGGGGTATCTTGACGAATCAATCATAATCAATAATAGTCAAGTTTAGTTCAGGGGCCGCACCGAAGATCTCCCGGCCACCGGAGGCGAGCATGGACACGACCTGGAAGGCGGGACTCGAGGACGTGATCGCGGCGCGCTCGGCGATCACCGCCATCGACGGCGCGGCGGGGCGCCTCTACCACCGCGGGTACGAGATCGGCCAGCTCGCGGAGCACGCGAGCTTCGAGGAGACGACGCACCTCCTGTGGTTCGGGGAGCTCCCGTCGGCGGCCGCGAGCGAGGCCTTCTCGGCGCAGCTCCGCGTCGTCCGCGAGGTGCCGCCGGCCGTGCTCGCGCTCCTCCGTACGCTGCCCGCCGACACGCACCCGCTCGACGCGCTCCGCACGGCCGTCTCGCTCGCGGCGACCGTGGATCCCGACCGGCGCGCGGGAGACGCCGACGCGAACCTCCGCAAGGCCCTTCGGCTCACGGCGCTCGTCCCCGGCGTCGTCGCCGCGTGGCAGCGCCTCCGGACCGGCCTCCCGCCCATCTCCGCCGAGCCGGAGGAGTCGCACGCCGCGCACTTCCTCCGCCTCCTCCACGGGCGCGCGCCCGCGCCCGACGTCGCCCGAGTCCTCGACACGATCCTCACCCTCCATGCCGACCACGAGCTCAACGCCTCGACGTTCGCCGTCCGGGTCGCCGTCGCCACGCTGGCGGATCTCCATGCGGCCGTCGTCGCCGCGATCGCCACGCTCAAGGGGCCGCGGCACGGAGGTGCCAACGAGGATGTGCTCGCCATGCTGCTGGAGATCGGCGATCCCGACCAGGCCGAGGCGTACGTCGCGGCCCGCCTGGACGCGCACGCGCGCGGCACGCGAACCGAGCGAGCGGACCCGCGCACGCGGGTCCCCGGCTTCGGGCACCGCGTCTACCGGGTGGACGACGCGCGGGCGCGTGTGCTCCGGCAGATGGCCAAGACGATGGCCGAGGCGACCGGGCACGCGCGGCTCTTCGCCGTCGCCGAGGGCGTCTACGCGGCGATGACGGCCCGGACGGGCCTTCCGGTCAACGTCGACTTCTTCTCGGCGGTCGTGTACCACGCGCTGGGCATCCCGGGCGACCTCTGCACGTCGATCTTCGCGGTCGGGCGAGTGGCGGGCTGGTGCGCACACGCGCTCGAGCAGTACGCCGACAACCGACTCATCCGTCCGAGGGCGGAGTACGTCGGCCGGCCGCCCCGGGAGCTGGCGGGGCCCACCCGCTGACGGCGGACACGGGAGGGCGACCGCGCGCCGGGGGCGCTACCGGTGACGCCAGCGGGGCGGCTCCTTCGCGAAGAAGGCGCGCACGCCTTCCTGGCAGTCCTCCGTCCGGAAGACCGCCTCGGAGAGCGTGAGCGTGCGGCGGATGGCCTCGTCCTCGGGGGTGTCCGCGGCGAGGTCCGCCGCCGCCTTGATGAGCTGGAGCGCCCGGTTCGGGCGCTCGGCCAGCGTGCGTGCGAGCTCGAGCGCCGCCGTCAGCGCCTGGCCGGGCGGGACGACGCGGTTGACCAGCCCCCAGGCACGCGCCGTCTCGGCATCGATCGGGTCGCCCGTGAACATGAGCTCCTTGGCGCGCCCCTCGCCCACCCGCCGCAGCACGCGGACCGGCCCTCCGCTCCCGGGCAGCACGCCGAGCTTCACCTCCGGGAGCGCGAGCCGCACGTCCGCGCCGGCGACGAGGAGGTCGCAGCACACCGCCAGCTCGAGCCCGCCGCCGTAGGCGAGGCCGTTGAGCGCGGCGATCGTGGGCTTCGGGAAGTCGTCGAGCCGGCTGTACGCCTGGTTTTCCGGGCCGAGCTTCTTCCGGACGACGTCGTCGCTCACGGACGGGAACTCGCTCACGTCGGACCCCGCACAGAACGCGCGCGCGCCCGCACCCGTCACCACGAGCACTCGGGCGGCCGGGTCCGTCGCCAGCTGGTCGAGCGCGGCCTGGAGTCGCCGCGTGAGCTCGAGGGTCACGAGGTTGAGGGGGGGATTGTCGAGCGTCAGCACGGCGACGCCGGCCTCGATCGCGGTGTGGATCAGCCTGGGATCGCTCATGGATCGGGATGCCTCCTCTGGCGGGGGGCCGGCCGCCCCCGGAACTCCGCGCGGATCCCCATGGGCTCGTCGCGGAACAGCCGGGGGTCCATCGGCCGGGGCGGCGCCGGCACGCGGACGGGAAACCCGATGCGACCCAGGACGTCGCGCTCGAGATCGACGCCGGGCGCGACCTCGGTGACCTCGAGGCCGGCGGAGCCGAGCCGGAACACCGCGCGGTCGGTCACGTACATGACCTCCTGCCCTCGAGCCCGCGCGTAGCGCCCGCTGAACGTGACCTGCTGGACGGCCGGCACCCACTTCGGGGTCCGCCCCTCCCGCACGAGGCGGACGCCGCCCGCGCCGTCCGGCCGGATCTCGAGGCCGTCGGCCGTAAGGGACCCCGAGAACACGACCTTCCGGGCGCCCTGGCTGATGTTCACGAAGCCGCCCGGGCCGTTGACGACGCGGCCGAAGCGGCTCACATTGACGTTGCCCTCGGCGTCGACCTCCGCGAACGACAGGAAGGCGATGTCGAGCCCGCCGCCGTCGTAGAAGTCGAACTGGTAGGGCTGGTCGACCATCGCGTCGTAGTTGTGGCCGGCCCCGGCGTCGTTGCCGCCCGCCGGCACGCCGCCCACGATGCCCTGCTCCACCGTCAGCGTCACGTCCCGGTGGATCCCCTCCTCGGCGGCGACCGGGGCGATCCCGTTCGAGACGCCGAACCCCAGGTTGACGATCGCGCCGGGAAAGAGCTCGAGGGCCGCGCGCCGCGCGATGACCTTGCGGATGTCGAGCGGCAGCCGCGCGAGCGCCGCGTCAGGCCGCCGGACGGCGCCGGCGTAGGCCGGGTCGTACCGGGTGACGTACGTCTGCCAGGCGTCGGGCACGACGATCAGATAGTCGATCAGCGCGCCGGGAACTTTCACCTGCTTGCCGGACAGCGTGCCGGCAGCCGCGAGCCGCGACACCTGGCAGATCACGATCCCGCCGCCGTTCCGGGCGGCCTGGGCGATCGAGAGCTGCTCGCCGAAGTACGGCTCGTCCTCCATCGTGACGTTGCCCCGCTCGTCGGCGGTCGTCCCCCGGATCACGGCCACGTCGACCGGCTGCGCGCGATAGAAGAGGTACTCCTCGCCGCGGAGCGTCACCAGCTCGACCAGGTCTTCCGTCGTCCGGGCGCTCTGCTTGCCGCCGCCGAGGCGCGGGTCGACGAAGGTATGGAGCCCCGTCCGCGTCACCAGGCCCGGCCGGCCCGCCGCCATGTCGCGGCACAGCTGGGAGAGCACTCCCTGCGGCAGCGTGTAGGCCTCGATCTCGTCGGCCGCCGCCATCGCGCCGATCGCGGGACAGTTGTTGAAACCGGCGCTGACGACGCGCCGGACGAGGCCCGTCTGGGCGAGTCGCCCGAATCCCGCGGTCTTCCAGTCTCCGATCGCGACCACGCTCATGAGGGAGAGGTCACGGGGTCGGCCCGTCGCTCGGAAGCGCTCGGCGAGGGCCGTGAGCCAGGCCTCGGGCACCGCGTGGCCGCCTCCGGATCCGCCGACGAGCAGGCGGTCGCCGGCGCGGACCAGCGCGACGCTCGCGGCGAGGTCCAGGATCTCAGCCATGAATGAAGACGCTGGGGGAGACGGCGGACCGGCGCACCCGAAGGGGAGACGTCAGCCGGACGGATCCTTCTTCTTCCGCCGCGCCGGCGCGGCGATGGTCCCGAGCCACCCGAGCCACCAGAACCCGCCCACCAGCGTGAGCCCGAGCGCGGCCATCACGCCCAGGACCCCGAAATACCCGAACTCCCACTTGAGCTCGGGCATGTTCTCGAAGTTCATCCCGTAGATGCCGGCGAGCAGGGTCAGGGGCAGCATGATGCTGGAGACCACGGTGAGCACGCGGGCGATCTCGCTCGTCCGGTTGGCCGCCGCCGCCTGGACGCCGCCCAGGATCCCGTCGAGGAGGTCGCGAGACGAGTCCACCGCTTCCCGGATGGCCAGCGCGTTCCGGAGCATCTCGAGGAACGCGTTCCGCCCGTCGTCGCTCACGAAACGACTGCGCTTCGTGCCGAGAAGCATCAGCACGATGTGGAGACTCGCGGCGAGCTTCTTCAGCGTGAGGATGTTCCGGGACGCGATGGCGACGCTCTCGGGGACGCCCCCGCCGCCGCGGGCCAGCTCGGCCTCGAGGAGGTCGAGGTAGTTGTCGTTCGCCAGGTTCAGGTGGGCGTAGTCGTAGAGGCAGAGCTGCAGGAACAGGAAGGCGATGAAGCCGGGCGTCCGGCCGGCCAGCTGGAAGCTGTCGACGCAGGTCGCCTTGATCTGCTCCACGGCGGCGAGCCGGCGGCGATGGTACGTGATCACGTAGTCCGTGCCGAGGACCAGGATCATGCGCGCGAACTCGATCTCCGCGATCGTCTGCGTCGTGTCGAGGTGCCGCTCGGGCTCGTAGATCGGGTACAGATAGAAGGCGAGGCAGTCCGAGCGCTCCGCGATCCGCGGCAGCACTTCCGGCCGGTCGAAGTGGGACACCAGCACGAGGTCGATGTCCATGCGCCGGAGGACCTCGTTCATCGGCGCGATGTCCGGCGCCTCGATGTCGACCCACGAGAACACGTCCGGGTCCTTGAGCTCGGCGTCGAACCCGTCCAGGTCGAACGGCCGCACGGTGTGCTTCACGGGGTCGAAGCTGACGCCGTGGAACACGAGCCCCGGCGTCGCGGCCAGCGAAGAAGAGCCCTTCAGGGTCGTCATGCGCGGGCCATTGTGCCACCGTCCGGCGCCGGCCAACAAGGCGCACGCGCGAGGTGGCGTCCGGAGCCGGGCGCCTCACGCCGTCGACCATCGCCGCTGGAGCGCGCGGAAGATGCCGAGGGCGGGCAGCGCGGCCAGCCACAGGCCCATGGCCAGCCACAGAGCCGCCGGCTCCCCGCGCGCGTCCACCAGGTAGCCGGCCACGGCGGGCGTCAGCGCCATGCCCGCGTAAAACACGGTGTAGAAGAGGCCGAAGCCCGTGTTGCGGCTCGGTGGTGAGAGCGCCTCGCCGGGCAGCGCGACCACGCCGGCGACGGGCGCGATGAGGAGGCCCAAGAGCACGCTCCAGAGCGTCGCCGGGCCGCCGATCGCCAAGGCGCCGCAGGCGGCCGCCGGGCCGACCAGGCCCAGGGTGATGACGACATCGCGCCGCCGAACCCGGTCGAGGAGCGCGCCGCCCAGGGGCACGGTGACGATCGAGAGCAGCGAGGCCCAGCCCACGGCGAGGTTCGCGCCCCCCGCCGTCGCTCCCCGCTCCAGGAGGAGCGTCGGCCCGAAGCTCAGGTACAGGATGAAGCCCGCGTTGAGCGACGCCCACGCGACCCCGGCCAGCATGACGAGCCCGGTCTCCCGGCTGGTGATGATCCACCAGCGCCGCGCGGCGGGAGGGCGCTCCGGCGCCCCCGGATCCCGGTAGCCGAGGAGCATCAGGAGGAACGCGAGCGCCGCGGCCAGCGTGGAGACGAGAATCGCCGCCCGCCACGATCGGGCACGGGCCACGGCGCCGAGCGCGGCCAGGCCGAGCCAGATGCCGAGGGGCCAGCTGCTCAGCATGAAGCCCAGCGCGGTCGCGAGCTCCCGCTCGGCGAACCAGTCCGTGACGATCTTGGCGAGCTGCATGTTGACGAGCACGGCGCCGGCCCCGCTCACGACGCGGCCACCGGCCGCCACGAGCCACGAATCCCCCATCGCGACCCCAACGCCGCCGGCGGTCATGAACCCGAGGCCCAGCAGGACGACGGCGCGGTCGCCGAAGCGCGCCCCCAAGAGACCGCCGGGTAACGCGAGCGCCGCGCCGGGGAGCTGGTAGAGGCCGATCAACGTCCCGAGCGCGGCGTAGGTGAGGTCGAGATCCGCGACGAGAAACGGTCCCACCGCCGCAACCGACTGGAACTGGAACCCGACTGCCGTGCGCGCGATCACGACCAGCGCGAGCACCGTCCATCGGCTCTGCGCGGCGAGGGAGCGCCGATCCGGAGTCGCCAGGCTAGCCGGCCCTTCGAACCAGGTCGAGATCGTGCACGCTTCGCCTCGGTGCGGAGCCTACGGCAGGTCGGGGAGGCACGCAACGGACGGCGGGCGGCGTAACACGGCGCCGAACAGGGGCGGAGTACCTCCCCGCTCTGGACTGAATACGCGCGGCGACGCAGGCATCCAATCGGTCGGAGCAAGGAGGAACACATGAAGAAGCTGCTGGTGGCCGCCCTGATCGTGCCGGTCGTCCTCCTGGGTGCCGCGCGGCCCGCCAAGGCGGGCAACGAGATCGGGGCCGTCCTGACCGGAATCGCGGTCGGTATCGGCGCCGCCCTCGTCATCGACGCCCTCACCCCGCCTCGCGTGGTGGCGGCTCCCCCGGTCGTGTACGCCCCGGCGCCCGTCGTCGTGCACACGCCTCCCCCCGTCGTCTATCAGCCTCCGCCCGTCGTCTATCAGCCCGCGCCCGTCGTCTATCGGCCCGCGCCCGTCGTCGTACGCACGCCCCCGGCCGTCGTCTATCGGCCTTCGCCCGTCGTGGTTCGCCGGCCGCGGCCGGTCGTCGTCACTCCGGCCCCGGTCGTGTATCGCACGCCGCCCGTCATCGTGTACCGCCCGGGCCGCTGGTGACCCACGCTCTGCGCCGCGTGATCCGCGCGCCGGCGCGGACGCCGCACCACGAGTAGCTCCTCCGCGGACGGCCCCCGGCCGCCCGCGGGCTTTTCCCTCCCCGAGTTCCCGTACACTGGCACGCGGGAGCGCGCATGACACCGACGGACGGCCCCCATGGTCAGGCGCATCTCGCTCACCGCGCCGTCGAGCTCGCCGAGGCCCTCCTCGCCGAGGCGCGGGCTCAGCAGACGCCGGAGGAGCACGCCCAGGCCAAGAAGCTCGCCCGCATGATGGCCGACCCGCACGGCAAGGAGCTGACCATCGCCCTCGCGGACCAGGCCTTCCGGAGTCACCGGCCCGAGCGCATCGCCGACCAGCTCGCCTATCTCCTCGAGCGCTACGGGGTCCCGCAGTACATGGACTGGTGGGAGCGGGTGGCCCTCCAGCTGGGCGGCGCGATGGCCTACTATCTGCCCAGCCTCGTGGTCCCGCCCATCGTGAGCCGGCTGCGGCACGAGACGCAGAACGTCATCCTGCCGGGCGAGGAAGAAGATCTCCGGCGCTACCTCGAGGAGCGGCGGCAGGCCGGCCTGCGCCTCAATCTCAATCAGCTCGGCGAGGCGATCCTCGGCGAGGCCGAGGCCGCGCGCCGGCTGGACGCCTACCTCGCGCTGCTCGCCCGTGACGACGTCGAGTACATCTCGGTCAAGGTCTCGTCCATCTTCAGCCAGATCGAGCTGGTCGCGTTTCGCCACACGGTGGCGCGCGTGGCGGAGCGGCTGCGCGCGCTCTACCGGACGGCGGCCCGGCACCGCTACCGCCACCCGGACGGCCGGGTCACCGCGAAGTTCATCAACCTCGACATGGAGGAGTACCGCGACCTCGATCTCACCCTCACCGCGTTCCGCGAGGTGCTGGACGAGCCCGAGTTCCTGCTGCTCAGCGCCGGGATCGTGCTGCAGGCGTATCTGCCCGACTCGTACCGCGCACAGCGCGCGCTCACCGAGTGGGCGCTCGCGCGCCGGAGCCGCGGCGGCGCGGCGATCAAGCTCCGCATCGTCAAGGGCGCGAACCTCGCCATGGAGCGCATCGATGCGGCGACGCACGGCTGGGCCCAGGCGCCGTACGAGACCAAGGTCGAGGTCGACGCCAACTACAAGCGGATGCTCGAGTACGGCTGCCGCCGCGAGCACGCGGCGGCCGTCCATCTCGGCATCGCCAGCCACAACCTCTTCGACGTCGCCTACGGCCTGGTGCTCCGCGAGACGCACGGCGTCGGCCCGTGGGTCGAGTTCGAGATGCTGGAAGGCATGGCGAACCACCAGGCGCGCGCCGTCCAGGCGCGGGCGGGCGGGCTGCTCCTCTACGCGCCGGTCGTCCGCGCGGAGGACTTCCACAGCGCCATCGCATATCTCGTGCGTCGGCTCGACGAGAACACCGCGCCCGAGAACTTCCTCCGCCACGTCTTCGACCTCGAAGCCGGGTCGCCCGAGTGGACCGCCGAGCGCGATCGTTTCCTCGGCGCGTTCGCCGCCCAGGTCGGCCTTTCGGACGCGCCCCGCCGGACCCAGGACCGGTCAGCCGAGCCGGACACCACGCCGCCCCTCGCGGCTCCGTTCGCGAACGAGCCCGATACCGACTGGACCCTCGCATCGAACCGCCGCTGGATCGACGACGTCGTCTCCCGATCGCAGGCGCGCGCACCGGAGGCCGTCCCGCTCCAGGTCGGCGGAGAGCGATGCCCGGGCGCGCGCGAGGCGGAAGGCCGCGATCCCTCGCGGCCGGGGGTCACCGCGTACCGCCACGCGCTGGGCGGGCCGGCGGACGTCGAGCGGGCGCTCGCCGTCGCGCAGACGGCGCAGCCGGCATGGGCCGCCCGCGCCCCGGCGGAGCGCGAGAGCCGCCTGGCGGCGTGCGCGACGGAGCTCGGCCGGCAGCGCGGCGATCTGATCGGCGCGATGATCCTCGACGGCGCCAAGACGGTCCCCGAGGCGGACGCCGAGGTCTCGGAGGCGATCGACTTCGCACGGTACTACGCGCGCACGCTGCGCGACGTGGCGAGCGACGTCGCAGACTGCCGGATGGAGCCCCTCGGCGTGGTCGTCGTGACGCCGCCCTGGAACTTCCCCTTGTCCATTCCCGCAGGAGGCGTGCTCGCCGCGCTCGCTGCCGGAAACGCCGTCATCCTCAAGCCGGCGCCGGAAGCCGTGCTCGTGGGCTGGCGGCTCGCCGGATGTCTGTGGGCGGCGGGCATCCCGCCGGATGTCCTGCAGTTCCTGCCCGTTCCCGACGACGACACGGGCAAGCGCTTGCTGACGGATCCGCGCGTGGCCGCCGTGATCCTGACGGGGTCGATCGAGACCGCGCGGCTCTTCCTCGGATGGCGGCCGGACCTCGCCCTGTTCGCCGAGACCAGCGGGAAGAACGCCATCATCGTCACCGCCCTCGCCGACCGTGACCAAGCCGTGCGGAACCTCGTCCGGTCGGCCTTCGGCCACAACGGCCAGAAGTGCTCGGCGGCGAGCCTCGCCATCTGCGAGGGCGAGGTCTACGACGACCCGGCCTTCCGGCGCCAGCTGCGCGACGCGGCGGCCAGTCTCGTCGTGGGCAGCGCGTGGGAGCCGGCGAGCCGCGTCACGCCCTTGACCCAGCCGCCCGGCTCGACTCTCCTCCGCGCGCTCACGGTCCTCGACGCGGGCGAGGAGTGGCTGCTCGAGCCGCGCCCGGCCCCGGAGAACCCGCAGCTCTGGTCCCCCGGCATCAAGCTCGGCGTCCGGCCGGGCTCGTTCTTCCATCGCACGGAGTGCTTCGGCCCCGTGCTCGGCCTCATGCGCGCCGAGAACCTCGACGAGGCGATCGCGCTCGCCAACGCCACCCCGTTCGGGCTCACGAGCGGCATCGAGACGCTGGACGATCGCGAGATCCGTCGCTGGGTGGACCGGCTGGAGGCGGGAAACCTCTACGTCAATCGCCCGATCACGGGCGCGATCGTGGGCCGCCAGCCGTTCGGCGGCTGGAAGGCCTCCGTGGTCGGGCCCGGCGCGAAGGCGGGCGGCCCGAACTACGTCCTCCAGCTCGCGCGCTGGCGCCAGGTCGCGCGCCCCGGCCAGGACGACGAGCCCCTGCCGGCGGCGATGGCCGCGCGGCTCGAGCGCTGCGTGGCTGCGCTACCGGACGCTCCCGCGCGCGAGCTCCTCCGCGCCAGCGCCGCGAGCTACGCGCAGGCCTGGCGCCGTCACTTCAGCCGGGAGCACGATCCCAGCGCGATTCCCGGCGAGCGGAACGCGTTTCGCTACCGCCCCTGCCGGCGCCTGATCGTGCGGGGCACCGCCCGGGACGCGCTGCCGCTGGCCCAGGTGACGCTGGCAGCCGGCGCGGTCGGCGTGCCGCTGACGGTCAGCCTGTCGCCCGACTCACCCCCGGCCGTGTGGCTCGCCGGGTGCGAGGGGGTGGAGCTCGTCGTGGAGACGGAAGCGGGCTTCGTGGAGCGCTTGGCGCACCCGGGTGACGCCGAGCGCCTGCGCGCCTGG
>JBIOVM010000079.1:0-7831 GCA_044867785.1 Candidatus Rokuibacteriota bacterium | reverse complement strand
CTTCCGGACGGGTCTCGCCCCCCGCGCGGCGGGGCGATGCACGGAAGTCAAGGCCTGACCCCGGACCGGGCTAGCGGAGCCCGACGTCGTAGAGCAGGACGTAGTAGTCGCGGCGCGCCTGGTAGTTCTGGAGCTTGTCGCTCACGGCGTAGATCGCGACGCTGTAGTACGGCCAGATCTCCGGCTCGTCCTCCCAGAGGGCCTTCTCGATCTCCTCGTACTTCTGCTGGCGGACCTTCGGGTCCGGGACGCGGCCCTCGGCGATCAGCTGCTCGACGCGCGGATTGTCGTAGCGCGTGAGCTTCTCGGCGCCGGCCTTCGTGAACCACTGCCCGAGGTACCAGTCGGGGTCGTGCGGCATGTGGGCCCACCCCGAGAAGAACATGTCGTAGTTGCCGGCGGATCGGGCCTCGCGCGCGGTGGCGATCTCGAGATTCTTGATGTTGACGGTGATGCCGACGTCGCCCAGCATGGCGGCCACCGCCTGGACGATCTCGAGCTGCTTCGGGTAGAGATCCTTCATCATCACGAAGTCGACCGAGAGGTTCTGGTGGCCGGCTTCCTTGAGAAGCTGCTTGGCCTTCGCCGGATCGTAGGGCTTCTGGCCGAGGTTGGTGTGGCCGATGAGCCCGGGCGGGATCGGGCTGACGACGGGCCGCGCGTAGCCGAGCAGGAGGTCCTTGATGATCACGTTCCGGTCGATGGCGAGCGAGATGGCCTTGCGCACCCGGGGGTCCTTGCCCGGCTCCTTGGCGAGCTGGAAGATCCACCGCTGCGCCTCGATGGCCGGGGTGTCGAGCACGCGGACGCCCGGCGTCGAGCGCAGCGTCTGCACGTTGTCCGGCCAGACGCGGTCGATCACGTGGAGCTCGCCGCTCCGGATGCCGGCGACGCGGGTCGACAGCTCCGGGATGAACCGGAAGGTCACCTTCTCGACCTTGGGGATCCCGGGCTTCCAGTAGGCGTCGTTCGCGAGCAGGGTGATCTGCTCGCCGTGGGTCCAGCCCCCGAACTTGAACGGCCCGGTGCCGACCGGCTTCTGGAAGAACGCGTCCTCGTTGGCGGCGGCCGTCTGCGGCAGCATGCCCAGCATCGTGAGATGGGCCGGCAGCGAGCCGAAGGGCCGCTTGGTGGACACGAGGACCGTGAAGTCGCCGTCCTTCTTGACGTCCTCGATGTCGCTGTAGACGAAAGCCTTGATGAGCTTCTTGTTGTCGCGCGCACGCGTCAGCGAGTAGATGACGCTGTCGGCGGTGAACGGCGTCCCGTCGTGGAACTTGACGCCCTTGCGAAGCGCGAAGCGCCACGTCGTGTTGTTCACGGGAGCCCACGATTCCGCGAGGCACGCCACGAACTTCGAGTCGTTCGTGACCTCGATCAGCGGGTCGTAGACGTGGCGGAGCACCGAGGTGGCGGAGATCGAGTAGTGGTTCGCCGGGTCGAGCGTCAGCATCCGCTCGGAGAGCCCGGCGACGATCTCACCCTTCCGCGCCTGGGCGACGGCACGACCGGGCCGCGCAGTGGCCGCCGCGAGCGCGGCGCCACCGAGCAGGACGTGGCGGCGGGACAGCGGGGACGACTTGCCGGGACGGTCAGCGTGGTCCATGGCACGGCTCCTCGTGCGAGCGGTGTGCGGTCGTGAGCGTTCGAGAACTCGAGCTGCCGGCTTCCACTTCACAGGGCGGCGCCGGCCGTGTCAAGGCCCCGGCGCCCTGCTACAATCCGACGGCGTGACCGAGCACGCGCGGGCGGTGGTCGTCGGGGGCGGCGTGGGCGGCGCGAGCATTGCGTACCACCTGACGGCCAAGGGGTGGCGCGACGTCGTCCTCGTCGAGCGCGCCGAGCTGACCAGCGGCTCGACCTTCCACTCGGCCGGCCTCGTCGGCCAGCTCCGTTCCTCGGTCGCGCTGACGCGCCTGATGATGTGGAGCGTCGAGTGCTACCGCGGCCTCGCCGCGGAGACCGGACGGGACCCGGGCTGGCGCGAGACGGGCAGCCTCCGGCTGGCCTGCACGTCGGATCGCGTCCAGGAGCACCGGCGCCAGACCGGCTGGGCCAAGACGTTCGGGCTCCCCCTGGAGGAGATCGGGCCGACCGAGGCCCAACGTCTCTTCCCGGTCATGGGTCTCGACGGCGTTCTCGGCGCCGTGTACCTGCCCACCGACGGTCATCTCGACCCGAGCGGCCTCGCGATGGCCCTGGCCGAAGGCGCGCGCCGGCGCGGGGCCGCGGTCCGGACCGGCACCCGCGTCCTCGGCATCACCGCGCGGGACGGCCGCGTGCGGGAGGTGGAGACGACCGGTGGGACCATCCGCACCGAGATCGTCGTGAACGCGGGCGGCATGTACGCGCCGGAGATCGGGCGGATGGTCGGCGTGACCATCCCGCTCGTGCCGATGGCCCACCAGTACCTGGTCACGAAGCCGATCGACGGCGTGCATCCCGCCATCCCGATGCTCCGGGACCCCGACCACCTCGTCTACTTCCGCGAGGAGGTCGGGGGCCTGGTGGCGGGCGGGTATGAGCGCGCCCCGGCGCCGTGGGGGCTCGACGGGATCCCCGCCGACTTCAACCACCGGCTGCTCCCGCCGGACTGGGAGCGGTTCGCCCCGCTCATGGAGGGCGCGGTCCACCGGGTGCCCGCCATCGGGAGCGCCGAGATCGTCCGGCTGATCAACGGCCCGGAAGCGTTCACCCCGGACGGGGAGTTCATTCTCGGCGAGTCTCCCGACGTCCGCGGCTTCTTCGTGGCGTGCGGCTTCTGCGCCCACGGCATCGCGGGAGCGGGGGGCATGGGCCGGATCATGGCCGACTGGATCGTGGAGGGCGATCCAGGGCTGGACGTCTGGCACATGGACCTCCGGCGGTTCGGCCCCCAGTACCGTTCGCGGCGGCTCACGCTCGAGCGCACGCACGAGGTGTACCGGACGTACTACGACCTCCGCTACCCGCACCAGGAGCGCGAGGAAGGGCGGCGGCTGCGCCTGTCGCCGGCCTATCCGAGGCTCCGCGAGCTGGGGGCCTCCTTCGGGGAGAAGTCCGGCTGGGAGCGGCCCAACTGGTTCGAGTCGAACGCGGCCGCCGGCGACGAGCGGCGGCGCCCGCGGGGCTTCGCCGGACGGATATGGTCGCCGGCCATCGAGGCCGAGCACGTCGCGACCCGCGAGCGCGCGGGACTCTACGACGAGACGTCCTTCTCGAAGTTCGAGGTGGTGGGCCCGGGCGCGCTCGGCCTGCTCCAGAGGCTCTGCGGCAACGACGTCGACAAGCCGGTCGGGTCGGTCGTCTACACCTCGATGCTGAACGAGCGCGGCGGGATCGAGTGCGACTTCACCGTCACGCGTCTGGGCGGGAGCCGCTTCCGCATCGTCACCGGCACGGCCTTCGGCACCCACGACCGGGGGTGGATCCAGCGGCACCTTCCCGAGGACGGGTCGGTCTCGCTGCTCGACGTCACCGGGGCGTCGTGCTGCATCGGGCTCTGGGGGCCGCGGGCGCGCGACATCCTCGCCGCCACGACCGCGGCCGACGTGTCGAACGGTGCCTTCCCGTACATGACGACCAAGGATATGGCGGTGGGGCGAGTCCCGGCGCTGGCGGTCCGTGTCACGTACGTGGGGGAGCTCGGCTGGGAGATCTACGCGCCGACGGAGTACGGGCTCGAGCTGTGGGACACGCTCTGGGAGGCGGGGCGGCCTCACGGATTGGTCGCGGCGGGCTACCGGGCCATCGACTCCCTCCGGCTCGAGAAGGGCTATCGCTACTGGAGCGCGGACATCACCCCCGACGACACCCCCTACGAGGCCGGGCTCGGGTTCGCCGTCAAGCTCGGCAAGGGTGACTTCCTCGGCAAGGCGGCGCTGGTCCGCCAGCGGGCGGAGGGCGCTCGCCGCAAGCTCGCGTGCCTCACCCTTGCGAACCCGGCATGGGTCGCCTTGGGAGGCGAGCCGGTGCGCGCGACCGGCCGCGTGGTGGGGCGCGTGACGAGCGGCGGATTCGGCTACGCGGTCCGGCAGTCGATCGCCTACGCCTATCTTCCGGCGGAGCTCTCGAATCCGGGGACGCCGGTCGAGGTGGAGTTCTTCGGCGAGTGGGTCGCCGGTCTCGTCGCGGCCGAGCCGCTCTGGGACCCACGCGGTGACCGGGTGCGGGCGTGACCGCGTACGATCCGCGGCGACCGGACGTCTTGGCCGACCCGTATCCCGCGTTCGAGCGCCTTCGCGAGGAGGATCCGGTCCACTGGAGCGAGGTCCTCGGAGGCTGGGTGCTGACCCGCTATGCGGACGTCCGGGCCGCTCTCGCCGAGCCGCGCCTGTCGGCCGACCGGATCACGCCCTTCCTCGCCCGCCGGGCGCCGACGGTTAGCGAGGCGGTCGAGGCGCTGCTCCGCCGGGTCGGCCTCTGGGTCGTGTTCACCGACCCGCCCGTCCACACCCGCCTGCGCGGCATCCTGGGCCGTGTCTTCACGGGGCGCGTCGTCGAGCTGCGCCGCGCGCGCGTGGCCGCCCTCGTCGACGCCCTTCTGGACCGGGCCGCCGAGGTCGGCGAGATCGACCTGATCCGGGACTTCGCGTACCCCCTGCCGATCGCCGTCATCGGCGATCTGCTCGGCGTCCCGCCCGAGGACCACGAGCGGCTCAAGGGGTGGTCCGACGAGCTGGCGACGTTCGTGGGGAGCGCGCTCGCCACAGCCGACCGGCACGAGCGCGCCGCGCGCGGG
The DNA here is from genome assembly GCA_044867785.1 of Candidatus Rokuibacteriota bacterium. Taxonomy (GTDB): domain Bacteria; phylum Methylomirabilota; class Methylomirabilia; order Rokubacteriales; family DASRDR01; genus DASRDR01. The sequence goes on along the minus strand of JBIOVM010000079.1, from coordinate 3,111 downwards.
GTCGGCGAGATGCACGCGTACTTCGAGCGCCTGGTGGCCCGCCGGCGCGCGGCTCCCGCCGACGACCTCGTGACCGCGCTGGTGGCGGCCCAGGAGCGGGGCGAGCCGCTCAGTCGGGAAGAGCTGGTTGCGAGCTGCGTGCTGCTGCTCTTCGCCGGGCACGAGACCACCACGAACCTGATCGGGAACGGCGCGCTCGCCCTGCTCCACCATCCGGCGGCGGCGCGGGCGTGGCGCGACGATCCCGAGCTCGCCGCGCCGGCCGTCGAGGAGCTGCTCCGCTACGACGGCCCGACCGCCGCGATGGTGCGCGTCGCGCGCGAGGATCTCCGCTTCGGCGGCCGCATGGTGAAGGGAGGCGATCGGCTCTTCCTCATGATCAATGCGGCTGATCGCGATCCGCGCCAGTTCACCGAGCCGGATCGCCTGGACTTCCGCCGCGCCGACAACCGCCACATCGCCTTCGGCCACGGCATCCACTTCTGCCTCGGGGCCCCGCTGGCGCGGCTCGAGGGTCAGGTCGCCCTGGGCGCTCTCGTCGCCCGTTTTCCGGATCTCGCCCCGGTCGCCGCCCCGGTGTGGCTGGACTCGGTGGTCTTTCGCGGAATGCGGTCCTTGCCCGTCGCGGTGGGGTGACACCCCCGCGCGGCGATCCGGAGCGTCCCATGCCTCGTGTCTCCGTCAACGGCATCCGCCTCCACTACGAGGAAGTCGGTCACGGTCTGCCGCTCGTCTTCGTGCACGAGTTCGCGGGCGAGAGCGCGAGCTGGCTCCCGCAGGTTCGGTTCTTCGCCCGCCGCTATCGCACGATCACCTTCAATGCCCGGGGATACCCGCCTTCCGACGTCCCGACGGCGGGGAGCGCCTACTCGCAGGACCACGCCGTGGAGGACATCCGCGGCCTCCTCGACGCGCTGGGGATCGAGCAGGCTCACGTCTGCGGCCTGTCGATGGGGGGGTACGCGACGCTCCACTTCGGCATCCGGCACCCGGGCCGCGCCCGTTCGCTGGTGGTGGCCGGCTGCGGGTACGGGAGCGTGGCGGCCGATCGCGCCCAGTTCAAGCGAGACGTCGAGGCCACGGCCCAGCGGTTCTTGGCCGAGCCCATGGCGACGCTCGCCGACGTCTACTGCCACGGGCCGGCGCGCGTCCAGTTCCGGGACAAGGACCCGAAGGGCTGGCAAGAGTTCCACGATCGGTTCGCCGCGCAGTCGGCCCTGGGCCACGGTCTCACGATGCGGGGCGTTCAGCTCGAGCGTCCCTCGGTCTACGAGCTGGAGGCAGAGCTCGAGCGGCTGACGGTCCCCACGCTCATCGTCACCGGGGACGAAGACGAGCCCTGCCTCGAGCCCGGCATCTTCATGAAGCGCAAGATCCGCACGGCCGGCCTGGTGGTGATCCCGAAGTCGGGTCACACCATCAACCTGGAGGAGCCGGAGGCCTTCAACCGAGCGGTCCTGGACTTCCTGACGGCGGTGGAGGCGGGGCGCTGGGCCCCGCGTAATCCCGCGTCTTACGCGAAGTCGGCCATCCTACCGTCGAACCAGGTGAATCAGAGGGACTGAGATCGACCCCGTCACCGCGACACGGAAGGGTGACCGCGGAGCCAGAACCGGAGCGGGAGCTCAGGAGATCGCGTGATCCCGATCCTCGGCCCGGTGGCCACGACCCGGCGGCCGCCAGGTGAGATCGGCCGGTGGATCGTGAGCACCCCACGCCGAAGGTCGCGACCGGTGTCCCGGACGGTGACCCCCAGGGCCTGGGTGAGCCTGGCCGGCCCGCTGGCGAGAGCGGTCGAGACGTTGCCGGACCGGCGCGACCCTCGGACGCCGCGTCGGCGGGCCATGGTGCCGAGCCCGGCCAGCGGCTCGATCGCCCGGATGAGAACGCAACCCGGGGTTCCACGCGACCCCGCGATGGCGTTGAGGCAGTGGTGGAGCCCGTAGGCCCAGAACACGTACGCGATGCCGCCCGGCCCGTAGAACAGCCACCGCGACGCCGGCCGGAACGCCGCGTGCGAGGCGCCGTCCTCGGGCCCGAGATACGCTTCGGTCTCGACGATCCGTCCCGCGGTGAGCCGCCCTCCCAGCCGGGAGACGAGGATGGCTCCGAGGAGCTCCCTGGCCACCCGCGGCGCGGGTCTCTCGTAGAACCGCCGGGGAAGCGCGCGACCGGCCCCCGCGGCGGCTCCGAGCGTCGCGCGGCGCTTCCGCGTGCGCCTCCCGATCGACGGGTCAGCCCGACCCAACCCCCGCCACGTCCATGCGGCCGAGCCAGTGGCTCATTCCCATGTTGCGCAGGCTCGTGACGGCGGCCTCCAGCTCCGACCGAGCCTCGGCGGCCGCGCCGCCGCGTCGGTGTGCCGCTCCGAGCCCGAGGTGACAGAGCGCCGCGAGCGGCTGCATTCCGAGCTCGGTCGCGAGACCGAGGGCGTCGCGGCTGGCCGCCGCCGCAGCGACGAGGTCCGGCGGCTCCCGCGAGGCGGCGATCTCTCCCGCCAGCCGACGCGCGTAGGCCTCACTGCCGCGCTCTCCGAGCCGCTCGGCGAGGGCGAGGGCCCGCGCGCCCTCCACCGCGGCCCGCTCCATTTGTCCCGCGAGCGCGAAGGCCTCGCCGAGCCAGGTCAGCCGGAGCGGGTTGTGGGCCACGAGATTCATGGACTCGGCCTGGTGCAGTGCCTGCTCGAGCATCCGGATCCCGTCCTCCGCCCGGCCGGCGAGGGAGTACGCGCGGCCGAGCGGCGAGGCGACGAACGGGAAGAGTAGCGCGTGGCCCGACATGCGGGTCACGACCAGCCCGCGCTCGAGAACCGTGATGGCGCGCTCCGCGTCTCCGCGCACGACGTGGATCGTCCCCAGGCCCCAGGCGGCCAGGACTCGACTGTAGGCGTCGTCGGCGGACTCGGCGATGGCAACGGCTTCCTCGCCCTGGACGATGCCTTCCGGGAAGACGCCGAGCTCGGCCAGGCACCAGGCGAGCCAGGCGCGCGCGTACACGGCGGGCAGCCCCGCCATCCCGAAGTGCTCCCGCTCGAGATCGACTGGAAGTGCCGCCATCGTACGTCTGAAGAAGTCCGCGGCCTGCGCATAGACGCCCAGCGCGTGGTGGACT
>JBIOVM010000078.1:0-14524 GCA_044867785.1 Candidatus Rokuibacteriota bacterium | reverse complement strand
CGGCCTCGATCGCCCGCACGGTGTCGCGCGCGTCCCGGTGCTCGTTCAGGTACACGACGCCGACGTCGGCGCCTTCGCGCGCGAAGGCGAGGGACACGGCGCGACCGATGCCGCTGTCCCCGCCGGTGACGAGCGCGACCTTGCCTTGGAGCCGTCCGGCCGGTCCGAAGCGGGGCTCCGCCCGGGGCCGCGGCCTCATGCGGGTCTCCAGCCCGGGCTGGCGCCGCTGATGCTGCGGGGGCCGGAGGGCCCGCTTCGGCCGGGTCCGTTGGGGCATCGATCAGCGGGCGGCCGCCGCCTGGGCCTGCGCCTCCATCTGCCGACCCGCCTCCTCGAGGCGGTCGGGGTTCCACGCCCGCATGATCTTCGGCCAGATCTCCTGCTCTTCCTGGCGGATGTGGTTCTCGAGCGCGCTGCGGAGGCTCTTCACCGTGGCCAGCCACCGGGCGTCCGACGGCTGCATCCGGCCGATCTCGCGGATCAGGCCCTCGGCCTCCTCCACCTGCTGGTGATGCGTGCTCTCCCAGGTCCGGAGCGACTCGTCGCCGTGCGCGTCCTGCGCGACCGGCCCGTAGAGGTGCGTCTCCTCCATCTCTTCGTGCTGCTCCAGCTCGGGGCGCAGCTTCTCCCAGAGCGAACCGCGCTGGGCCGCCGACGCGCCCTCGATCTCCGTGAATGCCGCCTTGGCCTTGCCGTGCTCTCGCTTGAGGAACTCGATCGCGTGCATGTGTCTCTCCTTGGACGTCGGCGCCGTGCCGCCGTCGATCTCGACATCGGATGCGCTTCCGGTCGTCCGTGGCTGCTGCGATCCGGATGCCAGCGCCGAAAAGAGGAAGGCCCGGCGTCATCCGCCGAGCCTTCCCGACCGGGCGCCGGCTCGTCTGGTGAGTTGGGCCGTCGCCCGGCCGCGCGTCGGTCTCCAGCCGTGAGGCCGGGACCGCTGGCTTCGCCCTTTATTGGCGGAGCCGCGCCTCGATCCGGTCGCCTTCCTTCAGATCGTCCAGGGTCTCCTTCGAAGCGGTGAACTCGTGCATCGAGCCGTCGGCCGCCCGGATGGTCACCTTGCTCGCGCGGCGGTCGATCCTGACCACCGTGCCCTCCACCGTGCTGGGCGTGCTGCCCTGATGCACGGGCGGCTTCGCCTGCCCGAACGCGGTGCCGCTCCACAGGAGGATCGGAGCGACGAGGGCGATCCCGAGCCGTGTCCAGACCTTGCTCATCTCGCCCTCCATCAGTTCTTCTTCATGATGTCGTAGATCGCGCCGGCCGCCGCGCCCACACCCGTGCCGATGAGCGCACCCTTGCCCGCGCCGTAGCCGGTGCCCGCCCCGATCGCCGCGCCCGAGCCGGCGCCGACGGCGGCGCCGCCCATGGTGCCGCACGCGGTGACGAGGGATGACGCCAGCACGAGCCCCGCAATCGGGGCCATCCATCTCGTCCGCTTCTCCATTCAACCCTCCTCTCGCTGACGATGAGGGACCGGCAACTTTCGTGCCCGACGTGCCAGGAGGGGACCCGTGGCCGCCGCGGAGCGCCTGCGCTGCAACGGCGCGTGTTTCGTGCGCGGTCGCCCCTACGGAACGCGCGTCACGCTGTCGTGGGAGCGACAGCGGGTCGGCGGATCAGGCCGGCAGCTGGGCGGGGGCGCCGCGGCGCGCGTACTGGAGGATCAGGACGAGCGCGAAGAGCCCGACCCCGATCGCGTCGAAGAGCGGGCGGGGATACACGAGCGCCAGGCCTGCGACGATGAGCATCGCCTGCTCGGGCGCCGTCGCTCGCCGGAGGAGCCATCCCTGGAAGCCGCCGGCGAGGGCGGAGATCCCGATCACCGCCGTCGTGGTGACGAGCCCGACGGCGGCCCAGTCGGCCGTCGCGAGGCTCTTGATGGACCCCGTGAGGAGCAGTCCCTGACCGGACGGGTCGAGGACGAACATGAACGGCACCAGGAACGCCGGCATCGTGTACTTCCCGGACTGGAGCGTCGTCCGGTAGGGATCGCCGCCCGTGATCGCCGCCGCCGCGAAGGGCGAGAGCGCGGTCGGCGGCGAGACCTCCGACAGGACGGCGTAGTAGAAGATGAACATGTGCGCCGCGAAGTCCGGAACGCCCAGCTTGATCAGGGCCGGCGCGGCGATCACGGCACAGATGATGTAGGAGGCGGTGACCGGCACCGCGAGCCCCACGATCCACACGGTCAGCGCGGTGAAGACCGCGGTCAGGACCAGCGAGCCGCCCGCGTAGTCCAGGATGATCGCGGAGAACTTGAGCCCGAGCCCGGTCAGCGTGACCACCCCCACGATGAGGCCGGCGCCGGCGCAGGTCGCGGCCACGTTGAGCATTCCGATCGAGCCCGCCTCCAGCGCCTTGACGAGCCCGGACGACAGGAACCGCCGGAGGATCGGGCCCCGGCCGCGGAAGAGGTCGTAGGACAGCGTCGCGCTCTCGGGGCGGAGGAAGCTCGTCAGGAAGGCGACCGCGGTGGCCCAGAAGACGGACATCACCGGCGAGAAGCCGATCAGCATGAACGCCACGATGGCCACCAAGGACAGGAAGTGGAACCAGAAGCGCCGGGTCAGACGCCCGAGCGACTCCGCCCGCTCGAGGGCGACCGCGTGCATCCCGAACTTCCGCGCGTCGATCTCGACCATGAGGAACAGCGCGAAGTAGTAGAGGCCCGTCGGGATGACCGCCATCAGGAGCACGTCGAGGTAGGAGATCTTCAGGAACTCGGCGATGAGGAACGCTGCGGCGCCGAGGACCGGCGGCGAGATGATGGCGCCGAGCCCGCCGGCCGCCAGGAGCCCGCCCGCCGCCTCCTTGCCGTAGCCAGACCGGGCGAGCATCGGATCGGCGACCGAGCCCATCGGCGACGCCGCTGCCCGACGGCCCGCCCAGGAGGAAGGAGGCGAGCACGACCGTGCGCCCGGCGCCGCTGGCCTTGCCCCCCATCGCGGCGAAGGAGAAGTCGAGGAAGAACTTGCCGGCGCCCGAGAACTGGAGGAAGGCGCCGTAGATGGTGAACAGGATGATGAGCGAGGACGACACGTCGACGGCGACGCCGAAGATCCCCTCGAGGGTCATGTACATGTGGCCGACGAGCCGGCCGACGTCGTAGCCCTTGTGGGTCCAGGGGGCGGGCAGCCACGGGCCCACCAGCGCGTAGACGAGAAAGGCCAGCGAGACGACCGGCATCACCCAGCCCGACGTCCGGCGCATCGCTTCGAGGATCAGGGCGATCAGGATCACGCCGAGGACGACGTCCCAGGTGTCCGGCGAGGTGTTCCGGTCGGTGAAGTCGTCGCCCCCGTGGAGCATGTACGCGACCACGACCACCGCCGCCGCCGCGGCGAGCCAGTCCCACCACATGACACGGTGCCGGAGGCGCCGGGCCACGGGGAACACGAGGAACGACAGGACCAGGACGAACGCGACGTGGACCGCGCGGAGCGCGTGGGTGGGGATGATGGAGTAGGCGGCGTAGAGGTGGAACAGCGACATCGCGATCGCCAGCGCGGCCACCACCGCGCCGAGGGCGCCCTTCAGGCGGTTGGCGGCGCCCTCTTCCTCCTCGACGTACGCCTCGGCGCGCCGGAGGGCCTGCTCGTCGACGACGACAGGCTCGGGGGCGGGGTCGGGCCGCTCCGGCGCGCCCATGGCGGCGAGGTCAGTTGACCTTGACGCCCTTTTCGGAGAAGTACTTCAGCGCGCCGGGATGGAAGGGGATCGGCGAGGCCGACGCCTTCTGCAGCTCGAGCTTGAAGTTCTCCGCCTCCCGGTGCACGGCGATCAGCTCGTCGCGCTTCTCGAAGATCGTCTTCACGATGTTGTAGGCGAGGGCGTCGCTGAGGCTCTCGTGCGAGACGAGCAGGTTCCACACCGTGGCGTTCTTGTTGTCGGTCTCCATGCCCCGGTAGGTCGCCTTGGGGATCGTGTCCTCGACGTAGAGCTGGCGCGTCGGGCGCTATGATGTGCCGTGGCCTCGCCGCCGCTCCGGCTGCTCGGGGCCGTGCTCCTGGCGAGCGCCTGTGCAGCGCCGTCCCGGATCGAGGTGCCGCCGGAGCTCCCGAACACGACCCAGGAGCAGTTCCTCACCCTTCGCTGGGCGCTCGTCCGCGAGGCGGGGCGGGTCCGGGCGCTCGGGATGGCGCAATCGTCGATGGGCATCGAGTGGGACGCGGCGCTCGAGCTCCTGGGCCTGGACGCCCAGGGGCGCGTGGTGAGCCAGACCTCGAGCGTCGTCCGCTCGGGCTTCGGCGCGGCGGCGACGGCGTTCGAGGTGGCGCTCGTCCCGCGAGGCGGGGAGGCCGCGTTTCGCCTCCACGTGCTCTGGGCCCGGCTGCACGAGCGGCCGTTCCGCTAGCGCCGCCGGCCGCGGGGCCTGCGGGCCGGCGCCGGCGGCCTACGAGAGCAAGGGTCCCAGGTGGGCGACGGCGCAGGGACCGAGCGCGTCGAGGTTGTAGCCGCCCTCGAGCGCGGAGACGATGCGCCCCGCCGGCGCCGCCTCGGCGACGACCTCCATTAGCCGCCGGTAGTCGTCGACCTCGTAGCCGAGCCCGCCGATCGGGTCGTCCTTGTAAGCGTCGAAGCCTGCGGACACCAGGACGAACTCCGGACGAAACTCGCGCGCCGCGCCGCGGACCGCCGCCTCGTAGGCGGCCAGGATCTGGGCGCGTGGGGTGCCCGGCCGGAACGGCAGGTTGAGGATCGTGCCGGCCCCGCGCTCGGAGGCCGCGCCGGTCCCGGGATAGAAGGGGTCCCGGTGCACGGACAGGTAGAAGACCGAGTCGTCGCGCTGGAAGACGTCCTGGGTGCCGTTGCCGTGATGGACGTCGAAGTCGACGATCAGCACGCGCTTCCAGGCGGTGCGCGCCTGCAGGTACCGGGCGGCCACCGCGACCTGGTTGAAGAGGCAGAACCCCATCGCCCGCTCACGAGAGGCGTGGTGACCCGGCGGGCGCACCGCGCAGAACGCGTTCCGCGCGCGCCCGGCGGCGATCTCGTCGACGGCCAAGAGCAGCGCACCCACCGCGCCCCGGGCGGCCTCGAACGTCCGCGGCGTCACGTAGGTGTCCCCGTCCACCGCACCCCCGCCGCGCTCGGACATCACCCGGACGCGCTCGACGTGATGGCGGCTGTGGACCAGCTCGAGCTCCTCCGCGCTCGCCGGCCGCGCACCGATGCGCCGCAAGCTCGGCACGCCGGCCAGGGCCTGCAGGATGGCGGTGAGGCGCTCCGGGCGCTCGGGATGCCCCTCGAGGCGGTGCTCCAGGAAGACAGGATCGGACACGAGGAGGGTCGGCAGGGCCGCGGGGGCCTCGCGTGGCAGCGCGCCCACGGCCGCGAGCGCGGCGGCTCCGCTCAGGAACGCGCGCCGGGCGTCTCCCGAGGGAGCCTCGGCCGCGGCGACGTCCCGGTGTCTCGCGCCCATCGGCGTCGCCGCGTCCCCAGGGAGGTCAGGCGTCCGCGACGCCGCTCCGGGCGCGGCGCACGTCCGCGTCGGCGCGGAGCGCTTCCACGCGCACGGCGCAGACCTTGTACTCGGGGATCTTGGACGTCGGGTCGTGGGCCGAGTTCGTGAGGAAGTTCGCCGCGGACTCGGCGAGCCGCACGAACGGCACGAACACCTCGCCGGGGCGCACGTCCTCGGTGAGCCGGGCGTAGCCCTCCAGCTCGCCCCGCCGCGAGGTGAGCCGGATCGGGTCGCCGTCGTGGACCCGGAGGCGCCGGGCGTCCAGGGGATGGAGGGCGACGCGGAGCCGGGGCTCGAGCTCGAGGAGGCCCGGCACGCGCCGCGTGATCGTGCCCCCGTGCCAGTGGTAGAGGAGCCGCCCGGTGTTGAGCATGAACGGGTAGTCGGGATCGGGTAGCTCGGCGGCCGGCTCGCCCTGGGTGACCGGGACGAACTTCCCCAGCCCGCGCGGGAAGCTCTCCGCATAGAGGTACCGCGTGCCGGGGTGCTCGAGCGCCGGGCACGGCCACTGGAGCCCGCCCTCCCGGTCCAGGCGCGCGTGCGAGATCCCCGCGAGGAACGGCACGAGCCCCGCCATCTCGTCCCACACCTGGGAGGCGTCCCGGTAGTCGAACCCCTCCGCGGACCGGTCGAGCCGCCGCGCGATGCGCTTCGCCAGCTCCGCCGTGATCCACCAGTCCGGGCGCGCCTCGCCGGCCGGATCGAGGACCCGGCGGACCCGCTGGACGCGGCGTTCGGTGTTGGTGAACGTGCCCTCCTTCTCGGCGAACCCGGCGGCCGGGAGGAAGACGTGCGCAAGCTCGGCGGTCTCGTGGAGAAAGAGGTCCTGGACGACGAGGCAGTCGAGCTGCGCGAGCGCCTTCCGGGCGTGGTGGAGGTCCGGCTCCGACAGGAGGGGGTTCTCGCCGACCACGTACATCGCCCGGATGCGCCCGTCGAGGCAGCCCTCGACCATGTCCGTCACGACGAGTCCCGGCTCGGCCGGCGGCCGGACGCCCCAGGCGCGCTCGAACTTCGCGAGCGTGGCGTCGTCGTAGCGCTGGTAGCCGGGGAGGTTCGTCGGGATGCACCCGGCGTCGCCGCAGCCCTGGACGTTGTTCTGACCGCGCAGCGGCGAGATCCCGTTGCCCGGCTTCCCGAGCTGGCCGGTCACGAGGGCCAGGTTCAGGAGCGCGTGGGCGTTCGCGGTCCCGTTCGTGTGCTGCGTGATCCCCATGCCCCAGATGAGGCAGGACCCCGCGAACGGGGGCCGCGCGTACCAGCGGGCGGCCTGGACGATGTCGGCGGCGGGGACGCCGGTGAGCGCCGCGGCCCGCTCCGGCGTGTAGGGCTCGACGACGGCCCGCCAGGCGTCGAAGCCCTCGGTGCGGGCCCGGACGAAGCTCTCGTCCCAGAGGCCCTCGTCGAGGATCACCCGCGCCATCGCGTTGAAGAGCGCGACGTCGGTCCCCGCGCGCTGGCGGATCCAGACGTGGGCGTAGTCGCAGAGCTCGATCCGTTTCGGGTTGACCACGACGATGCGCGCCCCGCGGGCGTGGGCGCGCCGGAAGCGGACGGCGATCACCGGGTGGTTGGCGCTCGCGTCCGCGCCGACGACCATCAGGCAGCCGGCCTCCTCGTAGTCGACGTACGAGTTCGAGGTGGCCCCGGAGCCCATCGACGTCAGCATCGCCTCGACCGAGGGGGAGTGGCAGAGCCGCGTGCAGTGGTCCACGGTGTTCGTGTCCATCACGGCGCGGCAGAGCTTCTGGATGAGGTAGCCATCCTCGTTGGTGGCCTTGGCGGAGGCGAGCGCGCCGAACCGGCCGCGGTGACGCGCCAGGCCCGCCGCCGCGGCGTCGAGGGCCTCGTCCCAGGAGACCGCCTCCCACCGGCCGTCGCGCCGCACCATCGGGCGCACGACGCGGTCCCGCGCGTGGACGAAGCCGGTGCCGAACCGGCCCTTCACGCAGAGCATGCCCTCGCTCGAGTCGTTCCGCGGCACGTCGTCGGCCATGACCGCGAGCCGGCCGTCCTCCCGCACCGCGCTCACGATCCCGCAGCCCACGCCGCAGTACGGGCAGGTGGTCTCGACGCGCCGGACGATCGCCGCGGGCGTCTCCTTCGGCCGAAGCGCGCCGGTCGGGCAGGTGGCCACGCACTGGCCGCAGGACGTGCAGATCGACGAGGCCATCGCGCCGTCGCCGAAGACGCCGACCCGCTCGGCGTGCCCGCGGCCGGCCAGGCTGATCGCACCGATCCGCTGGACGTCGCCGCAGGCGATCGTGCAGCGCCCGCAGAGGATGCAGGCCTCGCGGTCGAGGACGAAGAACGACTTCGAATCGTCGACGGCGTACCGGTGAAGCGGCGCCCAGGTCGGCCCCCCGAGCCCGTGGCGCGCCGCCGCCTCGCCGAGCTGGCCGAAGCCGTCGCGCCCGTCGCCCGCCTGGAGCATGGACCGCGTCAGGTCGAGCACGCCCCGCCGCATGCGGACCACGGCCGGCGTGTCCGTCCGGACGGCGAGGCCCTCCCGTGCCGGCAGGTGGCAGGAGGCGGGGAACCCGCGCTGGCCCTCGACCTCCACCAGGCACGTTCGGCAGGCGCCGAGCGGTGGCCGGTCCGGGTCCTTGCAGAGCTGGGGGAGGGCGATCCCGAGGCGGTTGACGGCGTCGAGGACCGTGGCTCCCTCGGGCACCTCCACGGGCTGAGCGTCGATGGTCAGCCGCATGGGCCTATCTTAGCGCGGACGCGGGTGCGAGCGCGGTCGAGCCGGCGGGGCTCGAGCTAGGGCCGCGCCGCCACGACCCGGGCGGCCAGCGCAGCGCGGGCGCCGAAGTAGGCGGGCTTGGGCGCGTAGTCCCGGTCGAAGAGGAGCGGCGCGTCCCGGCCGAACTCCCCGTGGACCCAGGAGTGAGCGTCGCTCACGCCCCAGAACGTCACGCCCGCGAAGCCGGGCATCCCGGCGCAGGCGGCGATCGCGTCCTCGTACACCCGGCGCTGGCGCGCGAGGGGATCGCCCCGGCGGGCGCGGCGGATCCGCACATCCATCTCCGAGATGCGCACGGACAGGCCGAGGGCGGCGAGTCGCGCGACGTTGGCGGCCACGGCCGCGCGCGCTGGCGGGTGGGTGGCGCGGAGGTGCATCTGGAGCCCGACGCCGTGGATCGGCACGCCGTCGTCCAGGAGCCGCCGGACGAGCGCGTAGACGGCGTCCGCCTTCACGCCGCCGGCTTCCGCGCCGTAGTCGTTGTAGTAGAGCCGCGCCTGGGGGTCGGCGGCGTGAGCGCGGCGGAAGGCCTCCGCGACGTGGTCCGGCCCCAGCGCGCGGAGAAAGATCGTCCGGCGGAGCCGGCCGGCGTCGTCCACCGCCTCGTTGACGACGTCCCACGAGGCGACGCGCCCGCGATAGCGCCCGACGAGCGTCTCGATGTGGAGGGCGAGCGCGCGCTCCAGCCGGGCGGGGCTCCGGGCATCGAGCCAGCCGGGCAGCTGCCGGTGCCAGACGAGCGCGTGGCCGTGCACGCGCATCCCGTGCGCCTCGGCGAAGGCGACGAGCTCGTCCGCGGGCTCGAAGCGCCACTCGCGCGCGGCCGGCTGCACCGGCCGCCACTTCATCGCGTTCTCGGGCGTGATCGCGTTGAACTCGCGCAGGACGGTGGCGGCGTACCGCGCGTCCCGCGCGAGGAGGCTCGGCTCGACCGCGACGCCGACCGGCACGCTCGCCGTCGCCCGGAGCGACTCGGCGGCGTCGTGCTGCTCCGCGGGCGTCAGAGCGTCAGCGCGCGCCGGTCAGGCGCTCCGGGAAGTGCTCGAGCCCCGCGCGGAGGGACAGCGGCGCGGCCTGGCCCAGTCCGCAGAGCGACGCCAGCTGGACCACGTCGGCCAGCTCGCGGAGTCGGGTCAGCGAGTCCGGGACGCCGGCCTGCGGGATCTCGTCGAGGAGCGCGAGGAGCCGCGCCGTGCCCTCGCGGCACGGCGTGCACTTGCCGCACGACTCGCGCGCGTTGAATGCGAGGAGCGTGCGGACCACGTCGCGGACGTCCACCTGGTCGTCGAGCGCGGCGATCCCACCCGTGCCCGGCGAGAGCGCCGGCCGCTCGAGGGGCCGGTCGAGGAACGCGGGGGGGACGACGATGCCCGACGGCCCGCCGATCACCACGGCGCCGAGCGGGCGGCCGGTCGCGAGGCCGCCGCCCAGCCCGTCGACGAGCCGCCGAAGGGTCAGCGGCGGCGCGGCCTCGACGACGCCGGGCCGGGCGACGTGCCCCGAGAGGCCGAAGAGCTTGGTCCGCGCGGCTTCCGGCCGGCCGCCGACGATCAGCGGCACCGCGGAGAGCGTCTCCACGTTGTTGATGACCGTCGGCCGCCCGTGGACGCCGGCCTCGACGGGGAACGGCGGCTTCGGCCGCGGCATCGCGCGGCGCCCTTCGATCGATTCGAGGAGCGCCGTCTCCTCGCCGAGCACGAAGCCGCCCGCCCCGCGCCGGATCTCGACCTCGAAGGTGAAGTCGGTGCCGAGGACCCGCGGGCCGACCAGGCCCGCGGCATGCGCGTCGCGCAGCGCCTCGGCGCACCGGAGCGCGGAGAGCCCCGCCTCGCCGTGGACGTAGAGGATGCCGCAGCTCGCGCCGGCGGCGTACGCGGCCAGGAGCATGCCTTCGAGCAGCCGGTGGGGATCGGCCTCCATCAGATGGCGGTCCTTGAAGATGCCGGGCTCGCCCTCCTCGCCGTTGGCGACGAGGTACTTCGGCGCGCCGCGCGCCGCGCGGCAGCCCTCCCACTTCACCGCGGCGGGGAAGTAGGCGCCGCCGCGGCCGAGGAGCCCCGCGCCCTTCACGGCGGCCGTGACGGCGCCCGGGTCCCCGGCGTCGAGGGCTCGGGCGAGGGCGGCGTAGCCCCCCGTCAGGAGCGCGTCGTCGAGCGACGCAGCGCGGAGCGTGCCCCAGCGCTCGGCGAGGACCCGCTCCTGGCCGCCCAGCACCGGGTGCGCCGTGGGCGGCCACGCCGTCGCCGTGAGACCGTGGTCCGCCCCGCCCCGGAGGAGGCGGACGAGAGCGGGGACGCGCTCCGCGGTCACGCGCTCCACGGTGAGCCGCGGGACACCGGGCGTCAGGACCTCGACGACCGGCTGGGCGTGGCAGAGGCCGCTGCAGGCGGCGTCCTCGACCACGGCGTCCAGCCCGGCCTCCCGGATCGCGTTCCGCAGGGCGTCGCGCGTCGCCGCCGCGCCCCGCGCGAGGCCGCAAGACCCGGTCGCCACGAGGAGCCGCGTGGTCGATTGGGCTTGGGCTGCCCGCGCGTGGTCCACGAGCTCCGCGAGTCGGGCACCGGCGTCGTTGGCCCGCGGCGTGGAGGTCGTCCTCGAATCCAGGCCTCCCCATGTCTCGCCGTGCATCGGGTACCTGGTGAGGGGTGGAGCACCCACGGCCAGCGGGCCCGTCATCGCTGCGCCGAACGGCACCTGCAAAAGCGCGGCGTGGGGGGCGCGGCACGCGGCGAGGACCGCGTCCGCGGTGGGCGCGCCGAGATAGGCGTGGTCGACCTCCACGACGGGGGCGACGCTGCAGACGAAGCAGCAGTCCGCCTCCTCCAGGGTGACCTCGCCGTCGGCGGTGGTGTGCCCCGCGGCGACTCCCAGCCGCCGCTCGAGGTCGGCGAGGAGCGTCAGGCTCCCGTTCACCCGGCACGACACGCCGGCGCAGACGCGGACGACGTGGCGCCCCGGCGCCACGAGCCGCAGCTCCGGGTAGTGGGTCGCGACGCCATAGACCTCGCTCGCGGGCACGTGGAGGTGTCGCCCGACCGCCGCGAGGTCGTCGGGGGAGAGCCAGCCGCGCGCCGCCTGCACGGTTTGGAGCGCGGGGAGGAGCCACGTCCGCTCCGGCGGGAACGTCCGGAGGAGCTGCTCGAGCGACGCGCCGCTCATCGCGTCATGGCCGGGCGCCGCGCGGGTGACGGCCGCCGCGCCCCGCGCGCCGGCCGGGTGGCCGGCCGGACCCGCGCGGCGGAGCGCTCCGGCGACAGGCTCGCGGGCCCACGGGTCCGGCTAGTACGCGGGGAGCTTGCCGCTCGCCACCGTCTGCTTCACGGCGGCGGCCTCCTCGGCGGCGCGCGCGGCGAGGAAGCGGCTGTCGCTCGCCAGCGTCACGAACTGCCAGCCCTGGGCGGCCATCTTGAGCGCGTAACCGCTGGTCGCGTTGTGAAGGCCGGCGATGATCTTGTGGCGCTTGCACGCGGCCAGGATCTTCCCGAGCGCCTCGACGACCGGCGCCTCGGTCTGGTCGAGCTTCGGCGTGCAGCCGAGGGTGAGCGAGAGATCGGCCGGCCCGACGTAGATCGCGTCGATCCCCGGTGTGCTCAGGATCTCGTCGATGTTCTGGACGGCTTCCTTCGTCTCGATCATCGGCATCACGACGATCGTGTCGTTCGCGTGCTGGGCGTAGTCCGCGCCGGCGTAGATCGACGCGCGCACGGGCCCGAAGCTCCGGTAGCCCTTCGGCGCGTACTTGCATGTCCGGACCAGCTGCTCGGCCTCCTTCCGGGAGTTGATCATTGGGCAGATGACCCCGTAGGCGCCGGCGTCCAGGATCTTCATGATGTAGGCCGGGTCGTTCCAGGGCACGCGCGCGAATGGGATCACGCCCGTCGTCGAGACCGCCTGGAGCATGGTCACCGCGGTCTGGTAGTCGACGACGCCGTGCTGCATGTCCACGACCAGGGAATCGAAGCCCTGGTGCGCCATCACCTCCGCCGAGAAGCTCGACGGGATCGACAGCCACCCGTTGACCACGACCCCGCCCCTGGCCCAGATCGTCTTCACCGTGTTCTCGCGCACGTCAGGCTCCCTCCCGAGTCAGCTCGTCGTGAGGATCGGTCGTCGCGGGCCGCAGCCGACGCGGCGCGGCCCGAGAGGAGTATAGGCACGCCCCGGCGGGCGCGCCACCCCGGCGCTGCCGCGCCCCGCGGGCCGGTCGCGGGACCGCGCCGAGGCGGGCCGGGCCCGGAGAACGCTAGCCGGGCAGCTCGGTCGACGGCCAGGCGCCGGGGACGGGGACCGCCTCGTCCGGCCCGGGCCAGGGCGGCATCGTGACCGCGACCGCGGCGAGGGGGCCGGGACCGAGCGACCGGAACTGGAAGTGCGTGCCGAGCGGGATCGTGAGACACACGCCGGCCTCGAGCGCGACGACCTGCGCGCGCCCCCCCTGGCGGCGCCACATCTCGCCGCGGCCGCCGAGCACGTACCAGATCTCCTCCACCGTCCGGTGCGTCACCGCGCGCGAGACGCGCCCGGCGCCGAGCTCGAAGTGCGCCAGGCTCCCGCCGGCGAGGCGGAGCAGGACGCGCACGTCGGCGCCGTCCGGGGCGCGGGCACCCGGCCGCGTCGGGAGCGGGACGGTCTCGAAGTCGGGCACGGGCGGCGTCAGCGCGCCTCGGCGCTGGCCAGGAACTCGTCCACGAGGCGGTTGAAGGTCTCCGCGCGCTCCCAGTAGACGGAGTGCCCGGCGTCGGGGACCCGCGCGAGCCGCGCGCCCGGGACGATGGACGCGAGCACGCCGACGGCGGCCGGCGGGATCACGATGTCCTCCTCGCCCGTGAGGCAGAGGACCGGCATCCGGAGCGCCGCCACCGCCGCGCGCGGCGTCGTGCGCATCTTGATCAGACGGCGCCGGATGGCCTCCTTGTCGAGGTCGAGGGAGAGCGCGTCCATCTCCCGGTAGAGGAAATGGAGCGCGGGCTGCTCCCCCGCCATCCGCTCGCCGCACGCGGGGTGGATGCCGCGCGCGACGACGGCAGTCTCGGGCGCGGCCGCGCCGTGGGCGCGGAAGAGGGCGAGCGTCTCCGGGTCGTCGAGCGTGCCCGTCGTAGAGGCCATGACGAGGGCGCGGACGCGATCCGGGTGCCGGAGCGCGTAGCCGAGGCACGTCCAGCCGCCCATGGATTGAGCGACCAGCCGGACGTCCGTCAGGTCGAGGTGGTCGACCAGCGCGCCGAGGTCGTCGACGAACGCGTCGGGGCCGAGCCCACCCGCCGCCTCGCGCGAGAGCCCGAAGCCGCGGTGGTCGAAGGTCACGCACGTGTAGCGGCCGCGGAAGTGGGGCACCTGCTGCCACCAGGCGAGGTGGCTCCCGCCGAGCCCGTGAGCGAAGACGAGGGCGGGGCCCTGGCCGTGGGTCTCGTAGTAGAGGTGACAGCCGCGGGTCTCGAGGAAGGGCATCGACGGGACCTCCGGATCAGGCGGCGGCGCCCGTGGACCGGGCGCGCCCGACCTGGTCGCCGCGGCCGACGCGCCCGACGTGAATGGTGACGGTGCCGAGGCCCACGCGGCGGACGCGGACGTCGTGGAGCCCCACCGATTCCATGAGCCGGGCGAGCTCGGCCGGCGTCACGAAGCGGTCGACCGACCGGGGGAGGTACGTGTAGGCCTCGCGGTTCCCCGCGACGAGCGCGCCGACGGCGGGGACGACGCGATGGAAGTAGAGGCGGAAGGCCTCCCGCCATCCGGGCAGCGTCGGCTGGGTGATCTCGAGCGCGACGACGCTCCCGCCCGGCGCGGTCACGCGCCGCATCTCGGCCAGGCCGGCCCGGAGGTCCGCCAGGTTGCGGAGGAGGAAGGCGGAGGCGACGCAGCCGAACGCCCCGTCGGCGAACGGGAGCGCCAGGGCGTCGCCCGCGAGGAGGCGGATGCGCCGCTCCCCGAGCGCGTCGAGCTTCTGCCGGCCGAGCCGCAGCATGCCCTCGACGAAGTCGATGCCGACCACGCCGCGCACCCCGGTCTCGCGGAGCAACGCCAGGGCGAGGTCGCCGGTGCCGGTGGCGAGGTCGAGCGCCAGCGCCTCGCGCGGCGGCGCCGCGAGCCGGGCGGCGGCGCGCCGCCACGCGCCGTCGCGCCCGCCGGTCATGAGGCGGTTCATCAGGTCGTAGCGCGGCGCGATCCGCGCGAACATCGCCTGCACGCGCCTGGCCTTCTCGCCGCCGGCCGAGCTGGCGTGTGTCACGGTTCCGGTCCGCGGGTGGCGCCGGCTCGTCCCCCGGCGCGACACAGCGCAGTGGGACCCCTTCGCCATCGGGCCGCGA
>JBIOVM010000077.1:0-17657 GCA_044867785.1 Candidatus Rokuibacteriota bacterium | reverse complement strand
GGGATGGACGCCACCGGCTTGCCGCCGGTGATCAGGTTCCACTTGAGCGCCGTCCAGATCGTGAGCGCGAAGCCGGACGAGGTGCCGATCAGGCCGCCGACCAGGGTGAAGAGCCGCACCGGGCTCCGCGGCAGGCCGTGGCCCGTCAAGGCTTCCTCGAAATCGTCGAGCGGCACCGGGCTGTACGTCGCGATCGATCGCATGCCTCGCGCCCGGAGCTCCCGGATGGCGCGGGTGGCGGTATCGACGTGCTCGAAGACGCCGAGAACGGTGGAGGGACCGGAGGTGGCCATCAGTGGGCATGACCATCCCGCACCGGGTGCGGGATGGTCTCCTTGACCTCGACGATCGACATCGACGGCATCACCTTGATGAAGCCCAGGAAGAGGATGAAAAACCAGGCGAAGCTTCCGATGACGATGCCGCTGTCCACCAGCGTCGGGACGTACGAGCCGAACGTGTAGGGGTAGAACCCGTGGGCCAGACCGGGAACGATGATGTTGAAGCGCTCGAACCACATGCCGATCAGCACGAGGATCGACACCACGTACAGCGTGGGGATGTGCGTCCGCGCGCGGCGCGAGAAGAGCACCAGCGGCGCCACGCTGTTGCAGAAGATCTGGAGCCACCACCACGGGGCGTAGACGCCCACCCACTTGAAGAGGTAGGAGGCCCGCTCCATCGGCTCGCCGCTGTACCAGGCGGTGAAGCCCTCGCACGCGTAGAAGTAGGTCAGCACGAGGCCGGTCACCAGGATCAGCTTCGCCATGTTGTCCAGGTGCCGGTCTGTGATGTACGCGTAGAGGTTGAAGTAGTACCGCATCGGGATCAGCAGCACCAGCACCATCGCGAAGCCCGAGAAGATGGCCCCGTCGACGAAGAACGGCGCGAAGAGCGTCGAGTGCCAGCCCGGCACGAGGGCCATCGCGAAGTCCCACGACACCACGCTGTGCACGGACACCACCAGGGGGGTGGCCAGAGCGGCGAAGAGGCCGTAGGCGCGCCGGTAGTGGCGCCACTGCCGGTCGGTGCCTTGCCAGCCGAGCGCGAGCATCCCGTAGATGCGACGCTTCATCCCGGTCGAGGCGTCACGGAGGGCCGCGATGTCCGGCACCAGGCCCACGATGAAGGACACCGTGCTGATCGTCAGGTAGGTCGAGATCGCGAAGACGTCCCAGACGAGCGGGGAGCGGAAGTTCGGCCAGAGGTAGCGCTCGTTCGGGTACGGGATGAGCCAGTACGCGTACCACATGCGTCCGGCGTGGATGACCGGGAACAGCCCCGCGGTCAGGACGGCGAAGATCGTCATCGCCTCGGAGCCACGGTAGATCGAGGTGCGCCACTTGGCCCGGAAGAGGTAGAGGATGGCCGAGATCAGCGTGCCAGCGTGGCCGATGCCGATCCAGAACACGAACGTGGTGATGTACATCGCCCACATCTGGGGATTGCGCTTCCCCGCCATCCCCATGCCGAAGTACACCTGGAGCACCCAGCAGAAGATGCCCCCGGCGAGGATCAGGGCGATGAGGGACATCCAGCCGAAGTAGGCCGAGCCCGGGAACTCGAGCGTCCGGAGGACGTCCCGGTTCACGTCGGCGAACGTCGGGGCGGCGCCTCCGGCGATGGGCCGGGCGGGCTGCTCGGTGCCCTGCGGCTGACTCACGCGTGCGTCTCCCGGAGGATCTTCCGGAGGTAGGTCACCGCCGGCTTCGTGCCCAGCTCGCCCAGCACGTGGTAGCCGCGCGGGGACGCCGAAAGGCGCGAGACGCGGCTCTTGGCATCCTTCAGATCACCGAACGTGATCGCCTGGGTGGGGCACGTCTGCTGGCAGGCGGTCTGGATCTCGCCGTCCCACGGGAGGCGGTTCTCGTCGCGGGCCCGGTCGCGGCCGGCGATGATCCGCTGCACGCACATCGTGCACTTCTCCATGATGCCGCGGTCGCGGACGGCCACGTCCGGGTTCAACTGGAGGTTCATCGGCGCCGGCCACTCGTAGCGATACCAGTTGAACCGCCGCACCATGTAGGGGCAGTTGTTGCCGCAGTAGCGGGTGCCGACGCACCGGTTGTAGACCTGGGCGTTCAGGCCGTCGGTCGTGTGATAGGCGGCGAAGACCGGGCAGACCGGCTCGCACGGCGCCACCTCGCAGTGCTGGCAGAGCATCGGCAGGAAGCGGGCGCTCGGCCGGCCGGCGGGTGGCGCGTCGGCGGCGTGCGCCACGCCCACCAGCCCGGGCGCGCCCGCGTGGCCCTTGGCCGGCGGTCCCGCATGGCCACGGTCCCACCAGCGCTCGACCCGGAGCCAGTGGACGCTCCGTCCGTAGTCGATGTCTCCCTTGCCGACCCACGGGACGTTGTTCTCGGCCTGGCAGGCGACCACGCAGGCCTGACAGCCCGTGCACGCGTCGAGGTCGATCGTCATGCCCCAGCGGTTCTGGGGGTACTTGAGGTCGGGGTACATCGACGGCAGATTCGCGTGCTCGGGCGCCTTGCCGCCTCGCTCGAGCGCCACGGCCTCGTCGATCCCGACGGTCTCGAAGATCTCGCGCTGGTGATCGACCTCGGTCACGCCCGCCGGCGAGGCAAGCTTCTCGCGGCGGCCGGTCTTCTGGAGCCGGACGCGCACGCCCAGCCACCGGCGCCCCCCCGAGGCCGTCTCGGGCTCGCTCGACAGGAGCGCGTACGGGCTCTGCCCCAGACCGCGGGCGAACCGGCCGTAGGCGGTGTGCCCGAGGCCGGTCGGGACCGCGACGGCGCCGGCCGCCAAGGTCTCCGACACGTACGCCGGCGCTTCGATCGCGCCATGGGGCGACTCCACCCGCAGCACGTCGCCGTTCTGGGCCCCCAGGCTCCGGGCGGTTTCCGCCGGGATCTCGACCCAGCTCCCGTACACCACCTGGGTCATCGGGTCGGGGGCCTCGTGGAGCCACACCTTGTTCGCGCTCCGCCCGTCGTAGTAGCGCGAGGACGGGACGACCAAAAGCGCCGGATCGCTCGCGCCTCCCTCGAAGGTCGGCGGGCCGGGGTTGACCTTCACGCCCGCCTGCAGCGTCACCTTGGCGGCCGGCACCTCCGCCCAGTAGCCACCCCGCCGGAGCGCGTCCTCCCAGAACGCCTCGAAGGCTGCCTTCGGGGCAACGCCCTTGGCCAGCGCCCGCCACGACTCCCGGAGGTAGTCGGCGAACGCCTTCGCTTGGAAGACGCCCTTGTCCGAGCCTGGGACCAGCGCCCGGCCCGCGTCCAGGAGGAGGTCCCCGGCTGCCTTCGTGTCCACGCCCGGAAAGGACGCCGGGGGCGTCTGTCCGAGAGCGTTCCTCACCATCGCGAGCTGCGGGAGGTCGAGCGCGTCCGGATTGGTGTGGCCGATCTTCGGCACCGGCCCCATGGCCGGCTGCATGAGCCCCCAGACGCCCTCGCGCGGCGAGTGATCGCTCCAGGACTCGAGCGGCGTCAGGTCCGGAATGACCAGGTGCGCACGCGCGGTCGTCTCGTCGAGGTGGCTGGACAAGCTGACGACGAACGGGACCTTCCCGAGCGCCTCGGCGAAGCCCGCGCGCGCCGGCAGGGTGAACGCCGGGTTCGCATCCTTCACGATGAGGACGGCGATCTCGCCCTGAGCCATGGCCTTCGTCAGGGCCACGAGGTCGGCGTAGCGGCTCGCGCGGGACAGCGTCGAGTTCGGGCCGAAGCGCACGGTGCGGCCGACGTTCCCCAGGGCGTAGTTGAGGAGATTCACGGCGGCCGCGGCGTCGGGCGACCCGCTCACGGCCACGCCGCCGGTGACCACGAGACTCGGTCCGCCCTTGACGAGCGCCTCGGCCACGTGCCGCAGCTTCGCCGCCGAGACGCCGCTCTGTCTCGCCACGGCCTCGACGTCCACCGAGCGAGCCGCCGCGGCCAGGGTCTCGGCCTCTTTCGCCGGGACGGCCGGGGCCTGGCGGGAGTCGAGGACGAGACGCAGGAGCGCGAGCGCGATGGCCGCCTCGGCGCCCGGCGCGCTCGGGATCCACTCGTCGGCGTTCGCGGCCGTCATCGAGTACCGTGGCTCGACGTGGATGAACCGCGCAGCATGACCTTCCCGCAAAGCGTGGACCTTCCGGAAGCCGCTGCTGTGCTCCGCCGGGGAGATCCACGTCTCGAGGAAGTCGGCTCCCAGGGAGAGGATGGTTCGCGCGTCCTCGAACGCATGGTACGGGATCGCGTCCTGGCCGAAGACCGCGCGGTTCGCGGCCCTGAGGGCTTCGTGGGCGAAGGGCTCGTAGGCGACGCGGGCGCGGCCCCTGACCGCCTTCTGCCAGTCGTCCATGAGCCGCCCCAGGCTGCCCGTCTCGAGCTGGGTCACCATCGCGATCCGGCCGGGACCCGCCTGCCGCGCGGCGGCCACCTTCTCGACGAAGAGCTTCTGGGCGTCGGCGATCGAGATCGAGCGCCAGACGTCGCCCTCGCGCACACGGGGGCCGGGGATGCGGTCGGGATCGTAGGTGGCGAGGAGCCCGGCCTGGCCGCGCGCGCAGAGGACGCCGCGACCCACGGGATGGTCGGGGTTCCCCTCCAGCTTGACCACCCGGCCCTCGCGGCTCTTCGCGAGGACGCCGCAGCCGGCGGGGCACTCGCGGCAGACGGTGGCGAACCAGGTCGCCACGCCGGGCACGATGTGCTCGGGCGGAATCACGAAAGGCAGGATCGCCTCGGTCGTCTTGCCGCACCCGGCGGCGGCCGCGGCGGCGCCGCCGACGCCGACGATCCGGAAGAAGCCTCGGCGGTCCACCCCGCCTCCCGCCTTCGTCGCGTCCGGCATTCTCCGCTCCGTCAGTGGTGGCAGACCACGCAGTCGAGCGGACCCTTCCGCTCCGCGTGACACGACACGCACCAGCCCATGGTGAGCGGCGCCACCTGGGCGACCTCGGTCATCTCCTGGACCGAGCCGTGGCATTGCTGGCACGCCAGTCCCGACTGGACGTGGCGCTTGTGCGGGAAGTACACGAATCCGGCGACCTTGTGGATCCGCGCCCACTCGATCGGCCGACCGTCCTTCCAGTGAGCCCGCAGCTTCTCGACCTCCTTCTGGAGCTCGGCGTCCTTCGATGCCACGATCTGGTGGCAGCCCATGCAGCGCTTGACGGAAGGCAAGCCGGCGAAGGTCGACCGTCGGGCATCCGCGTGGCAGTACTGGCAGTCGATCCTGAACTCGCCAGCGTGGATCTTGTGGCTGAACAGGATCGGCTGCTTGACGGGAGGCGCGATCGGAGTCGGCGCCGGCTCGCGCGTGGCCTGGGCGCCGGTCGGGGACGGAACGACTCCCGAAAGGGAGACCGCGGCGAGCGAGACCACCAGGCCGGCGAGCACTCTCCGCACGCGGACCCGCATCCGCTCCGTCCTCGTCCCCCGTCCACTAGCTGCGCCCGCGCCCGGTCAGGGCGGGCCGAGAAGGCAAGTACGTTCTTTCACAAGGGCAGGCGGATGATAGCAGCGGGCTCCTGACCCGTCAACGGGTTTCTGAGCCCGGCGTGCTTTCCCCGACGCGCAGCGGCACCTCCACGAACTCCCCGGAGTCGGCGTCGAAGCGATGGGCGCGCGTCTCGGCGACCCGCCCTTGCGTCATCCCCACGACCACGTACGTAGCGGCGGGATAGGCGGGGACCCCGTCGACCATCGCGTTCCGCCGGTCGGTCTCGGAGAAGTACGCGCCGGCGTCGACGTGCGAGTGATAGATGACGTGCACCTCGAAGCCCTCGGACTCCCGGCGCCCGATCTCGAGAAGGTGCTCGTGCGCGATGTAGTAAGCCGTTCGGGCGGTACGTGGGAACCGTCCGGGGTCCTTCGCGTGGAGCTCGTCCTGGATGTTCCGGCACGCCAGCAGCCGTCGCTCCGCCTCGCCCTGGGTCCGAATCAGCACCACGCCGCAGCACTCGGCGGGGTAGTCCGCGCGCGCGTGGCCCTGGATGGCGTGGAGCTCGTCGGTCGTGAGCAGCGGCGTCACGCCCCTCCCGCCAGCGCCGGGATGATCGAGATTTCGTCTCCGGTCTTCAACGGGGTGTCCTGACCCTGCAGCGCGCCGATCTCCTCCCCGTTCACGTACACGTTGACGTGGTGATGCACCTGGCCGTCCGGATCGCGCACCAGGCCGCGCAGGCCGTCGAAGCGCTTCTCGAGCTCGTCGAACAGCTTCCGTACGTTGGCCGCGTCGACCTCGACGCGAGCCTCGTTCCCCGTGGCGCGCCGGAATGGCGTCGGGATGTAGATGCTCACGGCCATGACATTCCCTCCTCCCGCCTCAGCGCTCGCCCGCGTCGAGCGCCACGCTGAGGTATCGCTCGCCGGTGTCGCAGAGCACCGTCACGACCGTCCGGCCGGCCCCCAGGCGCTCGGCGACGCCCAGCGCCGCCCACACGTTGGCGCCCGCGGAGATCCCCACCAGGAGACCCTCCTCCCGGGCCAGCCGGAGGGCGGTCGCCATCGCGTCCTCGTCCTTGACCTGCACGACGTCGTCGATCACGGCGCGGTTCAGGATCCCCGGCACGAACGATGCCCCGATCCCCTGGATGCCGTGGACCCGGGCCTTTCCGCCGGAGAGAACCGGCGAGCGCGCCGGCTCGACGGCGACCACGCGGACCCGGGGCACGCGCTGTCGGAGCACCTCCCCGACCCCGGTGATCGTGCCGCCCGTTCCGACCCCCGCCACGAACGCGTCGAGCTTCCCGCCGGTCGCGTCCAGGATCTCGAGGGCCGTGGTCCGACGGTGGGCGTCCGGGTTCGCGGGATTCTCGAACTGCTGCAGCATCACGTAACCCGCGTTCGCCCGGCAGAGCTCTTGCGCGGCGTACACCGCACCCGTCATACCTTCGATCGCCGGGGTCAGGACCAGCTCGGCGCCCAGGCGAGCGAGCAGGCGGCGCCGCTCGAGGCTCATGTCGTCCGGCATCGTCAGGATCAGCCGGTACCCCTTCACCACGGCGACCAAGGCGAGCCCGATCCCGGTGTTCCCGCTGGTGGGCTCGACCAGCGTCGAGCCGGGGCGGAGCGCGCCCCGGCGCTCGGCATCCTCGATCATGGCCCGCGCGATGCGGTCCTTGACGCTCCCGCCCGGATTCTGAGACTCGACCTTCGCGAGCACGGTCGCGCTCCCGGCCCGGGGAAGCCGGTTCAGGCGGACGAGCGGCGTGTTCCCGATCAGGTCCAGCACGCTGTCGGCGATACGCGGGCGTCCAGCCACGGTTGCTCCCGGCTCGGCGGTCAGATGTGGTAGATGGTGCGCTCGGGCGAATGCCGCGCCTTGACCTGCTCGGCGAGGTCACCGAAGGTCGTCCGGTCCACCACCAAGGCCACCGCGCCGGCGATCTCCCGCCAGAGGGGCTCGAGGTCCGAGGAGAGCGGCTCGCCCGAGGCACCCGGATGGCGGCCGGCGACCTCCAGCGCCGTCACCCGCCCCTCGACCGCGCGGAGCACCTCGCCTACGGAGATTGCGCCCGGCGCCCGGACCAGCTGGTACCCCCCCGTCGCCCCCCGCTTGGACTCGAGCAAGCCCGCGCGCTTAAGGAGGAGCAGCACCTGCTCGAGGTATCGCTGAGGGATCCCCTGTCGCCGGGCGACCTCCTGGATCGGCACGAGGCCTTCCCCATGATGGACGGCGAGGTCCAGCAAGGCACGGATGGCATACTCACCCTTCGCAGAAATTCGCATATCCGGTCAAGAATGGAGTGTACCGATCCGGTCCGAGGACCGTCAAGGACGCCGTCCGCCCCGGTGGCGGCTCAGCGCTCGCGCAGTCGGGGATTGAGCGCGTCCTGGAGGCCGTCGCCCAGGAAGTTGAAGCCCAGGACCACCGAGAGGATCGCAAGCCCCGGAAACGACGCGGCCCACCAGTATTCAAACTTGTTCTGGCCGGCCGCGATCATGGCGCCCCACTCCGGCGCCGGCGGGACCGCGCCCAGCCCGATGAACGAGAGCGCCGCGGTCAGGATGATCGCGTTCCCGATGTCAAGCGTTCCCTTCACCACGATCGGCGGAAACGCGTTGGGCAGGATGTGCTGCAGCATCACCCGGGAGGCCGGCGCTCCGAGTGCGCGGGCCGAGATGACGTAGTCGTTCTCCTTGACCGCCAGCACCTGCCCGCGCATGAGCCGGCTGAACTCGGGCCACGAGACGAGGAGGATGGCCAGCATCGCGTTACGGAGTCCCGCGCCCAGGACGGCCGTGATCGCCATCGCCAGGACGATGGGCGGGAACGCGAGGACGATATCGACCACTCGCATCAGGACCTCATCGATCCTCCCCCCCACGTACCCGGCGACAGCGCCCACGGCGACCCCGAACAGGCCGGCCAGCAGGATGACGGCGACCGCCAGCGGAATCGTGATACGCGCCCCGTAGAGCACACGCGAGAAGATGTCGCGGCCCGCCTCGTCGGTCCCGAAGAAGTGGGTCGCTCCCGGCGGCTCCAGCCGGTTCATGACGTCCAGGTCCGTCGGACTATGAGGCGCCAGCCACGGCGCGAGCGCCGCCACGACGACCCAGATGCCGACCAAGAGCGTGCCGACGACGAGCGCGGTGTTCCGTCGGCCGCGCGCTCGCGTTGCTTCGAGGGTATCCGCCATGAGGGTCGGACGGGCGATCGGGGAAGCCGCTGGCACGGTCATGTCCGTCATCGCACCCGGATCCGGGGATCAAGGATGCCGTAGAGCAAATCGACGACGAGGTTCACGACGATGTAGATCACCGCGGTCAGCATGGTGACGCCGAGGATGGCCGGATAGTCGAGCCGGGTCGACGCCGTCACTGCGTAACGCCCGATCCCCGGCCAGGCAAACACCGTCTCCGTGAGCACCGCCCCGGACAAGAGACTGGCGAAGGTCAGGCCGATGACTGTGACGACGGGGATGAGCGCGTTCCGAAGCGCGTGGAAACCGACGACCAGGCCCTCGCCGAGACCTTTCGATCGAGCCGTGCGCACGTAGTCCGCATCGAGGACCTCCAGCAGCGAGGACCGCGTCGTGCGTGCGATGAGTCCCATGATGAACCAGCCGAGCACCAACGCCGGCAGCACCAGGTGCCGCACCGCCGACGAGAAGAGCTCGCGATCCCCTTTCACGAGGCTATCTACCAGGAGAAAGCCCGTTACTCGGGGCGGCATGGTCTGATGGCTGTCCAGACGCCCGGGCCCGGGGGCGAGCTCGAGCAGGTAGTAGAAGACGTAGAGGGCGATCAACCCCGTCCAGAAGATCGGCGAGGCGGCGCCGATCAGCGATACGCCCCGGGCGACGTGATCGGCGAGCCGGTTGTGGCGCACCGCCGCCCAGACGCCCAGGGGCACACCGAGGCCGACGGCCACCATGAGGGCGGCCAGCGACAGCTCGATCGTCGCCGGGAGAAACTGCTTGAGATCCTGCAAGACCGGTCGCCGCGTCGTGAAGGACTCTCCGAGGTCCCCTCGCAGGACGTTGGTCAGGTACGCGACGAACTGCTCGGGTAGCGACCGATCCAGCCCCCACCGCTTCACGTAAGCGGCACGGATCGAAGGGTCCTTGGTGGCCTGCTCCGAGAGCACCATCGCGAGCGGGTCGGCCGGAACGCTGTGGGCCACCAGGAACGCGGTGAGGACGACCCCGAACAGGGCGACGACGGCCAAGGCCAGCCGTCGTCCGAGATAGGTCAGCAGCATGAGGACGGCTCGCCGGGAGTGATGCCGGTGGCAGGACCCCCGGCGAGCCGCATCACGTCTTCCTTACC
This sequence comes from Candidatus Rokuibacteriota bacterium, assembly GCA_044867785.1. Classification (GTDB taxonomy): domain Bacteria; phylum Methylomirabilota; class Methylomirabilia; order Rokubacteriales; family DASRDR01; genus DASRDR01. The sequence goes on along the minus strand of JBIOVM010000077.1, from coordinate 7,932 downwards.
GGCTGAGGTTCGCCACGGTGACCCACCAGATGGGATGGATGGCGTAACCCTTGATCGCGGGATTCAGCCCCACGAAGTTCCTGGGCTGGATCAGCATTATCGTCGGCACGTCTTCCAGCGCGACCTTGTTCAGCTCCATGTATAGGGCTTCACGCTTCTTGGGATCCTGCTCCTTCTTCGCCGTGGCGATGATGTCCTTGACCTTGGGGTTCGCGTAGTGCACACGCTTCGGGACCGGGCCCACGCCGTAGAAGGCGTCGGCGTAGGGGTCGGGATCGAGGAAGTCCGGCGACCACGACGCCAGCATGAGCTGCGGCTTCCCGGCGCGATACTCGGCGAGGCTCACCGACCGCTCCTTCGGATCGAGCGTGGTCTTGATGCCCGCCTGGGCCAGGTCGGCCTGAAGCTTGGCCGCCAGGGGCTCGGTGGCGACGCCGAGCAGCGGTGCCGTCCAGTAGGCCAGCTTGAGCTCGATGCCGTTCGGGTACCCGGCCTCCGCGAGCAGCTGCTTGGCCTTGGCCACGTCGCGCTTGCGCGCGAGCGTCTTGTCCCCTCCCAGGATCCCGAGCGGGATCATGGTCGACGGCCGCTCTCCGGCGCCCCGCACGATCCCCTTGATGATCCCGTCGTAGTCGATCGCGTACGAGACCGCCTGTCGAACGCGCTTGTCGCTGAGCTCCTTGCTGACCTCCGCGCTGTTGTTGACCGCCAGGTATACCTGGTTCATCGAGAGGCCCTCGAGAACCCGGATCTTGGGGCCCTGCGTGATCTTGGCCGCGATGTCGACGTCGAAGTCGTGGGCGACGTCCGCGTCGCCGCGCTCGATCATCTCGCGCTGAGTCGTGCCGCTCGGCACGTGCTTGAAGATCACCTTGGCGAAGTAGGGCTTCTTCCCCCAGTATCCCGGATTCCGCTCGAGGACCGCCTCGACGTTCTTCGTGAACGCCACCAGCTTGTAGGGGCCCGACCCCTCGGACTGGTTGTTGAGCCACTCGGTGGCCTTGTCCTTGTCCTTCGCGTCGTCCGCGTCGGTGCCGCCCTTGGCCATCACCACCTTGGAGTCGGCCACACCGCACGGCACGGCGGCGAGGGCCGCGAGGAACGATGCGTCGGGCGCGACCAGCACGATCCGTACCGTGAGGTCGTCCACGACCTGGACGTCCTTCACCGGGTCCATGAAGAAGGCGGGATTGTCCTTCAGGTTCTTGAGTCGTCGGAGCGAGAACCGGACGTCGTGCGCCGTCAAGGGATTGCCGGAGGTGAACTTCACGCCGGGCCGGATCTTGAACGTGTACGTGGTGCCGTCCGGAGAGACGGTCCAGGACGCCGCCAGGCGCGGCTGGATCTTGGTGAAGTCCGGCGCGTCCACGGTGACGAGCGTGTCGTACGCCGCGGTGTCCAGGATCTGCGAGGTGTACTCGTACGTCCGGTGGACGTCGTTCGTCACGTAGTCGTCGATGTTGCGCGCGATGATGAGCGTTTCCTGCCGGCTCTGGGCCTGGGCAGGCCCGCCGGTGACCAGAGCGATCGCCGCGACGGCGAGTACGGCAATCCTCATCGACCTCGGCACGGATCGTCGTGTGGGCATCTGTGCGATCTCCTTCCGGTGAGAGTTCGCGAGCGTGACGACGCCGGCCTCAGGAGGCCGGGCGCACCACGAGGGTCTCGGTGTAGGTCACTCCGTCGATCGCTCGGATGCGTCCGACGACCTCGGACGCCGCGTGCAGGTCCAGCGAACGGATGAGCGCCACCATGTCGTATTGGCCGAAGAGCTGGTACACGTACGAGAGGCCCTCCAGCTTCCGGAGCGCGTCGAGGACTTCCGTCTCCTGCTGGGGCTGACAGCGGATCAGAACACCGGCGACCATCGAACCCTCCTTCGCGGCCTCTTGGGCCTCTAGTGCCTGGGGCCGGCCCCGCCGCCCGGGACGGAGAGGATGGCCTTGGCGCCCTGGCGCGACAGCACGAAGTCGAACGCCTCCTGGGCCTGGTCGAGCGGGAACACGTGGCGGGTCAGGGCGCCGACCTCCACCGCGCCCTGCGCCAGGAGCGCCAGGGCTCGCTGGTACTCCCGGTACGAGTAGCAGATCGCGCCCACCAGGTGCAACTCGCCCCGCACGGCGGGCTCGAGGTTCACGTGCACCTGCTTGTGGACGGTCAGCATCACGACGGCGCCGCCCTTGCGCGCCATGGCGATGCCTTGGCCGAGGGCCTCGGCGCTTCCGGCCGCCTCGTAGACGAAGTCGGCGCCGCCGTCGGTCAGCTCGCGGACGGCGTCCACCGCGTTCCGCTCACGCAGATTGACGACCTCGTCCGCTCCCATGTCGCGCGCGAGGGCCAGCCGATCGTCGCGCGTGCCGATCACGACGACGCGCGCCCGCAGGATGCGCTTGATCACCTGGGTGGCGAGCAGTCCCATCTGGCCGGGACCCAGAACGGCGACCCACGATCCCGAGGTGACCGTGATCATCTCGAGCCCCCGGATCACGCATGCCAGCGGGTCCGCGAGCACGGCGGTCTCGAAGGCGAGGCCGGGGGGCAGCATGTGGACGTTCCGCGCAGGCACCGCCACGAACTCGGTCATGCCGCCGTCGACGGTGACGCCGAGCTCCTCGAGCTTCTCGCAGAGGTTGACGCGCCCGACCTTGCAGTGCCGGCAAATGCCGCAGCCGATGCAGATCTCGACCGCGACCCGCGCGCCGAGCGGCACCTCCGTCATGCGCTCGCCGACGGCCACCACCTCGCCCGCGATCTCGTGGCCGAGGATGAACCGGCGGCGCCGGCCGGGGTTGACCTCGCCGTAGATGCGCTGGTCGCTGCCGCAGATCCCCGCCGCCCGCACGCGGACGAGGACCTCCCAGGGCCCTACGGTGGGCACCGGGACGTCCTCGAGGACGATGCCGCGCTTGGCGGGATCCTTGACGACGGCGAGCACGTCTCTCCCCGCTAGAGCGAGCTGGCGAACCGCTGGCGCTCGAGCAGCCGCGCCGCCTCGCGGGCGAAGTAGGTGATCACCAGGTCCGCTCCGGCTCGCCTGATGGCCGTCAGCGCTTCGAGCATGCAGCGCTCCTCGTCGAGCCAGCCGAGCTTCGCCGCGGCCTTGATCATCGCGTACTCGCCGGACACCGAGTACGCCGCCAGCGGAAGGCCGAACTCCTGGCGGGCCCGGGCGATCACGTCCAGGTATGGCAGGGCCGGCTTGATCATGACGATGTCGGCGCCCTCGTCGACGTCCAGCCCGACCTCCCGCATGGCCTCGGCCGCGTTGGCGGGGTCCATCTGGTACGAGCGGCGGTCCCCGAACTGCGGCGCCGATTCCACCGCCTCCCGGAACGGCCCGTAAAAGGCCGACGCGTACTTTGCCGAGTACGCCATGATCGGCGTCTCCGTGTACCCGGCCTCGTCGAGCGCCTCGCGGATGGCGCCGACCCGCCCGTCCATCATGTCGGACGGCGCGACGACGTCCGCTCCCGACTCGACGTGGGATAGCCCGACCCGTGCCAAGAGCTCCACGCTCGCGTCGTTCTTGATGCGTCCGTCCTCGACCAGCCCGCAGTGCCCGTGGCTCGTGTACTGGCAGAGGCACACGTCGGTGATCACGAGCAGGTCGGGGATCGTCTCCTTCACCGCCCGGGCGACCTGCTGGACGATGCCGTCCTCGGCGTACGCCTCCGACCCCCGCGGGTCCTTGGACTGCGGCACGCCGAAGAGGAGGACGGCCGGGATGCCCATGCTGGCGGCGTCCTTCGCCTCCTTCAGGACCTCGTCGAGCGAGAGGCGAGAGACGCCGGGCATCGAGGCGATCGGCTCCCGCACGCCGCGACCGTGAACCGCGAACAGCGGGAGGATGAGGTTCTCGACTCCGAGGCGCGTCTCCCTGACCATGCGCCGGATGAGCGGAGACTCGCGGAGTCGGCGCGGTCGATACAACGGATGTGCCATGAGGCCCTCCTGCCTTGTTCCGGGTCAGCCCCGCAGCGCGGCCGGCGGGGAGGTCTCGAAGTGGCCGGCGAGCGCGTCCGCGAGCGCCGGGATCGTGTACTCGCGAGGCATCACGGTGACCCGTAGCCCGTGCTGGGCCGCCGTGTCGCCCGTCACCGGACCGATGACGGCCACGACGACGGTCTCGAGGAGCCGCTGGGCTTCGGCATGTCCGACCAGCGCGAGGAAGCCACCGACCGTCGACGGGCTGGTGAAGGTGACGGCGTCGAGTCGGCCCGACCGAAGGAGCGCCAGGATCCGCTCCCCGCCACGCTCCGCCAACACGGTCCGGTAGGCGGGAACGACCGTCACGGGGTTGCCTTGCGCTTCGAGCTCTCGTGGCAAGACCTCCCGCGCCTCGGCCGCCCGGACCAGGAGCACGCGGTCGCCTCGCTCGAGTCGGGGCCCGAGCGCTCGGAGCAGGCCTTCGGCCCGATACTCGTCCGGGACCAGCTCGGGCTCGATGCCCGCCCGGCGCAGTGCGTCGGCCGTCTGAGGCCCGATCGCCGCCACGCGGCGCCCCGCCAGGCTTCGCCCGTCGAGCCCCGCATGAGCCAATCGAGCCCGGAAGGCCGCCACGCCGTTGACGCTCGTGAAGAGCGCCCACCGGTAGGTGCCGAGCGCGCGGATCGCGGCGTCGAGGGGGCCCCAGTCCTCGGGCGGCTCGATCGCGATCGTCGGAAAGGTGACGACCTCGGCGCCGCTCGCTTCCAGGAGCGTCGCCAACCGCCCCGCCTGGGCCCGCGGGCGCGTCACCAGGATCCGCTTTCCGTGGAGCGGCGGCTTCGCCCCGGACTCGCTCATACGACCTGCCCCGCGCGGATGATCTCCGCCGCTCCGGCATCGAGCAAGCGCTCCGCCAGCCGCCGCCCCAGCGCTTCCGGCGCGTCAGGCTCGCCGACCGCGCTGTCCCGAAGCGCTCGGGCGCCGTCGGGCGTGGCCACGAAGGCGTCCAGCCGGAGCCCCCCGGCCACGTGTCGCGCGTATGCCCCGAGCGGCGTGGTGCAGCTCCCGCCCACGGCCTCGAGGAACGCACGCTCGGCGAGGCTCGCCATGCGCGTCTCGGCGTCGGTGAGCACCTCCGCCAGGTTCCGAGTTCGGGTATCGCCCGTGCGGGCCTCCACGCCGAGGGTGCCCTGGCCGACGGCGGGCAGCACCTCCTCGGGATCGAGAGGCGTCGCGGTCGCATCGAAGAGCCCCAGGCGTCGGAGCCCGGCGCTCGCCAGCACGAGGGCGTCGAACTCGCCCTCGCGGAGCTTGCGGACGCGGGTGTCGACGTTCCCGCGGATGGGAGCGATCTCGAGGTCCGGGCGGCGCGCGAGCAGCTGGACGCGTCGCCGCAGGCTCGACGTCCCCACTCGGGCGCCGGGCGCGAGGGCGTCGAGCCGTGTGGGGGTCGCCGCCATGAGGACGTCCCGCGGGTCCTCGCGCCGCGGGAACGCCGCCAGCACCAGTCCAGCCGGCCGCTCGGCGGGGAGGTCTTTCAGGCTGTGCACCGCGAGGTCCACTCGCTCCTCGAGGAGAGCGTCCTCGATCTCCTTCACGAAGAGGCCTTTTCCGCCGACCTCGGCGAGATGCGCCGTCGCCAGACGGTCACCCGAGGTTCGAATCGGCACCAGCTCCACGCGCACGCCGGGCCAGGCGCGCCGAAGGCCCGCAGCCACCTCCTCGGCCTGCCGGAGCGCCAGCTGGCTCCCGCGAGTGCCGATGCGGACATGGTCACTCACCGTCTTCCATCCCGTCCCCTGGCCGGAGCGCGCCCGCGAGCGCCATCCCGGCGACCCGCGTCAGGACCGGGAGACAGTCCCCGGCCCGCGTCCCCCGGCGCGAGGGGATCGGCAGCGAGCCGAGGTCCACCCGCGCCAGGGCGCCGAGGAGGCTCCGCTTGAGGCCGGGATGAGCTCGCTCCAGCTCGCGCAGCAGGCGCTTCATCCGGTGCCGCTGAAGCGTGGGGTCCTTGCAGCCGGGGCACGCGCAGCAGACCACCGGGAACCCCTCCTCCCGGACGTACTCCGCGATCTCGTCCTCCCACACGTAGGCGAGGGGCCGGATCACCGTGTGGCGCCCGTTGCGCGCCGCGAGCCGGGCGGGCATGGCCTTGATCTGCCCGTTGAAGAAGAGGTTCAGGAGCAGCGTCTCGATGAAGTCGTCCGCGTGGTGCCCGAGGGCGATCTTGTTGCAGCCGAGCTCGTCCGCGTACTTGTAGAGCGCGCCTCGCCGGAGCCGCGCGCAGAGCGAGCAGAACGTCTCGCCCGGCTGGATCTTCTCCTTCACGGTGAGGTTGATCCGGGCGCTCCGCATCTCGTAGGCGTAGCCCTCCCGGGCGAGGCGCTCCTCGATGAGGTCGGCCCGGAAGCCGGCGAACCCCTGGTCCACGTTCAGCGCCAGGATCTCGAATTTCACCGGCGCGCGCCGCTGGGTGAGCCGGAGCAGGTGGAGGAGCGCCCAGGAATCCTTGCCGCCGGAGACGCCGACCAGGATGCGGTCTCCCGCCTCGATCAGGTTGAAGTCGCCGATCGCCTCGCCGAAGCGTGTCGTCAGGCGGCGCTCCAGCCGCTGGGCGTCACTCATGCCGGCCTCGTCTCGATCGCATCGTGGATCCTTCCAGGGCTCCCTGGGGGCGCATGCCGGGTCCGTCCTCCCGGCCGGGTAGCCCGAATTGTAGCCCCCTCAGTCACGGGACTTCAACCGACGCCAACCGGCGGCGAGCCGGGGCGATGCGCCTGGGCCGCCGGGTCCGGCCGTTGACACGAACGACCGGAGCCGTCCAAATAGCGCCGTGACCGACTCCGGATTCCGCCTGGACGGGCGCGTCGCGCTCGTGACCGGGGCGAGTCGCGGCATCGGCCGCGCGATCGCGCTCGCCCTTGCCCAGGCCGGTGCCGATGTGGTCCTGGCGGCGCGCAACGCGCCGGACCTGGAGGCCGTGGCCGGAGAGGTGCGCGCGCTCGGCCGCCGGGCCCTCGCGGTGCCCGCGCATCTCGGGCGCCGGGCCGACATCGATCGCCTCTTCGACGCGGCACTCGACGGCCTGGGCCGGCTCGACGTCCTGGTGAACAACGCCGCCACCAACCCCGTCTTCGGTCCCCTCGCCGAGATCGGGGAGGACGCCTGGGACCGGATCATGGCGTTGAACGTCAAGAGTTATCTCCTCGCCGCCCAGCGGGCGGCGCGGGCGATGGCGCCGCTTGGCCGCGGCGCGATCGTCAACGTGTCGTCGGTCGCCGGCCTGCGGGCGAGCCCGAATCTCGGCGCCTATTCGGTCTCGAAGGCGGCGGTGCTCATGCTCACCCGGGTGCTGGCCCGGGAGCTCGCGTCCCTGGGCGTGCGCGTGAACGCGGTGGCGCCGGCGCTGATCGAGACGCGGTTCAGCGAGGCGCTCTGGAAGAATCCCGAGATCCTCGCGGCGTACCTCAAGAGCACGCCGCTGGCCCGGGCGGGCCAGCCCGAAGAGGTGGCCGGGACCGTCGTCTACCTCTGCTCCGACGCGGCCAGCTACGTGACGGGCCAGACGATCGTCATCGACGGCGGCCATCTCGCCTAGCCCACCGCCGCGCTCGCGCCCGCCGCGTCGGGCGTCTCCCCTCCCCCGGCGGCCGTCTCAGCTCGAGGGAGATCCCAGGATCCGGCGCTCCGGACACGTGGCCGCGACGAGCCGGATCGCTCCACCCCGCCCCTGCCAGGTCACCTCGTGCCGCCCCGCCGCCAGGTCGACCCAGCCACGTTGCGCCGGCCTTCCATCCAGGCGCACGCCGAGCTCGGGATCGAAGCTCAGGAGATAGGGGCCCGGACGGAGCGCATCGATCACGACCCGCCCCCCGTCGGTGGACGCCGTGACGTCGGCGCCCACGACCAGGAGCCGGCCGGGGCCGGGCACGTAGTGCCGGCGCAGGAAGTCCGCCACGGGCCCGATCATCCCGCGAATGCGGAAGTCGACATGCGCGACGGGAG